>JACKGR010000001.1 GCA_020631895.1 Candidatus Nomurabacteria bacterium
AAGACTGATTGTTCTTACGACTTAAAATCTAAAATTACATCCTGCTACACAACTCAGGATGTAGTTTTAAATGAGCAACAGGGTGATGTAAAAGCACAACTAGCTACTTTCAATCAGGCTATGACTGATACTGGCTGGGACTCAGAAGGAAACGAAATATTTTTTGAGCAGTTTAATCAGATATTCTTAGAGCCGTTGCCTCATCAAGGGTGGCGGGCATTAATTGAGTTAGGCTATTTGAGATACACTAAGAAGGTCGAAGGGAAGGAGATTATCGCTACTGTTAATTTATCATCTAAAAAAGATATCAAGTACAGCGACTACTATGGAGAGGATAATTCTGACGCTAGAAAAGCCGTTGCAGATGGCCGTTACTACCCTCACGTCTCGCTGATAAATAGTCAATATCTTCAGGGTAATAAGTTTTACTAAGTTTGAGTTATAATCGGGGCATGATAAAAAAATTGGGATCGTTTTTTTGGGTTTTGAAACTTCAGGTTCAGACTTCAAAATTTTATTCTGGCTGGAACATTGGCTGGAGTATCTATGATGGAGTTAGCTCAATCGCATTTACTTACTTTGGGGCTAAGTTTTTAGGTAGCGCTACAAGCGTAGCATTTGGTAAAGGTAAATCTAGCGATATATATCTCTGGCTTGGGGTACTACTAGCTCAAGCTTTTTTAAACGTGATTGTTAATAAATTAAACGAGATATTTGATAAAAGATTTAGACAAAAACTTGAGCTTGCCACGAACGAGAGACTGTTTAATAAGATTTATGAGCTCAGCCAAGAGCAGTTTGATAATCAGGAATTTAATACTAAGATTGGTCGTGCTCAAGATAGTCTCAATCAAATAGTAAGGTTTGTTAGCGAGACGTCTTGGGCAATCAGCTCACTTGTAAGATTTGTAAGTGCGATCGGGGCAATTATTTTTGTTTCACCGGTAGTGGGCGCGCTGATCATAATTTCGGTAATACCAGTTAGTTTGATAAGAATAAAGCAAAATCGAATCTATGAGGAGACATATAAAAAAGTAGAGCCAATCGAGCGGATTGCGTATAGATCCAGGTGGGTACTAATTGATCCAGAGACTATGCCTGAGATCAGAGTTATGAATGCTTTTAAAAAACTGGTCTCATCTTGGCGAGTTAATATGAATAAATCGCAAGATGAGTTTTTTAAGACTGATAAAAAGTTATTTTGGCCCGATGTAGTCTCTGAGTTGTTTGAGCCACTTGTATCATTTTTTGCATCGATCTATTTTATCCGTCTACTGATTGCTGGAACACTTGGTATTGATAAGTTTATATTTCTGCGTGGTTTACTTGAGCAGGCTAGTAACTCAGCAACAGCTTTGGCTACCTCATTTGAATCACTCCATGAGATGTCGATTAATATCGGAAACTTCAACGAGGTTTATGAGACTGAGCCAGCAATTAAAAATGGCACAGTAAAAGTAAAATCACCACTGACTATTGAGTTTAAAAACGTCTACTTCTCTTATCCTACCAGCAAAGAACACGTTTTAGAGGACGTGTCATTTATTATCGCTCCATCGAGCAGGCTTGCTCTAGTAGGAGAAAACGGTGCAGGCAAGTCGACAATACTAAAACTTCTGCTTAGGCAGTACTTGCCAAGCTTGGGATCTATAACTGTAAACGGTGTTGATATTAAGGATATTGAGCAGGAGAGTTACTACCAAGCGCTATCAAATTTGAGCCAAGATTTTTTGATTTTAAGTCACCTAACTATTAGAGATAATCTACTTATGGGAGTCCAGCGAAAAGTTAGCGATAAGCAAATCTGGGATGCTCTTGATCAAGTTGATGCTCGGGGTTACGTTCAGAAGCTTGAGAATGGTTTGGATCAAAGACTAGATAACTCGTTTGATGATGGATCAGGCTTATCTGGTGGTCAAATACAAAGACTGGGCGTTGCTCGGGCAATACTGCGAGACGGATCTGTCATGATTTTGGACGAACCGACCAGCGCAGTTGATGCAAAAGCGGAGTATAAAATATTCAATAACCTTTATGCTTCTCATGGCGCTAGAACGACTTTAATTGTAAGTCACAGATTCAGTACTGTTAGAAAAGCCGATCAAATTATCGTCATGGAAAACCACAAGATCACCGAGTACGGGACACACGAGGAGCTAATCAAGCACGGTGGACTCTATAAAGAGATGTTTGAAGCCCAAGCTGAAGGCTATAAGTAAAAACACAATATATTATATGCGTTTACATAGTATCTTGTTATACAATTAGACCATGAACATTAAAGATATTTTTCAGCAGTTTATTGATAATAACAAGCTAATGCAACTTGCGACTCAAGATAATGGTAAGCTATGGGTATGTAATTTATACTTTGCCGGTGATGACAACGGTAACATATATTGGACATCAAATCGCAAACGCCGACATTCAGTTGAGATCGAGAGCAATCCAGAAGTGGCGGTAACAATTGTCAATGATGTTGATAAAAAACAAGCGATTCAAATATCCGGTAAGGCTTTCCGTTTATCAGTTGAAGATTCTGATAAGGTGCACGAAATCTATGGAGCTAAGTTCGGCCAAAAAGACAGCAGGCTTGAGGAGGTGAGAAAGGACACGTCAGATAGTAGGGCATACTGGGTATTAAAACCTGAGTATATAGAATTGTGGGACGAGGTTAACTTCCCCGACAAACCTAAACAACAAGTTGAATTATAAACTAGTTTATTTTGTGACGTCACGGAGAATCTTGTCCATTGATTTGCCTTTGGCAAGTTCATCGACTAACTTATCAAGATAGCGGATCTCCTTCATGGTGCCTTCTTCTAGCTCTTCAACTCTAATACCACAAACCACACCAGTGATTAGTGATCTTGATGGATTCTTCATAGGTGCTTTATTAAAGAAAGCCTCAAAGTCCGTCTTTTTGCTAAGTTCAGTCTCGAACTCAGCCTGACTATATCCAGTAAGCCAACAAATAACGTCATCAACCTCCTCTTTGGTTCGGCCTTTTCTTTCAGCTTTGGCTACATAGTGAGGATATACATCTGAAACACTGGTGGTAAAGATTTTATGGTTTTTCATACTAAATTAATACCTGAATGTATTAATTTAAACACAAGTTGAATAAATTTTGATATACTTACATAAATGAGTGACTTCTTGGCCTACTTAATTCTGGTTCTGGTAGTATCTTCAGTGTTTATATATTTTGAGTATAGGCGCAGAATATTTTTAAAGACACAAATTAAGAAGGGGAATATCAATATTCTCGACCCCGTGTTTGTAGCCAGCTCAAGAAACTCAACAACTAACCAAATTGGAAACTCTCTGATTGTTCTTGGTGAAAAAAGTCTGAAATTTTTTGAGAGAGGTAAGTTTGTCGTCGAATTAAAATACTCAGATGTGGCTGAAGTACGCTGTACTCAAGCATTGTGGACAAATGAATATAAGTTCATAAAAAAAGATGGATCGACTTTAGATATAAGCACCGGAGCAAAAGTTGATACGGCAAGCGCTACAAAACGTGTAGGTATAGCACTCCTGCTACCGTTTATTGGAAGGCGAAGTTCTGTTGGTATGGGGATGGCTGGAGTCTCTGCCAGTGCAGGACTTCAAATCGAGGCTGCTCATCAACTTAATGATGAAATGCGTCAACGCGGTCTGAATTTGGTAATAGATGCAACGGCAACTGAAAGAGCTACCAAGAAGTGGAACAGGACAATTTTCTGGTCTCTATTTATTGGATTCTTTGGAACCTTTTTAGTTCTTGCAATATTGAGCGCCGCAGTTCTTACCTACCAGTTTTTCCGGGACGCGTCAAAACGTGCTACGGCCGAGCGAGAGAAGCAGGCGTTGATTCAAGATAGAAAGGATGAAGAAAGAGATAGAAAGCTCGCTTCAATTACATTCCAGACATTTGACACAGACTCACCTAGTATCGAAAAGAAGGGCAACAATCAGTTATCAGCAAACTACGACTCTAAAAGCAAGCAGTACGTAGACGGTGTAATAGATATGGAGAGAATGGTCGACTTTGATGGTGACAAGTTGAAGATCAGGATCTTACAAAGCGCCAGTAGTCTTTCGGGCGACGGCGATTATTTTTGTAGCCGACAGGATATAAGTGACACCGATATTAAAGATGCTGAACCATGCCAGACTTCAACTTCAAAAGGCGGCACCAAAGTCTATAGTTTTAAAGATTCAGGGGTGTCGACCGGCAAAATCTTCTTGATTAAAGATGGTACTTTGATATCAATAAAACTCCAAGCTTTCACAGAAGATGAAGAATCCAGGCAGTTAAATATGGTAGTAGATTCGCTTCGCCAAGTCGATGTAAATAGCCTTAACTTACTAGTACTATAAGTAATAAGTGCAAATCGAAGAAAATTTGATTTACGCTTATGCTTAGATATACTATATATATGAAGATAAAATACAATCAAAAAGGTTTTGCACACTCGTTATTTGTACTATTAATTGTAGTGGTGGCAGTTGGGGCTATTGGTTTTTTTACTTATAAAAACATACAGAATAACAAGTCAGAAGAGAAAAGCAGTACTATTGGTCAGACCTCGAATGTAAAGAACGATTCAACTATTGAACTTCAGAATCTTGGCATAGTGAGCATGGATAGCGTTTTAGTAACCAATGATGTGCTCCGAGAGTACGACAGTATGGGGCTAAAAGGTTTTTATCCATTCGGCGATAAACTAGGAGGAAAAACAGATTCTAGGCTTAATCCTAATTTTGAATTTTCTTCATTAAAGCCAGGGACAAAAGTAATTTCTGCAATAGACGGAGAGGTAGGTTTTATTAAAAAGCAATCTGAGACTGGCGACTCCGAGGTGTTTATTCAGCCAACCGGTGGGTCTGTTTGGACAATTGGATATGATCACATAGCTAATGTTGCGGTTAAAAAGGGACAGAAAGTTAAAGCAGGCAACGTTATTGGCGAGCCGGCAGTTCAAGGTAACGGCTCACTTAGGTTTGAGTTTCAGATCAATAAAGATGAAGCCGGTGTAACAACTCACGTTTGCCCATCGACCCTGCTCTCTAAAGATGTAAAAGACAATTTGATTGAACAGATTGCTGCTATGGAACAAAGTTGGAATACCGTATCTGGCATGAATCTATACGATGTTGCCTCACAAAATCCGGCAGGTTGTATCAAAAAGACTATGACTCCTGCTCAGGCTGAAGGTCGCTAGTGTGGCCATAAAACCTAAATGCGATATGTGCGGAAATGAACTGACTGAGTTTGGTGGAATTCTTTTAAGCCCGCCGTCTGAAGATAGTACAGTAGTAAAATCACATCTTTGCGTCACTTGTTACGAACAAATTGCTCAGAAGTTGAAGCCATAATCTGGAATTTTTACTAAAATTGATCTAAAACGTACTCAGATAAGATCGGAGCGTGAGTTGTGCCACTTTTTGAGGAGCCACTAATATAGATGTGTTTTTTGCTATCTTTTACCACTGTTTTCATCAGAGGTAAACCGCTTGGCGTTGAAGGTCGTATACAGTACTCAATTTCTTCTATGCTTACGTCAATATCTAAAAATTTGTGGATTTGCTCAATTAAGTGTCGAGCTACGGGTTTTGCTAATTGCTCTACTTCTGATTTATCCGTAGTGGCCCCGACCCAACCGAATCCTCCAGAAATGTGAAGTGTATCGCCATCAGGTGTTAGATTCATATACGCTGAAGGTATGGGCGCCGCGATCTTAAATGGCTTAGTGAACCCAGGGTTTTTAACAGTTGCCCAGCAACCGACAATACCCTGTATGTACATTTCTTTATACTCAAGAGGTTGTTGATGGGTAGCTCCGGCCGTCCAAATGATCGCATCTGTATCTAATCTCGTAGAGTCCTCGATAACCGTGTTCCAATGAAAATTGACTTTGGGGCTACGTTCAAGGATATCAATAAGTTCAAGCGCCAGTGATTTTATTTGAACGCTCATTCCTGGTACAAGTAGGTGACTTTTGTAGGTGTTTAGTATATCTAAGCCATCTGACTGGATTACTTTTTGGATAGGATAATATCTGTCACTAAAGTCACACTCCATTTTAAAATCATCAAGGAGTGAGCTCCGGCTTTCAAAATATACTCTAACTACGTCTTGAGTCAAAAAATGTCTTTCTATCTTTGGATATTTACTAGCTAAATCATGCCAAGCTTTTAACCCTTTGTAGTTTAATTCTGCGTGGGCGTAGTCTAACTCAGTGACTCCTTTATTGTGAGTATATAACTTCTCAAACTTGTCTCTCCACATTAGTTCATTTGAACTTAGTTTTGACTCGTCTTTAAGTAACCAGCCGGGCTGAATACTGCTGGGGTAATTTCGGAGCGCCTGATGATGAACTGAGCTCTCAAAACAGATACTTTCTGATCCTGTGATGTGTCGAGCGTCTTTAGAACCGAGAGTCGTCCCTTTTTGACCGCTTTCGTTAGCCGGGTGAGAGTCTGCCTCGTAGATAGTTATTGAAATTTCAGGGTCGGAGTTAGAAATATAAAAAGCTGTTAGTAATCCGTTTATTCCTGAGCCAATAATTGATATACTCTTGCTCACATTAATAAGTATAATCCACTGATTATAATAAAGTACCGATTCTAGTTGGAGGTTTTGGTTTTGAAGAGGTAGGAGGCAAGTGGAATCGCGACTAATAGTGTGCCGATACTCCAGGCGACTGCCTTCCAGCCGTAAGTTCCTATTGGTGTACCTAGAATTAAGGCTCGGATTGATTCAACGACCTGAGTTATTGGTTGGTTCTCGGCAAAAGCTTTTAAATATTTGCCCATTCCTGCAGTAGGTGTGAAGGCGCTAGATGCAAATGTTAGCGGGAAGATGATGACAAAAGTTAGCCACTGAACTGCCTCGACACTTTTAGCTAGTACGCCGATGATTGCTGAGAGCCATGAGAATGCAAAGGTGAATAGAAGCAGTATGCCAATAATTTGTAACCATCCTATCAGATCTGCCTGAGGTCGAAAGCCAATTACAAAACCGGACACTATCATTACGGTTGTAGAAATAGCGTTTCTGAAGATATCAGAGATAACATGACCGTTTAAAACGGCAAGATTGGACATAGGTAGGCTTTTGAACCTGTCAACGATACCTTTTTTAAGATCGGTGCTAACAGCAATAGCGGTGGTTGTTGATCCAAAGGCGACTGTTTGAACGATAATGCCGGCCATCAAAAAGTTGATATAACTTACTCCGCCAGGTAGAGCCTTCTCGATTGATCCACCAAAAACAGATGCAAACAGCACTAAAAACATGATTGGTTGGAAGAATGCGCCGAGAAGTTGATCAGTGTTTCTGATAATGTGTGTGCTACTTCTCTTAATCATCAGTAGGGAGTCCTGGATCATAGCACCAACTTTAGATCGGTTCTCAAATACAAGTTCTACAGCCATGTTATTTGCTCCTCGTTTTTTTAGTTTTATCAGTCAGGGATAGGAATACATCATCTAGTGTTGGCTTGTGAATATCCATAGATGCGATAGGCACTTTTTTATCTTTAAGTACTTTAAGTGCCTCGCCAACATCAGAGCCGTCGCCTTTAGCTAGTAGGGTTACACTGAGATTTTCTTCATCAGTGGTTTGAACTTTACTGCCTAGTGTAGTTTTGGCGCTATTTAATGTGCTCAGGTTTTTAAAGCTGAAGACGAGTCTATCTTTGCCTAGCTTGCTCTTTAATTGCTTTGCACTGCCCTCGGCGATTACTTTTCCGCCGTCAATGAGGACAATGTTATCGGCAAGTTGGTCGGCTTCTTCAAGATACTGTGTGGTTAGGAGAATTGTTGTACCTCTGTCCATCAGTTTTCTGATAATATCCCACATTACAAGACGAGAACGCGGATCTAATCCGGTTGTTGGCTCGTCTAGAAAAATAACTGGGGGAGTTGCGATCAGGCTGACTGCAAGATCAAGTCTACGACGCATACCACCAGAGTAGGTTTTAACTGGACGGCTGGCGGCCTTCACAAGGTCAAACTCATTTAGTAGCTCCTCGGATCTAGCTTTGGCGCTTTTTGAGTTAAGTCTATATAGTCGACCCATCATAATTAGATTCTCACGCCCGGTTAAAAGCTCATCTACGGCAGCAGATTGGCCAGTCAGACCAATTACGGATCTAACTTTGTCAGGATTAGTCGTGACGCTATATCCCTCCACCTTTACGTCTCCGCTATCAGGTTTTAGTAAAGTGCTTAGTATTCTGACAGTTGTCGTTTTACCAGCACCGTTTGGGCCGAGAAGGGCTAGCATTGTGCCTCTAGGTACGGAAAGATTAATTCCACGCAGAACGTGGTTGGTGCCAAATGACTTTTTTAGGTTTTTAGTTTGAATGACAATGTCGTTTTTAGCCATAGTTAATACCTGACAAAAGTCTTACTTTTTTTGAGCCTTGAGCTTCTTTTTTAACAGTCTTTTTCTAGCGGCACCATGCCAATTTTTGTGCTTTGCCATTAATCTTATCTCACTTTCTTATTTGCAATGTAATAATCATATCACAGGGGTGGGATATTCTCAAACTAATATAATATTAGTTTTAAAGAGTGTAATTTATGTTAGCATATAAGCATAACAAGTAACGAAAGGTTTGATATGGCCAAGAAGAAGAAACAAAGCGAACTAGTACTGATTAGCAATACTGCAAAAAAATTTACAGTATCAGCAGCAGTCCTTTATGGCTTATTGTGGATCGTTACAATGGTATTTGAGCTAAACAGCGATGCAGCTGAAGTTCTCGGTAGTGGCTTAATCACAGCTACGGTAGTTGGCGCTATCGTAATGGGTATGCTGCATTTTGTTGATTTTTTTAGAACCAAGTAGCTGATTAGCAGAACTATTATTAAGACTTTTTGAGTAACTCCTCAATCCTGAGAAGTTGATTGTATTTTGCGAGACGCTCGCTTCGACTGAGGGATCCACTTTTTATGTATTTGCATCCTAAACCGACGGCAAGGTCTGCAATTGTAGTGTCCTCGGTTTCTCCAGATCTATGGGACATGATAGTGGTTAGGTCGTTAGAATGTGCTAGTTGAACAGCTTCAATTGTCTCAGTTAGAGTACCAATTTGGTTTGGTTTAATTAGGACTGCGTTGCAAGCTTTCTCGTCGATCGCTTTTTGGATGTATTTAGTATTTGTAACTAGTAGGTCATCACCAACAAGGAGTACTTTATCACCAATCAAGCTTTGCATATGCGACCAGCTAGACCAGTCATTCTCGTCTAGACCGTCCTCGATCGAAAGAATTGGATACTTCTTTATAACCGAGCTGTAGTAATCGATTAATTCGTCGCTGGTGAATTTTTTAGATTCTGATTTAAAGTTGTAAGATTCATCATCAAAAAGCTCACTGGCTGCAACGTCGAGTGAAATCTTTACCTCAGCGCCAGCTTTATAACCAGCTTCCTCAGTAGCCTCGATAATTAACTCAATCGCATCGGTGTTGCTTTGATGAGGCGGTAGGGCGAAGCCACCTTCGTCACCGACTGTTGTGGCAAAGCCACGAGTAGAGATTATCTTTTTTAATGTATGGAAGATCTCAGATCCAGCTTGGAGTTTTTTACTAAATGTATCAAGTCCAGTCGGTACAATCATAAATTCTTGAATGTCGGCAGATTTCTCGGCGTGTTTACCGCCATTTATTACATTAAACATTGGAGTTGGTAGACTAAATCTATCTGAACGGTCGTCTTGTTTTGCAAAATACTCATAAAGTGGAGTTGACCCTGCTTCAGCTTTAGCAAAGGCAATCGATAGTGCTAAGATAGCATTGGCTCCGAGAAGTGATTTATTTTTAGTACCATCGAGTTTGATTAGGTGTTCATCAAACTCTTTCAATGATTCGAATTTATGATTTGCTAAACTAGGCAAAACTACTGAGTAGATATGGGTGATTGCTTTTTGAACAGCTTGTCCATGAAAATCTAGACCACCATCACGTAGTTCAACGGCTTCGCGACTACCTGTTGATGCACCCGAAGGAACGCTGGCTCGGCCAAAACTACCATCTTTAAAAGTTAAGTCAACTTCTATAGTGGGATTACCACGGCTATCTAAAATTTGTCTGGGGATAATATTTTTAATCTGCATATGTTTATTGTAGCATTCTTAAATGGTGAAGTATTCAAGCTTGTGGCATAATAATACTATGACAAAAATTGTTTTTTACGACGTAACAGAAACAGAAAATAAAGTGTTTGATTCTCTTAAGGAACAAAACGAAGTTGTTTTGATAAAAGAATGCATCAGTGAAGAAAATACAATTACCGACGCCGATATCATTAGTGTGTTTGTGTCGAGCACAGTTACCAAACAGTTAATTGATAAAATGGATAATCTAAAACTAATCGCTTGTCGATCAACTGGATTTAATAATATTGATCTAGCTGCTTGCAAGTCTAAAAATATATCAATTGTAAATGTTCCGACATACGGCGAGAGAACAGTCGCTGAGTATACTTTTGCCTTAATGCTTGCTCTATCTAGAAAGATACTCCCTAGTGTCCAGCAAACGATACAGGGGACTATAGACTCAAGTCTAGTACATGGCCATGATCTATTTGGTAAAACAATCGGGATTGTTGGACTAGGCAGAATTGGCAAAAACGTGGCAAAGTTTGCTGAAGCCTTCGGGATGAAAGTCGTCGCTTTTGACCCGTTTGCTAAAGCTGATAACCTAGGCGACCTTAACCTATCATTAGTCGAGATAGAAGAGCTTTTAAAGTTATCTGATTTTGTAACACTTCATGCCCCGTTAACGGATGACAACAGGCATATGTTTGATTCTGAAATGTTTACTCAGATGAAGCAAGGTTCGATATTTATCAATACTGCAAGAGGTGAGTTGATGGTTACTACAGATCTGATTGATTCACTTCAGTCTGGTCATCTAGCCGGAGCCGGAATCGACGTTCTGGAAGGAGAGAACCTGGTAGATTTAAATGAGGAGGAGTTGTTACTTAAAAAAGGCAGAGCATCCAAAGAGCTTCTTCAAGAAGCGGTTGCAAATAACGTACTAGTTAAGATGCCGAGCGCTATTGTTACTGCGCATAATGCATATAATACCGGCGAGGCAATCAGACGGATTAATACTACTACTAGAGAGAACATAGAGGCCTATCTGTCTGGAAGCGTTCAAAACGAGGTAAGTTAGGAATGTCGGGTACACTTTATATCGCCAGGCACGGGGAGTCGGAGTGGAATGCAAAAGGTGTTTGGACCGGTTCGACAGACGTCCACTTGTCACCAAAAGGCTTTAAGCAAGCAGCTCAACTTGGCGAAGCACTAAAAGGTGTGAAGCTTGATTTTGCGTATTGCTCACAGCAGGTCAGAGCCCTCGAGACTCTCGAAGGTATTCTCGACGCTAGCGGAAATACATCGGTAGATTTTGCTAGAAGCTCCGCCATAAACGAGCGGGATTACGGCGTTTACACAGGTAAAAACAAATGGGAAGTTCAAAAAGAAGTTGGTGAAGAAGCATTTGAGAATATTCGACGGGGATGGAACGAGACAGTTGAAGGGGGCGAAACTCTAAAAGATGTTTACGATCGGGCAGTCCCTTTCTATCAGTCTGAGATTGTTCCGAAGGTTTTAAGTGGTAAAAATATACTGGTTGTGGCACACGGCAATTCCATTAGGTCACTTATGAAGTATATTGAGTCAATCAGTGATGCTGAAATCTCAAATACTGAGATGATTCTGGGAGAAATTCTAGTATACAATCTTGATAACGACGGCAAGCAAACCTCAAAAGAAGTCATCAAAATTGACACAACCCCAACAAACGCATAACTATATCTTATAGAATAGCTATAAAGTTGTAGTTGAACGGTTAATTTAGGTTATTAAAAATACATATTAAACCAATTGCAATTAGCGCTCCAGATATCACTTTCACCAACAAACCCTTCTCCTTAAAGTATTTGTGGCCAAAAATCAGTGACCAAAACATTGCGGTTGTTCTCTTTAAAACTGTGATTATTGACGTAGGAGCAAAATAAAAAGCAAAACTGACGAGCATGGTCTCCAAGCCGGACGAAATTGCTTGTACGCCGGTTTTGGGTTTAATAAGTAAGCCTAAATTAATAGGTTTAGACTTTAGCTTTGATGCTATACAAAAGTACATTACGATTGCAGATGTAATAATAAATTGCTCTGCTGCCACGCTGTTGAAGTGCGTAATATTGTATTTAAACAAAGATAGTGTAATTGCCGCGATTACAGCACCAATGGCGACAGGCCAAAAACCTGTTCTAGATTTTGTGTTACGAAACAACAACAGAAATAATCCGGCAAACATTAAGATAACACCTAAAATTTGATATGAACTTATCGAATTGCCAAGAGCGATCTCGATAATTAGAACAAGTGGTATGGTTATCAGACGTAAATAGGCGAATGAGCTACGTTCTGCCTTGATAATACCCAGCACCATTATGTGCGCGAGAATAATCTCTAGAAATAGTCTGGGTAAAAAGGTCGGCAGTGAGGCAAAATTGAATCTAAAATCAGCCCCAAATATGATTGTAATCAGAAAGAAAATCGATACCCAGAAGGAATTTAGAAATCCTAGCGCGTAGATATCCTCAGTCTTTTTCTGAACCTGCTTTTTGCCTACAGATTCAGACAACTCTCCAAATAAAGAACTGATAAAGATTAAAAGACCTGCAAACATACTTATCATTTAAACATAAAGACTATCAGAATGTGCACTATGTAACTACTTGGGTGACAGCTTGATTATTTACAGGGGGGGGCTATAATAGATACAGATATAAGCTTGAGGGTAATAAATATCAAATATTTACGGAGAAAATATATACCATATCTACTAGCGGTGCTAGTTGTTTTATGTTTATTCGTCATTCCTTCACCAAAGGCTTTTGCAGTCACCAACGGCAAGATCACGTATATGGTTACTACAGGAAATGGCAGTGTATGGGTGATGAATGCCGATGGTTCTGGCAAAACGCAATTAACTCCTGAAGAAGAGACTAATATTTATCCAAGTTTCGCACCAGATGGCAGCAAGATTGTATATACACATATCAATGACTCATACGATATACGCACTATGAATCCCGACGGCTCAGGAGTTAATGATACTGGTAGTGACGGACTTTACTATGACTGGTTACCAAATAACACAAAAATTTCTTATTTTAACACCGAAACATTTGACTTATATAATATGGATCTCGATGGATCTTCTTTGCAGAATTCTGGATATGCTCCACCACTAGGGGGTAATTTAAACTTCGTATATGATTTTTCTCCAGATAGCACTAAAATTGCCTACGCAATTGCGGATGGTGATGATATAAAGATCCAGATTTCTGACCTAGATGGAACTAACAGCACAGTATTAACTACTTTAGCTTTCGGGGCAGCCCCAAGCTTTTCTGCAGATGGCAACACCATCTACTTCATTGGCTCAACAGACGGTTCACAATATTCTCTTTACTCAGTTGGTACCGATGGCTCTAACCAAACTGAACTAGAGCCCTTCCCAGCAGGATCACCGCAATTAATAATAATATCTCCCGATAGAACTAAGTTGTTATATGCGATAGAGGGTGATACCAATGCAACATATGATGTTTACATAATGAATACCGACGGGAGTAATCAAGTCCAGATACTTGATGAGTTTAATGGTAGTGAAGCAGCGTTAAACGGGTTTGGTTGGTCGCCGGACAGCACTAAGCTTGTATACCCAGAGCAAGTTGATGGTGGTAGAATGGATATTTTTCTAATAAATGCTGACGGAACAGGTCTAACAAATCTTACTAATACCTCAGATGAAGATGAATTTATTGGTGCTACAACTCAAGCCTGGGGCGCCGCCCCAGAATCAGGATCCGGTGATCAAGACAACATCTTCGACTCAGTAGAAAACGCCGCCCCAAACAATGGCGACGCCAACAACGACGGCTCCCAGGATAGTGAACAATCCAACGTAGCAAGCTTCATCGACCCAGTCACCGGCCAGTACGCCGTTCTTCAAGTCAGCAATGAATGCTCCATCACCAACGTCTCAACAGTCACTGAATCCGCTAACACTGCCCAAGACACAGACTTCAGCTACCCCAATGGTCTCATGGACTTCACTCTAGACTGTGGCACCCCAGGCTTTACGGCCACAGTAACCCAGTACTACTACGGAGCATCCGGAAACTTCACAGTCCGTAAATACAATCCAAATAACCAAACCTACACCACCATAGACCAAGCCTCAATATCCCAACAAACCATAGGAGGCCAACCAAATAAAGTCGCCACCTACCAAGTTACAGATGGTGGAGAACTAGACCTAGACAACACAACAGACGGCAACATCCACGACCCAACAGGACTAGCCCAAACCACCGCATCCCTAGCCGACACCGGCCAGAACACCACACCAATAACAATACTTGCTACCATACTACTAACTACAGGCTTAGCAGTATCTACATATACTTTCAATAAACGCAGAAAGAAATATAATGTCTAATAAATTAAACATGGCAATAAAAAGATTCAAGTACGCCGTACCGGCACTATTGCTAGTCTTTTCAATATCTCTGGCCTTAGTCCCATCGTCGGCGAATGCAGCAACGACAATATCTATAACTTCACCAACTAGCGGATCAAGTACAACCAGTAGCGCATTTACTGTCACTGGAACCGCATCTCCGGTTAGAAACATTACTGTCAAAGTTAACGGTACAACCGTCGGTGTAACTACTTCAGATGGGTCTGGTAACTGGAGTGTTAATGTAACAGGACAAAGTGCAGGGACGAAGACCATTGAAGCGACGGCAAGTTATCAACAACTATACGTTAATAGCATGAATGCCGGATCATTAACAGATTCTGTGATGACAAAGATTAACCCAATCAATAACCAGCCCGAAGGTACATTCTCATTATTCTCAAATGGTACACCGTTATTTTGGGTTCCTAATGGCGATTTTACTAAGGCGTATGGTGCAGCGGGACCACTAGGGTCACCTTATGTTTACACGATAGATCTTACAAATGGTATAGTATCTAGTTTTCTAATGGCAGGGACAAGCCCAAACCCAAATGTCCCTGCGTATAATCAGGATTATTCAAAAGTTTATATACCTGATTCTGATAACTCAAATGATATTGTCCATGTGTACAATACTTCTACCAACGCCGAAATTGGCTCTGGTATAGCGGTGGGAAATTGTGCTAATACTGCTGCATACAGGCCTACTACTGATGAAGTGTGGGTAGCTAACGCTTGTGACGATACAATTTCTGTAATAAATTCACTTTCGGATACGGTAACTGATACTCACACACTGCTTGGTTCTGGGACATGCCTATACTTCACTCCTGACGGATCAAAACTTTACGCAGCCCAGTGCGGAGGTACGGTAATCTATGAGATAGATCCTGCCACCGGAACAACCGTAGATACAATTAATATGCCATCGGGGGCTGTCGGATACTCACTCAGAATGAATAGCATCGGTAGTAAACTCTACATACCTAATATTACTAGTAACCAATTAGATGTCCTTGATACTGCTACTAATGCGATCAGTCAGATTGCTCCAGTTGGCAGTGGACCAATAGGTGTAACAATTTCTCCTGACGACACTAAAGCCTATGTCACAAATGCTGATGGCGCGGGCGGGTTCAGCGGTAGCTCAATTTCAGTTATAAATCTGGATACAAACTCAGTAACTGAATCAATCTCTGTAGCAGTTGCTCCATCGGTAGGATGGTTTGCTCCATTAGACTCTTCTACGACCACTGTTAACTTTACTCTTTCATCCAGCTCTTTAGCAAATACTGGGCAAAACACCAATAGAGTTGAAATACTAGCTGCGACTCTATTAAGCTCTGGATTTGCGATAGTTGTCTATACAATTAACAAACAAAGAAGTATTTCGAATGTATCAGCTAAAAAGTAAAAAAGTACCTCTTTTTATAATATCTGTTTTATTCTTCTTGAGTTTCTTTGTTTTATCATCAAAAAAAGTCTATGCCGCCACACTGACAGTTAACTCTACTGCAGATACTTCTGATGCAAGCGCCGGCGATGGCTCTTGTGCTACAGCCGGAGCAGTCTGCACCCTACGAGCCGCGATAGAAGAAGCCAACGTACTAGCTGGAGCAGACACAATAAACTTCAACATAGCTGGCACTGGAGTACATACCCTTACGCCAGCTAGTGCCTATGACACAATTACTCAAAGCGTAACCATAGATGGCTACTCTCAACCTGGTTCAGCAGTAAACACTGCAGTTTCGCCCAATCCTTTCAATGGCACACTGACAATTGAAATTGATGGAACAAATGCGGGTGGGAGTTCAAATGGACTTTTTATTGATTCTAGTGATGTAACTATCAGAGGGTTAGTGATTAATAGATTTGAGTATTCTGGTATCCGTTTAGAAAGCGGTAACAATAGTAATATTGTTATTAGTGGTAACTATATCGGAACGGATCCTAACGGTTTGGCGGACCTAGGTAATGTCTTGGATGGGATTGAATATCAATCGTCTGGCACGGGCAATTTAGTTGGGGGTACAACAGCGAGCGCTCGCAATATACTGTCAGGCAATTCTGGCTCTGGGCTCAGATCTATATCTGGCGGTTCAAACCTACTTATTCAAGGCAACTACTTTGGTCTAGATGCTAACGGTGTAGGCATATTGCCAAATGACGGTAATCCATCTGGTGGTAATATTGCGATTTCCGGGAGCAGTAATTTCACAATCGGTGGCTCAACTGTTTATGATAGAAACGTAGTTTCTGGATCACCTAGTGGCTTTGTTTTCTATCAGTCTACCGGAATGAAAGTACAGGGTAACTATCTTGGCACAAACGCAAATGGCTCAGTTCAAACTGGTTTTGGTAATAGCGTAAGCGCGATAATTTTTGTTGGTGATTCTCAAAACAATCTTATTGGGGGCGCAAACAG
The DNA here is from genome assembly GCA_020631895.1 of Candidatus Nomurabacteria bacterium. Lineage (GTDB taxonomy): Bacteria > Patescibacteriota > Saccharimonadia > Saccharimonadales > UBA7683 > JACKGR01. The sequence goes on from JACKGR010000001.1 coordinate 16,970, forward strand.
CGGCGAAGGCAATATAGTGGCAGGTAATGGAGCTGGAGTAATGGTTGGTGACTTATTTGGCTCATTTCTGGCATTAAACAATTCAATCATAGGCAATAGTATCCATAGTAACAGTGGGGGTAGTATCAGTACACTCGGTATTGACTTATTGGGTAACACTGATGATTTTGCAAATTGGTCAGACGCTGGCGTCACCGCCAACGACGCTGCTGATCCAGATGTAACATCAAACGTACTCATGAACTTCCCGGTTATTACCTCAATCACATCATCAAACGGCCAAGCAACTATTACTTATGACTTAGACATTAACGATGCCGAGCCTGGAGCTACTGGCTACCGCGTAGAGTTCTTTGCTAACGACGGAGCCGACCCCTCTGGGCATGGCCAAGGCCAAACCTACCTTGGCAGCGAGACAGTAGCTGGTGATGTAACTAATCGAAGTACAACCATTGCCTTACCTAGCGGCGTAAGCGGCTCCAAATACATTACTGCTACAGCAACAATGACTGACGCTAGTGACGATGGCTTCGGGCACACTAGCGAGTTTGCTGAAAACGTCCAGGCTACTCTGGTAGCCAGTGGAACAAGTTCATCTTCGCCCAACTCTCTAGCCGACACTGGCCAGAACATCAATCCAATAATCTTACTTTCATTACTACTTCTAACCTCAGGCTTAGCAGTAACTGCCTATCAACGTCGACGAAGTCATTAGTTATAGTATTCCGCCAACATGGGGCAGATCTAAATACTGGTAAAAACAGATTGGATGTGCTATAATTTATGCAATGTAATTAGTAGGCGCGTAGGGCGCATTTTTTTATGACACAAGACCCGACAAAGATTAGAAACATTGCAATTATTGCTCATGTTGACCACGGTAAAACCACGCTTGTCGACGGTCTATTAAAGCAATCTCAAACATTCAGAGACAATCAGGCTGAGATGAGTCAAGAGCTAATTATGGATAGTGGTGATCAGGAGCGAGAGCGTGGCATTACTATTACGGCAAAGATTACTGCGGTTCAGCATAATGATTATCGAATTAATATAATTGATACGCCTGGACACGCTGACTTCTCAGGTGAAGTTGAAAGAACACTTAATATGGCTGACGGATGTATATTAATTGTTGATGCCCAGGAAGGCCCGATGCCTCAGACCAAGTTTGTACTTACCAAAGCACTAGCAAACGAGCTAAAGCCGATTGTTGTTATCAATAAGATAGATAAGCCGGGCAGTAGACTCAAAGAAGTCGAGGATGAACTGGCTGATCTGTTTTTAGAGCTTGCTGTTCACGAGGATCAACTACATTATCCGATTTATTATGCAATTGGACGTGAAGGTAAGGCATGGAAGTCTGCACCCGATAATGCTGAAGCTGACGGTGACCTAGAGGATATATTTGATGCAATTATAAATGAAGTACCAGCTCCGAATGTTGAAGCAGACAAGCCATTTCAGATGCTCGTAACTGCTTTATCTTATGATAGTTTTAAAGGCAAATATGCAATCGGACGAATCAATCGAGGTAGCGTAAAGACTGGTGATCCAATTAATGTTTGTAAAAAAGACGGCTCAATTGTTAAAGCTAAAGCTGAGCTACTATTTATGAGTCGAGGAATATCAAAGTTTGAGGTAGAATCGGGAGTCGCTGGAGATATTATTCAAATCACTGGATTAAAAGATGTCCAAATCGGCGAAACAGTTGCTGATATTAATAATCCTGAGGCTCTACCAATACTGGAGGTAGAGGCGCCAACACTCCAGATATATCTTGGCCCTAATACCAGCCCATTTAAGGGTACGGAGGGTGAGTTTACAACAGGTCGCCAAATCGGTGATCGTCTGCAAAAAGAGTTAGAAATTAACATTGGTCTTAGAGTCCAAGAGAATGGCATTGGATATCTCGTCTCGGGCCGTGGCGAACTTCACCTATCTGTATTAATCGAGACTATGCGTCGCGAAGGATATGAATTTGAGGTGGGACGGCCACAAGTAGTTACCATTGAGAAGGATGGTCAAACCATGGAGCCACTCGAGGAACTTATTATTGAAGTACCGGCCGAACATGCCGGAGCGGTACAGATGGAGCTTGGCAAAAGGCGCGCAACTCTAAAAGAGCAGTTTGTAACCTCGCAAGGCGCTACAAAACTCATTTACGAACTTCCAACCAGGGCATTGCTAGGGCTTAGAAACGTACTAATTACAAATACCAAAGGTACGGTCATTATGAACAGCCTAACAACTGGCTACCAACCACTCGGTCCTGCACTAAATCAATTGAGGAACGGGGTACTTATAGCGTTTGAAACTGGGGTGGCTACGCCGTACAGCTTGGAGAATGCCCAGGAGCGCGGATTTTGCTATGTTGGACCAGGCGCCAAGGTTTACGCAGGGCAAGTTATTGGACTAAATAATCGCAGCGATGATCTTGAGATAAATATTGTTAAAGAGAAGCACCTGACAAATATTAGAAGCTCAAGCTCTGATGGGATTGTTCATCTAACGCCACATATTGAACTCAGTCTTGAGGAATGTTTAGACTTTATAGAGAACGATGAGCTTCTTGAGGTTACTCCAAAAAATCTAAGACTAAGAAAACGCGAACTAGATCCAAATAAGAGAAAAAGGCTAAAGAACTCCTAAACAGGGTGATAAGTTAACTTTGTGAAAAATATTACAGATTTATCTTTTGTATGAGTTAGAGTGATCTCAGAAGACTTTATTGGGAGGGTGCCAAATGAAGACTGTGTCATTATTCGAAGATATAAAAGATATATCTATCAATGTATTTTTAGTATTCACAATACTTGGCTTTATTGTTGTAAGACTACTTCATGCACAAAACGAACCCATATTTCCTGGTAATAATAGCTCATATGACAATAGTGGCAAACTACTTTATTCTCTCAATAATGCAAGCGCTACATTTAAGGATGTTTTTGTAATAGGGACAAATGATGGCCAAAGTCAGGTTAATACAAAGCCTGAATTAGTAGCTAAAGCTACCCCCGCAATTTCTAAAGCCAACCAATCTGGTAAATTGGCTGAATCTTTAAACAAAAAGATATCTGATACACCCTCACTGGCAATAAAACCCGCCGATGTGGCCGCAACAGATATTGTTCAAGCTGATAGTGTAAATAGTCTGACAACTATAGACAGTAATAATCTTCTGAATATAAGGAGCGATGTTCTGAGGCCAGACTTAAAGTTATAGTAAAAAAGTGGTAGTGTATTTATATGGCTACTCGCAAACAAACGATTGTAAATTTGCAGAAATTAACTAAACAATACGGACAGTTCCGTGGTGTTGAAAATCTAACTATTAGGGTTGAGCAGGGCAGTATTTTTGGTTTTTTAGGGCCAAATGGTGCCGGAAAAACCACGACTATTAGTATGATGATGGGACTACTCAAGCCAACTTCAGGCAAAATATCACTTTTTGGCAGAGACAATCAAAGATTTGATACTCAAAACCGAGCTAGAATCGGCTATTTAGCAGGTGATATGGCACTGGACGGTTCTCTAACTGGATGGCAAGAACTAGAGTACTTCTCAAACCTTAGGGGATCATTTGATAAAAAATACATAGGCGAACTCTCAGAGAGACTTAAATGTGACTTAACGAGAAAAATTAAAACCTTGTCTCGCGGAAACCAACAGAAGATAGGCTTGATTTCGGCTCTTATGAATAAGCCGGAACTTCTGATTTTAGATGAACCAACAAGCGGGCTGGATCCACTAGTTCAGGCTGAGTTCAACTCCATAATCCACGAGCACAAAAAGGCCGGGCGGACTGCTTTTGTATCGTCACATGTTCTGAGTGAGATCCAGGAGATTTGTGACAAAGTTGCTTTTATCAAAGAGGGTAAACTCATAGCTAACATGCCACTGAAAGATCTATTTAGGTCAGCTCCAAAAAAAGTTCAGGTAACTGCTAAAGATAAGATATTAGTAGATTTTGATAAATTACCAGGCGTAAAAAGTTTGGTGCAAAATGCTGGCGTGGCAAGTTTTACATATAGTGGCAACATTGGTCAATTGCTTAAGTTTCTATCTGGTCAACCAATGCAGGATCTAACCATCACGGAAGCCGATTTAGAGGAGGTATTTATGGGATACTATCAAAAGGAGTCTAAAGATGCTTAGATCTATTACGCTAAAGACTGTATTTGAAAAACGCTGGAGTATGTTTGCCTGGTTCGCCGGGTTATTTTTAACGACAGTAGTTATTATGTTGCTGTTCCCGACGCTTAGGGACACACTTGGCAAAGCATTGAATGAAGTACCTGAATCTATGAAGGGGATCTTGGGCAATGCTCAAACTTATCAGCGTGTTAATGGCTTCATTGATATTCAAGTGTTGGCTCAGATGGTATTTATGACAATTGTGTATGGAATTATTTTATTTACAGGTGTGATCGCGGGCGATGAAAACGAAGGAACATTACAGACACTTTTAGCAAACCCAGTAAGTCGAACAAAAGTATATTTTGAGAAGTTGGCTGGAGCAAGCATACTGCTATTTATTGTTAACTCCTCTATATTTTTTGGTACCTGGATTGGAGCATTGATAGTCTCTGAATCTGTTGATTTGGTAAAGCTTGCCACTGCATGTTTTATGCTTTTTGTAGTGACTTTTGTTTTCAGTGCTATTGGATTTTGTATCGGCTCCGTAACAGGCAAAAGGGGATTAGCCGGTGCACTAGCAGGGACTTTGGCTTTTGTTAGTTATTTAATAACCAACTTGGTTCCCTCAGTAAAGATTTTAAGATCAGTCAATCGGTTCTCTCCCTACGAATACTTTAATAAGCCAAGCATATTAGATAATGGCGTTGAGTTTAAAGACTTTTTAATACTTGTTTCTATATCACTATTGTTTGTAGTTCTGGGTTACGTGGTATTTACAAAGCGAGATCTGTCCCATAAATAGTTAGTTACAATATTTATCATTAAATTTTTAACATAGTGATAATATAGTGATATGAAAAGATTACTGTTGTTTCTGGTAGTAATATTTAGCCTATCAAACGTTCATAGCGCATCCTCGCAGAATGTTCAAAATTTTACAATTGACTCATTTGTAGCTAACTATTACTTATCAAAAGATGAAAAGAATGTATCACAGCTGAGAGTTGAGGAGACGATTGTCGCTCAGTTTCCCGAATATGACCAGAACCACGGCATTGAGAGGGCAATTCCTTCTAAATACAAAGGAAACAACCTAAATCTTCAGATTAATTCTGTAAAAAAGCCCGATGGAACAGCTTGGAACTACACAACATACTCAAAAAATGATAACAAAATCCTTAGAATTGGCGATGCAAATAGATATGTTCACGGTAGCCAAACATTCAAGATTAATTATTCTATGAGAGACGTTATAACTTTTTATCCTGATCACGACGAGTGGTACTGGGATGTTAATGGAGATCAGTGGAGCCAGCCTTTCGGTCTGGTTGAGGCAAATATCCACATGCCTAATGATTTGGCATCATCCCAGAGTAAAGAGCCTGTATGTTTTACTGGATCTTATGGACAAGACGGCAAAGACTGTTCGGTCGAAACAGTAAAAAATGAGACTGAGACAATAACCACAATCCGCTCTTCCAGAAGCTTTATTGCTGGTGAGAATATGAGTTTTGTGGTGGGCTTTCAGGCAAATACTTTTACAAAGTACAAAATTGACCCACGGGTTGTTGCATTAGTTATTTTGGTAGGTTTAATAGTGTTTGTACCTCCACCTATACTTTCATTCTTTATAATGTATAGAAAATGGAGTCGGGAAGGTAAAGATTCCAAGGGTAGGGGTATTATCGTGCCTCAATATGCTCCACAAAAATTTATGGACGTACTCCAAGCCGACGTAATTCTTAATGAAAAGCTAGGCACAAAATCAATTTCGGCTGCGATGCTTGATTTATGTATCGGTGGATATCTTAAGCTATATGAGATTAAAAAAGACAAAATTCTAAAGGATGAGACACAGTATGAGCTAGAGATTATTAAAGATGTCTCAGGTCTGAGCGCAACCTATTTTGAAGTTATTAAAATGTTATTTACATCTACGCCAAAGGTTGGCGACAGAGTGAACTTAAATGATAAAAAGAATAAACTTTATACTGGAGTCAGCAACATAAAGACCACAGTCAATAAATATGTAGTAGACTTTGGCCTGTTTAAGACAAACCCCGGCTCTGCGGGTAAGGGGAGTAAAGCGGCAGGAATATCAATGTTAATCATTGGTTTTTCATTCAGTTTTATTATTCTGCCATGGCTGCTAGTACCTGGCCTAAGTTTAATTGCAACTGGGTTAATTGTTTTAATATTCGGTAAGTTGATGCCTGCAAAAACTGCCTCTGGCGTTGAAGCAAAAGAGTACCTGCTTGGCATTAAGGATTATATGAACATGGCCGAGAAAGATCGGATTGCGTTTTTACAAGGTCCGGAAACTGCTGAAAAAATCGATACATCTAATAATAAAAAATTGATTAAACTTTACGAGAAGCTTTTACCTTACGCAATGCTTTTTAGTATCGAAAAAGAGTGGGCTAAACAGTTTGCCGACTTGTACGGTAAAGGTGAATCTCCTGATTGGTACAGTGGTCATTCTGCCTTTAACGCTGTGGTCTTCTCTAATGCGGTGTCGGGATTCAACGCGGCTTCGGCTAGTAGCTTTACGGCTCCGAGCAGCTCGGGATCTTCGGGGTTCTCGGGTGGTGGCGGATTCTCCGGTGGCGGTGGAGGTGGCGGTGGAGGTGGCGGATGGTAGAATATACAATTCTCGCATAATCAATTACTTCACATTTTATCTATAAAGTGCTAGTGTTTAAGTATTAATTAGGAGATGTTATGAAAAGTGACGACAATGTAGTAGATGTGTCTGTTCCAGTAAAGAAGGCAAAGAAAATTAAGCCAATGTATCTTAGGCTTTTGGCTTTAACTGTTGCCGGAGCCGCTATCTTGGGTGTTTACTTTTGGCAAACCAATGAGATAGCAAATGTAAGAGATGATTATGAATCTCAGATATCAGATTTACAGGACAAAATTGATAAGTTACAAAAAGATGCAAAAAGCACCAACGCTAAAAAAAGTAGCGATAAGACTACTGGGGCTACAGAAGTATCTGCTACAGTTAAAGCAAATGTAGAAGCTGCAATATCATCCAAAAATACTGCAGCACTAGAATCCTACATGGCTGATAGTGTAAAGGTTATTATCGCTGCTTCAGAAGGAATCGGTGACAGAACTCCAGTACAGGCAGTTAATGATCTAGATTATCTAAATAGCGCAACAGATCCGTGGGATTTTGATTTGCCCGCAGCAACGATTGATGACTGGCAGACCGGCGACTACGCATCTTATTTTCCGGAGACTTTACGCGTTATCGGTCGTTCTTCAAACAGTTATGTTGTTGTGTTTAAATTTAACGCCAGTGAAAAGATTACCGATATATTTATGGCAGTTAATGATGATCTCTTATAGAGTTAAAGTTTAGTCATTTTGTCGGCTTTGCGCCAAGTTTTAATAGCCTCTTTGTAAGGTTGAAAGTTCTTGAATATGGCGAGGTCAGCCTGTCGTCTAATTGACCAACCTGCTCTGCCGGTCAATACCTTGTTGCCAATTTGAGCCACTGCCCACTTTGGACCAACAGTTGTGACATAGATCGGTTTACGAGGTTTGTATTTTTTTACCAATTTTCCATGTTTTGCATTAATTAAAGATTCCGATACATACTTAGCGTCGTGTAAAGCAGTTTGAGCCATGCCGGAGTATTTAGTGTCAGCATTGTCGCCTATTACGTAAACGTTTCTACTATGGGTCGATCGAAGATACTCATCCACAATTACTCTGCCACCGCGTCCTAGGGTAAATACATCAGGGTTTTTGGAGTAGAATTCAGAAGGTTTACTGCCTGCCGTCCAAATTATTAAATCAGCACCTAGGTTGCCCGCACTCATACAGACCTTACCACTCTTACAGGACTCTACTTGAATGTTAAGATGAACCTCGATGCCGAGCCTCTTGAGGCGTTTCCCAGCTTTTTTAGAAGCTGTCGGTTTGAGCATCGGCAAAACTCGGTCGCTTCCGTCCACCAAGATTACTTTTACTGGCTTAGGTTTTTTATTAGACTTTTTTGCCACAAATTTGGCAAAGTTTGGTATTTCTGCCGCTAGCTCTACGCCTGAAGCTCCAGCTCCAATGATAGCTATCCTGACCGGCTTAGTTTGGTTGTTGTTAAGTAGTCCAACTAGCTTTCGTCTTAACTTGATAGTTGAGTTAATATCCTGCATCTCCTCGCTATGTGACTCAACTCCCTTAATCCCAAAGTAATTTGCCTTGTTGCCCATTGCAAAAATAACCTTGTCGTAACTATATGTACTACCAGTTAGGCTTGCAAGACAATGCTTTTTTGCATCAATAAAACCTATGCTATCAAGAATAATCTCAACATTTTTTGCGCCAGAAAAGATATCTTTTAGCGGAATTATTACTTCCATAGGAGAGTGGCCGACAGCGCTTCTGTACAGGGCTCCATGATACTCAAAGTGACTATTGTTGGATATCAGTTGCACAGAAAAGCCGGGTTTATTAGCAAGCTCTAAAGCAGCTTTCACACCACCAAAGCCACCACCAACAATCACCACCTTTGTTGTCTTATCACTCATTACATATAATCATAACAATTATAGACAGTTGTTGATAGTAGATTAAGCTTAAAAAGCAATGTTTAGGCTACAAAATAGGCTATACTTAATTGCATGGGGCAAATTGGCTATCGAGGCGTTTATAATAAAAAAACTAAAAACCCTTTTAGAATATCTAGAAGCAAAATCGAGCTTTTTACAGAGTGTCAGCGTTGTTTTTGGCTTGAGACCGTAAAAGGTATCAAAAGACCAAACACGGCACCATTTTTAATTAATTCTGCGGTTGATCAGCTGCTAAAATCAGAGTTTGACATCTATCGCAAAAAAGACGAGCAACATCCTTGGCAAAAAGAGTTTAAAGTCGATGCCAAACCTTATTCTCACGAGAAGCTAGATGAGTGGCGTGAAAATTTTGTCGGCGTTCAATACGAGGATAAAGATAATAACCTGGTACTTTTTGGCGCTGTTGATGATATTTGGGTGAATAAAGACGGGGAACTTATCGTAGTAGACTATAAAGCTACCGCAAAAACAAAAGAGATCACTGATCTTGACCCTAGCGGCTGGCATGATGTTTATCGGAGGCAGATGGAAGTCTATCAGTGGTTACTTAGACGACTTGGCTTTAAAGTTAGTGATACTGGTTATTTTGTTTATGCAAATGGGATTGCTACTAACGAGGGATTCTACAACAAAGTAGAGTTTAGAACCAACGTTTTTCCGTATCATGGAAATAGCGACTGGGTAGACGGTAGGATTAAAGAGCTAAAGACTTGTCTAGAGCAAGATGAAATGCCGCCAGTCGGTGCTAGCTGTGCCTACTGCCCTTATGCAAGGCAGAGAACCGAACTTACTCTAGAATTTATGAGAAGTAGGAACTCTAAGTGATTGAGCTTTCACTAATCATAGTCGGTCTGTATATGTTGGCCTGGTTTGTTATAGGACAGATACTCCGACGAAATGATGTAGCCGACATTGCTTGGGGGATGGGTTTTGTTGTTTTAGGCTGGGTGCTGTATTACAACCGACCGAGCATACAACTGTCCCTAGTTGTAATTCTCATAACTATATGGGGCGTGCGGTTGTCGACGCATATTCTACTTAGAAACATAAAAAAACCAGAGGATTTTAGATACCGCCAGTGGCGAAAAGAATGGGGTAAATGGTATGTAGCCAGAAGTTTCTTCCAGGTATATATTCTACAAGGTCTACTTCTAATACTAATTTCTGCGCCAGTTATCATTTTATCAAAAAACGGCCTGGATGAAATTAGCCTGGTTAGTTTGATCGGCGTCGCTGTTTGGTGTTTTGGTTTCATGTTTGAATCAGTAGCCGACTACCAGCTTAAAACCTTTGTTTCATCAAAAAACCAGGACGGCGCAATCTTGCAGACCGGACTCTGGCGATACTCAAGACACCCAAACTATTTTGGAGAAGTGACGCAGTGGTGGGGAATATGGCTAATTAGCCTCGGCGCAGCGATGTCTTTATGGGGAGTAATCGGACCGACTACTATTACTATATTGATACTGAAAGTCTCCGGGGTTCCACTGCTTGAACAAAAATATAAGGCCAACAGAGCATATCAAGAATATGCAAAAAGAACCAGCAAGTTTGTTCCGTTGCCATTAAAGAAAGGATAGTTTATGGATTTTATAAAAATGTACCTAGTCTCACTGGTAAGTTTCTTAGCCTTAGATAGCGTATGGTTGGGGTTTATTGCGCCTAAATTTTACAAAAAGAATATTGGGTTTATTATGTCTCAAAATCCTAACTTTCTGGCAGCTGGTTTATTCTATTTGATATTCATGGTTGGTTTAGTTGTTTTTGTGATTCAGCCAGCCATTTCGGATGGCTCTTGGTATACTGCGCTCTACCGGGGAGCACTGTTTGGTCTGGTATCTTACGCTACTTTTGATTTGACCAATCAAGCTGTTATAAAAAATTGGCCCTGGCTTGTTACAGGTGTCGATCTACTATGGGGAACTTTTATAACAGGTTTAGTTTCAGTCGTTGCATATCTTATATTACAAAAATTTGTTCTGTAAATGTAGTTTATGAAGACTAGATTTTTAAAATCCGAGCATGAAGTTGGCGAGGTCTATTCGTATTATTTCCAGATGCCAGATGGTTTTGTGTGGGAGGCAGGCCAATATCTAAATTACACATTATCTGGTTTGTCACCATCCAGCTCAGAAAGACTGTTCACGATTGCCTCGGCACCTCATGAGAAGATTCTTAGAGTAACCACTATTGCCGGAAGCAGTGATTTTAAGAAGAAGCTTAGGGAGCTAAAATCGGGAGATAAGGTAGAAATTGACCAACTTGGAGGCGATTTTGTATGGCAGGATGATGGGCGCCAGAAACTGTATTTAGCTGGGGGCATCGGAGTAACACCATTTAGATCGATAGTTTTAGATCGATATCATAAAAAATTAAAAAATGAATCGATATTGATGTATGCCGGTCGGCCAGATCATAGGCCATTTCTGGCCGATTTTGAAGATGTTGAAGCCTCTGATGATACATTTATAAAATTGGATTACCCAGAAATACGAATCACATTAGAGGAGATTTCTATAGTTGTACCAGATTACAAAGATCGGACGATATATATTGCTGGTCCACAGCCATTTGTTGAGGGCTTGGGAGACGCTCTTTTTGAAGATGACATACCAAGAGCACAAATCAAATACGACTGGTTTGACGGATATCACCACGATTTATAGTCAGTCTTGAATTTTTATGCCGAGTTCTGCGGCTAGTATAGGCGATATCTCTATAAGGTTCTGCTCTGATATTGAAACTCCTTTGAATGAAGCTAGCCCGTTTATTGAGGCGAGAGAGCAATCGATAAATTCAACATCATCAAAAACACAGTTTGAGAAGTCAGCTTTATCCAGCATGCAGCCCTCGAACCTAACTTTAGTGAACTTTGATCCGGAGAAATCAGCTTCTGATAGATCAGTCTCAAGGAAGTGACAGAGTTTAAATTTTGAGTTTCTAAAGTTACTAAGGTTTGCCTTAGAGTCCTTCAAGGTAAAATCAAGAAAATTTCCCTCTGGGAGCTGCAACCCGGTTAGTTGACCGTTATCGATTACAGTTCGGACAATCGACGATCTAAAACAGATGACAGTGTTCAATATCCAATTACAAAGTTCGCAGTCAGAGATATCAATATAGCGGTACGATCCAGCTTCAACCTCAACTTTATTTTTAAAAGTTTTTGATAACTCAATAGATTCAGAAGACCTCTCATCTTTTGCAAAATCTTTATCGATCTGAGGTGATTTGATTAAATCTGGTATGCTTTTTGTCGGTTTCATAGTTCTACTTTATACTAGTTATATATGGAAACGCTATTGATAGTTTTGGTGGGGCTGGTAGTTGTCGGTTTTGGATATATAATTTATGTTCTGAATAAGAAATTGGCCAATCAAAGTAATGACCAAGCTACAAGTTTACTAAAAACAGATCTAGACAACCTAAACAAAGGCGTTGGTGAGTTAAAAGATAGCTTGCAGGAGAATATAAATCAGAAACTTGCCTTAAATCAGGCGCAAATGACAGAGAACATCCAAAAACAGTTCTCGCAGAGCGCTAAAATAATTGCCGACGTGACTCAGCGACTAACAAAACTGGATGAGACAAACAAACGAGTTGTAGATGTTGCAGATGAGCTTAAGATGTTGCAGAACGTACTTCAAAATCCTAAACAACGTGGAGTGGTTGGGGAGTACTACCTCCAATCAGTTTTGGAGAATGTCATGCCTCCAGGCAAGTTTCAGATGCAGTATAAGTTTAAAGATGGTGAGACTGTAGATGCAGTAATCTTTTTACAAGATAAAAAGGTTTTGCCAATCGATTCAAAATTTAGTTTAGAAAATTATAACCGACTGATTGAAGAATCTGATCAAAAACAAAAAGATGAAATCGTTAAAAAGTTTAAAACTGACCTAAAAAATCGAATTGATGAGACTAGCAAATACATAAGACCAAACGAGGATACGATGGATTTTGCCTTTATGTTCATTCCAAGTGAATCTTTATACTATGATCTTTTGATTAATAAAGTTGGTACAACAGCCACAAACTCCAGAGACCTGATTGAATACGCATTTCAGGAGAAGAAAGTTATTATCGTTAGTCCCACAAGCTTTATGGCATACCTCCAGACTGTTTTACAGGGCCTCAGAAGCCTTCAGATTGAGGAGCAAGCTAAAGAGATACAAAAGCGGGTTGGCGAGCTTGGGCGTCACATAGGTGCACACGAAACTTTTATGCAAAAGCTCGGTTCATCGCTTGGAACAACTGTTGGACATTTTAATAATGCCCATAAAGAGCTAAAGAAGATGGATAAGGACGTAGTCAAAATAGCCGACACGACATCAGCTGTCGAGCCATTATTAATAGATAAACCAAGTTCAGACGAGTATTAAACTATAGAACGGCAATAATATCCTCTGAGCTTGTAAATGAACAGACTGATACGCCAGGAAGCTTGCTTATAGCGTTGTTGCTCCATGACAGTGGTTGGTCTAAAGGGTGAGCTAGGATTAAACGCTTACTCATGTCAGTCTCTAGAAGTTTCAGCATGTATCCGATTTCTATTTGTACACCTGCGGAAACTACACCATCAACTAATGCTAGCAGTGTTGACGACTGGTTTATTTGATTTAGATCAGCCTTGAATTCTTCATATGGGTCGACATCAGCCATTGTCCAATTTGCTTCTTCTACCGCACAGAAGTATTCGTTACCAGCTTCTTTAGTGGCGTCTAAGATTGGTTGCAAAAAATTTCTATATTCTGAAGTAACATTACCATCGCTATCCACCTTTGTAGAAAATGATGTTGAAATAAATAGTTTAGGCATAAAATATATAATAACAGAAAAACTCCGGCTGATGTTTCAGGCCGGAGTTTTTATTTGAGAGCGGTCAGTCACGATTACTCTTTTACTATAGTTATTAGTATACTACTTTTTTGCTTTTTTAACAGTCTTCTTGACTACTTTTGTAACTTTAGTAGCTACAGTTTGCTTTTTTGCGTATGGATTTGCACCGGCAAGAACCATAAATAAGTTTGCTCCAAGTGCACCACCGACAAGTCCACCGACTACAGTCTCTAGAGTAAATCGGCTGGCTGGAGTCTTAGAACTAGCACTCTTCTTACCTAGGAATGATTGTTGTAATGCAGCTTGATCTTCTTTTTCAGAAGCGGCAAGAGCAATAGCTGGGTTAAGAACCACTCCATCCACATTTGCTACTCGTGGTGTCTCTTTAGCAGATGGATCTGCGTTTTGAGCTGCTTGATTTAATAATCCACCACCAACGTAAAGCCCCACCATAAGCGCAAGCCCAATTGCTGCCGCTTTTGATGCTTCTGCTTGGTTTCGGTGAATAACTGATGCCACAGCAAAAGTAAAGATCGCAGCACCAATTAACTCTGCAACAACAATTTTTGTATCAAATTTTGTGAAGCTACCTAGAGAAAGTGCCAAATCTTGTCCCTTGTAAAGTTGAAAGGCGACTAGTGCAAATAAAGCACCGGAAAATTGAGCTGCCCAATAGAATGGTACTTTGACGCCTTCGAGTTTTTTAATACTCCAGAGGCCAAAAGTGACAACAGGGTTGACGTGTGCTCCAGAGATGCTGCTCATTGCAAACACCAAAACTACCAAAGTCAATCCAACTAGTAGTGGCTGACCAATTGTTAGTGCTACAGTTGCAAGTACGAAGGTACCGAGTACCTCTGCGAGTAGTGCCGTAGGCTCTATGTTTACATTCTTAATCTTCATTTATACAGTTCTCCTTTTGATTTAGTATGATATTACATATACTCGTTTGATGTAAAAATTGCAAGCATGTCATCTGTTAATTATTAATTAAGATTGAACTTTAACTAAGCTTAGGCGTAATATAAATATGGAGGGCAATTTGCTACTCCACCAAGCCGAGTTATATGCTCGGCTTCTTGATTTTTAGTGCTATTTTGCTGATTTTACGATTAAGAACAGTTGGCGCAGTAGCCTGAAATCTCGAGATCGTGTCTAATCGGCCTAAAGCCATTGGTTTTTGAAGTTTGATCTATAGCAAATTCGATCTCAGGTGTTTGTACATCTATTACGTTCCCACATCTTAAGCAGGTGAGATGGTGGTGATGCTCTTGAAAGCTGTCACTTAGTTCAATTCGGTATTTAAAGCCAGTCGATACTTTTTTGGCAATATTTAAATCTACAAATAAATCGATTGTTCTGTAAACTGTTGCACGATCGACATTTGGAAGGGAACTGATTATTTGACTTATACTAGCAGGTTGAGATCTTAAGATAACATCTAATACTGCCAGTCTTGTCTTTGTGGCACTGAAACCCTGCTCTTTTAAAACTGCTTTTACTTCTTCTTGCATATATTTAATCCTATCTACAAAAATTGTACCAAATTGCGACATAATTGCAAATAAAAGCATCTTCTCTTATAATTTAACTCAAATGAAGACACCTCTAATATACGTATTATTAATTTCTCTTATAGGCGATGTGATTGTCTTTTTGGCAAGCATGGTCTTTCTGACACATAAAAAGTTAATAAAAGTACTTACAACATACGCAACGCCCTTTGCTGCAGGTGCACTACTTGCTGCGGCCTTTGTAGACTTTCTTCATGAGGGGGTTGAGCGGTACGAGCCTCAGACTGTAATGATAGCGGCGCTTGTTGGAGTGATTGGGTTTTTTGTACTCGAAGGCTCTCTACATTGGTTCCACCATCACTCTCAAGAGACATTTGAGGATAAACATCTTCATGATAATGAAACTCAGCCAGTTGCTTTTTTAGCAGCGTTTGGGAATTGGCTCCACAACTTTATCGACGGAGCAGCAATCGCCGCTGCCTTCTTAGTCAGTCCTGCTACAGGTATAGTTACAACAATTGCTGTCGCGTTTCATGAAATTCCTAGAGAAGTTGCAGACTCTGGTTATCTTTTGCAAAGAGGTATGTCTATCAGGCGTGTAATTCAAGTCCATGGTTTCGCAATAGTTGTCACAGCGATAGGGACTACTTTGTTCTACCTAGCGGGTAGTAGATTGGAATGGATAATGCCATGGCTACTAGGCTCAACGGCAGGATTCTTTATATATATAGCAGCTAGCGATATTATTCCCAGTATAAGATCAGGCAGAAAAAACAAGGGCGGTTTTGATAAAGAGACGGCTCTTGTTGTCTTTGGCGCTACCATAATTACAATTGTAATAATTATCGCCCATAAATTTATTGGCTAAAGTTTACTTGAGGTGTATAGCAGGTCTATGGTCAACGCGGCAGTCCAGCTGAAGTTAGTTGCACCGGCTGGAGTTCCATCTATTGGGCTAAAATATTCTGATGAACCTTTTTGTGATACAAGAGACATAGATCTCTGCTCGATTGCGTTCGCCTCATCATCAAAGCCGTATCGCCTAAGTCCATCAATTATTAACCAGTTTGTATTTAGCCACGTCGGACCTTGCCAATAGCGAGATTCATCAAAGAACTTTGAGCTCTTTGGTACAGATGGAACTGGATATGGTAGCCAGTAGTCTTTTGTCCTAAGGAGCTCGACCAACTTTAATGCTTTTTGCTTTGATATTGAACCAGCATATAACGGTAGAAATGTCATTATACTTGGCTGTTCAATCAGCTCAAAAGTTTCAAAATTACGGCTGTAGTACTGCGCGTCTTCCTCGGACCAGAGCAAATCGAGTGATGTGTGAGCTTTTTTGAATCTCGTGATTAACCAAGAAGGAATCTCAAACTTTGCCTCTTCACAAATCTGAACAAGTAGACTGTTTGCACGAATTAACATCGAGTTGAATCCAAGATCCTCTATAGCCAGATGCCCGTGCCTTAACATTAGCCTGGTTTCATACTTCTTTCTGCGAAGTTGCCTTGCAATACTATATAAACTAAGTGCGTCTACGGTATCTATTCTTTGGTAGGCCGGAAGATATTTTGTATCTGATCTGACAAGGTTAAAAAATGAGTCTAATTTAAAAGTTTTTATTGTTTTAATCCATAGAGGCATCTCGTTAAGATATAGCTCCTGCATCCAGGCGGGTGTGTTATCTAGTCCCGACTCCCATGGGTGAAGTAGTATAACTATGCCTTCGCCGTGTGGGTCTCGCTCTCTATAAAGCCACTCGTGATAGGCTACAAGTTTTGGCGCTAATTTTTTATACCAAACACGTCTATCAATTTTAGACATCTTCTCGCCAACTCGGGTTACGGCCTCAGCAACCATTGGTGGTTGGGTAATGCCGCTGGTACTGACATCCTTGGGAGCATTTTTTGATACCTCAGATCGCCAGAGACGTTTTCCTGAAGTATCTGATGGGCTCATTATTGTATTAGGCAACATGCCGTTCTTCCACTGTCCCCTAAATAAGTTATTAACTTCTTTCTGAGCTCTTTTTACGTTGTAATGCCTAAGACCAATAGCAGTAAAACAACTATCCCATAACCATTGATGAGGGTATAAATGTGCTGCCGGTCTAGTCCAGCCGCCTAGGTCATTTTGTTTGAGTATTGTCTTACAATACTCAAGAAGTTCGCTTTGCCCATCCATATTGGTTTTTATTATACCCGAAAAAGCTAACGGTAATTTGTAAATTCAATCGGAAAATCAAATTCAGCACCTCTAAGTAGCAGCATAACAGCCTGAAGCTCATCACGTTTTGGGCTTGAAACTCTGATTTCTTCGCCTTGAATTTGAGGTTTAACCTTTGGGTAGTTATCTCGAATGAGTTTTGTAACTTTTTTAGCTTTTTCTTGGTCCAAACCTTTTACAAACAAAAGCTCCCACTTCAGTTGCATGTTACCAGGTACGGGATCTTTGCTGGTATCTAGTATTTTTTGGCTTACATCGCAACCAGCAAGCTTTTTACGCAAAATATCGAGGATACTGTCGATATGAAACTGATTATCACCGATTATTGTTACGCCGGTTTTGTTTGCATCAGTGAATTCTAGGCTCGCTTTGGTGCCTTTGAAGTCATAGCGCTGAGAAATCTCTCGTTGAGATTGCTCAACCGCATTGGTAACTTTTGCTAAGTCGTAATCTGAAACTATATCAAATGATGAATCTTTTGCCATTTTATAATTATATCACTTGCATAAGGTTTAAGTGTTTGCTTAAATTTAAGTAGATACTTAAACATATAAAAGGAGACATTGATGAATTTTGTAGTAATCAGCGGCAGTTCAAGGTCTGGCTCACAATCATTAAAGGTGGCTAAATGGTTTGAATCAAAACTAAATGATCTTAGTCATGAGGCTACAGTTCTAGACTTGCATGAGGTGAATCTTCCACTTGCTCACGAGGACATTTGGAGCGAAATTGATAATAACGATACGGCAATAGCCGTTAGGAAAAAACTCGAACAAGCCGATGGTTTTGTTATGGTCACTCCTGAATGGAACGGTATGGCCGGGCCTGCGCTTAAGAACTTATTTCACTACGTAAAAATGACGATGGCTTACAAGCCAGTATACCTTGTGGCTGTATCTGGATACAGAGGTGGAGCATATCCAATCGCCGAGCTTCGAATGAATAGTGCAAAAAATACATATATCAATTACATTCCTGAGCATCTAATTGTCCGAGGTGCGGAAGATTTAATGAATGATCTTGATGAGAATAGTGGCGATGAATCTGATCAGTATGTGAAAAAACGCGGGTTGTATGGCCTCGGTATTTTGGTTGAATATGCAAAGGCATTAAAATCTGTTCGTGATAGCAAAGCTCTCGACTTTGAAACTTATAAGAACGGAATGTAAATGATGGCTGAATTACAATCCTCTAAGCCATGTGATGATAAGTTAGCGTTTGACACAAAAGAGGCTGCTGAGGGTGCGGCTACTTATGCAAAATTTAAGCACGGTACAAAGTTAGGTGTTTATAAATGTGGCCATTGTAGCCTCTGGCATCTCACTAGCGTTTGATATAGAATTAAGAGTAATTATGGATGATGTTCAATCTGTGCGCCAGCACTTGTTAGATAAGTTAAAATCGCTTGAAGAAAAAAAGACGATTCTTCGTGCTCCAGAACTCAGAGACCTTTATAACAAAGTTAAAGATCAGCCCGAAGATAAGAGGGCGGAGTTTGGTCAAGCTATTAACAACCTTAAAAAAGAGTTAGAGGATTTGGTGGGTCAAAGTTCAGATTCTAACTCAGTACTCTCAGATATTGATGTAACAGCACCGATGGATATAAATTCTCCTATTCCGCAATTAATCCCAACAGAGAATGGAACGACCCACCCGATAACTCAAGAGACTGAAAAGATTGCCGAGATCTTCTATAGGATGGGCTTTGAAGTGTCGGAGTCTCGAGAGATAGACGATGACTATCATATGTTTACTAGTTTAAACTTTCCTGAGAACCACCCTGCACGTGATGATTACGATACATTCATTACTGAAGAAGGACTAATAGCTCCAGCTCATACCAGCACAATGCAAAATAGAATTATTTCAGCCAGAAAACATCTTTTAGAAGAAGGAGAAAATATTGCAGTACTGGCGATGGATAGAGTTTTTAGAAACGAAGATTTGGATGCACGCCATGAGCATACCTTTACACAACATGAAGGGATTTTGGTCGGAAAAGATATAACTGTAGGTAATTTAGTTGCAACATTGAAACTCTTCTTTACAACATACTATGAGGAGGATATTGAGGTTAAAATTACACCATTCTACTTCCCGTTCACTGAGCCAAGCTTTGAGTTCTCATTAAGTTGCCCGTTTTGTAGTGATGGAGAAGACTGTCGAGTTTGCTCAGGCGAGCGCTGGATTGAGATGCTTGGATGCGGAATGATCCATCCAAACGTTCTTAGAATGGCGGGAGTAGATCCTATAAAGTATTCTGGGTTTGCATGGGGGGGCGGTGTAGAACGTCTGGTAATGATTAAACATAACATTGAGGATATTCGACATTTTAACTCCGGAAAACTAAAGTTTTTGAGGCAATTTAAATGAATTTAGAAGACGTAAAACAATTTCTAAGCCAGTTTCATGAGTGTGTTATTGCAACTGTTGGTGTAGATATGCAACCCGAGGCAGCAACTGTCGGTTTCTCTTATGATGAAGATTTCAAATTTATGATAGCGTCAAATAAGTCGACCAGAAAAGCTAAGAACATTGAAGCCAGTAATAAGGTGGCATTGGTAGTCGGCTTTGATGGCCCAAAAACAGTTCAGATTGAAGGCGAAGCCCAAGTTGTCGACAAAGAAGGGATGCTTGGCAGGATAGAACTTCATTTTTCAAAAGTACCCAGAGCCAAGGATTTTGAAAGCGAAGAGGGTCAAACTTACTATTTAATAACGCCAACATGGCTTAAATTTACAGATTACACGAAGTCACCATACACATTTGAGACAAAGGATTTCTCATGAGCAAAGTAAAGATTCCAGAAGTCAGAATAAATTTCTCTTGGTTATTTTACAATGACATATGCCTTCAGCTTGATAAAGTTCAAAAATGGGATTTACCAAGTGGTGATAAGTGTGAAGAGTGGACAGAAGCATATCGTAAAGAATGGTCAAAGCATCAGACTAAAATTCTAACTGCTTTGCAAGATATTACCGGCCTTGAATTCTATAGGTCAGTTATTGACGTTACTACTGCTCCAGGAGTAATCCCAAAAAGTTACCCTTTATTTATGAGTTTTAGAAATAGACCTGCTGAATTTGTCGAAACTTTGACGCATGAGTTAATTCATGTCTTATTGACTGACAACAAGATAATATCAATTTATGGAGATAATCGAGACTTTAAGCTTGGCGACGAATGGAGTAAGTTATTCGGATTTGATGATGACTTTAATTGCCTAGTTCATATTCCTGTGCACGCAATTCATAAGAAGTTGTTCGTGGATGTTCTTAACGATCCCCAGGGAGTTGAGAGGGATATCGAGCAAATGAAAAAATTTGGGGCAGATTCTTATTTGAAATCATGGGATTATGTAGAAAAAGAGGGCTATGAAGTAATCATTGAAAAATTAAGAATATCATATGCCGATATCGCAAAAACTTTGGAGAATAAATCATGAAGGTTAGTTTAAATATTGCGCAAGAGCTGTCCAATGTGGATTTAAAGTCACTGCCGACTGAAGATTTGGTGAAACTTGCAACCGAGCGTCTTGGGGGCATTGAAGGGTTTGATGATCTATCAAAGCACTACGAGGGTATAGTTGTCGCAAAAGTTGTGAGTTGCGAAAAGCATCCGAATGCAGACAAGCTAAGTCTTTGCAAAATTGACGATGGCGGCAAAACTGGTGATGTTGATCGCGACGAAGCTGGTCACGTTCAAGTTGTGTGCGGGGCACCCAATGTACGAGAGGGTATCTTGGTAGCCTGGATTCCGCCAAAATCTGTTGTTCCATCAAGTTACGGAGAGAAGGAATTGTTTGTACTTGAAGCACGAGACCTCAGGGGAGAAATTAGCAACGGTATGATCGCTAGTCCTCGTGAATTAGGAATAAATAGCGATCATGATGGAATACTAGAAATTACTGACGACGTAGCTCCAGGCGCATCATTTGTTTCTCTTTACAAGCTGGACGACGTAATTATTGATATTGAGAACAAAATGTTCACCCACAGGCCTGATTGTTTTGGCCAGCTTGGTGTTGCCAGAGAGCTCGCCGGCATTCAGGGATTAAAGTTCGAGTCACCCGATTGGTACAAAAATAATATTCCATTTAACAAAGGTTCGAGTGAGGTTATAAAAGGGTTAGACGTAACTATCGATTCGCCAGAAATATGCCCAAGATACATGGCGATTGCTTTTGATAACGTTACCATTGAGCCTAGCCCTGTCTGGCTCCAGAGTGATTTAAACCGACTCGGAGTAAGACCAATAAATAACGTAGTTGATATTACAAACTACATAATGCTAACTACCGCACAGCCACTACATGCATTCGATTTTGACAAAGTTGCCAAAGACGGACGAGCTGAGATTATCGTCAGAAAGCCAAAGTCGGGCGAGAAACTTACACTGCTTGATGGCAAAGTGATTGAACCTCACTCTGAGTCTACACTGATCTGCAACCAAGACGGGCCAATTGCTCTTGGGGGAGTAATGGGTGGAGGAAATTCAGAGATCGATGAAAATACTAAGCGAATTGTTCTGGAGTGTGCCACTTTTGATATGTATAACATCAGAAAAACCAGTATGACTCACGGTCTGTTCACTGATGCCGTCACACGCTTTAATAAGGGTCAGCCAGCTGAACAATTACCGCCAGTTCTTCAAAAGACCATACAAATGATTGAGGAGGTTGTCGGAGCACAGCCAATCGGCGATATTGTAGATTGTTATCCGACCAAGAACTCACCACAAAAAGTAGATGTATCTGTAGACTTTATTAATAGGCGTCTTGGGAGCAAGCTTTCATCTAAAGATATTGGTATTATGCTAACAAATGTTGAATTTGAGGTTAAGTCACAAGATGACTATCTGTCGGTAATTGTTCCCTTTTGGCGAACCGACATCGAAATTGCGGAGGATATAGTTGAAGAAGTCGGTAGGCTCTATGGATTTAATAATTTACCGATTGAGCTGCCTGTTCGAACTATTAAACCAGTTTCGCCAACAGCTCGACTTGCACTTAAATCAAAAATCCGTCAAATACTTAGTCGAGCTGGTGCAAATGAAGTACTTAATTATAGTTTTGTACATGGTAATCTACTCAATAAAGTCGGTCAAAAGCCAGAGGACTCTTATGCACTTAGAAACGCCCTATCACCTGATCTACAATTTTATCGTCAGACCCTTACTCCAAGTATACTTGATTTGGTACATAAAAATGTAAAATCGGGTTTTGATGAGTTTGCACTTTTTGAAATTAACAAATCTCACAATAAGATTCATGATGATGGTAGTAGCGATCTCCCCGGTGAACTTAACATGATTTCACTGGTTTATACAGATAAAAAGAGTACAAAGTCTGCATATTATAACGCGAGACGATATCTAGATTTTCTGGCTGAAAGACTGGGTTATACACTTGTGTACTCCCCCATAGAAAAGGATCCCGGTTACCCAGTTACGGCTCCATTTGATTTCAAACGGTCTGCGCTCGTTACCGTGAAAGAAGTCGATGTATTTTTGGGAATAGTAGGTGAGTTTAAGCAAAATGTTGCAAGCTCAATGAAGCTACCAAGCGCAACCGCGGGGTTTGAAATTGGGCTCGATCATTTGTTGGAGGCGCAGAAAAGAGGCTCTCTTAGCAAATATAAGCCTCTATCAAAGTATCCGTCATCCGAGCAAGATCTTACCTTAAAAGTTCCAGTAAACTCAGACTTTACAGATATAGAAGTAGTTTTGAGGGATTTCCTGGACTCTAGTAAATACGAGTTTAAGTTACAGCCCCTAAGTATATTCTCCAAAGAAGGTTCCGATCATAAGAATATATCTTTCAGGATTGAACTAACATCTCAAACACACACACTAACAACTGACGAAGTATCGGGTATTATTGACGAGTTAGCTGAAACTGCAGATAAAAAACTTAATGCGCAGAGGGTTTAAGAAAATCGAATGAATCCCGTTAAAAATTTACTTAATTTTGTCGGTAGCTGTTTCATTAAAAAGATACTTAATAGAGGGGATTTTTAACGGGATGAAACAAATTGGTAAGATTTTAAAATTTGCAAAACACCTGTGGCCGTTTTACCTTTTGGTTTCAGTTGCATCAGTTTTGATGGCGCTGTTGAACCAAGTACAGCCATTGTTTACAAAGATGGCGATTGACCGTTTGCCCTCAGTTGTTGGTGGATCAGATAAGTTAGCCCCAGTATTGATAATAGTCGGTGCAATCATTTTAAGTGATATTTTGTCGACAATTATAAGTAATGTTGCCGGATATTACGGTGACATTATGGCGGTAAAATTACGCTACTTTCTATCAGTAAGATACTATGAGCATCTTCTCACACTAAGCCAAAAATACTATGCCAATGAGTTAACCGGAACAATTATAAATCGTTTGAGCCGTTCTATTACTGGTGTGACAGAGTTTGTAAATATGTTTGCTAATAACTTTTTACAGTTTCTACTTACTACGGTATTCACTTTAATTATTGTAGCTAGATATAGCTTGGTTGTAGCATTTTTATTTGCAATATTATACCCAATCTTTTTATGGCTAACCGGACGAACAAGCTCAAAATGGCAAGTCTATCAAAAGGATATTAACGAGGCCAGTGATATTGCTAGTGGGCGATTTGCAGAGGTAGTTAGCGAGGTTAAAGTAACCAAGAGCTATACATCCGAGTCAACGGAAATAAGCTTCTTTAAAAGAATGCTCAAAAAGACTATTGCCACTACCTATCCGCAATCTAAACTATGGCACTCTCAAGATACTTATAGGCGCTTGATACTAAACGGCATTTTTGCAGTTGTGTATGTCTATATATTTTGGGGTGCAGTAAATGGCAAATTCACAGTTGGTGAAACTGTACTTTTGATTCAGTATGGTGGACTTATTAGATTGCCAATATTTAGTATGAGCTTTTTGGTTGATCGGACTCAGCGGGCGATTGCTGATAGCAAAGAGTACTTTAAGGCGATGGATGAGAAGCCAGAGATAAAAGATAACCAAGGTGCAAAAACTCTAAAAGTCACAAACTCAGAGCTTGAGTTTAAAAATGTTAACTTTGCATATGATGAGAACCAGCCGGTACTATGCGAGGTATCATTTACTGTTAGGCCAGGCTCCAAAGCTGCCTTAGTTGGTGAGAGCGGTGAAGGGAAGACAACTATAAGTAATCTACTGCTAAGACTTTATGAGCCGTCAGATGGAGTGATTGAGATTGATGGACAGGACATAAACAACGTAACTCAGAAGAGTTTGCGTCAAAATATAGCGGTTGTATTTCAGGATCCAGCTCTTTTCAGTGGCACAGTTCGAGAGAATATTGCATATGGCAAACCTAGCGCCAAGAGTAAAGATATTGAATCTGCAGCCAAAGCCGCTAACGCCTGGACATTTATTCAGAAGTTACCTGACGGTCTTGATACGCTAGTTGGTGAACGTGGAGTAAAACTTTCAGGAGGACAAAAACAGCGAATAGCTATCGCTAGAGCTATTCTAAAAGATGCTCCGATTTTGATACTAGATGAGGCAACATCAAGCTTGGATAGCAAGGCCGAGGCTGAGGTTCAAAAAGCTCTTGAGGCACTTATGGAGGGTCGTACAACAGTCATCATCGCTCACAGACTATCAACAATAGCTGGTGTAGATCAGATTATAACTTTGAAGAATGGAAGGGTTGATGAAGTAGGGCCTCCAGCCGAGCTTGCCAAGACTGATGGCATATATTCTCAGCTATTAGAGCTCCAGAATCACACAGATGCCAAGACCAAGAAGAAGCTAAAAGAATACGAAATCTCCAGTTAAATATGGTTGACTATCGAATTCTGCTTGATATCTACAAAGATGCGGAGAATTGGCTAGAAGCATCTCAAAATAAATCAAAACTGAAGCAATGGGCAACAGATTTTGATCCAAAATTTTTTAACGAGTTAAAGAGTCACAACGAGGAAGATGCTACAACCTTGCTTATAGAATACCTAAAGGGGCTATACTTATCCGATAAAAATAATATTGCCGAATACAAGAAATTTATAGAAAGTGAATTTAAATCTAAATTCAAAGAAGCCTGTGATGCTTTAGAGATGCTAACGGGTAAACCCTTATATCGTCAAGATTTTACAGTTTACCTTACGACATTCCCGAGGGGACCATATAATTATGATAATGGAGAACTTTGGGTAGCGATTGGATGGTACGACCCCATAAGAAATTTTATGCATGAATTGTTACATTTTCAGACCATCTACTATTGGAGAAATAAAGTTCCAGCCGTTATTAATATGACGGGAGATGAGTTTGAAATACTTAAAGAATCATTAACAGTGGTATTGGATGAATCGCTCGAGCCTTTAATTAAATCGCCTGACAAGGGCTACGAACAGCATCGTGAGATCAGAGTTAAACTACACGAATACTGGATTAAAAACAAGAATTTCGATTCACTGATAAAACAAGGTGT
This sequence comes from Candidatus Nomurabacteria bacterium, assembly GCA_020631895.1. Lineage (GTDB taxonomy): Bacteria > Patescibacteriota > Saccharimonadia > Saccharimonadales > UBA7683 > JACKGR01. The sequence goes on from JACKGR010000001.1 coordinate 42,719, forward strand.
AAAAATTCTAAACGAATCAAAAAACAATTAAATAGTCGACGAATGTCAAGACTTGTCGCGGGATAATTTTGGGCGTATATTTGTACTTAAGCTGAGTGATCAGACAAAAAGTGGAGGGTAAAAGTTTTATGGCTAAAGTTAAAAAGAACGCTACGCGTGTCGCAATACTTATTGCGGTTGCTGGAATGATATTCTCATCATTAGGGCTAACTCTGGTTCTTTTATTTCAGTCAGATAATACGGACACTACACAGTCAGATCAAGCTAAGTTACAACAACAAATACAAGAACAACAACAAAAGGAGGCAACTATGCCAAAAGAACCACTCCCGGGTTATGAGGCGAGCTCATTTGACCCAGCTTCAGTTACGGAATTAAAAGTAGAAACGCTTAAGCAAGGTGACGGCCCAGCAGCCGTTAAAGAATCCACTGTAACAGCAAATTACTTTGGATGGACTTCAGACGGCAAAATCTTTGATAGTACAAATAAGGGAGGAAAAATTACACCAATTCCATTCCCACTTAGTCAGGTAATTAAAGGTTGGACCGATGGTCTTACTGGTGTAAAACAGGGCTCAGTTGTAAAGTTGTCTATACCTGGTGATCAGGCTTACGGTAATACGGATAGTGGTGATGGCCGTCCATTTGGACCGCTTGTATTTATAGTAGAATTAACGGAGGTAAAATAAAAATAAACAGTAAAATAGACAACACATATAGTGTAGCTTATTGACAGCACTACACTACAAGCGTAAGCTTAATTATAAGAGAGATAAAAGTTTAAAAGTTCGAGAAAACCTAAAAATCAAAGGAAAAAGATAATGGCAAAAAAAGTAATTGTTTACACATCAAATACCTGCGGTCAGTGCAAAATGGTCAAAAAGATTTTAACAATGAAGGGTCACACTTACGACGAGGTAAATATTGACGAATCTCCTGCTAGACATCAAGAAGTCCTACAATTAAGTGGTCAACAAAGAGTTCCTGTAACTGTAGTTCAGGATGATGCTACAGGTACCCAGAGTGTTATTACAGGATATAATCCTGGCCAATTAATGCCCGCTCTAGTTTAGTTTGTTATAGTATAAACAGATATCAATTTAGACTTTTAGGGAGAGCGTGTGAGCAAAGCTGTAAAAACAGACGTAATAATGATTGGTGCCGGTCCTTCTGCACTTGCGGCAGCCGTATATACAACAAGAGAAGACATCAAGACTACATTGCTTGAAAAAGGCGTTGTTGGTGGCTTAGCGGCTATCACAGACCAGGTTGATAACTATCCAGGCTTTCCAGAAGGCGTAACCGGCCTCGATCTTGCTGATAAGCTAGAGAAGCAAGCCGAACGATTTGGTGCCGATATTCAGTATGGTGAGGTAGTGTCGATCGAGCGACACTCAGGCCATATTGAGGTCAAAACAGTAGATGGCACAGAATACGAAGCTAAGGCAGTACTTATTGCAACTGGAAGCGATTACAAAAAAATCGGCGTACCTGGTGAGGAAGAATTTTACGGACGTGGAGTCCACTACTGTGCAACGTGCGACGGTGCTTTTTATCGAGATAAACGATTAGTAGTTGTCGGTGGCGGCAACTCTGCAATTCAAGAAGCATTATTTTTAACTAGGTTTACCTCCCATATAGATTTACTCGTGAGATCTGAGATTAGGGCTAGTGAGGTGCTTCAACATGAACTGGATAAAGCTGTTAAAGATAAAAAAATTACAGTTCATCTAAAAACTACAACAGATGAGATTGTCGGAGTAGATGGTAAAGTCGTAAAAGTTATTGGTACGCACGACGGGCATAAGAAGGAATTTGAGACTGACGGAGTGTTTGTTTTTGTCGGGCTACTGCCAAACACGCAATTTCTAACCGAATCAAAAGTTGAATTAGACGAGACTGGCTTCATTAAAACGGATGAGAATCTACAAACCTCAATCAACGGAGTTTTTGCAAGCGGAGATGTCAGAAGCGGCGCAACAATGCAAATTGCCTCAGCCGTAGGAGAAGGCGCGACTGCAGCTCTAAAAATTCGAGAATATCTAGAAAACCCAAAAAATAAATAGACTCATACGATTTTCATCTGATACAATGGTTCCATTAAGTAACTCAAAGGAGCTAAATTGGCAGATTTTAATAAGATTTATGATGCAGGCGATGTTGATAACGGAATAATAACAACGGTTATCGAAATTTCTAAAGGTAGTATGTATAAGGTAGAGTGGAACCGAGAAAAAGCGACTTTTGAACTTGATAGAGTTGAGCCAGGAATATTCAGAAAGCCAACAAACTATGGATTTATCCCTCAGACTATAGATGAGGATGGTGATGAGTTAGATACGCTTGTCATTACAGACGAGGGACTACCAATGGGCTTGGTTGTAGAAGAGGCGCGGATTATTGGCGTCTTAAACTTTGATGATGGCGGTGAAATGGATCACAAAATTGTTGTAGTTCCAGCCGATGACAGACACACTGGTGATCATCATACTCATCACGAAGATCTGCCAATTGGCACAAAAACACAGATTGAGCATCATTTTAATCACTACAAAGACCTTAAGAAGCCTGGCACAACAAAGGTCCTCGGCTGGGGCGATGCAGAAGAAGCCAAAAAGATTATCAAAGAATGCCAAGTCCGTTGGGCCGAAAAATATAGTGATTAACAATGTCTTTTGAAACGAATATTTTTAAAGCGCGGGCTGATAGGATTGAGGCTCGGAGAGTTTATAGAGCAGAACTTGCTAAGTTTGCAACAGAGATGGAAGGATTAAGGACAAGTGGGGCGATAGTCAGGGTAACAGGCTTCCCAACGGATTCAATTACAGAAATCGAAGGTACCGACGGGAGTGTTAACAGAATACCAGCCCGGTGTGCGCAACTTAAAGATGACGAGAATTCAGACCCAAGACCTTGGGTTATCTCTGGCGAAGTTGTCGAAGTAACTCTAAAACGAGACGATCTAGATATAGATGTTAAGCCAGTTGGTGGTAATGTAACGATTACATTTCCAGTCAGTGGGTTATCTGAACTTGAAGTATTGGGTGAAGCATAATAATCTATGAGTAAATTGATACCTGCCTCCGAAGAGATAATTTCTTACCAAGGTAGGTTGATTGAAATCGTTAATCAGGATATGACTGACGGTAAAAAGACGATAACATTTGAACTTGCTCGAAGAGCACCGGGAATTAGATTGATTTTGGTGGATAAAGATAAAAAATCCGTAATGCTCTCAAAAGAGCACAGATATGAGCTAGATGGCTATGACTATAGATTGCCTGGCGGAAAAGTATTCGATTCTTTGGATGAATATAATGGGTTCTTAGATGCAAAATCAGATATTATTAATCCAGCAAAAGCTAAAGCTTTAGCCGAGGCTGAAGAAGAAGTTGGACTAAAATTGACTTCAATCGAGCATTACCATACCTCGGTTTGTGGAACTACGGTTCAGTGGGATTTAATCTATTTTGTCTGTAATGAATGGGTAGAGGTTGATCAAAAACTTGAGACTGGCGAGGTTGTTAGCCGGACTGAAGTATCGATTGAAGAGGCTCAGAAGCTAGCTCTTAATGGCGGAATGAGCGAGGAGCGCTCTGCGCTTGTGTTGTTACGCTACTTGTCGAGTTTGGCATAAGCGTTATATACTTAGGATATTATTTGCAGTAACTAAAAACATGGGGGTGGGATGAGTAAAGTCAGAGTGGCAATAAATGGATTTGGACGGATTGGTCGAAGCGCATTTAAAATTCTTCATTCTCGAAGTGACGTTGAGGTGGTAGCTGTTAATGATTTAACAGATAACAAAACTCTGGCTCATTTATTAAAGTATGATTCTAATTACCCTGGCCATGATTGGTATAAAAGTATTGAGGCAAATGATAGTGGTCTTGTAGTTGATGGTAAATCAATTCACGTCTTTAACGAGAAGGACCCAGCAAAACTTCCTTGGGGTGCACATGACATTGATGTTGTTATTGAATCAACCGGTCTTTTTGTTGATCCAGCCCTCGCCAAAGCGCACGTAGAAGGTGGTGGAGCTAAAAAAGTTGTTATTTCTGCACCGGCCAAGGGCGAAGGCTCAACTACTATCGTACTTGGAGTTAATGATGATGATATTAAGGCTACTGGGGATGTAGTCAATAACGGATCTTGTACGACTAACTGTGTCAGCCCGGTTGCTGCCGTGATTGAACAGGCTTTTGGAATAGAAAAGGCTCTGATGTCGACCATCCATAGTTATACTGCAGACCAGAGACTTCAGGATTCACCTCATAGCGATTTAAGACGAGCCAGAGCAGCTGCAGAAAATATAATCCCAACTAGTTCTGGTGCCGGTATAGCGGTTTCTGAAGTTATTCCGTCGCTAAAAGATGAATTCGGAGCAATGGCCTTCAGGGTTCCAACTTCTGTTGTATCACTATCTGACTTTGCTATTGTTACCAAAAAAGATGTAACGATCGAGCAAGTTAACGACGTGTTTAAAAAAGCAGCAGCCGAGCCATTCTATCAAGGTATTTTAGGTGTAACGGATGAACCGCTAGTTTCATCGGACTTTATTGGAAACAGTCACTCTGCGATTGTTGATCTTGGATTAACTAATGTTGTTGGAGGTAACCTACTTAAGGTAGTTGCTTGGTATGATAACGAGTGGGGCTACAGTAATAGACTGGTTGAGCTAACCGTCGATCTTGGAAAATCGTTAAAGGAGTAGGGATGAAGGTTTATTTAGGATCAGATCACCAGGGTTATCAACTAAAGCAAGCCATATCTGCTTGGTTATCTAAAGATGGCATCGATGTTGAGGACGTGGGTGATAAATCCCCAGACCCAAAAGATGATTATCCTCAGTTTGCGCAAATGGCGGCATTAAAAATATTAGGCGACCCTGATAATCAATCTAGGGCAATTCTAATCTGTGGCGGGGGTCAGGGCATGGCTATGGCCGCAAATAGGTTCAAAGGGATTAGGGCTGCCGTTGCTTGGGACGCTGAAGAAGCTAAGTTCTCCCGACTGGATAACGATAGTAACGTATTAGCATTGCCAGCTAGAATTTTAGATGGTGATATTAATAATGTTAAAGATGTTATTACTACTTGGCTAGACACAAAATTTTCTGGTGCTGCTCGTCATACAAGACGAATTCAAGAGCTCGATGAGTTTTAAACTGATTTAGTTTTTAGCTTTGTCTTGATCTTATTTCTTGCTTTTGCGGTTTTTACGTATTTTAGCCAATCTGACTTGGGGTGGTTAGATTGGCTGGTTTTTACCTCAACAACATCACCACTATTTAACTGATGATCAAACCGCGCAATTTTTCCGTTTACTATAAATGTTTTGGAGGAGTCCCCAATATCAGAATGAACAGCGTAAGCAAAGTCGAGCGGGAACGACCCTTCGGGTAGATCATAGATATCGCCATCGGGTGAATATATGAATATCCGATCTCCGAAAAGATCGACTTTAATATCTTCAATTGGTGTTCCTTCTTGAACTAGCTTAGCAGTTTGCTTCAGTTGACTTGTCCAATCAAGGTGCTCAGGCAGGGCTGAAACAGACCGCCTTTTAAAGTAGTTTTTGGATTGCTTTTGTTCATTATAGTGAAAACTCGCAGCCATACCGTTTTCAGCAAAATCGTGCATTTGTTTAGTTCTAATCTGAAATTCTATAATTTGATCGTCAGAAGTCTTCACAGTCGTGTGTAAGCTCTGGTAGCCATTTGTCTTTGGGGTTGCAATGTAATCTTTTATTTTATGAATAATTGGTTGATATAGATTATGGATAATACCCAATGTTTTATAACAGCTAGATTTGCTACCAACTATCACTCTTATCGCCATTAGATCATATACCTCATTTATATCCTCGTCATATTTGGTTAACTTCCTGTGGAGGCTATAGATGCTTTTAATTCTCCCATCAATCTGGTGTTTTATCTTTTGCTCTTTAAGTATGTCGCTGACTTCATCTTTAACTTTATAAAGACGTGCGTAGGCTTTGGCGACACGTTTTTTTGTTAGCTTTTTTAGATAAGAGTAGCGCTTTGGTTCTAGGTATGAAAATGATATCTCCTCTATCTCAACTCTGACACGTCCCATCCCTAGTCGATCAGCTAATCTGGCAAATACCTCAAGTGACTCGTCGGCTATTTTGTGTTGCTTTTCTGGTGATAGGTACTTCAGTGTCCTTAGATTGTGCAGCCTATCGGCTAGCTTAATGACCAGAACTCTGGAGTCTTTACCGATAGCGATGAGGAATTTACTAAGGTTATCACGAGTTTTTGGCAGATAGCTCTTTATCTCACGCATTCCTTTTCTAGCGGCGCTAACTTTTGTGACCCCATCAATTAAAAATGCGATGTCTTTACCAAAGTTATCTTCAATCTCTTGGAGTGTTGTATCTGTATCCTCGAGTGTGTCATGAAGAATTGCAGCGATAACAGAGTCGAGATCAACCTGCCAATCAATCAGGATTGAAGCGACCGATAATGGATGAGTAATATATGGCTCTCCCGATGCACGTAGTTGTCCGTTATGCTTAACTGATGCAAAATCAATCGCTTTTTCAATCTTATTACGTTGCATAAAGCTAAATCGGTCTTTGGCTTGTTTGAGTAATTCATCCTTATCCATCTTGAACTTTATTATAACCGTTGATGGTACAATCAATATAATATGAATATTGTTTGTCCAACCATTACTGCAGAAAACGCACACACATATCGTGAACAGGTTGAGAGAGTTTGTACTTTTGCCAAGCACATACATCTCGATCTAATGGATGGCAAATTCGCGTCTAACCAGAGCATTGAGCCAGAAAAATTATGGTTACCAGACAACATCACATGTGACGTTCACGCAATGTATGATAATCCTGAGTCAATTCTCGATGAAGTTTCAAAGCTTTCGGTTAGAACTTTTATCGTTCCAGCGGAGACAAAATGTGATTTCAATTCTCTTTCGAGCTTAGTACGAGCCAAAAATATGTATTTTGGGTTAGCTCTACTGGCTGAGACTACTGTGGAGAGTGCAAAAAGCGCGATTGAACTAGCCGATCATGTACTAATCTTTAGTGGAAACTTAGGGCATCAGGGCGGTTCAATGGCGGACATGAATCTTCTTAGTAAAGTCGATCAAATTAGATCTATAAATAGAATCGCAGAAATAGGCTGGGATGGTGGTATCAACTCTGAAAATATTGCCCAGATTGCTAGTTCAGGGGTTACAGTTTTCAACTCCGGTGGATTTATACATTTTGCTAATGACCCATCAAAAGCCTATCAATCACTAGTGTCCGAGATATCTTAAACAAAGTTTACATGCTGAAGATTAACTATAATGCTTATGGTATAATGTACCTTAAGAAAGTGACGCCGCAAACAGATGGGGAACAAAAGAACATACACCATAACTCAGCTTAATAAAATCGCTCAGGATATTCGTCAAGATATTATAAGAATGTTGGAGCACGCAGGAAGCGGACATTCGGCAGGGCCTCTTGGGATGGCGGATGTGTTTACAGCACTTTATTTTGATATTTTAAATCATGATCCCAAAAATCCAGATTGGGCTGATAGAGATATTTTTCTACTTTCCAATGGACATATAGTTCCAGTTCTATACGCTACAATGGCTCACGCAGGTTATTTTAATACAAAAGAGCTTATGACATTAAGGCAATTTGGATCACGCCTTCAGGGTCATCCGGAGCGTAAGTTGTTGCCAGGACTTGAATCTACCAGTGGCCCACTAGGGTCAGGCTTAGGACAGGCATGTGGTATCGGGCTAGCAATGCATATGGACAATGTTACTCATCGCTGGATATATGTCGCTACAGGTGATGGTGAACTTAACGAAGGAAGCAACTGGGAAGCAATTATGCTTGCTGCAAAATATAAACTCTCAAATATTATTGCAATTGTAGATAGAAATTACATTCAAATCGATGGCGGGACTGAAGATGTGATGCCACTTGAGGACTTAAGTTCTAAGTGGGAAAGCTTTGGTTGGCATGTCCAAGAAGTAGACGGAAATAATATAGAAAGTGTTATTGACGCCTGCTCCATGGCGCGTGCGATTACCAACCAACCTAGCGTAATCATAGCGCACACAATACCCGGCAAGGGAGTCCCTTTTATGGAGTATGATTTTAGATGGCATGGCATTCCACCAGACAAAGCTCAAGCTAAAGAGGCGTTGCATGATCTAAGAACACTAAAGGGCAAAATTGAAGGAGAACACCAATGAGTATGTTCTTAGTCGACACTCTTCAAGATTTAGTGGTTGAGCCAATGAAAAAAGGTTATGGCAGAGGATTGCTTGAGGCGGGTAAAAATAATTTACAAATTGTTGCTCTGTCTTCAGATGTTGTGGGATCTACCGGTACTGATGAATTTACAAAAGAGTTTCCAGAACGATTTATAGAGGTTGGTATCGCTGAGCAAAATCTTGTAGCTGTAGCGTCAGGTATGGCTGCTATGAACAAAGTTCCGGTTGCAGCAGCTTATGCGGCTTTTATGCCCGGGCGTTGCTGGGAGCAAATACGTACAACTATTTGTATAAATGATAGGCCAGTTGTTCTTGTGGGTACTCATGCTGGCATTTCTGATGCGCCCGACGCAGCGACCCATCAGATGCTTGAAGATATTGCAATTATGCGCAGCCTGCCAAATATGGTTGTAGTAGCACCATGCGACTCTGAAGAAGCCAGAAAGGCTATCATAGATGCAACGAGCTTGGATAAACCAATATATATAAGAATTGCGAGAGATGACACACCAATAATCACCACTACAAAGACACCGTTCATCATTGGCAAAGCCAATGTTTTTAAAGAGGGCTCCGATATCACCATTATCTCTACCGGTAGATCGACATACCATGCCCTTCTTGCAGCTAGTATTCTTGACAAGGACAACATAAATGCTGAAATTGTTCATTGCTCAACGATTAAGCCGCTTGATGAATCTACTATTCTTAAAAGCGTGAAAAAGACTGGTAAGGTTGTGGTTACTGAAGAACATCAAATAACAGGTGGTCTTGGCGGTGCTGTCGCAGAACTGCTTGGCGAGGAATATCCTGTGCCAATGAGGCGAGTTGGTGTTAAAGACCGTTTTGGTGAAAGTGGCAAACCAGACGATCTATTGAGAGCCATGGGGCTCACCCCAACACATATTGCGATGGCTGCACATCAGTTGATTGGCTAATAATATGCCCTGGCAATTACTTATGCTTTTCCAAAACTTGCTTTCAGCAAGTTTTGCTCTACTCTCAAGGCAAATCAATAAAAAGATAAAAGGTGCCCATTTTCAGGTTATTGCAGTTGTATTTACCGTTATTATATTATTCGGACTATTTTTTTCTATACCAAGAGGTGGCTTTCAGCCAAAATATTTGATTGAAAATTTGGAATTATTTATTTTTGCCGGAGTCTGTTTTGGCCTCACCAACATCGCTAGCTATAAGGTTTTTCAATACCTAGATGCTGGTATAGCTACAATTCTATCGACCCTAAATACTTTAGCAGCAGTCGTAATAGCTACACTTTTTATCGATGAGGGTCTAACTCTACGGCAAGCAATTGGTGCATTTGTTTTGATGACAGGTATATGGCTGATTATGTCTATTCACCTTAGAAAGTATGAAAAAAATAGATGGCTTATTGGACTTGCTTTATCAATTGCTGCGGCTGTATTTTTTGGATTTGCCACAACTACGGAGAAACATCTGCTCAATAACATGCCCCTACCGGTGTATATTTTATTTGGCTGGGGCTTTCAATGGTTGGCAGCTATGGTTTTGAGCTTGGTAAATAAGTACAAGTGGCGAAATCTGATTAAAAGTCCTATATTAAAAAGTGTGTTACTGGCCGGTTTAGTACGGTCCACCGCAGGGTTTTTATTTATACTGGCCTTGGTTAAATCAAATAACGTATCAATTATTGCTGTTCTATCTGGAGTAAAGGCAATTTTTGTTGTAATATTAGCAGATTTTATACTCAAAGAGCGGAAGTATGTTGTTAAAAAAATACAAGCAGCTCTTCTTGTTACGGCTGGTGTAGCTATTATGCTAATAAAATAATGTACAATATATAACTATGAGCTTAACCATAAGAGAAATTAGAGATAACTGTTTAAAAGCCAGACATTTAATGCAGAGGGCACGAACTCAAAAGTTTGCAGTTGGTGCTTTTAATATAGATAACCAGGAGACTTTGATAGCGGTTTGTCGTGCTGCACAAGAAACTAAATCACCAGTTATGGTTGAGGTTAGTAAAGGTGAAGTCGATGCGATGGGCCTAGATAACATTAGAGATCTTGTTGACAACTATCGGCGAGAGTACGGTGTTGAAATGTATATCAACCTAGATCATAGTCCGACGGTTGAAGATACAAAACGAGGTATTGATGCAGGTTTTGAGTTTATTCATATTGATATATCTCAAGCAAGACATGATGCTACAGATGAAGAAATCATCAAAGAAACTAAACAGATTGTAGAATATGCAAAATTTACAGGTGCGATTGTCGAGAGTGAGCTCCACTATTTTGGTGGGTCATCGAATTTACATAAAGAGAAGATTGATTATGATGAAGTCAAGAAGACGTTTTCAACACCACTTGGAGCAAAAGAATTTGTTATGGCGACAGGAATTGACACATTTGCGGCAGCTATTGGTAATCTTCACGGAAAATATCCTGTACCAAAAGTATTAGACCTTGATCTACTAACTGAGATCCGTAAAAAAATTGATTGCAACATAAGCTTACATGGTGGATCGGGTACTCCACTTCATTATTTTGAGCAAGCAGCAAAGATCGGAGTCTCTAAGATTAATATTAACACCGACATGAGGATTGCTTTTAGAAATACGTTAGAGAAGGTTTTAAAAGAAAACCCAGATGAGTATGCAGTAGTTAAGTTAATGCCAGATGTCTATAAAGCTGTTCAAAAAGTAATTGAAGATAAAATTGAGGCATTCGGTACAGCTGGAAGAGCCGTCCTCTAATGGGTATACTGAAAATATGAATAAACCGCTTATAGTTTGCGTCGGTTCAGCAGCTCAGGATGTATTTTTAATGGGTAAAGTTTTTACTCCTGAGTGTGAAGCTGGCATCTGTTACGAGCATCTTAAACTGGGAGATAAATTATCAGTCGAGAAGATGGTTTACGCATCGGGCGGGAATGCAATGAACGCAGCAGTTACGTTTGCTCGCCAAGGAATTGAAACAAGTTTTATTAGTATTTTAGGGGACGATCCAGCTGGCCATGCTGTGCTCCATGAGCTAGATAATGAATCTGTGGGCACGAGACATGTGATAGTTGATAAAAAATACACCACTAGTTATTCAGTGATTCTACTAGCTCCTAATGGTGAGAGAACGATATTAAACTATCATGGTGAACGTCTTAGCTCATGTCCCGACATAGTCTCAGACAAAACTCTCCGTGGAGACTGGCTTTACATATCTTCTGTTGGATCGATGGAATTGCTACGAAGAATTGTTAAGATAGCAAAAGCAAATGGAATGAAGGTGGCATTTAATCCTGCGTCATATGAGATGAAGCATACTCAAGCTAGCGCTAATTTATTCTCTAGTATAGATTTGTTGGCACTAAATAAGGAGGAGGCTAGTCAATTTGTATCTGGTGATAGCTCTGAAGAGTTGGCAATTCAACTGTCGGATTCAGTACCTTTAGTGCTCGTAAGCGATGGACCAAAGGGTTCAGTTGCAACCGATGGTATGACAACATATAGTGCTGGTATCTATGATAACGTGGCGGTAATTGACAGAACGGGAGCGGGTGACGCATTCACAAGTGGCTTTATTGCAAAAATAGCATCTGGGGAGGGTATTGAAGAGTCTCTTATATTTGCAAGTGCAAACTCTACAAGCGTAGTCCAGAAGGTGGGTGCAAAAGCAGGAATATTACACGAGAATGCACGCCTACATGACATGAAAATTAAGACAAGAAAGATAGCTAACTGATGAGTAAGCTATTTAGAGATTTACTCGATGCAACCGAGCCGACTTTTACACTTTCTCTTAGGAATCTCGAAGAACTGTCTGGTCATAAAAATGTTGATAATGCTCTCGCAGCTGAGATCTTACAGAAGACAAATGCAGCAATCCGAGGACTTGGGTTAGATGTTGATGATACAACGGATCGAGAACTGTATCATGCTCTTGAGGGCAAGGTCAGAGATCATAATGTTCATTTGGCTAAAAGTCTGGGTACTAGTGAGGATGCCGCGATTAGAGACATCGTGCCAAAATTAGTAAAAGCGGTGGAGGACTCAGATGTACCAAGACGATGCTGGGTACTAAAAAAATCTGTTGCTAAAGAGATGCTCAGAAAGATGCCGCCTAAAGTTATGATGAAGAACCTGGGTTATCGCTCAATCGAGAGCATGTTTAAAAACGAGAACTTTTCTGAAATATATGCTGGATTAAGGTTCTCCGAAGGGGCAGATTGGTTAAATGAATATAATGAATTATTTCAAAAATCAGTTACACCATCAAATTTTGAGAATCGTGAAATCGAAATTGTAATCATGGATCATGACAAATGGGTGGACATGGCCGATGGTTTTGTAAAGAAGAAACTTCATAACGTTACACACTCAAAGGAGATGGGCGTTATTATTGTTGTGCCAATGCATCAAACACATATGCGAGGACTTACACTTAAGACCCTGCCTTTGTTATTCCACTATATAAATGAGATAAGATTATATTCGGCATTTTTTAAACTTAAAAGTACTGCACCCCACTTTGGAAAGACTATTACCGACACATTGATTGCCGATGTTAGTAGTGGAGCTGTTATCGCCGGGCATAATATTCACTGGCGAGTAATTCAAAGATATCTCGGTCGTCATAAAGAGGATCGAGACGCTGAGGCCTTTGAGCCCCATGTTCAACCAGAGGATCTGCACTGGCGTAAAGCAGAAGAGAGCCTGTTTAAGCTCGATAATGAGTTGAAGTTTTGGCAGGATATGGATTATGTCGGTAGAATCGCCAAGGATGGAGATCCGGTCGCTTTTAATTTATTTGATGTGTCTTTTGCATATAGCAATGGTGAATCTTATCAAAATAGGTATTTCTATCATATGCGAGAAAGCTTATGGAATGAAATCTTTATACGATACATGGGTGTCGAGACGATAAGGCGACAAATTCTATTACAACTGGATAACGATATGATTAAGCCGGAGAACTTGGTATGACAGCTAAAATCAAGCCAATCAGAATTGATTCTTCAAAACCTTTTATAGATAAGGATAGATTAACTATTTGTGTTAGCGGTGCTGCTCGAGGTAAAACTGTGGATGTTGATTATCAACTAGCATTTGATTTAGGTAAGCAAATTGCAGAACACGGACACACCTTAATTACCGGGGCAACGCTTGGCTTGCCAGATTGGGCTGCACAAGGAGCAAAAAGTGCTGGAGGGATGAGTATTGGAATCAGCCCGGCCGCAAGTTATAAAGAGCATATAAATACCTACCGATTACCAACAACGTCTTACGACTTTATCCTCTACACTGGCCTAAACTATGTTGGCAGGGATGCGCTTTTAGTTCAAAGTTCAGACGCAGTCATGAGCGTAGGTGGCAGGATGGGTACTGTTCATGAATTTGCAACCGCTATTGAAAGCCACGTTCCAGTAGGTGTATTAACCGAATCAGGAGGTACATCTGAGGAGTTTGAACATCTTATGCTAGCGGCAGGTTTATGCCACGATGGAATTTGCGACGGCAAACACGAAGTAGTTTTTGATTCTGACCCTAAAAATCTACTGTTAAGAATCGTTAAACTTCTAGACACTAATCACGGCCATAAACATTGATAAGGCATTATCTGGGGTCATCTGTTAAACTTAAGTGATGACTAATAAGTTCAAAATAGCCTCAAAATATAAGCCAATGGGCGACCAACCGGCCGCTATTAAGGCTCTAATTTCTGGTTTAGAAACTGGTAAAAAACATCAAACATTGCTTGGTGTTACCGGCTCAGGAAAAACCTTTACTATGGCAAATGTAATACAAAGCGTTCAGAAGCCAACTCTTGTATTAAGCCATAACAAAACCTTAGCCGCCCAGCTATATAGTGAGTTTAAAACTTTTTTTCCAGATAATGAGGTGCATTATTTTGTAAGCTATTTTGACTACTATCAGCCAGAGGCATACATGGCCTCTAGTGATACATATATCGAGAAGGACAGTAAGATTAATGAAGAGATCGATAGGTTGCGTCATGCTGCGACGTCCGCACTTTTAAGTGGACGCGACTGTATAATAGTTGCTTCTGTTAGCTGTATATATGGCATAGGATCACGCGATGACTATGGAGACATGTCGATTACTATTGAAGTCGGTGAAAAAAGAAAGCAAGATAAACTTGTTAGGCATCTGACTGATATCCAGTATCAGCGTAATGACATTGACTTTCACCGGTCTACCTTTAGGGTTAGGGGTGATGTAATTGATATATTCCCAGCAGGCAGTGAGCAAGCTTACCGGGTTGAGTTTTTTGGAGACGAGGTTGATCGCCTAACTATAATTAATCCACTAACTGGCGAAATTATTGATGAGCCAAAAACTGTCAGGATATTTCCTGGTTCACATTATGTAACTCCAAAAGAGAAGCTTGAAGTGGCCATAGAAAAGATTAAGGCAGAGTTTGAGTCTCGTTTAGCTCAGTTTGAATCAGAAGGTAAATTACTAGAGGCTCAGCGTCTTGCACAGCGTACTCGATTCGATATCGAGATGCTACAGGAGACTGGCTTTGTTAAGGGCATAGAGAATTACTCAAGATATCTGACCAATCGTGAGCCTGGAGAACAACCAGCAACCTTGCTAGACTACTTTCCCGATGATTATCTAATGATGGTTGATGAGAGCCATATGACCTTGCCTCAGGTTAGGGGTATGTATAACGGTGATCGAGCTCGTAAAGAGGTCTTAGTTGAACATGGCTTTAGATTACCGAGCGCTCTTGATAATCGTCCGTTAAAGTTTGAGGAGTTTGAGGACCATGTTAATCAGGTAATATACGTGTCTGCTACGCCGTCTGAATATGAATTAACAAAAAGCTGTGAACCTATTCAACAAGTAATTAGACCGACAGGTCTATTAGATCCTCCTATTGAGGTTAGACCAACTGCAGGTCAAATTGATGACTTAATAAAAGAGATTAGAACTACAACTCAAAAAGGTCAGAGAGTATTAGTTACTACTCTTACAAAGCGCATGGCCGAAGACTTAACAGACTACTTACAGGATCTTGATATTAAAACTGCATACCTACACAGCGATGTTGATACTTTGGATCGAACAGACATTTTAAGAGATCTAAGGCTTGGTGTATTTGATGTTCTTGTGGGTATTAACTTGCTACGTGAGGGATTAGATCTTCCAGAGGTTAGTTTGGTAGCAATTATGGATGCTGATAAAGAGGGGTTCCTCAGAAGCTCACAGGCTCTAATTCAAACTGTTGGGCGCGCTGCCAGACATGAGGAGGGCCATGTAATAATGTATGGCGACGTTGTTACTAAGTCAATGCAATTTACAATTGACGAGACAACTAGAAGAAGATCTATCCAGGAAGAGTACAACAAAAAGAATAACATCACACCCACTGGTATTGATAAGGTTATCGATGAGGGTATGAGAGCGATTATTGGTGCTCCAGCAAGGGAGAGTAAAAAGAAGTTGAACCTTAAAAAGATACCAAAAGACGAATATCATAATTTAATCAATGAATTAGAATCACAAATGGCTCTAGCAGCAGCCAACTTGAGGTTTGAGGAGGCTGCAGAAATCAGAGACCAAATCGAAGAGATACAATCAAAACTTTAGATACTAATAACTGTTCGCTTATGTTATAAGATGGTATAATCGTATCTAGTTAAGGTTATTAATGAAGAATTGCTTTGAATTTTATTTGCTTAAAGATGCAATTACTAAAGACGATTGGCGTCGTTTATATACTGTTTTCTCTCAGTACGTCGGAATGCTTAAAGAATTTGATGTAGTCTGTAAGATTGAAGATAACACCGTTCGATTTTTTCTGCTAAGTGATAAGGACCTTGGATCTCTATCCAATAATATCGAGGTGGGAGTACTCAGACCCGTTGAAATAAAAGAAGTAGGCTTTGTAAACAAGGCTAGTGTTTCAAAAGAACGATTAGTCATAATGAAGGCTGGTGGTAATTTTCTTGATTTGAAAGAGAAGTACGACGTTAAAAAGGCAAAAAGTTTGAAGTTAGTCGTTGTAAAGTGTAGAAGAATCAATGTTGAAAAAGCTGCCACTACCACGGAACTGTATTTTCAAGATGCTGCAAAAAATTGGAGTGTAAACAGAAAGTTATCTTTAGAGTTCCCGTCATATCTACTGGCACTAGATTTTGAAGTTAACACACGATATCTAAGAAAAAAAATTAGCAAATATCTTGACATACAAAAGTCACTTCACATAATGCAGAGCGAAAATCTTGGAGCGATATTTGAAGTTGACACCTTCCCATATGTGCCTCATAACTACTACTTGAATCTTACATCTTACGATTTTGACAAACACTCATTTATCATTGGGGCTAGTGGAAGTGGTAAATCTAAACTTATTAGTTTGATAGTTGATAAGTTATCTAAGTCATCTGGTTTAAAGCAGAATTATAAAGTAATTGTAATTGACCCCCATGCATCTTTAGAGGAGGATCTAGCCGGAATCGCCGATAGTACGGTGATTAACTTTAAAGGAGCTGATGATGGAGCTGAACTGTTTGGGGGTACAGGAACAGATATATCAGCAGCAACTGAACTTACTGGAACATTATTTAAATCCTTACTCAATGAGCAGTTCAATCCAAAGCTCGAGAGGGTGTTAAGATTCTCTCTTTTTGTTCTTATGACTGCTCAAGTTATGTCGCTCGACAATTTAAAGCGTTTTGTAACAGATATAGAGTATCGTAATCAACTACTTGGACATGTTGAGAACTTTATCCCCGCAAATATTGTTAAATTCTTTGGCACTGACTTTAATGAAATTCGTACAAAATTTTATAACGAGGGTATATCTCCAATTTCTTCGCTTGTTGATGAGATGCAGATGCAACCATCGTTATCGGGAGATGACCAAAGTGCTGCATCGCTATCACAGATTATTAACAGTAACTTTTTGACAGTTTTCTCGCTTAATAAAGTCTCTATGGGTGAAAAGGTTGTTAAAACGATCGCAGGATTGTTAATCCAGCAGATCTTTCTGTTAGCTCAGGCTAGAGCATTTAATCAAAAAGTAATCTTGGTAATTGATGAGGTTTCGGTTATCCAAAATCCAGCACTATCATCAATACTGGCCGAGGCTAGAAAGTTCGGTTTATCAGTTGTTCTTACTCAGCAGTACTTCGGTCAAATTGAAACTAGTCTTCAGGCGGCAATATTTACTAATGTAATGAATTACTATGTCTTTAAGGTATCTGAAGAGGACGCAAGGGCACTTGAAGGTAACCTAAATATTGAGATTCCGAAAGAGATTCTACAAACAGAAAAAGATAAAGGCCTAAAACAGTCGGATGTTCGAATTCAAATGTTAACAAGCTTACACCCACAAGAGTGCTTTTTAAGGCTTAGCGCGGGGAACCAATTACTACCATGTGTGAAAGCAAAAACTATGATGTTCACAGCTGCTCCGGTAGTAGCGAGTGACATTACTTTAAATAAGTACGAGCAACAGCAGCAGTTGCCATCAAAATTTGTTGAACAGGCAGCAAAACAGGTTTCAACCCAGCCTACAGTCTTGGTTGGAGATCCATCTGTATCAGTTGATACAGTTACTCAAGATACTAAACACTATGCAGCGCCTAACGCCATTAACACGAGAGCGCCGGTTAGAAATCTACAGGATTTATTAGCTCAGCATTCATCAAGTCGTAAGAAAGTGAGGAAGTAGTATGGACGAAAAATTAGCAAAAGAAATATTAGATAAAGTTGTTGGCCAAGTGTTTGGATATCAAAATCCATTAACACTTGAGCAAGGTATGCAAAAATACGCTTTTGACGTCAGGCTGCCTCAGCAAGTTTTTGATTCAACTGATAACTCTCCAACTTGGGCACAGTCGACAAACCCAGTAAAATTTATCAAGATGCAAAATGCTTGGGATCGTCAAGACATTGACGACTGGCTAATACCTAAAAGAAAGCTTGAGACCCTTCAAGATATCCTTGCAGCCTGGAGCGAGGTTAACTATACCGCTACAGAGAGGGTTGTGGACTCACAAGGTGTGATGCGATCTGATAATGTATATTCATCAGAAAATGTTTACATGAGTCAGGATATTAATGTCTGCAAAAATGTACTATTCTGCGACAGTGTTCAAACCAGCGAGTTCATCGTGGCTGGACAAAGATCTCAAACCTCGAGTTTTTGTATTAGGATTGAAGATAGCCAAGAATGCTCTAATAGCTTCAGCCTTTCTTGGTGTAAAAAGTCTACAAACTCATTCTTTCTGCACGATTGTAACAATGTTCAAGACAGTATGTTTTGCTCACACATGAGTGGCAAGAGATTTTGCATAGCTAACATGCAGTTTACAGAAGAAGAATATAATAAACTTAAGCCACTAGTAATACAGTGGGCACTTTCACCAGAATCATAAAAGGATATAAATGAACGAAGTAAAAGCAAAAGAAATTTTAGATAAAATTGTAAAACAAGTATTTCAGGCCGAGAACCCTCTGTCCCTAAGCCAGTTTTTTGAAAAGTTTGCTTTTGATGTTCGTTTACCGAACAAAGTTGTAGATGCAACGGATGGAAGTACAACATGGGCAAATTCTGTGAATCCTCAAAAGTTTGTAAAAATGGAAAACGCTACAAATAATGAGGCTACCGCTTCAAAAGGGCTTTATGCCAAACAAGAAATAAAGGATCTAAACGACCTCTTATCTAAATGGGATCATATTAATTTGACTACAGCTGAGCATGTTCAAGAGTCAATCAACGTAGCAGAATCGGACCTAGTTGATGGCTCGGAGGATATTTTTCATTCGTCGGATATCCATAGGTGTAAAAATATAATATATTGTGATGGTTGTGGTGAATGTGAATTTATGGCAGCATCAACAAGAACTATTCAGTCTACATTTTGTATTAGAGTAGACGATAGTATAAAGTGCTCTGATAGTTTTGGAGTTGCAAGATCTGCCGGAATCTCAAATTGTCTTTTTATACACGATTGCGGGGATATGCAAGATAGTATGTTCTGCACAAACATGCGAGGTGGACGGTACTGTATTGCAAATATGCAGTTCGAAAAAGAAGAGTATGAAAAACTGAGGAAAGAAGTCGTGGAGTGGATTCTAACTCCGGCTTAGTTAGGGCAAAAGTTATATAACTGTCGTTAAAGTTTGTAGACTGTTAGCATAAGCTTTAAACTATTATTGTGGGCACAATAATAAGACTGCAAAGAAAATTTAACTTACCACTACTTACATTTTACGGAGTTGGTAATATTCTTGGCGCTGGTATTTACGTACTTGTGGGTAAAGTTGCCGCTGCATCAGGTGAATCAGTGTTGCTCGCCTTTCTACTCGCAAGTGGTATTGCTGCGCTGAGCGCTTTCTCTTATATGGAACTGACAGATCGATTTCCTGCAAGTGCCGGTGCTGCCGTTTATGTACATCATGCATATAAAAAACGACCTTTAACGCTATTTGTAGGTTTCTGTATGATTTTATCTGCGATTATTTCCTCAGCTGCTCTAGCTAGGGGATTTGCTGGTTATTTTGAGCAAATTATTCATGCACCAATAACACTCGTGGCAGTTTTAGTGATTATAGCTATGTCTGCTGTCGCAATGTGGGGGATAGATGCTACCGCTAAACTAGCAGCGCTGTTTACTGTTATTGAAATCTCAGGTCTGATCGCGATAATTTGGTTTGGACGGTCTTTAATACAGGCTTCCGGAAACCAGCCAACGTTATTTTCTATGTCGGATTTTGGCATTGGCGGAGTGCTGATGGGGGCTTTTCTTGCATTCTATGCATTTATTGGCTTTGAAGATATGGTCAATGTATCAGAGGAGGTTAAAAACCCTAAAAAGACAATGCCGCGAGCCATATTGCTTTCACTCATTATTTCAACAGTGCTATATGTTCTTGTAGTTGTTGTAGCTACTAGAGCAGTTCCGGTAGATCAGCTTTCCAAGAGTGATTCTCCGTTAGCGCTAGTTTTTGGAGCAGTTTCAAGCATAAATCCAATAGTTTTAGTTTTTATCGGTCTCGCTGCAACAATAAATGGAATCTTGGTACAAATAACAATGGCTTCACGAATGCTATACGGCATGTCCAACAAAGGATGGATTAATCGTAATTTGTCTAAAATTAATGTCAAAACCAAGACTCCAATCATAGCAATAGTTATTGTTACTTTAATAATGTTAATATCGGTTACGATCTTTAATCTGGTTTCACTTGCACGACTAACGAGCTTACTCGTTTTGATTGTTTTTGTACTTGTAAATAGCAGTCTGCTTATCGTGAAAAGAACTCACCCCAAACAAAGGCCTCATAGTCATGTTCCGACCTGGGTACCGGCTTTGGGAGCTAGTACATCATTGATGTTGATAATTTGGCAAGTCTACTCGACGATCAGATAGTTTTTAGTATTTAGTGATTAACTTACGATTTTTAGTGGAGGTAATATCTGCTGGGCTAGGTTTAGTCTGGTTGTTATTCCAACTACGGCACGTGCAACTGCTAACCCGTGTAACTGTGGGCCCATATGCCCAACATCATCCATATCAAATGTGTCTAGTATATGGAATAAGTGGCCAGCTTGTTCTCTAACATTTTCCTCAATGAAGAGTTCATCAGCTGCGAACAATAGACCCCCTATCATAACTCCCAAATCTCTCGCTCTTTCGATATCATTTCTAATATTACAGTTTGCGACCGCAATCCCTTCGGCAAAAGTCCTAGCTGGATTACGTAAGAAATAATGTAAGGCTTCTAGAGCCATCCTGGCTTCATTCTCTTCTCTGAGTGTATGAAAATGAGGCAAGAACTCACCTTTAATAAACGGTACCGAGCGCCTGGCAAGCGTTAACAGCGAGTGATCTTCTAGGCCTGCTGAGGCCACTAAAACCAGGTTTCTGATCTTCTCAGCGTCTTTAACAGTGGCGAGGGCGGCAATAAATCCTCCCATAGAATGACAAGCAAGATCTACTTGCTCAGATTCTGTATCATTGCAGACGTAGTTAATTACTGATTGGAGAGTTCGCCGAGGTAGCAACTCTGGGTGTCGAATATTTGCCGGCTTTAATGTATCAAGTAATGACATATCGCGAACAGGTCGCCATGTAACAGCAATTCTTCCCGCTGCCCCCTCTTGTGGTTGTGCGGATCCTTCCCGTGCATGACGATAAGCTGGTTTTATACCGCCATAGCCGGGTACCCAAAGTAGTGGTACGGGGTCAGTTAAAATTTCTTCGCTTGGTCGTTCAATTGTCGTCCTGGTAGTAGCAATTACTCTACCAGATGGTTCAAAAATTTCTACGGTGTGTCTAGATAGAGATGTAGGGTATATTTGGGGGACATCGAGCTCTTCTAGGTCTACTTCTTGACCTGGAATTCTTGTTGCAAGTTCTTCAACGACGCGCTCAATTGCCACTTATACTCCAAA
The DNA here is from genome assembly GCA_020631895.1 of Candidatus Nomurabacteria bacterium. Lineage (GTDB taxonomy): Bacteria > Patescibacteriota > Saccharimonadia > Saccharimonadales > UBA7683 > JACKGR01. Next base: position 64,401 of record JACKGR010000001.1, read on the forward strand.
CTGCTTGTCTATATCATAAACCTAAGGTGCATAAGGTGTCAAAATTTAGATTTCATCTGATATAATTAATATAATGAAACTATCGAGAGAAGACATATTAAAATTGGCAAAATTAAGTCGCTTGGATCTAACAGACGCTGAAGTTGAGAGATTTCGTGCAGAGCTTAGTTCAATTCTTGACTACGTTGAGCAACTTGACTCTGTTGACGTGTCTGGACTCAAACCAACATACCAGGTTACAGGTCTTACAAGTCTAGATAAAAATGTAACTCGAGTGGATAAGGTTACAGAACAAGTGTCCCATGATGAATTAATGAAGAACGTACCCGACTCTGATGGGCGTCATATAAAAGTAAAACGGATGGTTGTGTAGAATGCAGGTATCAGACAGCAAAATGCAGGTTGTATGGGAGCCTATTGCCGATCTAGCAAAGAGCGTTAACTCTGGTAGTGTATCGGCTCTAGAATTAGTAGAAAAATCTCTTGGGCTTATTGAGAAGCATAAAGAATTCAACTCCATTATCGCAACGACAGAGACTCGAGCGAAGCAAAGAGCAATGCAAATAGACTCAGATATTGCAGACGGAAAAACAGTCGGTAGATTAGCAGGAGTGCCGTTTGTTGCTAAGGATAATTTTTTAACTTTTGGGTCAGAGACGACCGCTGCGAGTAATATTTTAAAAGGATTCGAAGCCCCATATCAATCTACAGCAATCGAGAAGCTAGAGGCCGAGGGAGCAATTTGTGTGGCAAAAGCTAATCTAGATGCCTTTGCACATGGAGCATCCACAGAGAATAGTGATTTTTTTACTACTAAGAACCCACATGACATGTCAAAAGTCCCAGGTGGATCAAGTGGAGGATCAACTGCTTCGGTAGCGCTAAAACTGGCTCCTTTTGCTCTTGGGACAGATACGGGCGGGTCAATCCGTTTACCTGCTAGCTTTTGCGGAGTTGTAGGATACAAACCAAGTTATGGATTAGTTTCTCGTAGTGGAGTAGTCGCTATGGCAAGTAGTACCGATGTGATTGGCCCTATAGCTAGCTCTGTTGAGGATGCATCGCTCGTATTGGACGTTATTGCAGGTCAAGATCCACTGGATTCAACTACTATTGAACGTTGTAACTCATACACAAAGCTTAGTGCCGTCAATAAACCTAAAGTCGGTATTGTAAAAGAGTATATGGAGCAAGGCGTCAATCCAAAGGTAAAAGAGTTAATAATAAAGGCTGCCGACGATCTAAAAAGTGATGGTGCTGAGATTACTGAAATCAGTATTCCAAGCTTGCCATTATCACTTGCGGCATATTATATTATTGTGCCCGCAGAGATAAGTAGTAATTTAGGTCGTTACGATGGACAAAGATTTGGAAAAAGTATCAACAGTGGAGATGTAAATGACCTAGAAGAAAACTATAGTCGAGTAAGACAAGAGGGATTTGGAGATGAGGCAAAACGGAGAATAATGACCGGTACTTATGTGTTATCGAGTGGTTACTACGATGCGTATTATAAAAAGGCTCAATTGGTTCGAACAAAAATTATTAATGATTTAAATGAAGCATTTAACAAAGTAGATTTTTTGATGGGACCGGTTTCTCCCCAGGTAGCATGGAATATTGGAGAAATTGCTGACCCACTTTCTATGTATTTAGTTGACATTATGACCGTTGCTGCAAGTATTGCTGGATTGCCTGCAATTTCTATACCTTGTGGTACAGTTTCAGATATGCCTGTTGGTCTTCAGTTAATAGCGCCATACAAACAGGACTTGAAACTTTTATCATTGGCTGATTTATACGAGAGGAGATCAAATGGATAGTAGTATGTTAGTACTGATAGTAATTTTATTAGGGCTAGTATTACTTTTGATGGTGGTTACTAAATTGACTCATCCTAAGTTAAATAAGCACCACTTTGAGAAGAAGTGGCACGAAGTTGAGTCTGAGACTAACCTACAGATGGCGGTAATCAAAGCTGATAGTTTGCTTGATGAGGCACTTCGACACGCAAATATTAAAGGATCGACAATGGGGGAGAGACTCAACAACAGCAGGGGTTTACTTAGAGATATTAATGGTGCTTGGTCAGCTCACAAAATGCGTAATCGACTAGTTCACGAGACCGCAAGTTCTTCAGCTGAGTCAGAGGCTAAGCGAGCGTTAAAGAGCTTTAAAAAAGCACTAAAGGATCTCGGTGCATTATGAATGACTATAAAACTGTATCGGGTTATATACCAACAATCGGAATTGAATGTCATGTTCAATTAAAAACAAAGTCAAAACTCTTCTCGGGTGAAAGCAATGATGCAAAATCTGCTAAACCAAACGAGGCTGTCGGACATGTAAGTTTTGGTATGCCAGGAGCATTACCCGTACTTAACAAAAAAGCCGTAGAGCTGGCTGCAAAAGCTGCATTTGCATTAAATACAAAGCCACAAAATTATAGTAAATTTGATCGAAAGCATTATTTTTATCCAGACCTACCAAAAGGTTATCAAATCAGTCAATTTGAAGAGCCTATAATTCTCGGAGGCTACGTAGACATTTTAGTTGATGGTGAAAAAAAGAAGATTGGAATAACCAGAGCTCATATGGAGGAAGATGCAGGCAAGAGCACTCATCCTGCCGGTAAAGATTACTCGTTAGTTGATTTAAATCGTGCTGGCACACCACTAATCGAGATAGTCACTGAGCCCGATATGCACAGCGCCGCTGAGGCAAAGGCTTGCGCCAAGAGCCTTTATTTACAGATGAAGTATGCTGATGTTAGTGATGTGGATCTTTATAACGGCAACATGCGTTTTGATGTTAACGTTTCTGTGAGTAAAGACCCGTCCAAACTAGGTACGAGAAGTGAAACTAAAAACCTTAATAGTTTTAAATCAGTCGAAAGAGCAGTTGAGTTTGAGATTGCTAGGCAGATTGAGCTTCTGGAAAAAGGCGGTGGGGTAGTTCAAGAGACACGTGGTTGGGATGATGCAAAACAAAAAACATTCTCGCAGCGTACAAAAGAGGACGCTCACGATTATCGCTACATGCCTGAGCCTGATGTTCCGCCGATTGTGTTAACAGATGAATATATTGATGAGATTCAACAGCAAATTCCTATCATGCCTGATGAAGTTCGTAGTAAATTGAATTCGATATCATTGGATAGCTCCCAAGTAGAATCAATAGTATCTGAACCTAGTGTTGCGTATTTTATTATTGAACTTATTAATCATGATCAAGAGACTGCAAAAATTATCGCTAATTGGGTAACTGGGGAGATTGCAAAACTCGTAATAGATTCAAAAGTAAACTGGGACGAGGTAGTGAAAGCTAAAAACTCATTGATTACACTCGCCGATATGATTAAGTCTAACCAGCTTAGCTCAACTAATGCAAAGCTTCTGCTTATAGACGTAATAACAAATAATGTTGATCCAAATAAATTAGCCAAGGAGCGTGGCTTACTTCAAGATTCAGACGAATCAAGTGTTGAGCAAATAGTATTAAGCGTTATTGACGATAATCCAAATGCTGTAAATGATGTAAAGAATGGAGAGACCAAGGCTATCGGCTTCTTGGTGGGTCAGGTGATGGCCAAAAGTCAAGGAAAAGCAAATCCAGCTCTTGCAAAAAAATTGCTGGAGTCTCGTTTAAATAACTCCTAAGCTTTGCAGCCCGTATAATAACTTATTAATAGGAACTATCTTGTATATGGTGGTATAATTACAGTATGGATTCATACGACATATTAGTAATAATTCTATCGGTAATGCTTATAATATTTTTAGGCCTAGCAATAGTATTATCAGTTTATCTTGTTAAGTTAGTTAAAAACATTAAAGAGATTTCAGAGAAGGCCAAAGAATTAGTAAGTGACGCTAGCTCAGTTGCCTCAACAATGAAGAAGGCGGCAGCCCCGACTGTAGTAGCAAAATTTGTGGCAGATCAAATAAGCAACGCAGTTAAAAAGCACACTAAAGATAAGGAGAAATAATGAGCAAAGGCAAAAAGTTTGGTTTAGGAGTATTAATTGGCGCAGCAGCAGGAGTAGTGGCTGGTATTTTGGCTGCTCCAAAAAGCGGCAAAGAGACTCGTAAAGATCTTAAAAATAAGGCGGGTGAAGTAAAAGTTACTGCAGAAAGAAAGCTAAAAGATGCTCACAAAGATCTATCTAAACTATCTGATGACGCAAAGAGTGCTGCTACTAAGCTTAAGGGCAAGGCAAAAGACGAAGTTTCTGATCTTGGTAAAAAAGCCGATGAACTTAAGGATAAAGTTAAAGTTGCAATAACATCAATTAAAAGCGGTGATGATGACAGTGATGACGCTACTATTGATCAAATTTTAAAAGATATTGACGCGGTTAAATCAAAGATTGTTAAGAAGTTGAAAGATTTAAAGGGCTAGAAAATGGCCGTCACATATTTGAATTTTGGAGAAGCTCCGAGGTCATCTGTGGTGGATAGATTTATTGGTTTAGCTAGAATAAGTGTTGCTAGTCTCGGGTCTTTTGCTCTACTTGTCTCAAGAGGCGTGACTATATTCAATCCAGAAAATGATCTAGAAGGATCGGATCCGCTTGACTCAGAACCAGACTATATGGACGCAAGAGTGTCAAATATTTATGAATAGTGAAGACAAAAACAGTTTAAGAGCTTCTAATGATGATAAGTTGGCTTTGATGGCTCTTGAGACTATCATGGCCGCAAAACACTTGAGTAAAAAACAAATCTATTTGCAGAACTTTCTCAGAGGCATGTTTTTTAGTATTGGTACAATCGTCGGAATTGTTTTAGTCGGTACTGTTGTACTTTGGTTTTTGTCTTTATTTGATAACTTTCCGTTTATTCAGCAAATATCAGAAACGATCAAAAGCTCCTTATAGGTTTCTACTTACTCTAAAAATATAGTATGCACTCCAGGGGTTAAAGCATGTGCATCTGTTGTGGTAATAAAGACCTGGTGGTCTTTTAGTCCGTCAAGTACTTTCTCTTGATGTGATAAATCAAGTTCACTTAATACATCATCGAGTAGTAGCGTGGGAGACATGCCGTACTGGGCGCTATGATTAGATATTAGAGATGTCTCAAGTAACTTTAGTGCAATTACAATGGTTCTAATTTCTCCGCGACTTGCACGCTCTACGGCAGGTTGAGAGTTGATTTCTATAGCTATATCATCTCTATGTGGGCCAACTGTTGTGTATCCGAGTTGAAGATCCTTGCTTAAATTCTCTTCTAGTTGCTTTAGTAAAACAGAACCATAATTATTATGATTAGTCGACGTTGTAGATTTATAAATTAGTGAGATGTCATCTGTTCCACCAAGCTTTTTATAATAGTTTGATATCTCATTTTGTAGCTTGTCAATAATCTCAATACGAGCTTTGATAATTGCTTCGCTTGCGTGTGCTAATTGTGTGTTCCATACAAATAATTGCCCTGATGTGCGATTGCTCGAACTTCGTAGATGTTTTAATAGTTGATTACGCTGTTTTACTATTCGTTCAAAGCCAATTAGTGCTTTTGCTGCTTCAATATCAAGTTGACTAGAAATGCTGTCAATATATAATCTTCTCCTTGACGGACTACCGGTAATTAATCTAGATAGATCAGGCTCAAAAAGTACCACTGGCAACCGCTCGCGTATTGGTAGCATAGCGTATTTTTTGTTATTGACTGACCATTTCTTTTGAATTATGTCAGCGGATTGAAGCAACTTTAAAGCTCGTGAATGAGATGTCGTATCCGTTTTTATCTCAAGTTGAGCTGTTATACTATCTCTACCATTTTGAATCATTTCCTTAAGAGAGCCCTTAAAACTAGAGCCAAGAAGTAACGTATATAGAGACTCAATGACGGTTGTTTTGCCGCTACCATTTGGACCTACTATTGCGTTCATATAATTATGAAATTCAAATTCAACGTTATTGTGTGAACGTACCTGTAATAACTTAAGTTTTGATATGTAGCTCATTGGCTATAAGTATACTTTAGCTGACTTGAAAGTGTATAATATGAGCATATGGGAGTAAAACAAAAATCCACTGATTCAATTAAAGGTGGGGCAAAGCTTATTAGTAGTGACTTTGTTCATCTGCACAATCATACGCAGTATAGTCTCCTCGATGGACTGACAAAAATCCCAAAATTAATTGATTTTGTTGCTGAGAGCGGTATGGAATCTGTTGCAATAACAGACCATGGAACGCTGTCAGGCGTTATCGATTTTTACAAAACAGCCAATGCAGGCGGGGTTAAACCGATTATCGGTATGGAAGCTTATGTTGCTAGCAGAAAGCATACGGACAAAGACCCCCAGAAGGATAAAGCCAGGTTTCATCTAATCATTATTGCGATGAATAATGTTGGATATCAAAATTTAATGAGATTATCTACAATCGCCAATCTTGATGGATTCTACTATTACCCAAGAATTGATCACGAGCTTTTAGAAGAGTATAACGAAGGATTGATCATACTAAGTGCCTGCATGGGTGGAGAGATTGGTCAAGCTATTAGTAGCGGAAATATCGATCAAGCTGAAGAGATTGCAAGTTGGTATAAATCTGTATTTGGTGATAGATACTATTTGGAGATTCAAGATCACGGGCATCCTGAGAATGAGCTACACAGTCCAGAGCAAAAAGTCGTAAATGATGGAGTATTAGAACTGGGTAGAAAATTAGAGATTCCGGTCGTTGTAACTTGCGACGCGCATTATTTAAGGCATGAGGATCAAGAAGCTCACGAGGCACTTCTTTGTGTTGGAACTGGCTCATATGTCTCAGAAACTAATAGAATGAGTCTAAAAGAATTCCCGCTTCATGTAGAGACACCTGACAATATTATTGCGCGCTGGGGAAATGATCATCCGGAAGTTGTTAAGAATACAAAAGCAATTGCAGATAGGTGTGAGATAAACCTGGAGTTTGGAAAAATCTTAATTCCAAAATTCCCAGTTCCTAAAACTGATGACGAAAAAAGCTTACTCCACAAGCTGACATATCGAGGCCTAGCTTGGCGTTATGGAGGTGTCGAAGAGGCAAAATCTAAGCGCATAACAATGGAAGAGGCAAAAAACACGCTTTCAAAAGAAGTTTTAGAAAGAGCCGAGTTTGAACTAGGTGTCATGGACAACATGGGTTTTAACGGATATTTTTTGATAGTTGCAGATTTTATTAATTGGGGTAAAGATAAAGGAATAATATTTGGTCCAGGCCGAGGTTCGGCAGCTGGATCTATTGTTGCCTATGCACTTAGGATAACTGAACTCGACCCCTTAAAGTACGACCTCCTGTTTGAGAGATTTTTGAACCCTGATCGAATAAGTATGCCTGATATCGACATAGATATTCAAGATACAAGGAGAAATGAAGTAATTCAGTACTGCTCAGATAAGTACGGCTCTGATCGAGTTGCAAATATAGTTACTTTTGGAACCATGGCTGCAAGAGCTGCAATTAGAGACGTGGCTAGAGTACTAGAGGTACCTTATGCAGTGGCTGATAGGCTGTCAAAGCTGGTGCCACCACCGATTCAGGGTCGTCATATTCCGCTTGCAACTAGCATAAAAGAGGACCCAGATCTCCGGCGAGAGTATGAGACTAGTGAGGAAGCTAAAAGGGTTATTGATTTAGCAATTAGACTAGAGGGTACAGTCAGGAGTCACGGGGTACATGCGGCCGGAGTTGTTATTGCTCCTGATGATATTGTTAAGTTTGTACCGCTAGAACGATCTCAAAAGCAGGTGCTCTTAGCTGATGGCACAAAACAAGAGGTAATCTCGACACAATATCCAATGGGCCCAGTTGAGGATTTGGGGCTACTTAAAATGGACTTTCTGGGGCTCTCAAACTTAACTATTCTCAGAAACGCGCTTAGGATTATAAAAAGGGTCTACAACACCGCGATAGAGCTGGAGGAGATCCCGCTAGATGATGATAGTACCTACGAGTTGTTTCAAAAAGGAGATACAACTGGTGTATTTCAACTTGAATCAGCCGGAATGAAGCGTTATCTTAAAGAGCTCAAACCAACTACATTTGAAGATATCGTCGCCATGGTAGCGCTTTATCGTCCTGGACCGATGCAATTTATCGGAGATTTTTTGAATCGTAAACATGGCAATACGAAGATCTCATATCCACATAAGTCTATGGAGAATGCTCTGAAGAATACTTACGGTATCTTGGTGTATCAGGAGCAAGTTATGCAAATTAGTAAAGAGGTATGCGGATTTACTGGCGGAGAGGCAGACACACTCAGAAAAGCAATCGGTAAAAAGAATGCGTCACTTTTGGCAAAAATGAAGGACAAAATGATTGAAGGTGGCCAAAAACATTCAGATGTTCCAAAAGATATTATGGAGCGGTTCTGGAAGCAACTAGAAGAATTCGCCGCCTATTGCTTTAACAAATCTCACGCAGCATGCTACGGGATGATTGCATATTGGACTGCTTATCTAAAATCTCATTATCCAGATGCATTTATGGCCGCCTTAATGACAAGTGATGCAGGTGATACAGACAGACTCGCAATTGAGATTAGTGAGTGTCGACACATGGGGATTGAGGTTCTGCTGCCGGATGTTAATGAATCATATGTTGAGTTTGCAGTTGTGCCGGGCAAGAATCAGATTAGATTTGGGATGAGTGCTGTTAAGAATGTTGGTGTTGGCGCGGTTGAGGAGATAATCAAGGTTAGGGACGAGGGTAGGTTTGTTAGCGTCATGGACTTTCTAGAACGAGTTGATACGAGAAAAGTTAACAGAAAAACTTGGGAGAGCTTAATCAAATCGGGTGGATTTGACTCTTTAGGACAATCACGTGGCGATCTGTTACATAATCTGGATGGTCTGCTTGCGCTCGGATCAAAAATCCACAAAGAGAAATTAACAAACCAAGCAGATTTATTTGGGTCAGATGATGGAAAGTCATCATATTTAAGTTCTGAATATAAATTTGTTTCAGCTCCCGAACAAATTAAAGAGCATGAGATGCTCCTATGGGAGCGAGAACTTCTGGGATTGTACCTATCCAGTCATCCACTAGATGGATATGAGGGATATCTTGTTGAGCATACATTGCCACTTGCCGAGATAAATAACACGATGGATTCAAAAACTGTAACTGTTGGAGGTGTTGTAACTTCAATCAGATCGATTGTTACTAAAAATGGGGCTAAAATGGCATTCGTAAAGATTGAGGATAAGACAGACGAATGCGAGCTGATAGTGTTCCCAGGGGTATATGAAAAGTTAAATGCTGTTTGGGAGCAAGACAAGGTGATAATTGCAAAAGGCAAGGTAAGCTATAAGGATAGAGATGGAAATATCGGCCAAGAACTAAAAATTATGGCAGATCAAGCCAATATTGTAACTGAAGAGGATGCCAAAGCATATCAACCAAAAGGCAAAAAACCTAAACCGCCAAAAGGCAGTAAGCCAACACCAAAAAATCCTTCAAATTCACCCAAAGGTAGTACAAACGATAAACCGATTCAAAAACAGACCCTGTTTGTTCAAATAAAAGATCCAGCTGATCACGATAGACTGCTAAAACTCAGAGAGTTAGCCAGTAGTTATTCCGGTGATCAAAGTGTAGTTTTAGTACTTGGAGATGAAGATTCTAAAACTGCGATGAGAATGCCATTTAAGGTAAAGATTGGCGAAGAGTTAACTAGCAAACTTCATGAATTCTTTGAAGAAAAGTGTATCGCAATCAGAGCTTCAACTTAGCAAGCTCGTATAGTGCAATTCCGGCAGAAACAGAAACATTTAGTGACTCCTTAGAGCCTCTCATCGGTAGTTCAATTACATAATCCATTTTTTCTAGAAGTTTCTCGTCAACCCCATGGATTTCGTTACCAACAAACAGGGCTACCGAACCAATATTTACTGAGTTGTTAATATCAGCAACAACTTCCTCTAGGGGCTTACTAACGTCAGATTGTTCGAGCGCTATAAGGATGCTTTTTTTGGCTTTAAGTGACTTTACTACGTCTGTGATATCTTCAAACTTTGAGAATGCTACCGTCGACTCTGCGCCTAAGGCTGTTTTATGGATCTGTCTCGTTATCTTATCAGATAAATGTGGTAATCTTGAATCTTTCTCGAGTCTTGGATAAGGTGTGTAGCCCGAGAAGATGATCTCATTAATCCCAAAGGCATCGCAGGTTCTAAAAAATGCTCCGACATTGTGAGTACTCCGTATATCGTGTGCTACTAAAGAAATATGCATAAATGTCAGTATACCACTGTTACGCATACACAATTTAGGTTACAATTAAGCTTATGGCTTTTAGTGATGCAAATGACAAAATTAAGTTCAGAGAAAACGAAGAACTAAATACAAAAAATAGGGCTAATCTTCTTAAGATTCCTTATCTTGATAGCAGGACTATTGATCAATTTCCGACCAGCTCAAACTCGCTTTCTATCGAAGAAATGTACAAAAGCTCGATTATTCCAATTGTTGACTCCGGCAATCACTATACCTTCGGCATTACTATAAGTACTCCGCAGCAGCTTCTTAGAGAACTCAGAGAGCGTTTTAAAGATAAACTGATCGATTACAAGATGATCAGTAATGAAGGCTTCAAGGAGGCAATGCTAATCTTTGACCCTCCAAAAGAGGTTCATTATGATGATATTTCTGTCAGTAAAGAGGGATCAAGTGATAATATCGGAGCCGTATCGCAGACTTTAGAGGGTGTTAAATCAGATGACATTTTAGAGTACATCATTACCCAGGCTGATAAGCTTGGAGCATCTGACATCCATTTTGAGACAGCTAGGACGAATGTTAGAATTCGATTCCGTCTTGATGGCGCACTACACCTAATTGCGCTTGTCACGCATCAAAAGTACCGTCAGCTTCAGCAGTCAATCGCGGTGAAGGCTAATATTTCTACTTCAGCTCCTGATGCCCAAACCGGACACTTGTCTCAGGGAATTATTAAAGAAGATGGTAGTGAAAAGATTTTAAACATGCGCATTGAAACTGTCCCTACATTGTATGGTCAAGATGCTGTAGTACGTCTATTTAATATGGATGCGAGTTTACTTAATTTAGATAACCTGGGGTTAAGCAAGAGAGAGCGGGCGCCAATCGACGAGGTTATATCACATCCTCACGGGATGGTTTTGATGGTGGGACCAACTGGATCTGGTAAAACTACAACTTTATATTCAATACTTACGCAACTTAATCAGCCTACCAGAAAGATAATTACCCTCGAGGATCCAGTTGAGTACGGCCTTGATGGAATGAGTCAAATTCCAGTCTATAGCCGTGATGGTGATAGTTTTGCAAGTAAACTCAGAGCAGTAATGCGTCTTGACCCTGATGTAATAATGGTTGGAGAGATTAGAGATGTAGATACAGCCAGAACGGCTTTGCAAGCATCAATTACTGGTCACCTTGTACTCTCGACCTTTCACGCAGGATCGGCTGCTGAGGCCTTTACTAGAATGATTGACATGATTGGTCAAAACCCAATCTTAATATCGTCCATAAAACTAATAGTGTCTCAAAGGCTAGTTCGTAAACTTGATGATAGTACAAAGCAAGCCTATAAACCAGATGAAGCAACCAAAAAGCATATTATAGATACTCTTAAAGATCTGCCAACTTCGATTGAGAAGCCAAATCTAGACGACATAACATTGTATAAGCCCGGAAAAAGTGAAGAAAATCCGTTTGGTTATAAAGGCAGAATTACAATACTAGAGCAACTCTCAATTACACCTGAGATTCAAGCATTACTACGAGATCAATTTAGTGTGCCAACAAGTGAAGTAATCGAGGCAGAAGCCCGTAAAGGTGGAATGCTCACAATGTACCAAGATGGAGTTTTAAAGTCACTCCAGGGTGTTACAACATTGGAAGAAGTTAATAGAGTTATTTAAGCTGTGCTAGCTTCTACTTTTTCTATATCTTCTAAGCTGACACCGCGGATTCCTCCAGACAGCAAAGCCCTATTGCCTTCAAAGACTGTTGTCTCAAGATCGGCTAGTACAGAAGTGACCTTTCTAATTTCTAGTTCTGCGTCGAATATTTGACCAACGGCACAGAGTACTACCCTTAGCTCTGGATTTTCAGGCGGAAGTTTGTCGCCGATTATTTCGCAAGCTTTTTTCATACGTCCTGCTATAGGCCTCTGGTAGAATGGTACTCCTCGAGCGGAAGCTAACTCGTCTAGGGTGTACATCGAGGTTGCTGACCACTCTTCTGCGTTTGAAGACACACTTTTTATACCTGCATATTGGTCTGGACCTATACAAAGTTCGCCTAACTCTTCGTGAGACTTAAAATCCGGTGATCCAAATGGTCTATTGTCGAGTACGTGTATTTTTGCCATATATGAGATTGTATCTCTACACTTAATAGATGGCAACCATTAGCGAATTACAGAGGCTACAGCCTTACTGAGGCCGTCGATAAATATTGAAGGTATTATTTCATTTGCAGAAGGATTTTCAATAAATCCTGCTATTGCCTCTGCTGCGGCGATCTTATGATCATCTGTTATTTTATTTACACGATTATCTAGCGCTCCACGAAATATTCCCGGAAATGCCAGGGCATTATTAACTTGGTTAGGGAAGTCACTTCTGCCAGTGGCGACAACTGCGGCTCCAGCGTTCTTGGCGTCATCTGGCATAATCTCTGGATTTGGATTCGCTAGAGCAAAAATAACTGCATCGGAATTCATCGATTTCACCATATCTATAGTTAGCACATTGGGTTGCGATACGCCCACAAAAATGTCAGCATTATTGATTGCATTACTAAGCTTGCCATCACTGTTTGAACTAATAATTCCGTCATCAAGAAGTTTTTGTTTTGTTGAATTCAAGTCATTTCTATTGCTATTGATAACACCTTTGCTATCACAGGCGACAATTGTTAGCCCAGGAGAGAATAGTTTAAGTAGTTTCATGATTGCAACGCCAGCAGCGCCAACTCCGCTGACAACAAGCTTACAATCATCTAGGCTCTTGTTAACGACCTTCATAGCGTTGATTAATCCTGCGAGAACTACAATGGCTGTTCCATGCTGATCATCGTGCATTATAGGAATATTCAGCTCACTTTTTAAGCGTTCTTCAACTTCAAAACATATTGGAGCAGCAATATCTTCAAGGTTAATTGCGCCAAAACTAGGAGCAATGGCTTTCACCGCAGAGACAATCTCGTCAGCTGAATGTACATCTAGCACGATGGGGATACTATCAATACCGGCGAATTGTTTAAATAACATCGCTTTGCCTTCCATAACAGGGAGAGCGCCAACTGGGCCGAGATTACCAAGACCAAGTACAGCTGAACCGTCCGATATTACTGCGACTGTATTATTTAGCCATGTGTAGTCACGGGCAAGTTCTGGATTTTCCGCAACAAATGAGCTAACTGCACCGACTCCAGGGGTGTAATATAAAGACAACTTGTTTTTATCAGATACAGAATCTTTTGAAACAACAGAAATTTTACCTCTCAGCTTTTTATGGGCTGCTAATGATTCCTCGCTGAGATTTTTAGTTTTATCGCTCATATAGAGTTATTATAGTCGAGTCCGCATCTTTATTAAACCGTCTCAAGTTGAAATAAAAAAAGATAAAAACCAGTCTTGGCATTTTAATAACAGATGTGGTATACTAAATTCAATTGAAAAAGTTATTAAGATAAGGTAAAGTTGCTTAGTTATGCATGCACTCATTAAACAGGTTGAATCTAAATTTCTCAAAAAGCAGGTCGTTGACGTGCGCTCTGGTGATACCGTAAAGGTTTATCAAAGAATCAAAGAGGGCAACAAAGAGCGTGTCCAGATGTTTGAAGGACTTGTAATCCGCACTGACCGCAAAGATAGCTTAACTAGCACAATCACAGTTAGACGCATTAGCAGTGGTGTTGGAGTTGAAAAAAGCTTTTTACTACATAGCCCATTAATCGAGAAGATTGAAGTTGTTAAGCGAAGTAAGGTCCGACGCAAGTACCTAACTTATATGCGTGATAGAAGTGGTAAGAGCGCCAGACTTGCAGCAGTTGATTTTGATAAGACATCAGTAAACGATGTAACTGATCCAGAGGCAGAGGCAGAACTAGCGAGAATCCACGAAGAGCAGAAGAAAGAGCACGAAGCGCTTGCTGCTGAAAAAGCAGCTGAAGAGGCTAAGCTTGAGGCTAAAGCCGCAGAAGTTGAAGCACGCCATAAAGAAGTTGAAACTCAAGAGACAGAAGAAAAGTAGAACACTCAGATTCATAAACAAGCCGGCAGTAAATGTCGGCTTTTTTGGTACACTAACTTTATGATAATAGGAGTTGATGAGGTTGGCAGGGGTTGTTTAGCAGGACCACTTTTAGCGGCAGCGGTTGAGCTAGATGAAGATCTAATTATTCCTGGACTAAGAGATTCTAAAAAGCTATCAAAAAGCCAGCGCGAGAGACTTGTCCCTGTTGTTGAGTCTCATACTTTAAATATAGGAGTAGGCTGGGTTTGGCCAGAAGAAATTAACGAGATTGGGCTTACTGAATCTGTGAGATTAGCTATGAAAAGGGCAATAGATAAACTTAAGATCACAGATCAAATAATCATTATTGATGGCAACTATAATTATCTTAATCATATAATTGGGTCGACTTGTCTAATCAAAGCTGATGATAAAGTGTCAGCCGTGGCTGCAGCATCAGTAATAGCTAAAGTTGCAAGAGATAAATATATGTATGACATTGCCAAGAAGTATCCAGGCTATCTTTTTGAAAGGAACGTGGGATACGGCACAAAACACCATATTGCAGCAATCAGAAACTTAGGCGTCACTCCGATCCACCGCAAATCATTCTCGCCAATCAAAGAAATTATGACATAAGAAATTTAAGATAGCGGGGGTTATAATAGTGTTAGGATGACAAACTTTAAAACAGGTCACGATGCGGAGAAAGTAGCAGCTGAATTTTTACTAGTTCATGGTTATGAAATAATAGAACTTAACTGGAAAACTCCAGTATGTGAAATTGACATTGTAGCTAAACGTAATAAAACGATATTTTTTGTTGAAGTCAAATATCGAAGCAATAATTACCAAGGCGCGGGTTTGGATTATATTACGAATAAAAAACTTAAGCAGATGGAGTTTTCAGCCCAATGTTGGGTGCAGGAAGAAAAATGGACAGGGGATTATCGATTAAGTGCGATTGAAGTATCAAACGACTTTAAGGTAACCAATTTTATCGAAGATATTGAAACCTAAAGTGCGTCGCTTTTAGTGCTCATATTGAACTTTTCGACAATCAGAGGTGGCATTTTTGTAAGTTTAAAGTAGTCACCAAATTCCCTTGCTAGTGTCTTCTCACTTTTTCCGATAGTTTTAATATTCTTTAGCATATCGATTGGGCTCATGTTGAATCTAAAGTTATTAACGGCACCGACAACTTCGCCGTCTTTTATCAAAAATACTCCGTCACGAGTTAGGCCGGTCAGCAGTAATTTCTGTGGATCTACTTCACGAATGTACCAAAAACAAGTTATCAGTAGTCCATCTTTAACATCTGATATTAGTTCTAGTGTAGGTTTGCCTTCACTACTAAATATAAGATTCTCACTGAAGTATGTCGGTTGACGATTAGACTTTTTGGCATAGTATCTAGGTGAGAATAGCCCTGCAACTTTACCGTCGAGTATCCAGTTGTTCTTGCTAATAGTAGCTCCATTATCAAATACTGATTCATGGCTACTTGAAGCTACCGCAGATACAAAATTAGTACACTCTAAACCTTGTTCTTTAGGATCACTATAAATAGAAACATTTTTATCAAAGGCTTGAACATTCTCTAGTTTAGAAAAAACCGTTCTACCCTCATCGGCATCACGAGCAGCAGATTCCCAGTATGCATATACAAGAAGATCTGTTACCGCCGAGGGTTCAAGTAGTACTGTGTAGTCACCTGGCTCAAGATCAATCTTCTGTTCTGACCATTTAACTTTTTGCAGAAGTTTATCGAACATCAATTCAATTTTCTGCTCCTCCCATGATGTTATAGATTGACCATCCCAAACTGAGGTTTGTCTATCTTGAGATTTAACATTAAGCTCAATCTGCCCAACTCTGCTGTTAAATGACTTATGAACACCTGATGAGTTAATCATTTCAATTGAAGTCGATCTCAGCTCTGCATATCCAAATAAATCTAGATTTTTATCTTTTGCATGTTTAAAAATTTTTCCTAGGGAGGTAACAACCGGTGAGATATCAGTACTCGGTAGTTTTTTGTCGTCTATGGATTTTTGACTTTCGATCAAGTCGGTATAATCCTCGGCCGGAGGATTTTGCCTTGCTAACTTCTCACTTGAGAGAACGAGGGCCTTGATATCAAGGTCTTCAGTAAGGCTGGCTGCAACAGTTCCAACAGATTTGTTAATGACTGAGATTATTACGATATCGTCATCTTGAGATAAACCGTTTGTAGTTGCGCTACTATTTGCCCATCTAATATTTTCAGTATAAGTACGATATGTAGTAATAATGCAATGGTCTGCCTTTGATAATTTTATTGCCTCGTCTAAATTAATCATTGCTAGACTCCTGGTTTGTATTAAGAACATTCACATTCTTAAATAGTGCAGTAGGGCAACCATGGCTAACTGGTGCTATTTGACCCGGCTGTCCTTTACCGCAGTTAAATGCACCTCCAAGAACGTATGTAGATTTATCGCCAATTCCGGCTAAACTGTTCCAGAAATCTAAAGTATTACCCTGGTAAGCCACATTATTAATTTGACCATCTAATTTACCATTTGTTATCTTATAAAATCTTTGGCCTGTAAACTGAAAATTGAATCTTTGCATATCAATGCTCCAACTTTTGTCGCCCAGTATGTATATTCCATTCTCAACTTTAGAGATTAAATCATCTGTCGAGCACTTTTCATTACCTGCTTTCAAACTCACATTAGGCATCCTTTGAATCGGAATATGCGAGAATGAATCCGCATAAGCACAGCCATTTGATCTAACGCCTCTATCAGCGGCCATTTGTCGGTTTAGCTGGTAATCTACAAGCACGCCATCTTTGATTATATCCCACTGCTGAGCTTTGACACCCTCGTCATCATATCCCACTGTAGACAAACCGTTTGGAGTGATTCTATCACCTGTTACATTAAGCAGTTTAGATCCGTACTGTAGTGAACCGCACTTGTCTGGAGTAGCAAAAGAAGTGCCTGCGTAGTTTGCCTCATAGCCAAGAGCACGGTCATACTCGGTTGCATGACCAATTGATTCATGTATTGTGAGCCATAGGTTACTAGGATGAATTACTAAATCGTAAAGTCCTGGTTTGACTGATGGACTGTTTAACTTCTCTTTAATTAACTCTGGGAAACTGATAGATTCTGCCTCAAAGTCATACCCACCTGGCAAATAGTACTCCCAGCCTCTCCCAACCGGCGGAGCTAGAGTACGCATATTTTCAAATGCGTTTGCTGCTTTGTCGTAGTGGGTAGCTGTCATCTGACCTTGAGATCGTACTCTTGTTTGAGTGATGAACGATCCTGTTGTGTTTGCAAAAATAGTTTTTTCTTCGACTTGCTTCAGGTCAAAGTCGGTAAAAGTAATGAATTTATCCTTCAAGCTCAAATTACTAATGTGTTTTAGCCTGTCGATCTTCTCAGTTAAAGGAACCTCAAAAGGGTTGACCTCAAATTCTGATACAAAGTTGTCGTTATAGGATGGTTCATCGGCTATATGCACTGGATCTTTATTTAATATCTTTGTTAGTTTCGCCATATTTATAGCGTCTTCTACGCAACGTTTAAGATCGTCTAGTCTAAAGCTATTTGTGGCACAAAAACCCCACGATTCATCAAATATTAGTCGAATGTTACAGCCATCTGAGTTTGAATCTAATACTCGCTCAACAGACAGATTTTTTAGAGTAATTGATTGATTATTGAGTTCCATTGACCGGAACTCCGAATAACTAGCGCCTTGTGACTCAGCGTATGACAAGATAGTTTGGATTGTTGATTTACTAATCTTCTGGGTAGAAAGTGTTTTAGGCATGGTTCTATTATTAGACACAAACATGATTTTAAGCAAATGCTAAGCAGATAAATTGACATTTGCGGTAAATAGCGATACTATTGAGTAGTAATCCGGCCAACAGGTCGGAATTTTTTATAAGACTTTAGATTTACAATAAAGAACATACAAACAATCAAATAACTGAAAGGCAAAATATTATGGAACTAGAGATTAAACAACTAGTTATGGCAATTAAACAGATTGCAGAAGAGAAGAACTTACCTGAGGATGTGGTTCACGAGGCTGTAGAGCAAGCTTTAGCGGCTGCATACCGAAAAGATTTTGGAGAACGTGATCAAAATGTCTCGGTTCAATTAAACTCAAATACTGGTGAAATGACAGCAATTACCAGCTACGATGTAGTTGAGGATGATGAAGTTGAAAACGATGCCCAGCAATTGACAGTTGAGCAAGCCAAAAAATTTAAAAAGGATGCTAAAGTCGGCGATGTTATAACTGAGACTGCAAAGCCAACTACTTTTGGTCGAGTAGCAGCACAAACTGCCAAGCAAGTGATTCTACAAAGAATCAGAGAGGCCGAACGCGAGATTATCTTGGGCGAATACGAGGATAAAATCGGTACAGTTTTGGTTGGAACAGTCCAACGAGTTGAGCCACGACTTGTCAGAGTTGATCTTGGAAAAGCTGTCGGGATTCTGCCTGCAAGCGAGCAGATTCAGGGCGAGTATTACGGTGTCGGCTCTAGGATTAAGGTCTTCTTGAAAGACGTAGAGCGCGGTAATCGTGGTCCTCAACTAATACTATCTCGTGCAAACGAAGAATTTATCGAGTATCTATTTAGGCAAGAAGTTCCAGAGATGGAAAGCGGTGCGGTTGAAATCAAAGGAATTGCTAGACAGTCTGGTCTTAGAACAAAAATCGCAGTTGCTTCAACTGTGCCTGGAGTAGATCCTGTCGGAACCTTTGTCGGTGGCCATGGAACTCGAGTCCAATCGGTAATGAATGAAATTGGTGATCAAGAAAAAATCGACATTATTACGTATGCCGAAGACTCTCAAAGTTATATCAAAAACGCATTGTCGCCAACAGAAGTTATTAGGGTAGAGATAGACGAGGCTAATAAGAGGGCTCGAGTTATTGTTGATCAAAGTCAACTATCGATTGCAATTGGTAAAGCTGGCCAAAACGTTAGGCTTGCAAGTAAGCTAACTGGGTATGAGTTGGATATTGAATCCGCAGAGGGACGAGACAAGGCAGCTACAGAACCTTCTGAAAAAGATGAGGTAGAGGCTATCGTGAAACCTGTCGAGCCAGTAGAAGCCTCGACACCTACTCAAGAGCCTGCACCTAGACAAGAAGTAAAAACAGAAGTTGACGAAAAGCCTGTTGTAAAAAGCAAACCGTCTAAGCCAAAGCGACGTGATGATATTGAAGCTGGACTACTCGACGCTATCGATTCTCACGGAGAATAGATCTGTTTGAAATGTTGTATTTAGCACTCTTGACTCGCGAGTGCTAAATGCTACAATTGGATTATGAACTCTAGTAATGATTTTAAAGAATTCTTAGACCGCCTGACAGAAAATGCCCGGCTCAGTCTGCAGCACGCCGATGCAATATCTCGCAGCTCCGGCAACTCCTATGTAGGTACCGAGCACATACTTTTAGGAGTTCTTAGTCAGAAAAACTCAATCGGCTCAAAAATACTTGATTCATCTGGAGTTACACTCGAACGTGCCAGAAAACTACTCAAAGTGGATGCTAAAGTCGGAGCAACGCCAATTGTTGGCAAAGGGCTTAGTGAAGCGGCCAAGTTGACATTAAGAACTAGCTGGGAGATCGCCAAAGAATTTAATCAAGATTACTGTGGAACTGAACACATGCTTTATAGTATTCTCCTTCAGAAGAATACACGGGCTAACGCTTTACTAAGAGATATGAATATAAATGTAGATGCATTAACAGCTGAGCTCGAAGCCTCCTTAAATCAGCAGAGATTTGAGTACGGTGATACTGCTACCGAAGCTGGACGAAGGGAGCAAAAAAAGAAGAGCGCTTTAGAATTTTTTGGTACCGATCTGACAAAAGAGGCTCGTGCAGGCCGAGTAGACCCAGTGATTGGTCGAGCAAAAGAGCTACAGAGAGTAATCACTATTCTCTCACGTCGAACTAAGAATAATCCGATATTGATTGGTGAACCAGGCGTAGGTAAAACAGCTCTTGTTGAGGGTCTAGCTCAAAGAATTGCTGATGAAAATGTACCAGAAAGTCTCCTTGATAAGCGAGTAATTATGATTGATCTTGTTGGAATGATTGCGGGCACAAAGTATCGGGGAGAGTTTGAAGAACGCCTCAAGGCTGTCATGTCAGATATAGCAAAAGACAAGAACGTGATTGTATTTATAGATGAAATTCATTTAATAGTTGGCGCCGGTTCAGCCGAGGGAGCAATGGACGCAGGAAATATCCTTAAGCCAGTTCTAGCGCGCGGCACAATGCGACTAATTGGAGCTACCACAATAGATGAATATCAAAAAAGTATCGAAAAAGATGCGGCATTAAATCGTAGATTTCAGACAGTTGAGATTCTACCCCCAAGCATCGAGGAGACAGTCGAAATTCTTATGGGATTAAAGCAGAAGTACGAGGAGCATCATAATGTCAGCGTAGACGCAGATTTAATTAAGAAGACGGTTCAGTTATCTGATAGGTATATGTCAGAGCGATTCATGCCTGACAAGGCACTCGATCTACTAGATGAGACGGCGGCTTTCAGGCGGGTAGAGAAGGATTCTATACCAGAGTTTCAGCGTGGTTTAATGAGAGAGATTAAGATTGTTAAGTCTCAGATGGATGATGCAGTTAAAAGGGAGGATTATGAGTCCGCGGCTAAACTGAAAACCAGAGTTGCTGATCTAGAGCGAGTGCTTGAGGCCGAACGTTCAAAAACTCAGCCTGCAATTGCACTTAGCGAGAGCGACCTAGCTAGAACTGTCAGCGTAATAACTGGTATCCCGGCTCAAAAAATTCTAAAGGAAGAGGCCTCGTATCTGCTATCGCTTGAGAAGACTCTCTCTAAAAGTGTAGTTGGTCAAAAGGAGGCTATCTCAGCAGTTGCAAAGAGCATTAGACGTAATCGATCGGGAATAAGTGATAGACGTCGCCCAATCGGATCTTTTGTTTTTCTGGGTCCATCTGGTGTTGGTAAAACTGAGCTAGCCCGGACCTTGGCTAGAGAGCTATATGATAGAGATGACTCAATGATAAAAATTGACATGAGCGAATTTGCCGAGCGTCACACTGCGGCTAGACTTGTTGGTGCACCAGCTGGTTATATTGGTTATGAAGAAGGCGGCCAACTAACTGATAAAGTCCGTCGAAATCCATACAGCTTAATTCTTCTTGATGAGATTGAAAAAGCTCATCCTGATATATTTAACATGTTGCTACAAATTTTAGAGGACGGTACCTTAACGGATGCAAAAGGACGGGTAGTAGATTTTACTAACACTGTAATAATCATGACCGGAAATGTTGGAGCTGAGCAGCTACAGCGGGAGTCAACGCTAGGATTCAGAGCCCAAAACAAATCAGAACTAGATGATCTTGAGGAGCTTCATAATGACAACAAAGACCGGGTTCTAGATGAGCTGAAGACAATAATGCGCCCAGAGTTAATTAATAGAATTGATAAAGTTATTGTATTCAGGGCCTTAACGACTAGAGAGGCAGCTAAAGTATTAGACCTACAGCTATCGGAGTTAAATGTCAGGCTAAATAATGAGCATGCAATATCTGTTGTTCTTACCACTCGCGCTAAACGGCACCTGTTAAATATTGGCTATAAACCTCAGACTGGCGTTAGAACACTAAGGAGAGCTATCCAGGATGAGATAGAAGACGTTGTTGCTGAAGCGATACTTAGGGGTACTTATAAACATGGTCAGGCGATTACCGTAGATGTCAATAAAAAAGAGCTAATCTTTAAAATAGAAAAAGCAAATGTAGTTAAAGCTTCATCAAAAAAATCAAAATAGTTTCGTGCTAGTATTAATTTAGACTATGAAGAAAATTGCATTATCTACATCCATCGTACTGCTTGTACTAGGTATAGCAGCTGGTTATTTATATAGACAAAATGTCCGTGATCTTTATGTGGCTAATTTTGCAAGTCAACAAGCAGAGGCCGATATTTTAGCTAAACGGCTCGATCTGACATCTGAGGGTAAGTTTTTGTATAAAGCCAGCCAGCCAAAATTACTCTCAGCAACAGATTTTAATAAGTCTTGCAAGACGGTTCAGAAAGAGCGTAGTATCGTGCTTGGTTGCTATACATATCAAAATATTTATGTATATAAGGTTGATGACTCCCGTTTAGACGGTGTCGAGGAGGTTACATCAGCTCATGAACTGCTTCACGCTGTGTATGACAGGATGTCACAATCAGAAAAGCAAGAATTAAATCGCCAATTAATTTTGGCGGCAGACTCAATAACTGATCAGCATTTTGTCGAGTTAGTTAGTGAGTACAGGAAGACTGAACCTGAGGAGCTTGAGAATGAGATCCATTCAATTTTAGGTACCGAGATTTCAGTTTTACCATCCAATCTAGAAGACCACTATCAAAAATATTTTAAAGATAGACAAAAAATTGTCGCTTTTTCCGATAGATATCAAGATGCATTTAAGCAAAATGAATCTAAAATAGAGGCTTTTGATATTCAGCTAGCGTCTTTAAAATCACAGATTGAGTCGACAAATGCCGAACTTTCCAGGTTAGAGGTAACGTTGAGTAGTCGACAGAAAGAACTAAACAGGCTCAGAACAAATGATGTTCAAGCTTATAACGCACAGGTGGCGCTATTTAACTCTTTAGTAGCCGAGTATAACTCATTAATCGAGACTGCAAAGTCTTTAACAAATAAATATAACGACATAGTTGTTAGCAGAAATGCGATAGCTAAGAATCAGGCTGATTTAAGCCAACAACTCGACAGTAACTACCAGACTAGGTGATTCTGTAGTGATATACTTAGAGTATTAATGGCTAAAAGTTCACTAAAATTTCTGTGCCAAGAGTGTGGTGCCACGACCAGTAAGTGGGCTGGGCGATGTAGTAGCTGTGGAGCCTGGAACAGCTTAGTAGAGCAGATTAACTTATCAAAAGACCCGGCATTAGCAAGTGCAAGAGGTACTAAACTTACTGGGACAAAGATTGGCTCGATCCCCAAAAAACAAAGATCTGTAAGGCTACAAACTAATGTAGTTGATGTAGATAATGTACTTGGCGGAGGATTTGTTGCTGGAAGTGTAAATTTAATTGCCGGCCAGCCAGGTATCGGAAAAAGCACGCTTTTAATGCAGCTCGCTGCGCAATTATCCGCTAAGCACAATGTTCTATATGTTTCTGGAGAAGAATCTCTAGAGCAAGTTAGTATGCGTGCAGAGCGAATCACGCCGTCTGATCAAAAAGTATTATTGGCAGGCTCAACTAGTAGTGATGACATTGCCGAAACAATTCTTAGCAAAGAGCACCAAGTCGTTATAGTTGATTCAATTCAAACTGTTTCTTGCCAATCAGTGAGCTCAGCGCCAGGCTCAATTAGTCAAATCACAAATAGTACTTATTTACTGACACAGGCGGCCAAACAAAGTGGGACAACTTTAATCATTGTCGGGCATGTCACAAAAGAGGGTAGTATAGCAGGGCCAAAGTTACTTGAGCACCTCGTTGACGTCGTACTTAATCTCGAAGGAGATAGGTACGGAGGGTTCAAAGTTTTAAGAGCGGTTAAAAATCGTTTTGGTTCTACCTCAGAAGTTGGAATTTTCGACATGAGCGAAAAAGGCTTAATTCCGGTCGCAAATCCATCCGCAGTTCTCCTTGCCGAGAGACAAGTATCAGACGGCTCAGTGGTTCTAGCTGCCATGGAAGGTACTCGACCGATATTGGTTGAGGTACAAGCACTTGTAAATCGGACGACTTTTGGCTATCCTAAGCGTGCTGCATCGGGTTTTGACATAAATAGGCTTAATCTACTCACTGCTGTGCTATCGCGTCGTACAAAGCTTGATTTAGGCGAATACGACATATATATAAATATAGTTGGTGGGATAAAAATATCTGAGCCCGCAGCAGATCTAGCCGTATGCATGGCGATTGCATCAGCCGCTAAAGGTTTTAGCTTAAAAGATGATGCCGTTGTCTTTGGCGAAGTCGGACTATCAGGCGAAGTTAGACATGTGCCAAATGTTGAGCAGCGTATAAAAGAAGTCAAACAACTAGGATTTAAGGCGGCTATTGGTCCAAAATCTGATAAAAAATTGCCTCTGCTCCATTCTGTGGTTACTCTCAAAGATGCGCTCAACACATATTTATCAAAATAATCATTTAATAAAAAGGAACGAAAATGTTGATAATTATATTAATTCTTAGTTCAGCAACATTAATGCTAAGCATTTACGATATCTTAAAAAATTCAAAACTTAAACTCAAACACAAGAATTCAGTACTACTTGATACTAGCGCGCTAATTGATGGACGTATCGTAGAGGTTGTGAAATCGGGTTTTGTGCCTTCACAACTTCTTGTACCGAGATTTGTTATTGCCGAGCTTCAGCTACTTGCTGACAAAGCTGATCATACAAAAAGAGAGCGAGCCAGATTTGGCTTGTCAGTTATTCAAGATCTTCAGGCTTCGAGAGACGCCGACATCGTAATAATCAGTGACGACATTGCTTCAGAATCAGGTGTTGACGAAAAACTGGTGAAACTTGCAAAAAAGCGCGGAGCTCTGCTGTTTACAACGGATTTTAATCTTCTAAAAGTGGCCGAGATTGAGGGGGTAAGAGTTTTAAATATAAACGAACTATCACAAAACCTTCGACCAACCAGATTGCCTGGAGAACAGACAGAAATAAAAATCGTATCAAAGGGCCAGGAGAGGACCCAGGGCGTTGGATATCTTGAGGACGGCAGTCTAGTAGTGGTTG
Source organism: Candidatus Nomurabacteria bacterium (assembly GCA_020631895.1). Classification (GTDB taxonomy): domain Bacteria; phylum Patescibacteriota; class Saccharimonadia; order Saccharimonadales; family UBA7683; genus JACKGR01. The sequence continues at coordinate 89,433 of JACKGR010000001.1, forward strand.
AGAAGGCAGGCTCTATGATAGGTAAAACAGTCGCAGTTGAGTTTACAAGAAATTTGCAGACTACTGCTGGTAGAATGATGTTTGCTAAAACTCTAGATAGAAAATCGATAACGAATTCAGAAAATCATAAAGTCTCAAATAATAAATCTGAACAAAAATCACAGCCTAAGCATAGACAAACGGGATCTTTTAAAAGACCAAAAACTGCTGAAGATAAGCTTCTTGAAACTATAGCGTCTCAGTAGTGGTGCAATTAACTATGGTATTGGTTGGTTGGATTGTTCAGCAGTAGTTTGATAAAAGGCCTGATCGGTTACTCGTACTGCGATTGTGTAGTTGCCGGAAGTAGGGAATGTGTAGGTAGTTGAGTACGTACCTGCATCGACTATTTGTTGAGAGTTGATAACCTGTCCGCTGACAATAAATTCAATTGTTTGAAGAGCAAATTTACCTGGGTTTACTGTAGAACTTAGTTTATACGTTCTTGGTCCAGCCGTTAAAGACTGAGTGATACTTGCACTAGGTAGAGGGTCGCCACAGATATGGGCGTCATCCTCTTTTGTAATGTCGTATCCTGCTGGCGCAGCGCCAGGTGTTTGGCTCCCTGGTTTAGTTGGATCACTAACAACAATAATTTGTATTGTTTCTTTTGCAGCTTCTGGTGTACAAGAGTTAGCTAATTTTTTAGAAACCCGGTCCATAACGTAGTCTTTGATTTCTTCTTTCGGTTTTTTATACCAAGAAGGGAATAGGTCATCACGACCTCCAACTTTAATCTTCTGAACTCCAGCGGGTTTTGTGTACCAATCGTTTGTTTTGTAGCCATATTGCGGTTTTGAAAGAACATCACGGTGCGAGTTCACCATAAATTGACCAAATATAGGTCCAGCTTTGCTGTCAGTGTATCCACCCATCGCTTGGCCGTCACTTCGCCCAACCCATACTCCAACTGCAATTTTTGGAGAGTATCCCATCATCCATCCGTCTTTTGAGTTATCAGTCGTACCGGTTTTTACAGCTGCTTTAACTCCTTTAGGATTAAAGTAACTTACACCTCGTCCAAATGTAACTGATCTGGCTGCATCGTCACTTAAAATATCACTTAAAATGTATGAGATCTCCTCAGATCTTCCAGCGTCGGTAAATACTGGAGTGCCAGGTTTATCCTTCCACTCTTCGACTACTTCGCCATCAGGTTTCTCAATTTTAAGTATATAGGTTTCGGGCTTGGCAACTCCTTTGTTAGCAAGAGCAGCATAGGCTGTTGTATGTTGATCAAGTCTGACGGTGCCAGAACCGATGGCTAAAAATGGATCAGAACATTCGCCAGCGGCACCGCAACCAATACTTGTTTCACCGCCAACTTTAAGATTATTAATGACGTTTTTCATACCTGCAATATTCGCAGCCTTCATGGCTGGCAAGTTTCTTGATTCTGCTAGTGACATTCGTATGCTTATGTTTCCTCTAAACTTTTTATCAAAGTTGTTTGGGTAAATTCCATAAAATGCTTCGCGACTGTCGGGAATTACGCTACCTGCACCGTATGAGTTGCCCTGAAACAATGTTCCGTAGACATACGGCTTTAGGCTAGAACCAGGCTGCAGATCAGATGTAGCGGCGTTATAGCTACCAAATCCAGGATAATAGTAGTCTCTACTTCCGTTCATCGCTAGAACTTGACCTGTGCTGGGTTGAACAGCGACTATGGCAGCATTATTACCACCTATACCGCCACGTCTAGCTTCTACTGCTGACATATTCTCAGCAACCGCCTTCTCGGCAATTTGCTGGAGGTCCCAATCAAGAGTTGTGATAATTCTCCAACCACCTTTTCTAACATTATCGGCTCCATATTTACCCTCAAGTTGCCTAATAATTTCATCAACAAAGTGTGGTGCTTTTTTTGCTGTCGGGTTGTTGGTAAGCGGCTTGATAGAAGCAAGGATGTCGACGGCTTTAGCCTCCTTAGCCTGCTTGGCAGTTATATAGCCTTGATCGCGCATGTAATTAATTACAGTGCGTTGCCGCTCAAGTGTGGCTTTGCTGTCAAAGCTAGGACTGTTGCTATCGTATAGACTAGGGTACTGAGGGATGGACGCAATGTAGGCAGCCTCTGCGATGCTGAGTTCACTTGCATGCTTCTCAAAGTAGCGATTAGACGCTGACTCAACTCCGTAAGCCGTACCGCCATAACCAATTGAATTCAAGTAATAGTTTAGTATTTGATCTTTAGAGTAAGTTCTCTCAAGCTCAATCGATAAGATTATCTCTTTAACTTTTCGAGTATACCCAGCTAGGCCGGATCTGGTGTTGTCTTCCAATATTACATTTCTGGCAAGTTGCTGTGTAATGGTTGAAGCTCCCTGTTTGCCGCCACCGCTTGCATTATTAACTACTGACCTTACAATACCTCTGGTGTCAAAACCACCGTGTTTATAAAAGTCCTTATCTTCAATCGCAACCGTAGCCCACTTCATATTGTTGTTGATCTGATCTGGTTTTACAAAGGTTAGTTGCTGATCTTTATACAGTTCGTAAAGAAGAACTTGACCGCTTCTATCGTAAAATTTTGTAGTTCTACTTTGAACACGTTTCGTCAGCTCGTCAGGACCGATCGCAAGATCTTTTCTAAAAATTGCAAAAATTCCAAGAATTAGGATTATAAATACAGCAAGTCCAAGACCTGCAATTTTTGTAGCCATTGTGAGACCTTCTTTTGAGAACCAATATTTAAAGAATCGTCTAGGATTTAATCTATAGGTAAGTCTTTTAATTCTTGACTTTGGTAGGGTAGCTAAAAATTCTGCTTTTTTTCGTGACTTAGCGTCGGCTGCTGAACGTTTTTTGTTAGTAATATTACTATAGACAGAGTTTGCGCCTCTTCTATGTGCCGGCCTTCTAATAGACCCACCGGTCGATTTTTTGGAACGATTTTTCATATATGCTTATTGTACCTCATGCTTATTGTTATTTAGTATACATGCTTTGTATCAGAATTTTTAGAGTGATATACTACTTATAGATGATACAAAGAATAATGAAACGAGCTTACAAAACTTATGCCCGCCAGGGCACTATTTTTACACTCTAATTATTTGGCGTATATTATTTAAAAGATTAAGGAAAATATGAAACTTTCAGAAGAACTAAAATGGCGGGGTTTTCTAAATCAAACTACACTCGTTGATCTTTCGGACTTAGATGACACAAAGATAACTTTTTACCATGGTTTTGATGCTTCAGCCGATTCACAAACTATCGGTAATCTTGCCTCTATGATGCTGGATCGATTACTTATAAAGCATGGGCATAAAGCCATACTACTTGCCGGAGGAGCAACATCACTGATAGGTGATCCAGGCGGCAAGGACACTGAGCGTCCCATGCAATCAGAGGAAGTCATTAGACATAACGTTGCAATGGCCGAGAAGCAAATTAAGGCAGTGCTTGGCGACAACGATATAGTTCAGGTAAATAATCTGGACTGGCTTAAGGATATGACAATCTTAGAATTTTTAAGAGACGTTGGAAAGTACTTTGGCATGAGTACCTTAGTCCAACGTGACTACATTGCTAAACGAATTGGTGAAGGTGGCGATGGCATGAGCTTTACAGAGTTCAGTTACACCTTGCTACAAGGTTACGACTATCTGCATTTATTCGATAATTACAAATGCACACTTCAGGTTTCTGGTTCAGATCAATGGGGTAATATCATATCTGGTGTTGATCTGGTCCGAAAAGTTCGAGGTGAAGTAGTCCACGCTCTTACAATGCCACTTATTATTAACAAAGCCACAGGTAAGAAATTTGGTAAAAGTGAAGAAGGTGCTGTCTGGCTTGACGAGGCAAAAACTTCAGTGTTTAAGTTCTATCAGTTCTGGTTAAACCTAGACGATGAAGGAGTTGAGGATTATCTTAAGATCTATACTTTGATTGAAGAAGAAGAGCTCAAAGAGTTAATGGAGAAGTTTGAATCCGACAAGGCATCAAGAACAGCTCAAAAATACTTAGCTTTCGAAGTTACCAAACTAGTACACGGCGAGAAGCGAGCAGAAAGTGTAAAAAATATTAGCGAGGTACTATTTGGCGACAAGCAATTTAGCGAGCTATCCGACAAAGACGTAGACGAGCTAGCTAAAGAGATACCAACTGTTAAACCTCAATCTGTTTTATCTGCTTTGGCTGAGTCTGGAGTAGTTTCTAGCGGCACAGAAGCCAGAAGACTTGTAGCCGAAGGTGCTATTAGCATTAACGGAATCAAAATTTCAGAAGATGTCGATATCACTACTTCCTCACTGGTTAAGAAGGGTAAAAACACATTTTTATTAGTGAGGTAGATAGAAGGACTTAAAATAACTTACAAGTTTTGTAAAGTCATCCTCTTTAACATGAAAAAAACTTGTTTCTATGAATCCTGAAAGTGCAAACATTGCATAGTTACAAAATGAATATGTCTCTTTTTTTGCAACAGGGAAGGGTGATTTATAGAGTATTTTAAGTTCGCGACTACTTGGCGCAGAGATATCAATCTTTCCTTTATTAAATCTGTTTAAGCTAGTTAATTCTTGTCTGCTTGTGCTAGATAGTGCAAATCCTATAGCATGATTCGCATCAGTTTGTTTTGCCAACTCTTTGAATCTTTCTATGTCCTCTTTAAGCTTGCCGAAGATGAATACCTCGACATTAATATCTTCTAGTGACTTTAGTATTTCCGCCGGAAAAGTTCTAAATGTGAACAGTATAACTTTACTATTCACGCCCTTTGCCTTCGATTAGAATCTTCTCGTCCTGGTACTCAATCAAGTCAGTAATCTCTTGGGCTAGTTTGATATCTTTGTCTGTAATTTTGCCAACAGAATGGGTAGTAGTAGAAACTACGACCTCGTTATAGTTCCTGAGCGCTAAATCTGGGTGATGATTCATAGATTCAGAAATATCAGCAAAAGAGTTTAGCATTGCGAGCGCTCGCATAAAATCAGGACACTTTAATACCAAAACCAACTTATCCTCTTGCTTGCTCCATCCATTAGGTAGATTCATAATATAAAGGATAACGCTAATCGACATACCGTTGCAAACTAATGTTAGGTAATACTCTATAATCAGACTATATGGATTTGCAGGCTAGTATTACCACAATCAAAGGAGTTGGGCCGGAAACTACCAAGAAGTTTGAGAAGCTTGGTGTATTTACTGTTTATGATCTTCTTACTTTTTGGCCTCGCCGTTATGATGATTACTCTGAGATATTGCCGATTTTGAAGATTGAACCTGGTGCAGTTACTGTCAAAGGCACGGTCGAATCGATTAAGACAAAACGGGTGCGCCGAGGAATGCATATCACAGAGGCAGTTATTAGGGATGAAAGCTCAGCGGTTAGGGTGGTCTGGTTTAACCAACCATACCGAGAGAAGTACTTTAAGCCAGGAGTAGAATATTACTTCTCGGGTTTATACGACTACAGCTTCAACAGATACGTTCTTCAGAGTCCCAGTGTTGAAGAAGCAAAAGACTTTACAAAGAATACAGCTCGGATTGTACCTATTTACGCTCAAACCAAAGGATTAGATTCTAAGGAGATTAGACGGGCATTAGCTGAGATTACTGGACTATTTAAGCAACTTCCAGAGACACTGCCTCAGGATATAATTGAATCTAACGATTTGATTACTTATGCTGAGGCGGCTCAACAACTGCATTGGCCAGAATCTCATGAGGCACTTGAGACTGCAAAGCTCAGGATTGGTTTTGAGGAGGTATTTAGTTACATTTTGGCCGGTCAACTAAATAAAAAACAAATTGAATCTGAAATTGCTCTAAAAATAGAGTTTGATGAAAAACTAGCTAAGTCATACACAAAATTACTTCCATTTGAGCTTACTCCAGATCAAAAAAAGGCTGCTTGGGAGATGTTGCAGGATATTAACTCAGAAACCCCAATGAACAGACTTCTTGAAGGCGACGTCGGCTCAGGTAAAACAGTAGTTGCAGCCTTCGGCGCATATATTGCGGCCAAGCAGGGAATTCAAACTGCTGTGATGGCACCTACAGAGCTATTGGCCCGCCAACACGCAAAAACGCTCGCAGATTTATTGGAGCCCGCAGGTGTTACTATCGCTTTGCTGACATCAGCGGTTAAGGGTAAGGCAAAAGAAGAAGTAAAAAAACAACTCGCAATCGGCACGATTGACTTGGTTATCGGGACTCATGCATTGCTTCAGGAGTCGGTCAACTTTCATAGATTGGGGTTGATAGTTATTGATGAGCAGCATAGATTTGGAGTAAAACAGAGACAGAAACTTGTAGATAAGGCCCATAAGATACCACACATTTTAAGCATGACAGCAACGCCGATACCACGTTCACTTGCTCTGACAGTCTACGGAGAACTCGATATTTCTATAATTGCCTCAAAGCCTAAAAATCGGTTACCAATCGAGACTGTAATTTGGTCACCAAACTCTCGAGCACAGCTGTATCAGATAATTGATGACGAGATAAAGTTAGGTCATCAAGTTTTTGTTGTTTGTCCTCTTATAGAAGATAGCGAGAACTCAGAGGCTAAGAGTGTTAAAAAAGAGGTAGAACGACTGAAAGCAGGCGAGTTTAAGCTTCGTCGAATGGATATTTTACACGGCAAAATGAAGGACGAGGAGAAGGCAGAGGTGATGTCTAGGTTTGCATCAGGAGAAATCGACATCCTGGTTAGTACGACAGTTATTGAGGTTGGCATAGATATCCCTAACGCCTCTGTGATGTTAATTGAGGGAGCGGATCAATTTGGGTTAGCCCAGCTCCATCAACTTAGAGGTCGAGTCGGCCGTGGACAGCATCAGGGTTATTGTTACTTGATACCAAGCACATCTCAGAAGCCGTCTAAGCGACTTAGGGCTATGGAAACTACAGCAGATGGCTTTAAACTGGCCGAGATGGACCTTGAGATAAGAGGCCCTGGAGCAATTTATGGATCCCGCCAGCACGGCCAGTTGGATTTAAAGATTGCAAATATAACAGATATGAACTTAATCAAACGAGCAAAATCAAGTGCACTTATGTTTATTGAATCTGGTAAAAAGTTATCGGATTATACAGTGCTACAAAAACAAGTTCAAAAATCCCTAAGCCTAACTTACTTAAATTAAAACTGTGCAACAAATTTTCAAATTCACTAAAATACTACCCACTATCCACCATTCCCTATATACTAATGCTAATGTGGTCAGGAACAACAATACATGGGCGTTCTGGCAATTTTGTCGGCGCCCATCAAAAATTTGATAGAGTAGCCCGCAAATTTGTATCAGAGCTGAGAGGCGATGCTTTCTTCCCTGATATCAAAGATATTCTTCACTTTGAGGGGAACAACGGCCCAGACGGAATAAAACGTAAGAGTCCAGCGGTTGACGAGCCATGGCACTATTGGGATCCAACGGATGAATCCGACCTGAAACTTGCTACGATTATAAACAACCATCAAATAGCTCTAACTAAGGCCATAAAAGATAAAGATGAAGAAAAGGCCGCATTTGAGGCAGCCTGGATGGCCCACGCTATAGTTGATGGTTTAACACCAGCGCATCATTACCCATACGAGGACAAGTTGGTTGAGCTAAGAGGTGAAGGACTAGAGACCAGAAACACTATTAGGAGTAAAGCCGTTATAAAAGGTGAGACAAAACGTCAAACGGTCAGTAAGAATTGGCAGTTTTGGGGCGCAAAAGGCTTGTTTGTGAGCCACTTCACGTTTGAGTGGGGCGTTGCAAGTCTAGCTAAACCTCTAAATTTTAAAGAGTTTTGTATTAAAGACGCCGATATCAAGCATGCAAAAAACGTTGGCTTACTCGAGTATATTAGAGAGAACGCACTCGAAATCCACTCTCTTAAATTGTACGATCGATTTTTAGCTAGAGGCTGGAGCGTAAAATTATCTCACGACGTCCGACAGAAACTTTGCCCTATAATTATTCAAACCATAACCATGGCCTGGATTATATCTATGGACGAGGCTGAATCCCTGTGAGAATCATTGCTGGTCAATACGGTAGCATAATAATTAAAGCCCCGAGAGGCTATCGGACCCACCCTATGGCAGAACGCACACGCTCTGCCATGTTTAATTCACTCGGAGATATTCAGGGGTACGAAGTTTTAGATGCATTCACTGGTAGTGGAGCTTTAGCAATTGAATCCGTAAGTCGTGGTGCAAAGTATGCTATTGCGCTTGATACTGATAACAAAGCCTACAAGACAGCCAAAGCAAATGTTGAAAAACTCGGAGCCGAAAATGTAAAGGTTGTGAAGGCAAGTGCCCATGCTTGGAGTTCAACTAATGTGGATAAACTTTTTGATATTATTTTTTGCGATCCTCCCTATAACGACATGCAGTTATCCACAGTTTTTGCACTTCAGAAGCATTTAAAGCCCAATGGGCTTATGGTATTATCATACCCAGGTAGAGAGCAGGCGCCAGAAGCTGATGGAGTTGTTGTGGTGGACAATCGAAATTATGGCGACTCGGCAATAGCTTACTACCAAAAACGGTAGCCGTCACTCGATGGCTACCTTCTTGTATTTATGGGGTGGTTTGCTATACTAGGCACTGCTGAACCAAGGTGTTGGCAAAGTAGTTGATAAATTAAGCCGCGGTGGTGGAATTGGTAGACACGCTAGCCTTAGGAGCTAGTGCCGAAAGGCGTGGAGGTTCAAGTCCTCTCCGCGGTACCACATTGACAAATAGCAACAAGTCTGCTATAATGATTTATAGTTAAAGGAGTTTGTAGAACATGATAGATATAATCAATCGCTAATAAGTGTCGCACCTAGGCGATAGCTTTGCTATTGATTATTTCATTTCTTAACCCTGATTTATTAAACCGAGCATAAGTGCGACGCTTTCGTCTTAACCACTTGCTCGGTTTTTTAGTTAGGAGAGATATGTTCACACTTCGTCATATATACAAATCGTTTTCAGATAGAACTGTTCTGGAAGATGTAAGCCTGTCGGTGAATGCTGGCGAGGTTATTGCTCTTATTGGTGAAAATGGAGCAGGAAAGACGACGCTACTTGAGATACTCCTCGGTACAACAAGACCAGATAGCGGCCATGTCGAGCGTAACGGAGAAACTGTCGGCTATATCCCCCAGGAAGCAGTGCTGAGTCGCAGTGTCCGAGAGAGTTTCCATCAGAACACCGAAGAGTGGCGTATTAACTACGCCCTTTCTCAGGTTGACCTAGACATCCCACTCGCTACGCAGACTAAGAAACTAAGTGGTGGCCAAAAAACTCGCTTGGCGTTTGCTGTGGTGCTAGCGACTGTCCCTGAGCCGACTGTGCTACTTCTGGACGAGCCAACCAATAACCTTGATACTGATGGTCTAAAATGGCTACGCCGCTTTATTGAGAGATTCAGTGGAGTTGTTCTCTTGGTGAGTCACGATCGTGCGTTCATCAATGATATTGCGGATAGAGTAATTGAGCTTAAAGATGGGAGGCTCGCTCAGTATGGGGGCAACTACGATTTCTATAGTCAGCAAAAGGATATTGAGCGTCGCAGTGAGTTAGTGCGATACACAAACAATCTTGAAGAACGTCAGAAGCTAAAAAAGGCTATCTGTCAGCAACAAGAACAAGGTCAGCATACCCACAATCACATAAAGCGATCAGATGGTGACAAGTATCAGCGAGACTTCTTTAGAAATCGGGTGACTAAAAAGTTTGGCCAACAAGCGCGAGCCTTAGAGAAACGTCTTGAACAGCTTGATGATGTTGAAAAGCCTGAAACAATTCGTAGCTACAGGGTGGCATTGTCTGGTGAGGTGCATCAGCAGAAGCTAATATGTCGTCTGAATAACATCGATAAAGCCTACTCAAAGCCCGTAATTGATGGTGTGAGTCTAGAGATTCGTGGCAATGAACGGATTCAAGTGACTGGAAGCAATGGTAGCGGTAAGACAACACTACTTAAGATAGTAGCTGGAGCTGAAGTACCAGACGGAGGGCAGATTACTATAGGAACTGATGTGAGTATTGGTTACTTCTCACAAGATGTTAATGGCCTAGACCATAGCCGCACTGCACTTGAGAACTTGGAGGATTGCATCACAGACTCTACCGCATTGTTTCGAGAGGCTCGAAGCCTAGGGCTTTCTAAGTTTGACCTGGAGAAGAAAACTGGCGAATTGTCACGTGGTCAGCAGGCTAAACTCGGCTTTGCTAAGCTCCTTTTGTCCGCCCATCAGCTGTTGATCCTTGATGAACCAACAAATCACTTGGACATAAGAACCAAGGAGCAGATTGAAAATGCACTACAGCACTATAAGGGAGCAATACTAGTGGCCTCGCATGATAGCTACTTCGTAGATACACTAAATATCACAAAAGTTGTAGAATTGATACGAGAATGAAAAAACCTACCTTGATATTATTCTGTGGACTGCCAGGCTCTGGCAAGACCACACTCGGCAAAAGACTGGCCAAGGAGCGAGGTATTACACGGTTGTGTACAGATGATTGGATGGCTGATCATGGGCTTAACTTGCAGGACGAAGCCTTACATGAGAAAAGCTGGAAAGCTTTGTGGGCCGCTGCATGGGAGAGGCTTGCAGACGGTGAATCACTACTGTTTGAGGATGGACTGTGGACCAAGAAGGAACGAGACAACATCCGTGCGAGAGCAAAAGAGCTTGGGGTGGTGACAGAGTTTAACTACTTTGACGTTCCATTAGAAGTCCTTAAGCAACGAGTACAGCAGAGGAACAGTGAGGGTGGTCATGGTGTGGCTCAAATCACAGATGAACAGCTTGACCAATATTCAGAACTATTCGAGAAACCCTCTGAGGCAGAGTTAAGACTCTATGACATAACCACGATTCACCGTCCTTCCGAGTAGATTCAAATACCTCTTTTATATAAATTAATTCCGCCACCATTACTTAATATAAGCTATTCGCATCTAAAATTGACATTCCCGACAGAGTGTGCTATAATGAAAAGATAGATGAGTAAAACCTATATACAATCAGTTTTAGTTCATGTACATATCCTGCCTCGTTTGGTCGGATAGTTTTTAGTATTCTTACAAAGATTTAAATACAAGCTCCGATCACCGGGGCTTTTTTGATTTATTAAAAAATAGAGTAAAGGAAAATTATGAATAGAGAAACATTAATAAAGATTGTTGAAGAAGAATCTACAAATCCTAATCTTGAAGGAGCAGAATGCAATGTCGACGGCTCAGTAGTATTCGACAGAAGATATTCCCCAGAAGCAGTTAAGCAACTTGGATTAAATCCAAGAACTGCAGATTTAAATATAATCGGTCAGGTGGTCGTATGTCTTACTGAAGAAGAGATATATAAGCTAAACCTTAAGGATAAGTAGGTTGTTTTATTGGGTACTAGAGCGGCATGCCTAGTACCCAGACTAAAAATAAGTATAATGAAAGGTAATCATGACTAAACTAAGCACACAGCCGTACAAAGGAGCCAGAGATTTTTATCCTGAGGATAAGAGATTGCAGAATTATATATTCAGCATTTGGGCAAAGGTTTGCCAGAGTTATGGGTATGAGGAGTATACAGCTCCGGTTTTAGAGCCGATTGAGCTTTACGCCAGTAAAACTAGCGATGAGATCGTTAATGAACAGACCTATAGCTTCAGCGATAGAGGTGGCAGGACAATAGTCATGCGCCCTGAGATGACACCTTCAGTAAGCAGAATGGTTGCGGCTCGACGTCAAGAGCTACCATACCCACTAAGATGGTATTCTATCCCGGATTGTTGGCGATACGAGAGGCCTCAAAGAGGTAGAAACCGGCAATTCTGGCAATTAAATGCAGATATCTTTGGGGTGCCCACTGTTGACGCTGATCTTGAAATGATTAGCATGGCCGATGCTATGATGAAGGCGTTTGGGGCCAAAAGTGACATGTACCAGATCAAAGTTAACAGCCGAAAGCTTATAAACCTGATTATGACATCCTATCTTGAGCTTGATGATATGCAATCAAAGCAAATGATTAGGCTATTTGACAAAAAAGATAAGTTAGAGCCAACTGATTTTGTCTCACAGGCAAGTGCTATTTTGAATGATGAGCAAAAAGTTGCTGGTTTAGATAAACTAAAGGTCCTATTAAAAGCCAAGACTTTAGCTGAGCTTCCTGAGGAGATTACCAACACCCAGGCTGTTAAAGAGATTCAAATTCTTTTTTCATTACTAGCCGATCATCAGATAGAGAGCGTCAGGTTTGATATCACATTGATGAGAGGGTTTGATTACTACACAGACATTGTTTTTGAAGTTTTTGACCTACATCATGATAACAATCGAGCAGTCTTTGGCGGTGGAAGATATGATGGATTGGTAGAAAAATTTGGAGTCGAGGCATTGCCGGCTGTAGGTTTTGCTATTGGTGATGCACCTATTGAGAACTTTTTGCAGAGTCATTTACTCGATCCCTTATTAAGAAGTACTACAGATGTTTACGTTGTTACTGTTGGCGATACGCTTGGCCAGGCTCAAGACGTTGCAAAGGCTCTAAGATTAGCCGGAGTAAACGTTGCAGTAGATATTACAGACAAGAAGCCGGAGAAACAGGTAAAGACAGCCCTAAAACTAGGTGTCCAGTACTTACTATTTATCGGTCAAGAAGAAGTTGAACAACAAAAATACATACTAAGAAACGTTGAATCTCAGCAAGAGGACGTCCTAGATATTGATGGTATAGTTACAAAGATTAATAATATAGCTCAATAATTTACATTTTACATCTGGTATGACATAATGCTCACTTATGCATACAACAAGAAAAGACATTTCAGGTACAAAAATTGAGCTAGTGATTAAGGTTGACTCTGACGAGCTAGCTAGTGTTAAGCAAGCAACACTTACAAAAAAGAAATCTAGCGTTAAAGCTCCTGGATTCAGAGCTGGTAAAGCGCCTCTTAGCGTTATCGAGAAACAAATTGACCCATCTCAACTTCAGGGAGATGTTCTTCAGGAAGCTGTAAACAAGCACTATCAGGCTGCGATTGAGAAAGACAGTATCAAAGTGCTAAGCAACCCTGAGGTTGAAATCACAAAGTTTGTTCCTTTTACAGAGCTGGAGTTCAAAGCCAAAGTTGACGTCATGCCATCTGTTAAACTCGGTGATTACAAAAAGATTAAGAAAACCGTTAATAAAGTATCAGTAACTGAAAAAGAAATTCAAGAAGTCATCGATAATCTACTAAGTAAATCATCAAAGAAACAGGCTGTCGAGCGTAAAGCAAAAAATGGTGACGAAGTAATAATTGATTTTGAGGGAAGCAATGAAAAGGGAGAAAAAGTCGCCGGGGCTAGTGGCAAAGATTACCCGTTAGTTCTTGGGAGTAATAGTTTTATCCCTGGTTTTGAAGAAGGACTGGTAGGCCTTAAAAAAGGTGACAAAAAAGATGTTAAATTAACCTTCCCGAAAGAATATCACGCCAAGCAACTTGCTGGAACAAAGATTACATTTGCTGTTAATGTTAAAGAAGTCAACGAGGTTGTCTTGCCAGAGGCTGATGATAAGTTCGCAGCAAGTCTTGGTCCATTCGAGACTCTAGCTGATCTTAAAAAAGATATAAAAACTCAGCTAACTGAGCAGAAGTTGTCCGAAGAACAGAACAAGGTGAAGGATTCAATTGTCGAAGAGCTTGTTAAAAAGTCTACTTTTGATATGCCAGAAGTCCTGATCAGTGACCAAATCGCAATGCTAGAGCATGATTTTAATCAAAATCTTATATATCGTGGGATCACACTTCCGGAGTACTTAAAGCAAGAGGGCTATAAAGATGCCGATGAGTGGAAAGCTAAAGATCTTAAACCTCAAGCTGAAAGACGTGTCAGCGTAGGAATTATCCTTGCGGAAGTAGCTGATAAAGAGAATCTAAAAGTTGACGAGACTGAAGTAGCGGCAAGGATTGCTCAGTATAAAACTCAGTATTCATCGCAAGCTGCTGAATTTGATAATCCAGAGATGCAACGAGAGGTTGTCTCAAGACTTTTGACAGAGAAGACAGTCGATAGACTTTTCAAACTCAGTACTAAGAAATAGCCTAAACACAAGTTAAATTAGCAGTCTTGACTTGCGAGTGCTAACTAAGCTACAATTTTAGTATGTTAGTACCAACAGTAATTGAACCATCAGGACAGGGCGAGCGAGCCTTTGACATCTATAGTCGGCTACTGCGAGAGCGGATTATTTTTTTACATGATGAAGTTAACGAGCACACTGCTGGCTTAATTGTTGCTCAACTATTATTTCTACAAAGCGAAGATGCCAAAAAAGATATATTCTTCTACATAAACAGCCCAGGTGGCCACGTGTATGATGGTCTTGCCATTTACGACACCATGCAGTTTATCGGCAACGATGTTCAAACTATCGGAATCGGTCTTCAGGCAAGTATGGGCGCTTTCCTATTAAGTTCTGGCACAAAGGGAAAGAGATTCATGCTACCAAACGCTAAAGCCATGATTCACCAGCCAAGCTCTGGAGCTAGGGGTAAAATCACTGATATGGAGATTGATCTTAAAGAAGGCATCGCCTTAAAGCACAAACTCAACCTAATCCTGGCCAAAAACACAGGTCAACCCCTAAAAAGAATTGAGAAGGACTCAGACAGGGATTACTGGATGACAGCCGAAGAATCAGTAAAGTACGGGTTAGTAGATAAGATCATTACAAAAGCTAAATAGATATCAGATATTGACACAATTTACGATAGTGGTATAATATATATATGAGTATTTCAAAAGCTAATCTTGCATTAAAGCCATATAGTTTACATCATCGATCTGTTGCAGAGGTGGTAGAAAGTGTTGGTTTTATTAGAGGTCTTAGGGATTTGGTTGCACATAACACAGAAGAACTTGCAGTAGATTTCCCTAATGTCCCAGAACGTTACAGAACTATGTACGAGTCTGCTAAATCTGTTAGAAGGGCAATTAACAACCCCGATCTTGATGCTTTTGCTATAGTACACGACCCTAAATGGCGTATAGGGCATGAATCAACTGCTACTTTTTTTGAAAATTTAATCAGCGATTCAGATACAGGAGGCACGCTTTGGATACCAACAAAACCAGAACCAGTTGGAGTCGCCACTTTAGTAGGTGAAGAAGTCGACCCAAAAACAGCCTACGCTGCGTGGTGGGTTGATAAAGACCGTCAAAATCAGGGTGTTGGGACTTTTGCTGCAAGTGCATTAGTGCTTGTAGCTAGACAAAAGGGTCTTGAGCGAGTTAATGCATATGTCCGACCCGAAAATGAGCCTTCGACTTCAGTAGTAGAGGAATTAGGTTTCAAAGCTGTAGGCAAATCTGCGGTAGTAGATCTAGGCGACAATGTTACAGCACCTCGACAGAAGTTTAGCCTAGAGCTAGCTTAACTATTGACATTTACTTCAATACTCTTCACAATGGAGTTCAAGAGGTAGTATAAGTTGTATTTACTGTTGGTGCACGGTAGTAAATACAAGACAAACTTAGGGTAACTTCGAGACGAAAAATTTAATTTAATGCTTTAAGGAGCTTAATCTGCCTATGGCTAAGACAGATCTTAAGGGCTCTTCACGTGTTTACTTCACTAGTGATGATGACGCGTTGGAGATTCCGGATTTAATTGAACATCAAACTAAATCGTTTCAGAATTTCGTACAGGAAGGCCTAGGTGAAATATTTGCCGAAGTTAACCCAGTAGAAGATTACACAGGTACCAAGCTTGAACTTAGGTTCAAAGACTACAGGTTCGCTGAACCAAAAAGAACAGAAGTAGAAGCTCGTGAGAATAACATCAGTTTTGATGCTCCTCTATATGCAAATATTGAGCTAACAAACAAAATTACAGGTGAAGTTAAAGAACAAGAGATTTATCTTGGTGATTACCCATGGATGACATCACGGGGTACTTTTGTAATTAACGGTGCTGAACGAGTTGTAGTATCACAACTCATCAGAAGCCCAGGCATCTTCTTTACATCAGATCAAGCTGGTTCAAAGATGGTGTATGGAGCAAAACTTATCCCTGGCCGAGGTGCTTGGCTTGAGTTTGAGACTGCAGCTAACGGAATAATTTATGTAAAAATTGACAGACGTCGCAAAATGCCAGTAACTACACTTCTAAAAGCACTTGGTTATGGTAACCCAGATCAAATCAAAGACATCTTTAAAGATGTTGATACAGGTGAGATTAAACATATAGACCTTACACTTGAGAAGGATACAACAAAAGGCACAAACGATGCCTTGATTGAGGTTTACCGTCGAATTAGACCTGGTGATCTTGCGACTGTAGATAATGCTAGAAGCTTAATTGAGAACGTCTTCTTTAACTTCAAACGATTCGATCTATCACGAGTTGGTCGTTACAAACTAAGCAAGAGACTTGATATCGATGTGCCAAATACGGCTGAAAATCGGATTATGCGACTTGATGATCTAGTTGCAATAATTAAAGAGATTATTCGACTTAACAACTCGCAGGAGATCGCAGATGATATCGATAGCCTTGCAAACCGACGAGTTAAATTAGTTGGCGAACTGGTACAACGACAATTTAGAATTGGACTTCTTAGAATGGAGAGAAACGCTAAAGACCGAATGTCTATGAGCGAGATCGAGACTGTTACCCCAGCACAGCTTATTAATGCTCGACCAATTGTTGCCGCAGTTCGAGAGTTCTTTGCAAGCTCACAGCTATCTCAGTTTATGGATCAAACTAACCCGCTATCTGAGCTAGCTCACAAGCGACGTCTAAGCTCAATGGGCCCAGGTGGCTTGTCTCGTGAACGTGCTGGTTTTGAGGTTCGTGATGCACACGCGACACACTACGGTCGTCTATGTACTGTAGAAACTCCTGAAGGTAGCAACATTGGGTTGGTACTTAATCTTGGATCACATGCACGTATAAATGATTACGGATTCATCGAGACTCCTTATAGAACATTCAAAAATGGGAAAGTAACAGATGAGGTTGTTTATCTCGACGCTGACGAAGAGAAGCGAGCGATTATCGCTTCAGCCGGTCTAGAACTTAATAAAGATGGTTCATTTGTATCAGAACGTGTTCCTGCTCGTGTCAAACTACAGCCGGAAGAAGTAGACGCAGAACTTGTGACACATATTGATGCAGCCAGAAATCAAATTCTTGGATCTACCGCATCACTTATTCCTTTTGTAGAAAAAGACAACGTAGGTCGTGCACTGATTGCATCTAACCAACAGAAGCAAGCTGTACCTCTTATCAAAGTACAATCGCCTGTTGTTGGAACCGGTATGGAATCAACTGTCGCTAAAAACAGTGGCCAAGTTATCTATGCTGAAGGTCCTGGAACGGTTACAAAAGCTGACGGTAACGAAGTTGTCGTTAAGTATGCAAAAGAAACTAAAAAGTATCCAATCACTCACTTTGTTAGAACAAACGATGGCTCAAGCATGAACCAAAAAGTTGTTGTTAACACTGGTGATTCAGTTAAAAAAGGACAGGTACTTGTTGATGGTGTGAGCACAGAGAACGGTGAGCTTGCACTAGGTAAAGACTTAACAGTTGCTTACATGCCATGGTCTGGTTATAACTTTGAGGACTCAATCGTAATCTCTCGAAGAATAGTTGAAGAGGATGAACTAACTTCAATCCACATCACTGACTACATGGTTGAAGTACGTGAAACAAAGCTAGGTCCTGAAATTGTAACTCGCGATATTCCAAACGTATCTGAAGAGTCCCTCAGACATCTTGATGAGACTGGAATTGTACGAATCGGTGCTGAGGTTAAAGCTGGTGATATCTTGGTAGGTAAGATTACTCCAAAAGGTGAGCAAGAGCTAAGCTCAGAGGAGAGACTTCTTAGAGCAATCTTTGGCGAGAAAGCTAAGGATGTCCGTGATACATCTCAAAGAATGAGTAACGGCAAACACGGTAAAGTTGTGGCTGTTAAGATCTTCTCAAGAGAGAATGGCCATGATCTAAAAGCCGGCGTACTTATGCAAGTACAAGTTTACGTCGCTCAAATGCGAAAAATCGCAGTTGGCGATAAGCTTGCTGGACGTCACGGAAACAAGGGTGTAATTGCTAAAATCGTACCGGCTGAGGATATGCCATTTATGGAGGACGGTACTCCTGTGGACATTCTTCTAAACCCACTGGGTATTCCATCTCGTATGAACATTGGCCAGTTGTTTGAAATTCACCTTGGAATGGCCGCCTCAATCTTGGGCTATAAAGTTGCCACACCTCCATTTAACGGAGTTGAAGGTGAAACTATTAGAGAAGAGCTTAAAAAAGCTGGTCTACCTGAAGACGGAAAACAGCAGCTTATTGATGGACGGACCGGCGAATACTTTAAAGAACGAGTCTCAGTTGGTGTTATGCATATTATTAAGCTTCACCACATGGTAGCTGATAAGATACACGCCCGTTCTATTGGCCCATACACAATGGTTACCCAACAACCGCTTGGTGGTAAAGCACAAAACGGTGGTCAGAGATTTGGAGAGATGGAAGTTTGGGCACTTGAGGCTTATGGCGCAGCCAACACGCTTCAAGAGATGCTAACTCTAAAATCAGATGATGTTTACGGACGATCAAAAGCTTATGAGAGCATCATCAAGCAAGAGCCAATCATCGGGCCTAAGATCCCAGAGAGCTTTAACGTGCTTGTAAAAGAACTTCAAGGACTAAGTCTTAAGGTTGATCTAATCAACGCACGAGGACCAGAAGAGATCGAAGTTGATGCAGAAGAAGTTCTTCAGGCAACTATTGCAGATGAAGCCGGCCACATGCCAACAATTGAGGCAGAGCTAACTCCAATGGATGTAACAGAAGAGATGGTAGCAAGTGAGTTTGAGATTATGGATGACGATTCAAAAGTTGCCCTAAACGATGACAATACTGATGATCCACAAACTGATGATACAGACGATTCAGATAATAATGATCAAAGCGAAGTAAAGGAGGAGGCGTAATGAATCCTAGAGCCCACTTATCACCAACTGCAGTAGCCGACTTTGATGCGGTGAGACTTGTTGTTGCAAGCCCAAGTGACATTTTGGACTGGAGCTACGGCGAAGTATTGAAGCCAGAGACAATAAACTACCGAACTCAAAAACCTGAACGAGATGGTTTGTTCTGCGAGAGAATTTTTGGTCCTGTCAAAAACATAAACCCTCATGATACAAAGTACAAAGGTGTTAGATCGCGAGAGGCTGCTGTTGATAAAAACGGCGAGCTAGTGACTAATAGCATTGTGCGACGTGAGAGAATGGGTCACATTACACTCGCTGCGCCTGTTGCTCACATCTGGTTCCTTAGAGGTACACCAAGTCCAATTGGATTACTACTAGGTATAACTGTTAAGAACCTTGAGAGAATTGTTTACTTTGCATCTTACGTTATCATTTCTGTTGACGAGAAGAAGCGAGACCAGCTTATGGCTGATGCTGAGGCTGAACTTGCTGCTGCAAAAGCCGCAATTAAAAAACGATTTGAGGACGAGGCAACATCTGAGACTGCTGACGTTAAAGCTCTAGCTGAGGCTCAGAGCAAAGAAATCGACGATGCAACCGAAGATTTTCTACTTAAAAAGACTCAACTAACCAGCCTAGTTCGCTGTGGCTTGATTTCAGAAACTGACTATCGTAATCTACCGAGTTCGTACCAAGATATTGTACAGGTTGGAATGGGCGGAAGCGCAATTAATGAGCTACTACTTCAAATCGATCTTCAAAAACTTATCGACGAGCTTAATGCAGAGGTTGAAGAAACTAAAGGTCAGCGTAAAAAGAAGCTTATGAAGCGACTCAAGGTGCTTGAGAGCATGATTCAGGCCAATATTGAGCCAAGTAGCATGTGTGTCAGCATCTTACCTGTTATCCCACCGGATCTACGACCAATGGTCCAGTTAACAGGTGGTCGTTTTGCAACTTCTGATATGAACGACCTGTATAGACGAGTAATTAACCGAAACAACCGTCTTAAAAAGCTAGTTGATCTTAACGCTCCTGAGGTTATCCGCCGAAACGAGCAACGAATGCTCCAAGAGGCTGTCGATGCGCTAATCGATAATTCAGCCGCAAGATCTGGTCGTGCAGTAAGTGCGACTGGTGGACGTCGTCGACTTAAATCGCTTAGCGATATGCTAAAAGGTAAGCAAGGACGATTCCGTCAGAACCTACTCGGAAAACGTGTAGACTACTCTGGACGATCAGTAATTGTTTCAGGACCTGAGCTAAATATTAGTGAGTGTGGTCTTCCTAAACTAATGGCCCTAGAGCTTTTTAAACCATTTGTTATTGGATGGTTGATGCAACATGAGTATGCTCACAATATCAAGAGTGCAACTCGTCTTATTGAAGCAAACGAGACAATCATCTGGGATGCACTTGATGAGGTTATTAAAGAGAAGTACGTGTTGCTAAACCGTGCACCAACTCTTCACCGTCTATCAATCTTAGCCTTTAAGCCTAAATTGATCGAAGGTAAAGCTATTCAGCTTCACCCTCTAGTTTGTCGTGGATTTAACGCCGACTTTGATGGTGACCAAATGGCTGTTCACTTGCCTCTATCAGAAGCTGCCCAAAAAGAAGCTCGTGAGCTTATGACTGCCAGCAAAAACCTACTAAAACCTGCTGACGGTGCTCCAATTCTTCACATTGAGCAAGATATTGTTTTGGGATGTTACTATTTAACTTACGACAAGCCTGGAGTAACTACTGACGAGGTTGTGCCAATCTCAGATCTTAATGAGGCTATTATGGCTCTCGAATCTGACAAGGTTAAACTTCAGACTAAGATCAGAACCACATTTAGAGGCCAAAGAATGGAGACTACAACTGGACGTCTAATCTTTAACTCTATCTTCCCAGAGGACTTCCCATATCAAGACGACACAATGACCAAAAAGAAGCTAGCTTCTGTTATGGGTAAAGTTTTTGCTCAGTACGGTGACGAGAAGACTGCGACTATTGCTGACGAACTAATGCGGATTGGATTCAGCTACGCAACTTTTGCCGGTATCTCAACAAGCATGGATGACTACCTTGACCTCGAGGGTCTTGATAAGTTAATTGATGCAGGAGAAAACAAAGCAACTGCTGTATCTGATCAATTTGAGCAAGGTTTAATTACTGATGAAGAGCGCTATCGTTTGACTGTTGGTGTATGGCGTGAGGTTGATGAAACCGCTCAGTCACAACTCGTAGAGGCCTATAAAGGAACAGACACAGGCATTAGTATCGCAATGACATCTGGTGCACGTGGTAGTATCTCCCAGATCAAACAGGTATCTGGAATGAAGGGAATGGTTGTTGACGCCCTTGGACGAGAGATTGAGCTTCCTATTAGAAGCAACTATAAAAAGGGTCTTACACCGATTGAGTACTTTGTTGATACAAGAGGATCAAGAAAAGGTTTGATCGATACAGCACTTAGAACTGCCGACTCAGGTTATCTAACGCGTCGAATGGTAGATGTGGCTCAGGATATGTTCACAATTTCTGAGGACTGCGAAGATCCTGGATTCAGCGTTTATCGAGCTGAGACTGAAGAGATTGGAATGAATTTTGGTGCTCGTGTTAGTGGACGATTCACTGCAGAGCCACTAAAGATCGACGGTAAAAAAGTTCTAGACGCAGGTGAGTTAATCACAGAAGAAATTGGTGAAATGATTGATAAGAGTGATCTTTCAACCGTAAAAATTAGAAGCGTTCTTACAGCCGCTAACTTAAGAGGCGTCTCTCAGAAGAGCTACGGTGTTGATAAAGCTACAGGCCACATTGTTGGAGCTTATGTTCCTGTTGGTGTTCTAGCAGCTCAATCTGTTGGTGAGCCTGGAACTCAGCTTACCATGCGTACCAAGCACACAGCTGGTGCCGCAACTGCTGATGACGTGACACAAGGTTTGCCGCGTGTTGAAGAGCTTCTTGAAGCTCGAGTTCCTAAGAGTGAAGCCCTAATGGCTGAGATTTCAGGAAACGTAGCAGTCTGGGAAGATGGTAACAAGTATGTTATTCAAATAACCCCTATCGACGCTCGTGTTGAAGAACTTAAGCTATCAAAGCGTAAACCACAGCTTAAGAATGGCAATGATGTCATGGCTGGTGATGTTGTAGCATCTGATAAAAATGGAGAGCGACCACTAGTTGCTCCTTTTGATGGAAAAGTTGAGTTTCACGATGATGTTGCTGTAATAACTGCTCACAACTCTACCCCGGTCAAGTATGAGGTTCCAGCATTTAGGACGCTAACGGTTACAGATGGTGCGGTGGTTGCCGCTGGAGATAGATTAACTAACGGATCGCTAAATCTACATAATTTGATGAGACTAAAGAATATTGAGGAGACTCAGCGATATATCATAAATGAGATACAGAGTATGTTTGCTCAACAAGGTGTAGCTCTTGCTGATCAGCACCTCGAGACTATTGTAAGACAAATGTTCAGTCGAGTATCAATTGAGGATTCAGGCGATAGCTTGTTTGTAGCCGGTGATATCGTGAGCAAAGCATCTGTGGTAGAAGCCAATGCAAAACTGGTAGCCGAAGGTAAAACGCCAGCAGAGTTCACCCAGCTTCTACTCGGTATTGCTAAAGTCTCTACATGGAGTGATAGCTTCTTATCTGCCGCATCGTTCCAAGATACAACTCGCGTTCTTATCAACGCAGCAATAAGTGGACGTGTCGACAATCTTTACGGTCTTAAAGAGAACGTAATCATTGGACGCAAGATTCCTGTTGGAACAGGCGCGATTAGAACAGAAGACATTGCAGTAGTAGCATAATTCTGCTACAATATCGGTTAAAGAGTTTCAGATTGTAAATTCGGTAAAGGTTTTGTTCAGATGTTGATAGAGGCGTGCTGGCCCAGCAATATTCTGAACAATAATCTGAGCTGTAAACTATAAGGATATAAGTAAAGATTTATGCCAACAATTAATCAGCTGGTAAAGAAGCCACGTAAAAGTAGCTCTAAGAAAGTTAAGACTGCCGCACTGCGGAAGATTACTAATTCGCTCAAAACTACCAATTATGAGAAGCCAGCACCATTCAAACGCGGTGTTTGTATCAAAGTGACTACCAAAACTCCACGTAAACCTAACTCTGCACTTCGTAAAGTTGCGCGTGTTCGTCTAACAAACGGCCATGAAGTGTGGGCATACATTGGCGGTGAAGGTCACAATCTACAAGAACACGCTGTTGTACTTGTAAGAGGCGGACGTGTTCCGGATTTGCCAGGTGTACGTTACCACATTGTCAGAGGACATCTCGATCTTCAGGGTGTTGCCGATCGTAAACAAGGCCGTAGCAAATACGGTGCTAAGAAGGAAAGTAAGTAATCATGCCGAGAAAAACTACCAAATCGTTACAGAGAATTCCAGCACCAGATCGCAAGTATAATTCTGTTCTCGTACAAAGACTTATTAACAGAAGTATGCGTGATGGTAAAAAACAGGCCGCTGAATCAGCTGTTTACCAAGCAATGGAAGAAGCAGCTAAAAAGCTTAAGATTGAGGATCCTTTGCAAGCACTTGAAGAGGCTATGGGCAACGTTTTCCCTGGTGTAGAGGTTAAGAGCAGACGTGTCGGAGGTGCAAACTATCAGATCCCATTCCCAGTAGAGGGCCACAGAAAGACTCACCTTGGTATGATGTGGTTTGTTGGTGCGGCACGTGCCCGAAAAGGCATGCCTTACTGGCAACGACTTATGAATGAGATTGTAGACGCTCATCACGAGGCAGGCGCAGCGGTCAAGAAGAAGGAAGACACTCATAAGATGGCTGATGCCAACCGAGCATTCGCCCACTTTGCAAGGTTCTAAAGATTGAAGTATCTTCATGGTAGAGTTTGAATTACCAACCCATCAGAGGATAGCTCGAGAGATTTTCGGAGAGACTGAAAAAGCTTATTCTATGGAACCTGCCGATGTTTATCAAGCTTTAACTAAAGCGGTTATTGGATTTGACACAACATCTTCAGATGCACAACTTGCATTTGCGTACAACGAAGGCTACAGAAATCAAATGCTTGATGCAAGAAGAGGGAACACAATGATGATGGAGCTTTTGGCTGCAGCCTGCCCGTTAGACGACAAATCTGCGCTTGGCGAGTAGAAAATATTGGTAGAGTATATTATATCTGTTATAATGAGGTATCGAACTGTATATTTTAGTGTCAAAAATTTAAGAAAGAAGTAAAATGGCAACCAAAAAGATTGATCTAGTTAAGTTACGTAACGTCGGTATTATCGCGCACATTGATGCCGGAAAAACTACTACAACTGAAGGTATTTTGTACCGAACAGGTATAAACCACAAAATTGGTGTTGTTCGTGGTGAAGGAGACGGCGCTACAACTGACTGGATGGAGCAAGAGAAAGAGCGTGGTATTACTATTACCTCTGCTGCTGTAACTTGTTTTTGGAAGGATCATCAGATAAATATTATCGATACGCCGGGACACATCGACTTTACAGTTGAGGTTGAGCGGTCACTTCGAGTTCTTGATGGTGCTGTTACCGTATTTGACGGAAAGATGGGTGTTGAGAGCCAGTCTGAGACTGTTTGGCGACAAGCCGACAAATACAATGTCCCTCGAGTTTGCTTTATTAACAAGATTAATCAAACCGGTGGAGATTTCTGGAAGTCTCTTGAGACTATCCACGCCCGACTTACTAAGCGTGCACTCGCCGTACACATTCCAATTGGCTTTGAGCAGTCAATAAACGGCGTTGTCGACCTTCTTGATATGAAGGCCTACACATACACTGAGTATCATGATAAGGCTCTTGTACAAGGTGAAATCCCTGAGGATATGCTTGAGAAGGCTACAAATGCTCGCTCACTACTAGTAGAAGCTGCTGTAGAGCACGACGATGACTTAATGATGAAGTACCTTGAAGACGGTGAATCAGCTATTAGCGACGCAGAGTTCAAGTCAGCTCTTCGTAAAGGTGTTCTATCTGGTCAATTATTCTTAGTAACAGGTGGAGATGGTCGTGGCGTAATTGTAGAAAAAGTTCTTGATCTTATGACTGAGTTCCTACCTAGTCCAATCGACCGTGGCTCTGTCTGGGGAACTCACACTAAATCAGGTGATGAAATTGAAAGAAAGCCATCAAATGACGAGCCGTTCTCAGCTCTAGCCTTTAAAATTGCTACCGATCCATTTATGGGTAAATTATGTTTCTTCCGAGTGTATTCTGGAAAAATCGATGCGGGTTCTTATATCCTAAACAGTACAACAGGTGAAAAAGAGCGTGTTGGACGTTTGGTGAGAATGCACGCTGATAAGCGAGAAGATGTTACAGAGGTAGAAGCTGGTGATATCGCTGCAATCGTAGGACTTAAAAAAGTTACTACCGGAAACACACTTTGTGATCTAAGTAACCCAATTATCCTGGAGAGCATCGACTTCCCAGAACCTCCAGTATCCATTGCAATCGAGCCTAAAACTAAGGCCGACCAAGAGAAGATGGGTATTGCGTTACAACGACTAGCTGAAGAGGATCCTACATTTAGAGTCCATACCGATGAAGAGACTGGCCAAACTATTATCTCTGGTATGGGTGAACTGCACCTTGAGATTCTAGTTGATCGAATGAAGCGAGAGTTTAGCGTTGAGGCTAACATTGGTCAGCCACAAGTTGCTTACCGCGAGACAATTAAAAAAGAAGTTGAGATTCAAGGTAAGTTCATTAAACAATCTGGTGGACGTGGTCAATATGGTGATGTATGGCTTAGAATCAAGCCACGTGAACCAGGCGAAGGCTTTGAGTTTATTAACTCTATCAAAGGCGGAGTTGTACCGAGTGAGTACATCAAGCCTGTTCAACAAGGTATCGAGGAAGCCATGGGCAACGGAGTTATCGCCGGCTATCCTGTAGTAGATATCTCGGCTGAACTTTATGATGGTAGTTACCATGATGTAGACTCTAACGAAATGGCCTTTAAAATTGCCGGGTCTATGGCTCTCCAAAGTGGAGTTAAGAACGCCGCACCTACACTTCTAGAACCTGTAATGAAGGTAGAGGTTGTTGTTCCTGAAGAGTTTATGGGTGATGTAATCGGAGATCTTAACGGACGTCGAGGACGAGTTGAAAGCATGGAAGACCGCTCAAGTGCAAAGGTTATTCTAGCGTTTGTACCTCTTGCAGAGATGTTTGGATACACAACTGATATTCGATCAATGACTCAAGGTCGTGCTAGCTCAACAATGGAACTAGATCACTACGCCGAGGTCCCATCACACGTAGCCGAAGCCGTTATCGCCAATCGTAGCAAGTAATAGGTAGCTTACTGTTGACACTCTCAGCAATAGATGTATATTTATTGATATGGAAGATAATAGACATGAGCCATGTGAAGAGCCAGAAATCTCTCATCACGAATACTATTTAATTAGCGGAATGGTCAGAAGGTTAGGTGCAAAGGCAACTCAATTTGTTGAGGCCCCAAGGCGAATTAAGGCAAGGGTAGTAGAGTTTATTGATGAGCTCAGTATTGCAAGTGGCAATGAATGAAGTTTTAAATAATCTAGAGTACATATTGACGATAAAGTAAACATGGAGATAAAAAATGTCTGAAGTGAGAGTATCGGTCTACGACGAGAATTTAGAAGTTAAACCATCAAAAAGAACAAAGATTATTGGTGGTATTGCTGGCATTCTAGCTGTTGGACTAATTGCAACTGGGCTTCACGAAGGCGATAGCGGCTCTGCCTTGGCTACTTCAGGTATATTTGCAGGTGCGATTGGCGGTTTGGGTGCAGTTTATAATCATTTATTCGATATGACAAACAATCGGCAAAATATGTTACGTAGAACCAGAAGAGAGGCCGTTATCAGGTCTATTGTAAATCCACCAGATCTAACTATGTATGAATCGGCTATGACAGTTGATCGAAGCCGTTTGGTTTCCGCTGGGGCGGATGATGAAGTAGGTACAGTAGCATTTGACTATACCGATGTATATAAAACAGAGACGGGAGTAGTTTACGTTTCTGACAGCTTAGACTTTGCAGTTAAATTACCGTCGGTATCTTAGATATATAAATGATATAAATATGAGATTTCCAGACATATACCCTGATAGTGCATCAAAGAGCATAGAAAGTTTACTTGGTGATCCAGAACTATCATCAAGTTTAGGTGAAAAATTAGATGTACTTAAACCTGGCGATCCAATTATTGTAAGCGAGCGGGACATTGTTATCTCAGCAGGTATAGTTTACCCACGCGCTTGTGGAAGAAAGCCTTTTGAATTTAACGCTGGAGCAGTTACTAAAAAACCAAGAAGAACATTAGAAGTTGATGTTGAGGTGCCATTGTGGAAAGTCTGTGTTCTAGATCACCATACGTACGGTGACTATATATTCGGTGGTGGTATGACAAGAAGTTGGTCAGTTCTAGGGCACATATCTATTGATCAATCAGGTGTCCCTACTACAAACCTGACTGAAAGATTTGTTTACACGGGTTGGTGTGAGGTTGAGGAGCTTGCCGATAATGGAACAGACTCTAGGGCTCAAAAAGCTGCGGACATGTTATTGTTTGAACCGAGAGAAATACCCGTAGCTACGGATGGTATTAATATTGTAGTTTTGAGTTCACAAGATTTAAATTAATTCTTGATACCAATTGAATTTATATAAAGATTTGTTATCACTATAATGAATGAATCTATATTAGTATTGACAAAATAGGTCACATGCTGTATAATGATTGCTATTCATAAGAAATTATGAATTGTACGTTAAGTGTATTGCCTGATTGACCTCATGCTTAGCGATAAGTTTTTGAATAATTAAGATAAAGTTCAAGAATTTGTCGCTAAGCGTGAGTCGGTCAACTCACGCAAACGCAAAAACATCTGACATCGAGCGGTACCAGTGCGATATTCGGACGTGACCGCGTTCGTGCATCGTCTGGGTACGTATAAGAAAATCGATGTGAAAAATCACGTTGTGCGTGCTTCTTAGCATGACAGCTGCTTGTGATGCAGATGTGCCTTTTGACAGTGGAGGCTGTCGTCAGGTAAAAAGGAAAGCTGCCACCCTGCCGCTGATAAGCGGATTTCGCCCTAACTGGTGAAATGCTCAGTGATGAGACGAATAAGGCCGAGCCCTCCACCGTGGCGGATTGATCCGAATAGATCCGTCGTAACGGTACACTTAACTTCCCGCATTAGGCAAGCGGGCATGCGAAAAGTCTAGTCGGAAGATAAATCGTGTGTGTAAGCCTCATTGGAAGATAATCCGGACGCCTGGGTTATGTGACTTCCACGAGTGAGAGAAGCTAGGTTTTCGCCGCAATCGGCGATGATCAAACTTCTTTGGAACGGGGCTGCAGCCCGCGACTGAATGGTCGGGGGAAGAGCAGCCCCCCGACCAAACTCACTTCTCTGCAGTTGGTGTGCAAAAGTTGCACCCATTGACACAGCCGGCGCATTCATTTGCTGCCGGCTACTCTAATTTTTGGGGTAATTTTTGCTATTGATACCAGATAGACAATACGATATACTTGTCTAGTATCTCGCGTGAGGGCATTGCTTTAGTGCAAACTAAGTAGTAAGGACCGCGTGACAAATCAACAACAAGTAATAATTTTAGAAGGAGAAAATCTCAATGGCAGATTTTGACCGAAGTAAGCCGCACGTAAACGTTGGAACAATGGGCCACGTTGACCACGGTAAAACTACATTAACAGCTGCAATTAAGGCTGTGCTAGCAAAAAAATTACCTAGCGATGTTAACCAAGCAGTATCGATTGATGAAATTGATAAAGCTCCAGAAGAAAAAACTCGTGGTATAACAATTGCTACGTCTCACCAAGAGTACGAGAGCGAGAAGCGACACTACGCACACGTAGATATGCCAGGACACGCTGACTATGTTAAAAACATGATTACTGGTGCTGCTCAAATCGACGGAGCAATTCTAGTTGTAGGTGCAAACGACGGTCCACTTCCGCAAACTCGTGAGCACGTACTTCTTGCAAAGCAAGTTGGCGTACCAAAGATCTTAGTATTTATGAACAAGATGGACCTTGCTGACGCTGAACTAGTTGAACTAGTTGAAGAGGACATCCGAGATCTTCTTGAGAAGAACGGCTTTGACCGAGACTGCCCAATTGTTAAAGGTTCAGCTACAAAAGCTCTCGAAGGTGACTCCGCTAACGAAGATACAGTTATGGAGCTTGTTAAAGCCATGGACGAGTACTTTGAAGAGCCAAAGCGCGATCTAGACAAGCCATTCCTAATGCCTATTGAGGACGTCTTCTCAATTAAGGGTCGTGGAACAGTGGCTACAGGACGTATCGAAACCGGAATCGTTAAGATTAACGACGAGGTTGAGATTGTTGGTATCCGTGATACTAAAAAGACAGTTGTAACTGGTATCGAGGCATTCAAAAAGAACCTTGACCAAGGACAAGCTGGTGACAATGCTGGAATCTTGCTACGAGGTATCGAGCGAGACGACATCGAGCGTGGCCAGGTTATCTGTAAACCAGGTTCAATCACTCCACACACAGAGTTTGACGCAGAAGTTTATATCCTTAAAAAAGAAGAAGGCGGACGTCACACTCCATTCTTTAAAGGTTACAAACCACAGTTCTACTTTAGAACTACTGATGTAACTGGAGAAGTTGAACTTCCTGCAGACAAAGAGATGGTAATGCCAGGTGACACTGTAACCTTTAAGGTTAAGTTGCTTGCTCCAATTGCCATGGAACAGGGTCTAAACTTTGCAATCCGCGAAGGAGGACGAACTGTTGGTGCAGGTGTGGTTACAAAAATCACAAAATAGTTAATCTCATAACTAACAATCTGAGACGCTACGGCGTCTCTTTTTGATTTCCTAGTTATTATTCAAAATATAATGGTAGAATTTAATTATGAAAAGATGTCCTTATAATGGTGATCCAGAGAAACCTTGTGCAGTTCCTGAGGACTGGGAGAATATTCTTTACAATTCCTGTAACGACGGAGAGTATGGACGAAATTGTGCAGCAATAATGTCTCAGATGATCGTGCTCGGTTCTACTGGTAGAGAGGGTATAAGAAGCTGTTTTGACGAACTTTACGGCGAGATAATTGGTCATTATTCACCAAAGACCATAAGTGTGAGTGAAGCACCAGATCATTTACAAGAAGATGTCGTAAAGTGCAGACTGCCAGTACGTGAAAAGCGACCGATGATAGAAGGAGGAGTCGCGATACATCATGTAGACTTGATGTGTACGCTACTCAATAATGAGATGCTAGTAGCTTCAAACTGGTATGAAAATAGACGCAATCAACTCACGACCAGAGACACTGCAATAAACTGGTGGATATTTGCAGAATCCGATGGTGAGATTGACTTATTACTAGAGCCGATAGATACAGTCTCTCAATATGACCAATCTTTCCATCCTGGATCTGCTGTGCTGCACAATGCCTTTAACCCGCCGTTGATGATTGTCGAAATATTGCGAAGAAGAGCAAAAGTTGATTAATATCCCTGTATATTATAGAATTACACTACAAACTAATTGTGATGACTAAAAGTCATTGTGGTGACTCTCTATAGCGCCATAAAGATGTTACATCACTTGTAAGAAGAAAGGGCATTTAATGTCAGAAGTTCCACAAAAGCAAAAGATTCGTATCCGTTTGAAGGCTTACGATCACAAAATTATAGATCAATCTGCAAAACAGATCATCGATACTGCACTTAGAACAGGTGCAACAATTAACGGACCAATCCCACTACCTACTCGTAAGAGTAAGTACACAGTAGTGAAAAGCCCGCATGTCTATAAAAAAGGCATGGAACAGTTTGAGATGCGTGTTCACAAGCGACTAATCGATATCTTAGACCCAACTCCTAAGACAATTGATAGTCTTATGAACTTATCACTTCCTGCTGGTTGTGATGCCGAAATCCGAATGGATTAATCAGCGCAACTCTTTCAAGCTAAACTTGTATAGTGAGAACCGCCCATAAGGCGGTTTTCTATTTATCTAAGCTTATGCTTAAATAGAAACTAACATGGTAAAACCGAAAAGAAAAACAAAAAAATCACAGATTGAGTCAAATTCTACCTTCTTTCTGAAGATTCTGCTGTTCTTTATCCTGGGTACTCTATGGGTACGTCTAATAAATGTAAATATCGGCCCCTTCCAACACATTAGCTTGCCTGTTGGACTCCTTGTAGGGCTTCTATTCGCTTCACACGAGCATTTTACGATAGATAGTAAGATAGAATTCGCAGTTCTCCTTGTCGCAACTTTTATTAGTTTTTATCTTCCAGTTGGAATCACACTTTAAACTGTTGACACTACAGTAATATATCTGTTACACTTGTTTGGTAATTTCATGCCTCCAATGGTGAAAGATTGGCAAGTCTAGAGGTCCAGGAGTCTATACGACAAACGGATACCGTAGATCGACCAATATTTTTGTTTGCTAAGAGGTTAATAAGGACAAAGATGAAAGCAATTTTGGGCACAAAAATCGGTATGACTCAAATCCTAGCAGAGGATGGTATCTTAGTGCCTATTACTCTTGTTAAAGCTGGACCTTGCACAATTACTCAACTTAAGACTGATGATACTGATGGTTATACTGCAATTCAGATAGCACTTGATGGTGGTAAGAACACCAGTAAGTCAGTCAAGGGCCACGTCGCCAAAGCAAATAAAGAACTCATGCCTAAGATTATTCGTGAATTTAGAACAAATGAAATCTCTGAGGAGCAAACTGTAGGCTCCTCTTTTGATGTCTCAGTATTTGCAGTTGGCGACACCGTCAAAGTAACTGGTAAAAGCAAGGGTAAAGGTTTTGCCGGAACAGTTAAGCGACATAACTTTACAACTAGTGCTAAAACTCATGGTGGAAACGGTGTAGTCAGACGACCCGGGTCAATCGGATCAATGTACCCTCAAAAAGTCTTTAAGGGTAAGAAGATGGCTGGCCAAATGGGCTCAGAGCAAGTTACAGTCAGCGGCCTATCAGTTGCGCTAATTGATGTTGAGAACAGCCTTATTGGACTAAAAGGTGCAATTCCAGGGCCTAAAAAGAGCCTAGTAACGGTGGTAGGAGCATAATATGGCAGACTCAACTAAAACTACTATAGCTACTAAAACCGTGACACTTCCAAAAGAGGTCTTTGCAGTTGAAGTTAGCAACCACGATCTACTTAAACGAGCTTACGAATCATATCTAGCTAATGGTAGAGAGAACTTTGCCGTAACTAAAACTCGTGGACTCATCCGCGGTGGTGGTAAAAAACCATGGCGTCAAAAAGGTACAGGCCGAGCACGATTTGGTTCAAGCCGTAACCCAATCTGGCGTGGTGGTGGTATTGTATTTGGTCCTAACGGAACTGAAAACTATACAAAGACTCTCCCTACTGCTCAAAAACGACTTGCGCTCAGACAAGCCCTATCACTAGCTAGCAAATCAAAGAAGATTATTGTTGATGATTTCACCTCAAAAGAGGGTAAAACCAAAGATATGCTTGATCTAATCAAGAAGCACTCTCTAACACGACGAATCTTGGTTATTGTAGACAATAAAACAGATCTAATTGAGCGTTCAGCCGGCAACGTACAAAACGTTAAAGTTGTCCAAGCTCTTTACCTAAACGTATTCGACATCCTAAATGCTGATAGAATCGTTATTTCGCCAAAAAGCGTTGAGCTAGTTAAAGATTGGCTAACTCGACCAGTTAAGGGTAATGGAGGCCAAGATGCTTAATTTAAAACCACGAATTAGCGAGAAGGCTTACGCCCAGAGCACCCTAAATCAGACTTATGTATTTGTAGTTCCAACTTCTAGCAACAAGATTCAGATCAAAGCTGCTGTAGAGGCTCAGTACAACGTAACTGTTGAGGCTGTAAACATTATTGTCCAAAATGGTAAAAAGGCTCGGTCTATCCGACTAGGTAACCGTCGAGCTCGACCAATTATGGGTGAGAGAAGCGATATCAAAAAGGCTTACGTACGTCTTAAAGCTGGCGATAGCATCAAGATTTTTGATGAAGAAGAGGAGAAGAAGTAATGGCTATTAAAGTCCTAAAACCTACTACTCCTGGACGAAGAGGCATGACAAGCCAAGACTTCTCAAAAGTCACAACTAACAAGCCTCTAAAATCTCTTACTGTTGTTAAGCGACGTACTAATGGTAGAAACAACCAGGGACGTATTACTATTCGTCACCGTGGTGGTGGGGCAAAACGTTTCTACCGAATCGTTAACTTCAAACAACTTGATTTTGAGAAGGCTACAATTGAGGCAATTGAGTACGATCCAAACCGCTCTGCCAACATTGCGCGGATTAAAGATCAAGACAACAAGTATCACTACGTTATTGCTAGCGGATCAATGAAGGTTGGACAACTCATTAGTGTTGGAGAAAAGTCAGCAATTGAAGAAGGTAACCGTCTTCCACTTAAATCTATACCACTTGGTAGCTTCATCTACGCTGTTGAACTTCAGCCTGGACGTGGTGCTCAAATGGTACGATCAGCTGGCGTCAAAGCTCAGTTAACTGCTCGTGAAGGAGATTACGCTCAAGTTAAGCTACCTAGCGGTGAAGTCAGAATGGTAAATGTTAACTGTATGGCTAGCATCGGTACTGTTAGTAACGAGCAACACCAGAACGTCAAGATTGGTTCAGCTGGACGCAGACGCAACCTAGGCCGTCGACCTCAGGTTAGAGGTAAAGTTATGAATGCTGTCGATCATCCAAATGGTGGAGGTGACGGTGGAGCGCACGGAATTGGTGGACAACCTAAAACTCCATGGGGTAAACCAACTCTTGGATACCGAACACGCAGAAACAAGCGCACAACTAAGTTTATTGTTAAAAGTCGTCATCAGGCGAAGAGGAAATAATTATGGCTGAAACACACTTCACTATTACTGAACATCCACCTGTACCAGGAAGCGTATTGTTGAGTGACTGTATCGTTCAAGATTTTAATGTAAGTGGTCGTATTGACGCAGTTCCAAGAATAGGTGCTGTTGGCAGAATGCTAGGACGTGTTTTGGGTCAACAGGTAGAACCACCTACTGCCGCACGCGTGGTGGAGATTGTAGAACATGCTATGAATGAAGTAGTTGATCCAGATGCAAAAAAACACTTTGGACATCGAGATTTTATCTTGGAAGCTCTAGAAGCTGCTTTACCGGAACTAGAAGAAAGGAAATCAAATGTCTAGATCACTTAAAAAAGGACCATTTGTAGACCCGAAGCTTGCTAAAAAAGTAGCAGCTCTTGGTGCTGATGATCGAACTGTTATTAAAACTTGGGCACGTGCTTGCACAATCAGCCCTGAGATGGTTGGCCGAACTATCGCTGTTCATAATGGTAAGGTTCACGTACCAGTATTTATAAGTGAGAACATGGTTGGACACAAACTTGGTGAGTTTTCACCAACAAGAAAATTCCGTAAGCACGGAGGCAAAGAGAAATAATCATGGCAACTTTTGTTAAGGCACAAGCTAAAGGCGTTGATATGACCCCACGTAAAGTTGGTATTGTTGCTAGCTTGGTTCGAGGTACTACAGTCGCAAATGCACTTACAATTTTAGAGCACACCCCAAGACGAGCTGCCGGCCCGATCTCAAAAGTTATTACTAGCGCAAAGGCAAATGCAGTTAACAATCACAACATGAACGGTGATGATCTAGTAATTTCTGAGCTTCATGTTAGTCCTGGACCTCGTATGAAGAGATTCCGCCCTGTTGCACGCGGTAGTGCTCACCCATATCAGAAGAAGACTACTCATATCACAGTTGTAGTTACTGGTACAGAGAAGACAAAACCAAAGTCAACAACTACAGTTAAGACTACTGCGCCAAAATCTAAGGCTAAATCAGAACCTAAAGGAGACAAATAATGGGACAAAAAGTAAATCCAATTAGCATGCGTCTTCAGGTTAATAAACAGTGGAGAAGTAAATGGTTTGCAGGTAAAAAAGACTACGCGAACTTCTTAAACCAAGATATAACTTTGCGACGAGAAATTGAGAAGAAATTTGAGACGCGCGGAGTTATCGATCGAATCGATATTGAGCGTTCACCTAATCTTGTAACAGTCACTATCCATACCTCAAAAGCCGGGGTTGTTATCGGCCGTGGTGGTGTTGGCGCTCAAGAGATCAAAGCATTGAGTGAGAAAGTATTCCAAACGACAGTCCGTGTAAACATCGAGGAAGTTAAACGACCAGAACTTTCAGCTAAATTAGTTGCTGAGAACATCGCTCGTCAACTCGAGAGACGAATAGCCTTCAGACGTGCTGTTAAAATGACTGCTGCATCATCAATGAGAGCTGGTGCTAAAGGTATCAGAATCGAAGTCGCTGGACGTTTGCAGGGTGCTGAAATGAGCCGTCGAGAAAAGCATATTGAAGGAAGCGTACCTCTTCATACCATACGTGCTGACATTGATTATCACGCGGCTAGAGCTAAATATCCTGGCGCAGGTATCATCGGCGTTAAGGTTTGGATTTATAAAGGCGAGGCAGTTTAGTATGTTATTACCAAAAAAGACTAAATTCAGAAAAGTCCGTAAAGGCAAGATCAAAGGTGTCGCAACTAGTGGCAATTACGTTGCATTTGGTGATTACGGACTAGTCTCTATGGATATGGAACGAATCAGTTCTAGGCAGATAGAGTCAGCTCGTCAAGCTATGACTAGATACATCAAACGTGGCGGTAAAGTTTGGATCAGAATCTTTCCTCATACTCCTGTAAGCCGAAAACCTCTTGATGTAAAAATGGGTAGCGGTAAGGGTAATCCTGAATTTTTTGTAGCCAAAGTTAGACCTGGAACTGTACTTTTTGAGATGGGTCGTGGAGTAACCGAGGAGCAAGCTCGAGAAGCCATGCGACTTGCTGGTCATAAACTGCCTGTTAGAACTAAGTTTGTAGTTAGGGAGCAAGCATAATGAAGCTTAAATTAACCAAACTAGATGAGCTTAAAAAAATGAAGACCGTCGATCTTGATAAGTATATTAATGAGGTTAAAAAACAACAGTATGAGTTTACACACGCTGTAGCAACTAATAAAGAGAAGCAAACTCACCAAAGTAAGCTACTTAAGAAGGCTGTTGCCAGAGCTAATACATTAAAGAGCATTGCAAACGCACAACAAGAAGGAAAGGAACAATAATATGGCACGAAAACTGACCGGCACTGTAGTATCAGATATCCAAGACAAGACTATTGTTGTTAAAACCGTGCGTCGCGTGACTCACCCTCTTTATCGTAAACAATATACTGTCGGTAAAAAATACCAAGCCCATGATGAAAAGAATGAGGCTCAGATTGGCGACATAGTTTCAATTGTAGAGGTTCGCCCTATTAGTAAGAACAAATCGTTCAAACTTGATAGCATTATCGAGCGACCAGAAGGCGCAGCTGAAGAGGTAGTATCATGATACAACAAGAATCAAGATTAAAAGTGACTGATAACAGTGGTGCAAAAGAGATTCTATGTATCAGAGTTTTGGGCGGATCAGGCCGTCGTTATGCTCACGTCGGTGACACAATTGTTGCATCTGTTAAGCAAGCAAGCCCAACTGGCACAGTCAAAAAGAAGTCTGTCGTAAGAGCTGTAGTAGTGCGAACTACCAACACTATTCGACGAAAAGATGGATCAACAATCAAATTTGATGATAACGCTGCAGTAATTATTGGTGATGACAAGCTACCTAAGGGTACACGTATATTCGGCCCAGTACCAAGAGAGCTAAGAGAAGCTGGCTACAGCAAGATCATCAGCCTTGCACCGGAGGTACTCTAATATGGCTAATTTAAAGATCAAAAAAGGCGATATGGTTAAAGTTATCACCGGTAGCTTTAAAGGCAGTACCGGCAAAGTAGTTGCTGTTAACCCAGCAAAAGCTACTGTAGCAGTTGAAGGCCTCAACATCGTCAAAAGACATGTTAAGCCAAGTATGGTGACTCCACAAGGTGGCATTGTCGACGTTCATAAGCACTTAGACGTAAGTAAAGTAGCTATCGTTCAGCCCGGAGCAAAGTCAACAAAAACAAGTCGAATCGGATTTGTAGTAAATAAATCTGGCGAGAAATCACGGGTTTACAGACAGTTAAATAATGAGGAGATAGATGTATGAGTAAGGATACGAGTGTCATGATGACGCCACGTCTGAAGTCTCAGTACCGATCAGAAATTGTCGGTTCACTGAAAGAGCAACTAGCTCTAGCAAACAGACATCAGGTGCCAGAATTAGAGAAGATCGTAATTAACGTTGGCCTTGGCCGAAGCAAAGATGACAAACAGATGTTTGAGGCTGTTAGAACAACTCTTACAAAAATTACTGGTCAACATCCTGTTGATATTATTGCCAAAAAATCTATTGCTAGCTTTAAGATCAGAGCTGGGATGAACACTATCGGCATGAAGGTTACTCTTAGGGGTGATCGGATGTACGAGTTTCTGGACCGACTAGTTAACGTAGTTCTACCTAGAGTTCGTGATTTCCACGGAGTAAGCAAAAAGGCATTTGACCCTCAAGGAAACTACAGTCTTGGTCTAACTGAGCAATCAGTCTTCCCAGAGCTGTCATTTGAGGATATCTCAAAACTTCATGGGCTGCAGATTAACTTCACTATTACGCAGAGTGATCCAGTTAAGTCTAGAACACTACTTGAGGCTTTTGGTATACCGTTTGAAAAGGAGAATCGATAATGGCTAAGAAATCAATGATAGCACGAGACAAAAAGCGACAAGTTATGATCGCTAAATATGCTGAAAAACGAGCCGAGCTCAAGAAGATGGGTGATCTTGATGGCCTTGCTAATCTACCGAGAAATTCAAGTCCTACGAGATGGAAGAATCGATGCAACGAGACTGGTCGTCCTCGTGGTTATATGAGAACCTTCGGTTTAAGCCGAGTTGCATTTAGAAACCACGCCAGCAAAGGTGAGATTCCTGGCATAACTAAGGCGAGCTGGTAGGAGGCTATTATGGTATCAACAGACCCAATTGCAGATATGCTAACTCGAATTCGTAATGCCGCTATGGTTGGCAAACACGAGGTTCGCTTACCGCATTCAAACTTAAAAGAGACGATTGCCAGGGAGCTTGTTAAAAATAAGTTCCTAAAAGACGTAATTGTCGAAAAAGCTACTCCAAGAAACACTCTAATCATCACAATTAATGACGAGGGAACTAACCCGCCATTTACAGAGATCACGAGGATGAGTAAGCCAGGTCGTAGATTATACGCCGGCGCTGACGAGATTCCTAAAGTTAAGAGCGGCCGAGGCATCATGCTAGTTTCTACTAGCAAAGGTGTAATGAGTAGTACTGAGGCTAAAAAAAGTCGTCTCGGTGGTGAAATAATTTGTAAAGTATATTAAAGGATTTAGGAAGTATTAATTATGAGTCGAATCGGAAAACTACCAGTAGAAATTCCTTCTGGCGTGACAATCACGGTCGACGGTGACGTTATCAAAGTCACTGGACCAAAAGGTGAATTGTCAGAGAAAATATTACCAGAAGTAACAGTATCCAGTGAAGATAACAGTTTTATAGTTAAAAGAAAATCAGATGAGAAGCTAGCTAAGTCACAACATGGCCTAATGCGAGCTCTAATCCAGAATATGGTAACAGGTGTTACGTCTGGATTTGAGAAGAAGCTAGAAGTAAGCGGAGTTGGCTTTAAAGTAGCCCTTCAGGGCAACAAGCTAGTTCTAAACCTTGGTTTCTCTCATCCAATTGAATATGAGGCTCCAGCGGGAGTTAACGTAGCAGTTGATAAGATGAATATTATTGTATCAGGTATCAATAAACAGCAAGTAGGCCAGGTTGCAGCTGATATACGCAAGTTCAAAAAGCCAGAGCCATACAAAGGTAAGGGAATAAAGTATGAGACTGAATATGTTCTACGTAAGGCCGGAAAGACAGGAGCAAAATAATGAATAGATTACAACAAACTGCACATAGCTTGAAGATTCGTAAAAACCGAGTCCGCTCAACTGTATCCGGAACTGAAACTCGACCTCGCCTTACTGTACACATCAGTAACCGAAATGTTAGTGCGCAGATAATAAATGACGAGATAGGAAAAACACTAGTATCAAGTACTACTACTCATAACAGTGCTGCTAAAGGATCTCAATCTGAGAAGTGCGCACTTGTAGGTGCCGAAATTGCCAAAAAAGCTACAAAATTAAAGATTTCTAAAGTTGTATTTGATCGCAATGGACGCTTATATCAAAAACGTTTAGCAGCTTTTGCTGATGCAGCTAGAGAGAACGGATTGGAGTTTTAATATGGCTTACGAGAAACATATCGAAGAAGCGAAAGAATTTGAAGAAGTCGTAATTAATATCGACCGAGTATCAAGAGTAGTAAAAGGTGGCCGTAGATTTAGATTTAAAGCTTTGGTTGTAATTGGTGATGGCAAAAAACGCGTCGGTATCGGCGTAAGCAAGGGTGCCGATGTTCAAGCAGCAATCGCCAAGGCTACGGCTGTTGCAAAAAAGAGTATTGTTGAGATTCCTATCTACAATAATACTATTCCACATGAGGTGACAGCTAAACTTGGTGGCGCCAAAGTTTTGATGATGCCGGCGGCTCCAGGAACCGGTATTATTGCTGGTGGTACAGTTAGATCAATTCTAAATGTAACTGGTATTAGCAACGTTTTATCTAAGTCACTTGGTTCAAGCAATAAAGTAAACACTGCTTACGCCACAATAGAGGCTTTAACGACGCTTAGAGCTAAAAGAGACTGGACTACTACCGAAGAATCAACCAACAAAAAGCCTGCTGCTAAAAAGTCTAAAGTTACCCAGGAGACTAAATAATGAAGTTTGATCAATTAGACCTAACTAAGAATAAATCTAAAACTAGAGCCGGACGCGGAATTTCTGCTGGACGCGGTAAAACAGCAGGTCGAGGAACTAAAGGGCAAAACTCAAGAACTGGTAAAAAATTAAGTGCTGGATTTGAGGGTGGTCAAAACCCACTAATGCAACGAATCCCTAAACTTAAAGGCTTTAAAAGCAAGCGAGCAAAGGCTCAGGTAGTTTATACTGATAACCTTAAATTGGTTGATGCAAAAGTTATCGACAATTTCACTCTTACAGAATTTGGACTGATCTCTAGTCCGTACCATAGCGTAAAGATAATTACTCGCGGACCTGTAGAAAAAGCTTTTACTGTTAAAGTTCAATCGGCCAGCAAAAGTGCTGAAGAACTAATTAAAAAAGCCAGCGGTAACTTTGAATCAGTACCTGTTCCTCAGCGTGAAGCTAGCGAAAAGCCTACTGTCTAATGAGTAGTTAAGGTATACTATTTTAGTAATTAAAGTTTCGAAATTATTAAATACAAAAGAGGCAATCAGCAATGGGCTGGAACACAATAAAAAGATCATTTAAAAGCAGAGACATGCAAAAACGTGTACTTATAGTAGTTCTTTTAATTGTCGTCTACCGTCTTTTGTCTCACATACCAATTCCACTTGCCGAACCAACCCAGCTTAAACAGTTAATCGATAACGTTTTTAACTCTCAACAGTTACTAGGTTTTTTCGATTTGTTATCTGGAGGTGCACTATCCAGTCTCTCGATAATGCTGATGGGTCTTGGTCCATATATTAACGCCTCAATTATCATGCAGCTTCTTACTAAAGCTATTCCCCAGCTTGAGGAGCTACAACAAGATGGAGAGACTGGACGCAGAAAAATCAATCAATGGACCAGGTTAATCGCCCTACCACTTGCAATTATGCAATCTGTTGGGTTGCTGCTTTTAATTAGGCAAACTGCCAGCGCCCAGCTAGGTATTGATATAGTTGCAAATACATCAGCATTTCAGTGGGTACTCATGATTGCGACTCTAACTGGTGGATCGATGCTACTGATGTGGATAGGCGAACTTGTTACCGAACAGGGTATTGGTAACGGTATAAGTCTTCTAATCTTTGCTGGAATTGTCTCAAGACTCCCAAGCACTGCTGGAACTCTCATTAAAACGATTGAAGGAAGCAAGCAATCACTTACTATCTTTGGCAAAGAGTTGCCTGTAAGCGGAAAAGGTCTACTAATAACCGGTGGAATAATCCTTGCAACTTTGATTGTAACGTTCTTGGTCGTAAAGCTTAACGAGGCTCAGAGAGTTATAAGAGTTAGTTATGCAAAAAGAGTACAAGGAAACCGGGCTTACGGCGGTGTAGCGACTATATTACCGATTAAGTTAATCAGTGCAGGGGTTATTCCTATCATCTTCGCAGTGGCATTCTTAAGTGTCCCACAGTTTGTCGGAGAGTTGATAAAGAACAATGCAACTCCTTGGATCGCAGATTTAGGCAACAATCTTACGGTTTGGTTTGCCCAACC
The DNA here is from genome assembly GCA_020631895.1 of Candidatus Nomurabacteria bacterium. GTDB lineage: Bacteria > Patescibacteriota > Saccharimonadia > Saccharimonadales > UBA7683 > JACKGR01. Next base: position 130,817 of record JACKGR010000001.1, read on the forward strand.
TGGAAGAACTCAAGTTACAAGTACTAATTCAGTTAACACCTACATTTACCCAGCAGTTTACTTCTTATTAATTGTTGCGTTTACATACTTCTACACTAGTGTTGTGTTTAATGCTAAAGAAATAGCAGAAAACCTACAAAAACAGGGTGGATTTGTTGAGAAAATACGCCCAGGAGAACAAACTGAGAATTATCTCAAAAAGATTGTTAGCAGACTTAATCTCTTCGGAGCATTTAGTCTCGGGCTACTTGCACTACTTCCGTTATTTGTTGAGAGATTACTTGGTACATCGTCACTAACAATTGGTGGAACTGGTCTTTTAATCGTAGTATCTGTGGCTCTAGAGACACTTCGACAGCTCGAATCTAGAGCACTTATGGTGACTTACGACCAGGATTATTAAGCGATATTATTAAAAAGGGTTTACATATCTGTTACACATCTGTATAATTGACTCTTGTAACTTATGGCCGTTAACAAAGAAGTAATTCAACTCGAAGGAAAAGTAATTGAAGCGCTTCCTAGCGCTCAGTTTCGCGTAGAACTCGAGAACGGTCATCAGATAATCGCCCATGTTGCAGGTAAGATGCGAAAGCACTATATCAAGCTTGTAGCCGGTGATAGCGTTACGGTTGAGTTGACCCCTTATGATCTTACTAAGGGAAGAATCACCTATCGCAAGTCGTAATAACAATTAATCTATACGTAAGGAGTTTTACGTGAAGGTACGTGCAAGCGTCAAAAAGATTAGTCCAGATGATCAGTTAGTCCGCCGAAAAGGTAGATTATACGTCATCAACAAAAAGAAACCTAAGCACAAGCAGAGGCAAGGTTAAGCGTGGCTCGAATATCAGGCGTAACAATACCTACCGAGAAGCAAGTTCAAATTAGCTTGACTTATATTTATGGTATCGGCCCAGCTAAAGCAAAAGAAATTTTAGAAGTATCCAAAGTACAGCCAACAACTAGGGTAAAAGATCTTACTGAATCTGAGATTGACGCTATTCGATCTGCTATAGATAAAAACCACACAGTAGAGGGTGACCTTCAAAGAATTGTTGGTGGAAATATCAAGCGTCTCAAAGATATCCAATCATACCGTGGAATTCGTCACAAAAATAACCTACCTGTTCGAGGTCAAAGAACACGAACAAATGGCAGAACAAAACGAGGCAAACGTGTTGCAGTAGGTGGAACTCAGAAGAAGGCGGCATCTAAGACTTAGGTCAAGTGCGAGATATATTATGAATGAAGATATAACAACACCAGTCACACCAGAGATCGTAGACGAATCTACCGCAGTAAAACCTTCTGCTCCAAAAAAGAAGAAAGTTAAGCGAACAGTAGCCGCAGGCCAACTACACATTAAAGCAACTTTCAACAACACTATCGTTACTATAACAGATAAAAATGGTGGTGTAATTTGCACCGCAAGCGCCGGTGGATGCGGTTTCCGTGGTAGTAAAAAAGGAACAGCTTACGCCGCACAGGTAGCAGGCGAAAAGGCACTAAATACTGCAAAACAAAACAATAACCTAAATACTGTTGCGGTTTTTGTTAAAGGAATCGGTCAAGGGCGCGACGCCGCCATCAGAGCCGCTGCAGCGCTTGGAATCGAAGTTGAATCAATTACAGACAAAACCGGAATTGCCCATGGTGGCGTAAGACCACGAAAAGTGAGAAGGACTTAGTATGGCAAGAGATAGATCACCAATTGTAAAACAGAGTCGAAGAGAAGGATATGCCCTTCATCCAAAAGCTCACAAAATTATGGTTAAAAGAACCACTATTCCTGGCGAGCATGGTGGTGGACGACAGAGCAAGCCTAGTGGTTACTCACTCCAACTTCGTGAGAAACAAAAAGTAAGACGACTTTATGGATTACTTGAGAAGCAATTTAGCAACCTTATGAAAGAGGCTAACAGAAGCTCAGGCCAATCAGGTCAAGTATTACTTCAGCTTCTTGAAAGACGTCTAGACAACGTAGTCTACCGAGCTGGATTTGCAACATCACGACGAGGTGCAAGACAGTTAACAGGCCATGGCCACTTCCTGTTGAACGGAAAAAGAGTGGATATTCCATCAATCCGTGTAAACGAAGGTGATGAGATTACAGTTAGAACAAAAAGTGCTGGCAATGAATACTTTAAACAACTTGCTGAAGTTAGAGCCGCATCAATCCAAGGACCACTTGGTTGGATAACCAGTGATGCCAAGAAGATGACAATCAAAATTACCGGTTTACCAACTCGAGAAGAGGCGGAGCCAGATATCAATGAACAGTTAATCGTAGAGTTTTACTCACGCTAATTAATAAGGAGCAATAATGTCAAATATGATTCACAACCCAGCACTAGCCTCAGTCGATGATCACTCATCTACAAGTGCTACATTCGTGATAGAGCCACTACATACTGGATATGGTATGACGCTAGGGAACAGCCTGCGACGCGTACTACTATCGAGTATCTCAGGTGCTGCAGTATCAGCCTTCAGAATCGAAGGCATCACTCACGAATTCACTACTGTTGAAGGCGTTAAAGAAGATGTTGTTGATATCATGCTTAACCTAAAACTAGTCCGTTTTAAGGTTTATAATGAGGAGCCACAAACTGTTCGAATTGAGAAGAAGACTAAAGGTGTAATAACAGCTGCTGACATCAAAACAACGGACCAAGTGGAAGTTGTAAATCCAGATCAACTAATCGCGACTTTAGACCAAAGTAAACCTTTTGTAATGGACATAGTAGTTGAATCAGGCCGTGGTTACCGAACAATCGAGGCTACATCAGCCGACTCTAACTCTAGCGACATGATCGTAGTTGATGCAATCTTCAGCCCAGTCACTCGAGTTCGTTATAAGGTTGAGAACACTCGTGTCGGCCAAAAAACTGACCTGGATAAGCTACTTTTAACTGTTGATACCGATGGTTCAATCTCACCTCGAGAAGCTTTTGAAGAAGCTGCAGCAATCCTAGTCAACCAATACACAGCTCTAGCTGGTACAACTACCGTAGCTGCCGCTCAGCCACTAACACACGCTGCTTCAAACGATGACGCAGCCGAGTTAATGACACCAGTAGAGGATCTTAACCTAACTGCTCGAACTGCTAACGCACTTCTTAATAACGGCATTAAAACTATTGGTGATCTTGTAACTCTTGGTGAAGTTGAACTACGCGAGCTTAAAGGCTTTGGTAGTAAAGCACTAGATGAAGTTAAAGACAAAATGGCGGAATTGGAGTTCTAAATGCATCGCCACGGATATAAAGGTCGTAAATTTGGTAGAGAGCGAGATCAGCGCACAGCTTTGACTCGAAGCCTCGCAGTGTCTCTTATCGAGCACGGCAGTATTGAGACTACTCTTCCTAAAGCCAAAGATCTTAGGCCTACGGTTGAAAAACTAGTTAGCAAAGCCAAAAAAGCTGATTTACACAATCGTAGACAGATTGTAAGCGCTCTTAACAGCGTAACTGCTGCTCATAAGCTAGTTGATCAAATCGCACCGGCTATGAAGCGTACAAGCGGATATTTAAGGATTGAGCGTACTACACTAAGACGAGGCGACAACTCTCAAATGGCAAGAATCAGCTTTGTTGATGATATAAACGCTAAACCAGAAACTGCCGCCAAGAAACCTGCTGTTAAGAAACCAACGCCAGCGACACCAAAGGGAGCTAAATAATGAACAAGACTTACTCAGCAAAACCATCAGAAGTTACCAGAGCCTGGTACCTAATCGATGCTACGGATGCTCCACTTGGAAGAATCTCAACTGAGATTGCCAACATTCTGACTGGAAAAAAGAAACCTATGTTTACAGCCAACATCGACTGTGGCGATTTTGTAGTTGTTATCAACTCTGACAAACTAGTCGTAACCGGCAATAAGCTAAATGACAAGATGTACTATAGCCACTCTGGATTCCCAGGAGGAATCAAGAGTATGAATCTTGGTCAAAAGATTGAGAGAGATTCTACAAAGGTAATCGAGCTAGCTGTTAAAGGTATGCTTCCAAAAAACAAGCTAGTTACAGATAGACTTGCTAGACTAAGAATTTTTACTGGAGAAGAGCACACGCACTCTGCCCAAAAGCCGACCAAGGTCACTTTTAACAAGAAAGAGGTTAATTAATGGCTAAAAACGAATATTTTTATGGCCTAGGACGACGCAAGAGCGCTGTAGCTCGTGTTAGATTAACATCTGGTAAAGGCGTAGTTGTGATCAATGACAAGCCAGTTTTAGAGTATTTTAGCGGTAACGAGTCATTTGAGTATGGCTTAATGGAGCCCCTAAGACTACTACAAAAAACAGATAGTTTTGATCTTAGCATCAGAATTACTGGCGGCGGCCAATCGGCCCAAGTTGATGCCTGCAAGCTTGCTATCAGCAAAGCCCTAAGTGTAATGAACGAGGATCTTAGAAGCACTCTTAAAAAGAACGGACTTCTAAAACGTGATCCACGTGAGAAAGAACGTAAGAAGCCAGGTCTACGATCTGCAAGACGCAAAGAACAGTTCTCAAAGCGTTAAATCAGATAAATTATCACAAAATTGCACCCTCATAGGTGCTTTTTTGTTACACTGTTAAAATGTTACATAACAAAGTATGTATTGTGATTCTGTCAATCGTTAGTATTATCATGTTAACAATAGGGTTATTTATTCAATCAGGCATATATATAACTTTTGGCATATCTTGGCTAATCTATACCACCATAACCATTCATCATCTAAAGTACCCTACATCCAGACTACTATTGCATATACTTCTGATCTGTATTTCAACAATACTTGGCTCACTCTATTTGACAAATATTTGAGTGAAGTGATAACTTAATCATAGTGTCATCTGATGAACATATAGTTAGTATTGACATCTATGATATAATGTGATATATTCATTTTATGATAATTTTAATCAACAACTCAAATTCTTGGCAAATCGACACTTTGTGGCGATAGATTAAAATACCTTTTAAACAGAATTTAAATAATTCAAAAGTCGCCACCAACAGGCGATTTTTTTAATATCCATAAATAATTAGAAAGGATCATATTATGATCAAACAATACCCAGAGTCACCTATGCCTGAGCCGTATGCAACGTATGTTAAACAAAGAAGTGAGATAATCGCACATATTCTCAGTGGAATTGTAGGTGATCAAAACATTCAATTATGCCCAAGAGCAGTAACAAGCAGAGAGATAGTTTTGGACGATGCTATAATCTATGGCGCTAATGTTGAGCAGATAGAAGACGGCTACAAGTCTGTTTTATACAGAGATGAAACTAACAACGGAGTGAGTAGCATAAACGACATTAAAATTGCCGATTATGTCCAGTCTCAGCTATCTAAAGGCAACAGGGTGCGCGTTAAAGATGCCCGTGAATCTGATGGCGCTGGCCAGTTTACTGTTGATACGGTTGAAGATGCAATAGAAGCAATAGATAACTTATCCGTAAGGCAAGACGCTGAGGTCGTACTTATGCCAAATCTTGCGAGAATATATGATCGAATCTCGGTTGGGCACATTAGCTTAGGAGCACATCGTAACTATTGTTATGTAGGCCGTGAAATTACAACCACAGATAATACAGGGAGAGAGGTGTACGGCGGCACTGACCTAGGTTTATATCGAGCATACGATCTTGAAGCTCGTGACAGAGTAATCGAGTCTTTTGATATTGACCCGGAATTGGTGAAGATTGGCGAAACTACAATTCAAATGTATGGTGCAATGTGTATTAAGGTTGGTCGAGTTAGCATCGACGTACTAAATGGCAAAGCTGACAACGGCGATAACATACGATCAGCTGTAGATGTAACACCGCGAGTTGGAGGAGCTACACCTGCAGAAGTTCTGGCAATAGCAGCAATGAGGCAGGCGCTCACAACATGTTACGCCAGCAGCCGATTACTCTATTCTCCAGTATCTAAGCCTAAATCTGGCATAAACTTTATAGACTCTCCAGAGCTAATAATTAACGCCGAGATTACAGGAGTACAATAATGAAAACCTATGTAATTGCAGGTGTGCATGGAGATGAAGTATTTGGCCTAAAAATAATCGGAGCTATAGATAGATCAAGTAATCAAAACATCACTACAGTAGTTGGTCATGCTGAGGCTATTGCCAAAAAACGACGATTTATCGAGTCAGATTTAAACCGTAGTTTTGAACTAAAGAGCCATACGATAGAATCTAGAATTGCCAAATCTATTTCAGACAACCTGCGCAATAATCTGCACGACTACATAATTGACATCCACACCTCCCGTAGCAATGTAAAGTCGGTAGCAATAGTAGCCAAGTTAAATGATACTACAATATACTTGGCACATATGCTAGAAACCGATGCCATAGTCATAATGCCACCGCAACTAACCAGCACCTCACTAATTGGGTGCCAGCCAGAGAAATCGATTTCACTCGAGTACGGAGCAGGGCAAAGATCAGATAAATTAGCTATTAAAACTGCAGAAGTAATAATGAGTTTAGGTGATATACAAGAAATAAAGCATGATTTGCCAATTTACGCTGTTATATCAAGGATTCCAAAAGACTATGAAGGTCTGAGTGGTATAAAAAACCTTGAATATGACGTAACCCTAAATGGTTACCCATTTCTGGCTGGCGTTGACACATATCCAGACTTTGGAGGTTTTCTCGCCAAAAAGTTAAACAAAAATACATCTGATAATAATATAGTTTATAATGGAGAATAATATGACAAAAAAAGTAATACTTACAGGAATTAGAGCAAATAACCAGTTACATATCGGAAACTACTTTGGGGCACTACTGCCAATTGTTGATATGGCAAAACAACACGGCGGAGAATATCAAGTTAACCTATTTATGCCGGATCTGCACAGCTTTACAACTCCGATTGACCACAGCCAGCTCAAAGAGCAGATACTAAGTAGCATAAGAACATTTGTTGCTGCCGGGTTACCAATTGACAACCCCGACGTACACATCTATAGACAGAGCTATGTACCAGCACATAGTGAACTTACTGTTATCTTGAACTGTTTCACTGGTATGGGCGAGATGGAGCGGATGACTCAGTACAAAGATAAATCCTCACAATTAAGCGGTGATCGAGTAAGTGTTGGACTGTTCGATTACCCTGTTCTTATGGCCTGCGACGTACTCCTATATGGATCTGAATATGTTCCTGTTGGGGATGATCAATCTCAACATATCGAGTTTATGCGTGATATTGCTGAGCGGATGAACACAAAATTCAATCAAGAGCTGTTCAAACTACCCCTAGAAGTCAAAAAGCAACATGAGTTTTTTGGTAAAGATCAAGGACTTAGAATCAAGGACTTGATTGATCCATCAAAGAAGATGAGTAAATCAGACGAATCTGAACGAGGAATAATCTTCTTAACGGATGAACCTGCCGTAGCAGCAAAGAAGATCATGGGGGCTACGACTGATAGCGTCGGTGAGATTAACCTAGATTATGCAAAGCAACCAGGAATTAGCAATCTTCTCCAAATACTTGCGTTATTTACTGCTAAATCGCTTGATGATGTTGTTATAGAATATCAAGAACAAACAAGCTATGGAGACCTAAAAAAGGCCGTCGCAGAGGCCACAGAGGCCTTCTTGACCCAATTCCAGACAAACTACGACCAAGTAGACATGAATGCAGTTGAAGCCAAACTTACGGCATCAGAGGCCCAAATGAACGAAATCGCCAACAAAACCCTCCACAAAGTACAAAAAGCCATCGGATTACGCTAGCTAGTCAGAAGTTGGGTAGTTTTACGTGGTCAAGTATAGTAGAGGGGTGATAGAAGAACAGACAGGTGAATTTAAAGTTGGTGAGCGCTTAGATAAAGCGCTGAGTTTAATGTATCCACAATATTCTAGATCAGCTCTTGAAAAACTTATTTTAGATGGTTACGTATCCGTAAACGGGACAAGCAAGCGTTCGAGCTATAAAATCAAATCAGGTGATGAAGTTAATGTTGACCTAACTTTATTCACAAATCCAATTGAGCAAATAGATATACCGATCATCTACGAGGATGACGATGTTGTAGTGATAGATAAACCAACCGGTGTGCTATCTCACGCAAAAGGAACTCTTCACAACGAGCCAACCGTAGCAACCTGGCTTAAAACCAATTATGCCACATTTTCACCCTCAACAGGGATAATCCCTGCAACAGAGGTGGAGGGTGGATTTTGGGAGAGCAACCGAGCCGGGATTGTGCATCGGCTTGATAGAATAACTAGCGGTGTGATGATTTGTGCAAAAAATGAAGTTGCTCAAGTTCACTTACAAAAACAATTTGCGGATAGAAAAGCCAAAAAGACATATATTGCCCTTATCTCGGGACATCTTGATGAGCCCAACGGAACCATTGATGTTCCGATTGAGAGAAACCCCAAAGAACCAGCCACATTTAGACCAGGCGTTAACGGAAAATCAGCCCAAACCGAATTCTCAGTGCTAAAAACAAGTTCTAAAAACTCACTGGTCGAATTACGACCATTCACTGGCAGGACACACCAGCTCCGAGTCCATCTTCAATACATGAAGCACCCAATTATTGGAGATGTTTTATACGGCGGTATACCGGCTGGAAGATTATTTCTCCATGCCAGATCACTAGAAATAACACTACCTAGCAAACAGAGGATGACGTTTGAATCGCCTTTACCTGAGGAATTTAAAAAATCACTATGATAAATACTCCAATACTTCACCCCAGAACAAAACTTTTAGCTGATAGTTACCTAAAAAGTCCTTCCCAGGCACTAATCTTATCTGGACCATCAGGTATTGGTAAAAAATTTATAGCAGGATGGTTAGCAGATCAGCTTGAACTTCAAGCAATAACTATTACGGTTGAGCCTGAGAAAAAAATGATAGGTATAGATCAAATTCAGCAACTATATGTGCAAACAAGATCATCTAGTCGCCTATGTATCATCATTGAAGATTCTCATCTGATGACACAAGAATCTCAAAATGCATTTCTTAAACTACTTGAAGAGCCAACTGAGAATGCGTACTTCATGATGACAACAAACGATCCTGCCAAAATGCTTGCTACTATAAAGTCAAGAAGCCAAGCAATCGCTATACATACGCCACCACCTAAAGATATAGAACAATATGTAAATTCGCTTAATTCAAATATTAGTTCTGATGGGCTCTCATCGTTAATTGGTAGCACCCAAGGCTTGCCAGGCAAACTGATGTCCGTATTAGAGAGTGATGAGACATTAAAAACCCATCAAAGTATGATTACTGAGGCAAAAAACTTTTTATCAAGCCTGCCAAAAGATAGACTTGATCTTCTTAGCCAAAAAAACTTTGAATCAACTTGGGTAATAAAGCTGGTTGATAACCTGGCATTAATTTTAGTAGCATTATTAAAAGTTGCCAAAAAAGATTCACAAAACCTAAGAAGAATATCAAAGCAAGCAAAATTAATTGAACAAACTTCAGAGGCACTTGCAAAATCTGGAAATCCCAAAATTCATCTGACAAAATTAGCCTTAGAACTGTAGAATCAAACCCATAAATGGTATACTAAGTAGCACAATGATACTTGCTTTTATACTTGTAATGCTTATTGGTGGCTACACTGTTTTTATTAGTAATCAAACAGAGGAACAGGCCGAAGAACTAGTTACCAAACGCGTTGGTGACAGACTTCAGAGATTGTGGGATGATGCTTTTGATAGCCTAAAAGACAACAAGTTTTTAAGAGCTGAGAGAGCACTTCTGACTATTCTAAGATTTGATGAGAGAAACTCTGGAGCTTATAACCGTCTAGGTATTTTATACGCAAAACAACGTAGTTTTGAGCATTCTATCGAGTGTTTTGAAATCTCCCATAGCCTAGAACCAAATGCTTCTACGCTTCATAACCTCGGCCTAGTCTATATGGAAGTGGGAGAATACCAGAAGGCTGCCCACACGCTAGAATCTGCTATGACAGAGGAGGATGACGTTCCTACTAGATATATCGCATACGCAAAAGTGCAAGAGAAGCTTGGAAATGAGAAGAAGATGGTAGAATCTCTCGAGAAAGCAGCAAAATTACAGCCTAACCGCCAAACTTATATGCTTGTTATGGACGCATACAGAAAAGTAGGACGAGATGAGGATGCTGCAAAGATAGAATCTGCAATGAAAAGGGCGAAAACAAAGATCCAAAAAGCTCCCAAAATTAAACAACCCAGAAAAGTCGTAATGTAACCATCCCTGTCATTCTAAATCAAGTACTCAAATTGATTGAGTATTGATTCATAATCTATGTCTTCACAAAGTTCAAACTTGTGAATTATACCCTTATCAGGTATCATATAACAGTTCAGAACACCGTATTTTGGTTTTTTTGAACCCAAATTGAAAAACGAAGCTTTAGCGACTTTTTCAATTTGAGAGGAGGCGTAACGAAAAGTGAAAGCTTTTAGGCTTAAGTCTGAAACTGAACCTTGTAGTGAACGCCGACGAGCCGTCTTAGCTCAGTTGGTTAGAGCAGCTGTTTTGTAAACAGCAGGTCGTCGGTTCGAATCCGACAGACGGCTCCAGAAAGCTGGGGTAGTGAAGCGGTCAAACACGTCAGACTGTAAATCTGATGGCTTATGCCTTCGTAGGTTCGAATCCTACCCCCAGCACCATAGATACTCCGTCAGGAGTATTTTTTATTGCTAAGTTGAGGGCAATATTTATATCTGTTACACTTAATCAGTATTTTTGCCGTCGTAGCTCAGTGGTAGAGCACGTCCATGGTAAGGACGGGGTCCCGAGTTCAAGTCTCGGCGACGGCTCCACAAATATACTTGATTATTTATCGGATTAGTTATAGAATAGGTTTCTATGATTAAAGGCAGAACAACGGAATATATCGAAAGAACAGGTGATAATTTAGGTGCTAATGTGCTAGCCAAAGCCACAGAATTATCGGGTTCTATTGGCTTAGCTACTGCTGTCCATTTTGAAGCAATAAACACTGCTCGCTTGTCTGTGGGAATATCTCTTGTTGCCGGAGGATTAATTCTAGACCGATTAACTGGAGGTCTTAGAACATATAGAGGGGAATCAATCTCGGATTAAGTGCTTGAGGAATCACGGCTCATCTGATAGAATATACATAATATGGCAAAGAAGAACACAAAACGAGTACTAGTTGGATTAGTCGGCGAAGAAAGCGGCGACCGTCTTTACTATACAAAAAAGAACACAATGAACTCTCCAGATAAACTTAGCTTGAAAAAATACAACTCTAAGCTTAAAAGACGAGAAGTGTTCACTGAGACAAAAAAGAACCTCGGACGTAACGAAGTCAAACCCAAAAAGCGTTAGTGGGATAATTTGTCATTACTATTTAAATAATGACACTTGACAAATTTACCTTCTTGGTGTATTATAGTCGTAATAGGTGGTAAACGCCACTTAGAGACATTATCCAAGGAGGATTTTAAATGAAGAAATTAATATTAGCTTTTTCAACATTCGCAGTACTATCAATAGTCGGAATGTTTTCACAAGGATCTGTTCAAGCTACATCTTGTTCACTAGATATAGTAGACGGACCTAGCAACAACGGAATTAAAGTATCTCAGGATGGCAAAAGTGTCTATTCTAAGATTATAGTTAAAGGTGATGCTAGCTGTAAAAAGTCATTTACACTTGCAACTTGGAAACTTCCTAATAAAAAAGGACTTCCATTAACAGATCAGAAGTTTTATAACTACTCAACAGAGACTAGAGGTCCAGGAACTTATAAAATTTCAGCCCCTATCCCTGAATGTTATTGGCAAGCTGATTTACTAGGTGGAACTCGACCTAAATCAATAAACGGTGATGCTAACTACCAATATCCTCAAGATCAGTTGGCAAACTATAAATTAGGTGGTGATAAATCATGTACTGTTACACCTACTCCTACTCCTACACCGACACCTACGCCTACCCCAACACCAACACCTGCTCCAACACCTGTTACTCCTTCTGCTACAGCTAACCCTGTAAGCACAAATGTGACATCTATCCCAAGCACCGGAGCCGGATCAGTAATCGCCGGAACTCTAGGACTTAGTACATCTACAGGTTTAGCTTATAACCTATTCCAAAAACGTAGATTGCTAAAGTAAATACAGTAAACTTCTGAGCATAAAATAGCCCCTCAATTGGGGCTATTTTATTAACTTAACTGCTTCTGTTTGCGAGGAGAGCATAATGCCAAAGCACGATCCCAGTCTCCCGTAGCAACTAATGTAATTATCGGCCTGTGAGGTCCATTTTCTTCCTCGCCACGAGTACACTCTATATCGACATATTCCTCAAGAACACTTTCATGGAATAATAAGCCTTGACTGTCATATCCTTTTAGCCCGCCATGAACAAGTCTACCCTTGGGGGTGCCATAATACCGCACTGTATCTGAAGCATCACTATCTGGATATCTGGCAGCTAACCAGTGAACAAGATGGTCGAGTGTGTCTAATGCTTGCGGGACAGTATATCTAGTAACTTCTCCAGCTCTTCGACCAGTAAAACCTAAAGCTAGCGCAGCTTCATTGAAATCACCAAAGCCCTTAAATTCCCCTGATTGAACCATGGCATCATGCATTTCTCTTCTATCCCAAGCCCAAAAAACTCCTGGAGCAACTTGCCGAATTTTTTCACGGTGGCTAAAATATTTAAACTCTTCTGTCCATCCACACTTTCCAGCTTGTACCATGTATTGATCAACTTCACTCGTTGATTTTAGATATAATCCGACAACAAATCTAGATATTTCATCCATTGCTTCAATTCCAAGCATTATCGTTTTGATTTTTTCGGCACGTGCCTCCCTCGTTGAAATAACTAGATCAGCAGTATCTGTAACTACTTTTAACTCGGAACCACTTAAGTCTGCTACTTTTTCTTGTAATTTTTCATGGTCTACTGACATTGAATCTAGTTTCTCATGAATTATTACTATATACACAAGCGGTAATTAGGAAGCGTGGGATACCTTCGGTGCGATCTGCGACAGTGCTCGAAGCAAGCTTTTGCGCTTTCTTGGTCTTCGAACTCACGATCTTACTCACTTTGTTAGTTGATCGGGGCTCAATTTCACAAACCTGTGCCACGACAAAACCCGTCACTTGGACGGGCTCTTTCGTGGCAGGGGCACGTGGAATCGAACCACGATCTTAGGTTTTGGAGACCCATATACTAGCCGTTGTACTATGCCCCTATAACAATTAAAGAACATGTCGTATTGTACCATTCAATCTGACGATAAACTATACTGCAAAGGTCATAATCTCGCTCGGAGACCTAAATTCTGTTATAATTTTGTAGCAATGAGACATCTTAAGCTGACTCCACCATTACTAATAATTACCATGGGATATCCGGGGTCTGGTAAAACCTTCTTCTCTAGACAATTTGCCGAACAGTATGGACTACCAAGAATTAGTGAGGACATGCTAAGGTTTGAACTATTTGAGAAGCCTCTTTTTAGCTCAGATGAATCAGATATAATTAAAAGAATTTTCCAATATACACTAGAAGAATTTTTAAAGTCCCAGCAAACTATAATTTGCGATGGTCTGTTCTTATCAAAACTTGAGAGATTAGAACTTATCAAGATTGCAAATAAGCAAGGATATCGCACTTTAACCGTTTGGCTTCAAACTGACATTCAAACTTCTTCATTAAGAGCGTCAAAGCGCGATAGAAGAAACCCTGATGATAGATTCTCATTTAATATGGACCAATCAACATTCAGTAGTTTTAAAAATAAATTGCAACGTCCTGACGAGAAAGAACAGTCTATAGTAATTAGTGGCAAACATGCATTTAAAAGCCAGTCTCTCAGTGTTCTAAGAAAAATTACTGGAATGTACGCCGAGCAAATTGATGTTAATAAACCAGTTATCGAAAGCCCTAAAAGACCTGCAGTTAAACCTAGAGCTAACCAACTCATCCAATAAAAGTTGTGCGTACCATAAATATTATCGAAATAGGTGAGGTTAAACTTAAAAAATCTCGACTTGCAAAACGTTTAATTTTAAAGATAGATTCAAGCGGCAATCCAGTTGTAACAATCCCAAGCATAGTTCCATATGCGGTTGCCAAAAAGTTTGCTATCCAGAATGCTTCTTGGATAGAAAAAAATATGAACAAGGAACAAGTCGAGACTCTGATGAATGGTAGCAAAATTGGATCTGAACATGTGGTTTTATTTAAGCCAACCACTACAAGCAAAATTAGTAGTCGAGTCCAAAACTCAACGATTTCAATATCCTATCCGCACAACTTAGACGTATCGTCTTCTGAAGTTCAAGCTGAAGCTAAAAAGGCATCTGTAAGAGCACTTAGAGCTGAGGCGAATGAGCAACTTCCATCTTTGTTAAGTTCTATAGCTGAACATTTTGGATATAAATATAAATCAGTATCTATTAAAAAAATGAATTCAAGATGGGGCAGTTGCTCATCTAGCGGCGAGATAGTACTTAATATATGGCTAATGCAACTACCAGAGGATTTGATTAATTATGTACTCTGCCACGAGCTTGCCCATCTAAATAACCACAATCACCAGGCAAAATTTTGGTCAGAAGTAGAAGCCATGGTTCCAGATTATAAGATCCTTCGCAAACAACTGAAGAATTATCAACCTAAGTTAAAATTAGCATAAGCTTTACGTTTTGACAGTAGTCAGGCATACTATATGCAATGCTTGAAGAACAAGAGATGAGGTCAGCTGAATCAAAAGCCGATAAAGCGTTTACTCGTTTTACTTTTATTATTCCAACTTCTCTACTCGTAACCCTAACTTATATTCAGCTGTATGTTACAAAAAGTATATATTCACCTGGTGCCTGGGTATTACCTTACGTTTCAGTCGTTGCAATTGCTTTGGCTATTAAGGAGTACTTTTTTGCTCCAAAATTTCAAAGAAGTCCTAGTCAATATTTAACAGCCCTCGTATACCACATAATACTTGCGATATTTCTAATATTTGCAGCACCAACCGATAGTGGCTACATATTTACCTGGGTATTAGTAGTTGTAAGTTTCTACGTCAGGCTAAATCCTCGATATATTTTCATCAGCTACTTAGGCCTATTATTTACGCAAATATCAATTCTTTTATACAGAGACATCGTAACCTTAAATCAAATTGTTACAAGTACTATTGAGTTTGTTATCATTATTTCAATTAGCCAACTGGTCATCTCTAGCAGAAAGTATGCAAATGAGGAACTTGGTATAACAAAAAGAAGTTTAAAAAAACAGCAGTTTGAACGACAACGACTCCTCTCGCTAATCAACAACATGGGGGAAGCCGTAATAGCAACTGATGATAAAGGAAAAGTACTTCTATATAATGCCGCTACCCTAAACTTATTGGATACCAATCAAAGTCTTGATAACAAATCCATAGATAAAATTTTGGACTTGAAGGATAAAAACGGAAGATCAGTAAATCTATCTAAGCTAATGAAATCTAGTCCAACTGGACTTACAAACAATGATCTAATTCATGAATTTGCTCCAGGAGATTTTATTAATATGTATATAAACATAGCTCCAATTAAACTGGGTTTTAAAGAGGATATCGGTAGTGGTTATATAATCATGATTAGAGATATCACCAAGGAGAAATCACTTCAGGATGAGCGTGACGAATTTATTAGTGTTGTTAGCCACGAGCTCCGAACACCAGCGGCTATCGCAGAAGGAGGAGTCAGCAATGCTATTTTTGCAATCGAGAATAAAGTTTCCAAAGGCGAAGTTCTTAATGCATTAAACGAATCACATGAGCAAATTCTATTCTTATCAAGTATGATTAACGATCTGGCAACTCTCTCACGTGCAGAACGAACCGACAAAAAATTGGAGATCAAGACAATTAAACCAGATGAACTTCTTGAGGAGATCGCAAAAGATTATCAAGACCAAGCTAAAGAGAAAAAGTTAAGTTTTTCAATTTCTTCAGCCAAAGACACAAAGTCTATCAAATCATCAGAGTTATATCTAAGAGAGATTTTACAAAACTTTATTACTAACTCTCTAAAATACACTAAACAGGGATCAATTATTGTTCACGTACGGTCAAACAGTAACGGAGATGCAGTGTTCTCCGTTGCAGACTCTGGGATTGGTTTAAGTAAATCTGACAAACGTCACATTTTTGACAAATTTTTTAGATCCGAAGATTATCGCACAAGAGAAAGTAGCGGAACTGGTCTTGGACTTTACGTTACACTGAAGCTAGCTAACCGTTTAAATGCTTCGATCGATGTTGAAAGCGAACTAAACAAGGGTTCGACTTTTACTATTACTGTTCCAAGTTATAAAAAATGACTTGCAAGCAAGAATCCTATGGGGTATACTTGACATAGCGAGCCAAATAAGGCTCTTTTTAATTACATCAAAGTTTCAAGATTATTTGGAGAATAAATGGCAAAAACTAAACGTTTTGGTAAGTTTAAATCATTGATAAAGGCGCCTTTTGTTAATATCTTTAAATTTTTAAAAAAGCTAACCGTGCCAATTAGATCAAATAAAGCGTATAAAACAGCCCGGAAGTCATTCTTAAAATCACCATTTAAAGGATACTTCAAAGAATCTTATGCCGAGCTCAAACATGTAGAGTGGCCAGATTGGAAGACTTCGTGGAAGCTCACCGGAACTGTAATAGTTTTCTCGGTAGCTTTTGCAGTGCTTACGACATTTTTAGACATCGGATTTGAAAAGTTAGCAAAAAAAATATTCCTAAATTAAAGAAAGGCAGAATATGACTAAACGATATGACGAGAGCAAACAATGGTACGCAATTCACACCTACTCAGGCTACGAGGAGAAGGTTGCTGAAAGCATTAAACAAAGAGCTGACAGCCTTGATATGGCAGACAAGATCTTTGATGTGATTGTGCCTAAAGAGAAGCAAATCGAAATTAAAAATGGTAAAAGAAAAGTAGTTGAGAAGAAGATTTTCCAGGGTTACGTACTAGTCCAGATGAAGATGGGTGAGGATGTCTGGTATATCGTCAGAAACACACCAAATGTTACTGGTTTCGTAGGCTCGGGAACAGATCCTACTCCTGTTGAAGAAGACGAGATTAGCAAAATTCTTAAACGTATGGGTGCCGAGGATCCAAAGCACAAAATAGATTATGCAGTCGGTGAAGTTGTCAGTATTATCGATGGTCCATTCAAGGGCTTTGACGGTGCAGTCAACGAGATTGACGCAGCTAAAGGCAAGCTTAAAGTTCTAGTCAGTATGTTCGGCCGTGAAACGCCAGTTGAACTAGATGCTTTACAGGTCAAAAAGGTCTAGCAATGGCAAAGACTACTCTTGTAGTCAATTCAGAATGCATTGCTCATTGCCTGGATTATGAAGCCCCGGTCTTAGCTGCTGAAGCAAGATTCATAGAACAAAGCGAAACTGCAGATATAGATGATACGTTTGAAGTTGCATGCGGGGTCAGAGGATGTGAGATTCGAGACGAATTGTACTTAAAAGTTGTCCGAGGACATAGATTAGTAAAACATGGAATTTTTGGGAATGACTGTATTTTAAATATCCTAGACAACAGTAGTCAATTATGATAGTATAGCTTAGTTACGCACTAAATTTAGCTTCACAATAATTTAGTACAAGAATAGGAAATAATTTAATGGCAAAAAAAGTTACAGCTAACTTAAAACTTAGAATCCCAGCCGGTAAAGCCAGTGCAGGACCTCCAGTAGGTTCAACTCTGGGTCAGTACGGCCTAAATATGATGGATTTTATTAATCCATTCAACGAGCAGACTAAAGACATGATGGGATCAGATGTTATCGTTCACATGCGGATCTTTGATGATCGAACTTTCGACTTTTCTGTGATCGGTGAGCCAGCTGATGATCTAATCAGAAAAGCAGCAGGCATTCAAAAAGGTTCAGGCGAATCTCACAAAACCAAAGTCGGTAAAATTACAGATGCACAGCTTACAGAAATTGCTGATAAGAAGATGCCTTACCTAAATGCTAACGACATAGATGGCGCAAAAAAAGTAATAGCCGGAACCGCCCGATCAATGGGTGTAGAAATAGAAGGTTAGTCTATGAAAGGCAACTTCGATTTCTCTAAAGGTACCACCCGTTTTGAAAGTCAAGTTGGAGCAGGCGAAGATGTAGGTAATGCAACTTGGCTAATGGGAGTTGGAGCTGAAGATCCTTACTCTGAAACTTTAATTATCGTAAGAGACACACACAAGATTAGTAGAAGAGAGGGAAGAAGAACTGTCAAGCTCGCACATCAGGTAGCTAACCTGACTTTTGAGGAAGGTTTTAGAGACGGAGCAGACGAACACGAACTAGTTTTTAATTAAATAAATATGTGGGACCAGTCCGTCTGTAAGACGGCCAGGGTTTGAACCACGAAAGGAGCCAAAATGGCAAAGAAAGCAGAATTAGTTGAGAAAGCAAAAAAACTGAAACTTGATGTTTCAGCAAAAAGTACAATTAAAGAGCTCGAGGCGGCAATTGCAGAAGCAGGTGTTGGTACACCTAGCTCAGAGAACGAGACTGCGGTAGAAGCCTCTTCAGATGTAAAAGAAGAGAAGTTAGCCAAGGCCGGTAAGCGCTCAGCTAAAGCACTAAAAGAAGTTGAAGAGAAGGAAGCCAAAGAAGAGCGCAAAGAGAAGATAGCTAGCGGTGACTTAGATCCTGCAGAAGCTGGCATCAAAAAAGGACCGTCTCCAAAAACCCGCACTAGGCTAGAGCGACGTAGCAAAAACTACAAAAAAATCGCAGGGTTAATCGACAAAGAGAAGCAATACACTCTAAAAGAAGCCGTTGAAGTGTTGCCAAAAACTAGCACAGTTAAATTTGATGCGAGCGTTGAGCTTCACGTTAACTTGGGTGTTGACCCACGACAAGCCGACCAAAATATTCGTGGAACCGTAGCCCTACCTTATGGAACTGGTAAATCAATTCGTATTGCAGTTTTTGCACCTGCCGATCAACACGAAGATGCAAAAAAAGCTGGCGCAGATATTGTAGGTGAGGATGAATTCTTGCAACAACTTGATAAAGAGCAGATTGATTTTGACGTTTTGATTGCGACACCGCAACTAATGGCAAAACTCAGTAAATACGCCCGAATCTTAGGACCACGCGGACTAATGCCTAACCCTAAAAGTGGCACGGTTACTGCAAAAGTTGGCCAAGCTGTCAAAGAGGCAAAAGCTGGTAAAGTTGAATACCGTGTTGATAAGCAATCAATTGTTCACCTTGCAGTTGGTAAAGTCAGCTTTTCTCCAAAAAATCTAGAAGAGAATGCTAGGGTAGTTCTAAAATCACTTTCAGACGCTAAACCAAGCTCTGTAAAGGGTGTTTACATCAAGAAAGTCTCAATGACTACAACAATGGGCCCAGGCCTTACCCTCGCTCTAAGCGAACTCTAAACACATCTCAATACATAAAAGAAGTGTTGTAAAATAACACTTCTTTTATGTATTTGCTAGCATTGCAATTATTGACTCTGCTATCATAAAGATGAACGCAGAGGGTGGCCTGCAAAAATGGAGGGGTCATGGGAGTTTACAGCAACACACAAATAAAACAAGCTATTTTGGATGGTCATATAATCTGCGAGCCATTTAATGAAAAACACGTATCTCATGCCAGTCTTGATGTTACCCTCGGTTACTACTTTTATCGTACTGGCCAGAGTGAACGGGGATATGTTTATAACCCATTTAATGAGTCTGATGTCAGAAAATACTTTGGCAAGCTAGAGCAAGCAATTCCTCATCAGGATTGGTGTGCCAATAACAGAGTTGCTCCGCTTGACGGTATACCACTCGAGCATCCTGTTATTCCGCTACGCCCAGGAGAGAGAATATTAGCCCATACACACGAATTTTTTGGAATATTGCCACCAGGTGCATACGAGGTTAAATCTAGATCAAGTTGGGGAAGAAACGGTATTGCAGTCTGTTTTGATGCAGGCTGGGTTGATCCAGGATACATTAATAGACTCACCCTTGAGATTTATAACTTAAACGAGCATGAGACTGTCCTTCTTCCAGTTGGGGAGAGAATTGCGCAAGCAATATTTTTAGAGACTGGTGACGTAGAAGGCAGCTACGGTGAAGGAAGGGACCAAAACTTTAGCGGAAAATATCAACAAGGTACCAATCTAAATGACATTATTAAAAACTGGACTCCAGAGCAGATGCTACCTAGAGCATATAAAGATAATCGTTCACTCCCCGAGGCGATAGAAGGTTTAAAAGCAAGATGAAGTCTAGAGGGCTATTAATAACACTAGAGGGATCAGACGGCTCGGGTAAAGGGACCCAATTTAATCTACTTATAAATAAGCTCAGAGACGAGGGCTATGATGTTGCCTCCTATGACTTTCCAAGATATGAGGCTGAATCCTCATACTTTGTAAAACAATATCTAAACTCCAAATATGGTGACTCAGATAAACTCGGTCCGTATACACCTTCGCTTTTTTACGCACTAGATAGATTTGACGCCTCAACAAAAATTAAAGCCGATTTACAAGCTAACAAAATTGTCATTTGTAACAGATATGTCGGATCAAACATGGCTTACCAAGCGACAAAACTTGATAGTGATGAGGAGAGAGGCGTCTTCTTCTCTTGGATTGAGCAACTTGAGTTTGGGATGCTTGATATCCCTAAGCCAGATTTAAATTTAGTACTTATTGTGCCAGCTGGATTATCTGAAGATTTAATAAACAAAAGAGAACTTAAATTATCACCTGATAATAAGCGTGATATTCCTAAATCAAATCCAGATCATCTTGAGAAGGCCGTACACTGCTACAATCTACTTGCCGAACGTGATGACACCTATATCAGAATTGATTGTACTAGCAACCAGACTCTGATGCCTATTAACGCTGTTCATGACATTATTTGGCGTCAAATCAAAGGACGAGTTAACTCTATAGGTAAACACTCAGCTGTCGAGAGTAACAAAAGTGCAGCCGATTATAACTTTGTTAACCCTTATGTTAGAAAGAACCAGAATGGGTCGTACAGTGTTACGAGCGCAGGAAGACAATGGTTAAAATCTGCCGTTACCAATATCGATAAGTCTGTATATCTAACAAAAAATAAGTTGGAGAGTTTGACTGCAGCTGCAGCAATGGCAAGACTCAGCAGAAGAGGCGATGATCTTAGAGTAACAATCCTAGATGAGTTTGCTAAGCAAATTGATTCTGATGCAAACGAGAGAGGAGACGAGGAGCTACTTAGGAGAGTAATTACAGCTTATGGTGATGACTCTGTCCAACAACTTGTTGGTCAGCATATTGTTGTAGAAGGAGCTAGCAACTTGCTTACCAAAAAACTTCAATGGGGACGACTGGCTGCGTATTTAGAGCAATCAACTAGATATATTTTCTATGATCAGAAGGATGAACACGGAGAATATAAGTTCTATACACCTAAAAATTTTGATAAAGAAACATCTGCCCATTATCAATCAGAAATGAATCGTATGTTTTTAAGCTACTCAAAAATAGTAAGTAGACTAACAAAATATATTCGCGAAAATTCATCAGAACCAGAATCCACCAGAAATGGTGCTTGGCGATCCGCCACCAAAGCTCAAGCTTGCGATGTAGCCAGGAATTTGCTGCCAGTTGCAACTAAGTCTACTGTAGGAATTTACGCAAGCGGACAAGCGATTGAAAGTCTTATTATGCACCTTGCTAGCGAAGATTTAGTAGAGTGTCGTGAAACTGGCGAGGCAATCTTATCTGAGGCCAGAAAAGTAATTCCTACATTTTTAGAACGAGCCGACAAACCTGATCGTGGAGGAGCCTGGGTTGCTCAAAAAGTTCAAACAAGAAGAAATCTAGAGAGTATAATCTCAGCAAAGTCGCTTCAACCAATCAAAGGATCGTCAGACGATCCGGTCAGGCTAGATTCATACTGGCCAAAAAATGAACTTGATATCCTTCCTCATGCACTTTATGAACACAGCACTTTGAGCTTAAATGAATTGAAAGACGAAATTGCCAATTGGAGCTATCAAGAGAAGCGGGATGCACTAAAGTCCTATATTGGCGAACGTCTAAATCGACGCCATAAACCAGGACGCGCTTTTGAGATTGCAAACTATAGTTTTGACCTAATCTGTGATTATGGAATCTTTAGAGACCTTCAAAGACATCGAATGGTAAACGCGCTTGAATGGCAAAAGCTTACTCCACATTATGGCTACAAAATTCCTAAACTAATATCTAAAATAGGTCTAGAGGATGAGTATGACGAATGTTTTGACAGGTCAATGAAGCTGTATTGTTATCTTGAAGACAGGGGATATAAGCAAGAGTCTCAGTATGCAACCTTACTTGGTCACAAAATGCGGTGGAAGCTTAACATTAATGCCCGAGAGGCTTATCATTTTATCGAACTAAGAACCTCGCCCCAAGGCCATCCGGCCTACAGGAAATTGGTTAAACAAATGTACGACAAGATAAAGTCAGTCCATCCTCTAATTGCAGACGGAATGATCTTTATAAACAAAGATGAGGATCCAGAATTAACTAGACTGGCAGCCGAACGTGCAACCGAACTTAAGCTAAGCAGGCTGAACCAAAATTCAGGATAAGAATAACTTAAAAAAGATTAAATTGTATCTGTTGTTCAACTCAACTCAGTAAGACGTCTGTCCTTTTTATTGGCAGTTATATATTTTGATAATCCGTTTAATACAACATCCGACTCTGTGTTTTGACCAGGATTTATTAGTTCTGCAGAATAGGTAGCAGAGATATTAACTTTTTGGCCTGATTTATCATATAAATCGACGCCACTAAAGCATTCTTCTGATAATCTATCTAGCAGCGCATTTAAACGATTTTCTGGTGTTAAAGTCTCATCTGATTTAAGATCCTCGTTTGATTTAGGGTTAGGAATTAATGGAGCAAGTAAAACAAACTCATCTCCACCAGTTCTATATGCCTCTCCAATGTAACTTAGTTCGTCGGTCTGCCTTGTACAACTACTAAGGCATTGAGCAAATTGATTCATTATCTCATCAGCATTTTCATGTCCAACCTGTTCATTTAAAAGCTTAAAATTATCCAGATCTACCATAATTACTGCAAAAGGCAGGTTTGACTCCGAAAGTTCCTCGTATCGTCTTTGCATTGCACGCCTATTTGGTAATCCTGTTGAAGGATCAACAGATGCCAAAGCGGCCTCAGAGGCAAGTTCTGGTGATATCTTCTGAGCAATAAATTGCCGGGCGCAGGATGTATGTTTTATTAAAAAACCACCCAACTGACCAGCAATACGCCGTATTCTAGAGTTATTTTCAACAGTAGAATCTGATAATTCGTGATTCATACAACATATTGTAGCATATATCGACGCTTTTTGCAACCTTAATCATTACTAACAGTAATTTACTAAAAATAATACTTCAATCATCAAAAAGGTAAAATTCTGGATGCATTTTAGATCTTGCTCAAGTTAGATTTAGCTGGAGGTGATGGCCTAGTGGCCGGGTGAATACAGGAGCGACTTATGGTTGCGCTTCTACCGTATGCGATTGGGATGTTTGCCCAAATATTTGCTAGCTTTCAGTCATCCCCTGGGTATGTTAACCCATTGAAATCCTGAAACCTATCACCCGGCCTCTGCTACTCAGCTCAACGACGCACGGCGTAGATACGTGAACAAACCGACGGAAATCCGCGGAGATCACCGACTTCGAGATCACGCACCCCGTGGTAAGTGAGCTTGCGTTCGTCGACGAGCTTCCAGAGGGCGCTCTTGAGCACTCGAATTGCAACTCCATCCAATCCGAGAATCTCTCGAATTTCGAAGAGATTTTGCCCTTCGACTCTTCCGCCGTGATTAGTGATGCGTTCGAGAACGAGCCCCTTGATCGCTTCTGATCGAGAAACTTTTGCTGCATCGGGCATTTCAACCTCCAGCTAGAAAGGTAGACCATACTCAAACGTTTGAGCAGTGGGGGAAGATGCGCTATTGCTCCTTCCGGATAATATTTATTTTTATGTAAAAACTATCCGCAAAAAACAAAAAGCTTAACCGTTTAGATCAAGCTTTGTTACGACTAAAAGGCAAGATCTACGATTAGCTAATCACGAGAATGAGACCGCGTGTGCGGGCTGATAATGTAACATAACTAATGGTAGATTGTGCTGCCATGATGATAGAGATTATACACCATAAAACTTTCATGTCAATTATAACGAGCTCAACCGTTGACAACACATGTTTTCTGGGGTAGAATTATTTAGATCATTACCAGAGACAGCGAGCATCGATTATATCAATAAGACTCGCCGAGGATATGAAACAAACATTTGTTTTTATCTGATAAGTCTTTGGCAATGCGAGAACCAAAGACTATTTTTTTGGCCTCGACACATTAACAATCTGGTCGAAAAACTAACTATTAAACGAGGTGAAATACTATGGCGATAACTCGCGATAAAAAACAATCACTCGTAGGAGAGCTATCCGACATTCTGGCTTCAGCCAAAATGACTGTCTACGCCCACTACGATGGACTCACCGTATCTGATATGCAAATACTTCGTCGTGCAGCACGCGAGCAAGCAATAACAATCAAAGTTGTTAAAAACCGGCTTGTCAGAGTGGCAATATCTCAAAATGACAAACTAAAGTCAGTTGATACAGCCGCCCTTACAGGACAATTGCTATACGCCTCAAGCGCTGAGGACGAGGTTGCGCCTCCACAAGTTTTAGCAAAATTTGCAAAAAGCAATCCAAACCTAAAAATTGCTGGTGCTATTTCAGAAAATGGTGAACTACTAAGTGTTGACGAGGTAAAAACCCTTGCATCACTACCAAGCAAGAACGAGCTTGTCGCTCAGGTTCTTGCAATGCTTACATCTCCAATCAACGATGTTATGAGTGGTCTATCAGGCAACCTACATGCATTACTTGACGGCGTTGAAGCGAAAGCAACTAACTAATAACCTAAAACAAGGAGAATCACATGGCTGATCTAAAAAAACTTGCTGAAGACCTAACTAAACTTACAGTAATTGAAGTAAACGAACTAAAAACTATACTAAAAGATGAGTACGGTATCGAACCTGCAGCAGCTGCTGTAGCAGTAGCCGGCCCTGCAGCTGGTGGCGACGCTAGTGAAGGCGCAGGTGACGAGAAGAGCGAATTCGATGTTGTTCTTAAAGATGCTGGAGCTCAAAAAGTTGCAGTTATCAAAGCTGTAAAAGAAATCACTGGTCTAGGACTTGGTGAAGCAAAAGCAATCGTTGACGGTGCTCCAAAGGCCGTTAAAGAAAAAGCTAACAAAGAAGAAGCAGAAGCTGCTAAAAAACTTCTAGAAGAAGCTGGCGCAACAGTAGAGCTTGCGTAAATAAATTCAATCTAATCAGAGAGAATTTACAAAAAACCACTCAATTTATAGAGTGGTTTTTTGTTTACTGCTTAATAGTTTATTGAACATACATCTATGTTGCATTTGTCTCAACATTTTGCTGTGGATAACTTGTTTGACTACTCTGGAGCATCATGATACTGTAACAGAGATAGAATGCGAGTAAATAAAAAGGGGTTATCAAATGTCAGAATTACCAGAAAAACAAGTAAAACGCCTAAAGGCGTTATTGAGTGAAGCTGAAACAAATTTAGCTGCGGCTAGAGAACTATTAACCAGTCTTGTTGGCGACGATCCACTTTTAGACCAAAGCCAGCGCGATGAGGCAGTAGGAAAAGTAATTGAAGGTGTATTTGACGGTCAAACAATGCTTGGCCCGGATGGTAAGAGCTACCCTGTCCCAGCAAACTACGCAAGTAAATCTAAACTAGTTCAGGGTGATATTCTAAAACTTACTATAGCTGATGACGGATCATTCATTTACAAACAGATAGGTCCGGTACCACGCAAGCAAGTTATTGGCACACTACTCCAACACGATGGTGGCTACTTTGTTGATGTTGCCGGTAAAGAATACCGAATCCTACTAGCAAGCGTCACATACTTTAAAGGACACATCGGCGACCAAGTTAGCGTAGTTTTGCCAGAGGACGACACTGACGTTGAATGGGCAGCCCTAGAAGCCGCACTTTAGATCTTATTATTCTGATAAGATTAATATATGGCTAAGCTATATTTTAAGTATGGAGCAATGAATTGTGGCAAAACTACAGCTTTACTACAAGCTGCCTTCAACTATAAGGAGAAGGGGATGAGGACCTTGGTTATTAAACCAACAACTGACTCCAAGGGAGGTAAGCATGTTGTCTCGCGAATTGGAGCTGGCCTAAAAGTGGATCATATATCTGATACTAACGAGGATCTATTTGAATATATAAATAGATCCTCAAATTTATCGTGTGTGTTAGTAGATGAAGCTCAATTTTTAACGACTAAACAAGTAGATCAGCTATTCAATGTCGCTGCTCAACTTAATATCCCCGTGATATGCTACGGTCTCAGAACAGATTTTAAGACTTCGGCATTTCCAGGTTCATCTAGATTACTTCAGATAGCACATAATCTTGAAGAACTTAAAACTATCTGCCGTTGTGGTAAAAAAGCCGTTCTAAATGCCAGAAAAGTCGACAATGAGTTTACGTCCAGTGGAGGACAAGTCGCTATAGACGGTGAAGATTCTGTTAGCTATGAGTCACTCTGTGGTTCTTGCTATATAAAACTAGTCGGTTCAGTATCAGCCGAGTGATATACTAGTAGTACTATGGGAGACAAAAAGAAACAAGCGGTTAACCGCCGGGTTGCACTATATCGAAAATACCGCTCCAAGAGTTTGAGTGAAATTATTGGTCAAGGGCATATCACAAAAACCCTATCAAACGCTTTAAAAAAAGGCAAAATTAGCCATGCGTATTTATTTACCGGTCCTCGAGGAACCGGTAAAACTTCAATTGCAAGGATTCTGGCACATGAGATTAATAAGATACCATACACAGATGAATCAACTCATTTAGATATTATTGAAATCGATGCCGCAAGCAATCGACGTATTGATGACATTAGAGATCTTCGCGAAAAAGTTAAGATAGTGCCACTATCAGTCCCGTACAAAGTCTATATAATTGACGAGGTTCACATGCTCACCCCTGAAAGCTTTAATGCTCTTTTAAAGACTCTTGAGGAACCACCAGATCATGTCATATTTATTCTGGCAACAACTGAGGTTCACAAACTTCCGGCAACTATAATTAGTAGGACCCAAAGGCATAGTTTTAAAAGCGTTCCTCTCGAAGAGCTTAGTGATCATCTTGAGATGATTGCTAAAAAAGAAGGAATAAAGATATCTAAAGATGCATTGGATCTACTTGCCATGCATGGCAATGGAAGTGTTAGAGATAGCATTAGCTTACTTGATCAATTAAGTACTCAAAATTCTGAAGTCGACGAGAAGACGGTTGAACTTTTAATTGGCCTCGCACCAAAAAAACAACTTACTCATCTTCTAGAATCTGTAAAGTCTGCAAATTACAGCCAAACACTTTCTATAGTCTCAAATCTAATTGAATCTGGACTTACTGCCAGCGGTATAGCTAATCAGTTAGCTATCGCAATTCGCGACAAAGTAAAAACAGATAAAATTAGTCGCGATGAAGTTCAACTTCTATATGATCTTCTTAAGGTTCACGGATCAACCTATCCTCAGTTAACTCTTGAGTCGACGCTTCTGAACGCGGCATTAAAAAATAAACCACTTGAAGAGGCTAGTACCAAAGTGATTGAACCTCATAGGCCAAACAAGTCAAATACTGTTGCAACCGATGTTACTCAGGTGAAGCACGATGTATTAGTTGAAAATAAAGTAGATAAAAAAGATGATAATCTCAAAACAAGTTTAAAAAAAACTAAATCCACGCCTTCAAGCTATAAGATAGATGACAAATGGCCAGATATCTTACAAGAAGTTAAGCGGCAAAACAATTCTCTTTATACAGTTTTGAGATTAGCTGAGCCAAATTTACAGCACGGTATATTAAAACTAGAATTTAGCTTTCCGTTTCATAAAAAAAGAGTCGACGATCTTAAAAACATGAACCTTCTATCTCAGATAATATCAAAGATTACAGGTTACAAAATCGATGTAGAAACCTCAGTTAATAAAGATATAAAATCAAAAAAAGATACTGAGCTAGAAGCAGAGGAACCTAAAGTTAATAATGCTCATGCTTCGGTTATTGATAGTGTTCGCGATATCATGGGTGGAGGAGAAGTAATTGATGCCTGATAACAATTCCGAGTTACCTAAAGGAAAGATTCCACCGCAAAATCTAGATGCTGAGATTAGCCTGCTTGGATCTCTTTTAATTGATGAGGATGCGATTATCACAATTGCCGATAAAGTATCAGCTGAAGACTTCTATGACAAAAGGCACGGCAAAGTATATTCTGCAATTTTACGATTGTATGAACAGAGCAAGCCGATAGATTTACTAACCCTATCGAGTGTTTTAAAAGATTCTGATGATTTAGAGAGTATCGGCGGATCAAGCTATCTAACTGAACTAACCAACGCCGTACCGACCGCAGCACACGCCGAAGAATACGCTGACATGGTTGCAGAAAAGGCGATGAGAAGAAAACTTATCAAAGCGTCTGAGGATATCACAAACCTTAGCTTTGATGACAGCATGAGTACTGTTCAGGAGATATTAGAACAAGCAGAGCAGAGACTTTTTGCTGTATCACAACGAACACTTAAACAGGATATGGTATCGATTGAGCAAATCCTGGCTGAAGGCTTTGACCGACTTGATGAACTACATAAAAACAAAGGTAAGCTTAGGGGTGTTAGAACTGGATGGAAGGATCTTGATAATATGACTGCCGGACTTCAACGGTCAGACTTGATTGTTTTGGCAGCTCGTCCAGCAATGGGTAAGACCACCTTAGTCGGAAACTTGGTCCAAAATATCGCGATGCGCGAGAAACAGGCTTCACTTTTCTTCAGTCTCGAGATGAGTAAAGATCAACTTGTTGACCGTATGCTTGCGGCAGAGTCTGGCGTAGATGCCTGGAATATTAGAACTGGTAATTTAAGTGATCAGGATTTTGAGAAGCTTGGATCAGCTATGGGCTCACTATCAGAAGCGCCAATCTACATCGATGATACCCCGGGCATATCTGTGTTAGAACTCAGGACAAAAGCACGACGAGAGGCCCAAAAACATCCGCTTGGTTTAATAGTAGTCGACTATCTTCAACTTATGAGTGGTGGTAGACGGGGTAACGACTTTAACCGTGTCCAAGAAATATCGGAAATTAGCCGAGGGCTAAAACTAATTGCCCGAGAACTTAACGTACCAGTGGTTGCTTTATCTCAACTTTCCCGATCAGTAGAGAGTAGGAGTCCTCAAATTCCACAACTCGCAGATTTACGTGAGTCTGGATCAATCGAGCAAGATGCTGATATTGTGATGTTTATTTACCGTGAGGCTTACTATAATCCAGAAACCGATCGCCAAAATGTGACTGATTTAATAATCGCCAAGCACCGAAACGGTCCTACTGGCAAGGTAGAGCTTTACTTCCATCCTGAAAAACTCAAGTTCTTATCTCTCGATAGAAGCCATTAGTAATCGTTTGGATTAATTAAATCCTAAGTTTGATATAATGACTACAATGAAGGGCAAAACATTTAAGCAGTTGATGCTTTATAATTACCGCTATATTTTTGTTTATAGCTTGATTGCAATTTTTGTCTGTTACTTTTTGTTCTGGCAACTAAGTTCGATTGGCCCAGGTCTATCTGTTGAAGAAACTCATGTTGCAGCTGTGCACACCAATGCTAGGCTCTCACTTCAGGAGCCACTCTACCCCTTATTTGCCAAGTTACAGATCGTCTCATTGTACATCTTTGGTGCTAGTAGCTATAGCATCCGAGTCCCTAGCGTTTTAATAGGGGTTGCGACATTATTATTTTTGTATCAGATTCTTAAAAAATGGTTTGGTAAACCTACCGCACTACTTAGCACGGCTCTTGTTGCAACGGCAGATTGGTTCCTGTTCACGGCTAGGCACGCTACCGGAGCAATTGAGTTTAGTTTTTGGATCGTGCTTGCCTTACTTAGCATTACAAAACTAATAGAAAGAAGGCAGAATTATTCTATTATTCTGGCGTTGTCACTAGTCGCACTATTGTTTATTCCATTCGGTATCTTCGTCAGTGCAGGTTTATTAATTGGTATCATTAGCTGTAGAGTTATCAGAGAGCGAGTGTTTGAGATTAAAATTGTGTACAAGATATTATCTGCATTAATTTTGATAATTGGCTCCAGCTTCTTTGCATACTCAGTATTAAAAGATCATGAATTTGCAAAAACTATTCTAGGTATCTCAGCCGGAATTCCAAACTTAAGTGAGTACATAAAAGCAGTACTTACAAACGGCAGTAGTGTAGTAGCTGTAGTCCCAGCCACAAACCCTGTCAATGGACCTAACGGGGTATTTTTTGTAAGATTTTTTGAGCTTACTTTTGTTCTTTTTGGCGTATTTATGTTCTATAAAACAAGAATTAACAGATTAAATCTTATTTTAATCTGCATCAGCTTCGCACTATTAGTTCTTAGTGGCCTAAATGGCCAAGGAGCAAACGCACTACTAATTGTACCCGCAGTTATATTCATTACAGCAGGACTACGATATTTCATTCACCGTTGGCAAAAAACCTTCCCTAAAAATCCATATGCAAGGATGGCGGCGTTTGTACCTATATTAGGACTTCTTCTGCTTACGGCTGCTCAACATCACCAAAGTTACTTTGTTTTATGGCCAAGTCAAACTACAACCGCAAATAACTTCTCTTTTGACCTCGCATTGGCATCGACTGAACTTAACAGAAAAGATACATCAAAAGACTGCACTGTAATAACCCCCGATAAGGATCTAACGCTTCTGCTTGGTACAAACAGTTATAAATGTCCTACGTCATTTGCCACTGAATCTCGTGAACTTAGCACAGGTCAAAAGCAGATAATTTCTGCAAAAATACAATCTGGCATTACCGACTCTTCTAAAGTGAAGATGAGAGCATTAACCTCTCCAAATAGTCAGTCGTCAATTAGATGGATTGTTAAATCTCAATCCGACTAAACTCAGTTACATCTGTTATAATTAAGTTACAAACGAAGGAGATTTCAAAAGATGATGGACCAAGCAAAAATGCTGATGCAAGTAAAAAAGCTTCAGAAAGAACTTAGTAAAACTATTGTTGAAGTTGAGGCTGGAGACGGTGCAGTAACAGTTCAAATTAACGGTGAGCAAAAATTAAAGAGCATTAAGATTGACCCAGAGCAGGTTGACTTAGATGATATTCATGAGCTTGAGGTTTGGGTAGAAGAAGCAGTCAAACAAGCAATAATCGAATCTCAACAACTCGCAGCCGAAAAAATGAAACCAATGATGGGTCAACTTGGCAATCTAGGTTTGTAGTCGAAGAAGTAATATCATTTCGAAGATTAATATATATGTCTGTACTTCCAAAAGCACTTGAAGACTTAATTGAGCAACTTAGTAAATTATCTGGCGTTGGGCCACGTACGGCCGAACGATATGCACTTGGTATTCTAAAAAGAAGCTCAAACGATGCTAAAGAACTAGCCAAAACGCTAGAAGAACTTCACAGCTCTCTCAAAACCTGCCCAAAGACCTTTGCACTAATCGATAGCAGTGAGGACATATCAAGCTTATATACCGACCCAATACGTTCAAAACAGCTTGTAGCAGTGGTGGAGGACCCAATTGACATTGTGTCTCTTGAGAAGACGGGACAGTTTAAAGGCACCTACCACGTCCTTGGAGGAGTTATTAGCCCAATCGATGGTATCGGCCCTGAGCAACTCCACTTAAACGAACTTATTAAAAGAATCAAAGACGATAAAGTAGACGAACTCATCCTAGCAATCAACGCTTCTGTAGAAGGCGAGAGCACAGCTTTATACCTCCAGGACATGCTCAAACAGGCTAAAGTAGAGGTCAAGATAACGAGACTTGCCCGTGGCCTACCAGTCGGCATAGATTTAGAGTACGCCGACCAAATCACCCTAAAACACGCCCTGTCAGGACGAACTGAATTATAGGAGATAAAACAATATGTCTACCAATAAGCTCAAACCTATCGGCGATGTATTGCACACAGATAATGCCGGATTTCTGATTAAGAATGTATCGCAAGAAACTTTTTATCTGCCATTAAAACCACTAATCGATGGATTGATAAAGATTGCGCAATCAGTCTTTAAAAGTCGTCTACACAGCGTGTACATAAGAGGATCCGTTGCTAAAGGTACTTTTGTTCCTAATATATCTGATTTAGATTCTGTATTTGTTGTTGAAACCGAACCGTCTGACGATGAATTTGAAGAATTCAAGAAAGAGATTAAAGATATCAATAAAAAATACCCATATGTTATAGGCATAGAGAAGAACATACAGACCGTAGACCAATTAGTTAATTCAAAAAGTCCTATATATAAATATCAAACTGTCTGTGTTTATGGCAAAGACTTAACAAAAGATTTACCTAAGATAAAACCTGGCAAAGAATCTGTGGTACATCTTGAAAAGATTATTAACAGCATCGACGAAAGCCTGCCTAAGATAAGTAAGGAGTCAGAGCCACATTGGATTAAACACTGGTCAATCTGGATGTGCAAACAATTGATCAGGTCTTGCCATGAGCTAATTGCAGAAGATTTGCAGCAATTTGCACGTGATATCTATCCGTGTTACTTTGCAACCTCAAAAAAATGGCCAGAGAACGAACTTCTCCTTAGAAGAGTCGCAGAGATAGCGGTATTCGGAACAGAAAATAAAACCGAGCTGCTAGATATTACTCGAAAGATGAGGGGCTTCCTGAAGCCTAAAATTGCTGAATTCTACCGGCAATAAGTCAGCCGCATGGTACAATAAACAGATGAATTGGAATGAAATTACATCTGTTTTAGTGTTACAGCCGGAGAATCCGGACGGCGATAGCGTTGCCTCTGCCTTGGCACTTGAGGAGATTCTATCCGATCAAAAAAAGCAGGTGACAATATATAGCTATGTAAACATTCCCGGATATTTAAGATACATCCAGGGTCAAGACCGCATAACAGATGAATTCCCTAAAGATTTTGATGTAACCATAATAGTCGATACAGTTACTGGTAGTCTACTAGAGAACACTTTAAGTGGTGAGAGAATGACCAAAATTCAAAAGAAACCTGTTTTTGTTCTAGATTGCCACCCGGTAGAGAACGATCTTCCGATTGAACATGCCGACTACTTTAAGGCTTCAGGTAATCCGATAGCAACCGGTGAGTTAGTTTACCAACTAGCTAAAGAGCAAAATTGGGATATTAATCCAATGGCCGCCACGCATATTATTGAGGCTACGATGGCAGACACACTCGGCCTAACAACCGAGGCAGTTACAGCTGAAACAGTTCAAGTCGTAGCAGACATGCTAGGCAAAGGCGCTAAAATGAGTGATATCGACGCACGTCGACGCGAGGTTATGAAGAAGAGCTCGGATTTGATTCATTACAAAGGCGAATTACTGCAAAGAATTGAATTTTTGCTTGATGGCAAACTGGCTATTATTCATATCCCCTGGGAGGAGATCGAGAAGTACTCACCACATTACAATCCGACCATGCTTGCACTTGAAGAACTGAGAAACACTGAAGGAGTCGAAGTATCAGTTGGTATTAAAACCTACCCAGATGGTAAGATCACAGGAAAACTTAGAGCTAGCAAACCAATCGCCGGAAAAATCGCCGCCCATTTTGGAGGTGGAGGTCACGACTATGCCGCCGGATTCAAAGTCACCGACTGGAACTATGATGAGCTAAAACTAGAATTCATCAAAGCCACCAACGACCTCCTCAACAAGAAACATACCACATAATATTATGCTCCAGAACAAGGATAAACCCTGTTGCAGGGTTTATCCTTGTTGAGATAGTTGCTTAGTTGGGTTAATTGTTTATATGTAAACTGTTACAATAGTTGCAATGAAGCTTTATAACACTCTTACCAGACAGAAAGATGTTCTAAAACCACTAAATGACAAAACTGTTAAAGTCTACACTTGTGGGCTTACTGTTTACTCACATCCACAAATTGGGAATTGGGTTGCTTACATATATTCTGATGTACTACACAGAGCGCTCCTTGCAGAAGGTTATCAAGTTAACCGAGTACAGAATATAACGGATGTAGGTCACTTAGTTAGCGATGATGACGGTGGCGAAGACAAGATGGAAAAAGGCGCTCGCGCTGAAGGTACTACAGCGTGGGAGGTAGCAGATAAATATATAAAGATCTGTGATGAAGAAGCCTACACGCAACTTAAATTATTGCGTCCAAATAAATTAATACGGGCAACATCATTAATTGAGGAGCAAATCAATTTTGTAAAAGTCCTAGAAGAGATGGGGTATACATATGTTATCGAAGATGGGGTATATTTTGATACCTCAAAATTAGATGACTATGGAAAACTTGCGCAACTAAACATTGAGGGACTTGAAGCCGGTGCAAGAGTAGAGATTGGCGGTAAAAAAAGATTGACTGATTTCGCACTTTGGAAATTTTCTCCCAAAGACAAGAAGAGAGATATGGAGTGGGAATCGCCCTGGGGCAAAGGATTCCCTGGCTGGCATTTAGAATGTTCAGTAATAGCGAGAGAAAATCTTGGTGATCAAATCGATATTCACACGGGAGGAATCGACCACATTCCAGTTCACCATACAAATGAGATAGCGCAGACTGAGTCGTTAACCGGAAAAAAGCCATTTTCTCAGTTTTGGTTTCATAATAATTTCATAAAAGTTAATGGCGAAAAACTTGGAAAATCTCTTAAGAATAGCTACCTCCTTGGAGACATAATTAAGAAGGGTTATAGTTTACATGCTTTTAAATTGCTAGTTCTATCAAGCCACTACCGGACAGAGGGAAACTTTACTTGGGAGATTCTTGAAGCGGCTCAGAATCGACTTAATAGATGGCAGGCAATCGCTGATTTAAGATGGCAAGTAGAGACGGAAAAACCACAAATAGAAGAGGTCGATATGGCTTGGGGCGCGATTCTATCACCACTAGAAGATGATCTTAACACTCCATTAGCGCTAAATCATGCTGAGAGTTCGCTAGAGCAATTTACCAAAGCATTTCCTTCATGGGGAAAGCAAGATATGGACAAGTTACTTGATTTTATTGATAAATTACTTGGAATAAATCTCGCTAAGCCAGATATTTCTAATGTCCAAAAAAAGCTCATTATAGACCGTGATGTGGCCAGAGCTGCTAAAGATTGGGCCAAGTCAGACGAACTACGTGATCAGCTTAAAGAATCCGGAATTGAAGTTAAAGACACCGATAACGGCTCAATCTGGAGCCGAGCTTAGCCTACACTACATATAGCGTCAATTCGCTAGTGCTAGTGTACGCGGTTGGCGGCTAGCTGACGACTTTTTTGAGTTGATCGGATAGCTTAGATGCAATATTCTTAGGAGTTTTATCATGATAGTTTCTATGGTCTAGATAATCGACGATTAAGATTTTAGCGCAGCCTGCGATAGGGATAGCGAACAATCCTCCGATAGGGCCCATTGCAGCAACACCTAGTATTACTGAAACAAATATTACAAGAGTTGGTAGCTGTGTGGTTTTACCTTGAACCATTGGCTGAAGTGTAGCGTTCTCAATTTGTTGATATAGAATAAAGAATCCACCTAGAACCAAGGCGGAAGTAGAGTCTTTTAAAACTAGGGTGAAAAGGACAACAATAATAGCCGCGAGTGTGTTTCCGATTAAAGGAATAAGGCCAAACACAAATACAATTGATGCAAGCGGAAGAGGGTAAGGAACTTTGAGTAAGAACATAATGCCTAGGGCGGCAAGTGATGCTACTAGTGCAACTAAGACCTGGCCGTTTACGTAACCCGTAACAACTCCATACATTTTGCTAATTAACATCTCGTGACGTTCACGCAACTCTTTATCTCTATAGATCTTTTTAGATGCGCTCTTCATTAAAGCGGGGCCATTAAGAAGCATTAAGATCGTAATCACAAGGCCTGAAATTGATGTAACGATACTGTTGCCAAACTGTCCAACTCGATTAATAGCGCTGGACGCGATACTTTGGAGATGTTCTTGAGATGATTCAACTACGCTAGTAATGTCGTCTTCGAGATCATATTTATCGATTAGTCGTCCTAGTGGTGAATTACCATTCTGAATCTCATCAATTCGGGCAGGCACTGACTTAGCAAATGCCGAAGCCTCCCTTGCTACAGGTGTTATTATAGAAAAAGTCAAAAAACTAAGTAGGGCGAGAGCAATGATCATAACTAGAGCGACTGCAGGACCGCGCTTCTTCCAGGGCATGTATTTACTCAAAAAACTAACAGCAGGATTTAATGCAAGAGCAAAAAAGAAGGCAGTCAGGATTAGGACAATCGCATCATACATTCTAATTACGCCAAATACTCCTAGAGTAAACAGCACGGCTATGGTAAATATTTTGATAAGGTTCTTGGTTTCTACATTTACATTTAAAGTCATGATTAGATTATAACGTAGTTTTCTCAGTTATGCCACGATACACACTATCTGTTAAGTATTCTGATCATAATCTAAGCAATTAAAAGTGTAATCGGGTATAATATTAATACTCTTTATAGATACATATAGAGTACAATTTGAATATTTTATGAACAAGAAATCCAAGAAGATATATCAGCCAAAACAGCCATATAAAACTGATCGACAGCGTCGTGCTAGAAGATCAGCTTATAATAGTATGCTACCGGTTTGGCTAGCAAGACAGCCATTAGTTCAAAAGTTTAGAAGAATGAGCAGACGACGTAAGATTGTTCTTGTTGGCTGGTCAACCGCTTCGGTATTAGTAGCTATTGCACTATTTACTACCATATTCTTTGCAAATTCACTCGGTAGCAAAGAACAGATAATGAACAGGAACAAGACAGGCGTTACCTTACTGGATCGAGAAGGCAGAGTAATTTACCGATTCAATAATGCCAGGAGTGACACTAGAGTACCACTTAGCGATATATCAGATGTAACTAAAAAAGCACTGATAGCCTCTGAAGATAAAAACTTTTATGAGCACGGAGGCTTCTCGATACCAGGGATAGCTAATGCAGCCTGGCAGAACATTGCCCCAAATGGATTAGATAATGGCGGTTCAACTCTGACTCAACAACTTGTGAAAAATGCATTGCTCAGCAAAGATAGGAACTTTTTAAGAAAATACCAAGAACTCGTACTCTCTATTGAAATAGAAAGAAGATATACAAAAGACGAGATTCTCGAGATGTACTTAAATTCAGTTTATTTTGGTGAAGGTTCTTTTGGAATCGAAGACGCTGCTCAAACTTATTTTGGGGTTCATGCCAAAGATCTAGACACAGCCCAGGCAGCAATGCTAGTGGGCGTTCTACCTGCGCCATCAGCCTATTCTCCGGTTTCAGGAAGCTTAGAGAAGGCTAAAGTTCGTCAAAAATATGTACTTGGGCGCATGGTAGAAGAGAAGTATATAAATGAAGACCAGAAGAACTCTGCAATCCAACAAGAGCTAGCCTTTGCACCCCCTAAACCGAAAGAGGACGGTAAAGCACCGCACTTTGCGTTAATGGTGAAAGATGCACTGGAGGATAAATACGGTGAAGAAAAAATAGCCAGGTCTGGTTACAATGTAACAACTGGGCTTGATCTTGACTGGCAAGCTATTGCTGAATCTGCTGTTGCCAACCAAGTCGCTAGACTAGCTCGAAGCAATGTGACTAACGGTGCAGCTGTTGTAGAAGATCCAAAAACAGGTGAGATTCGAGCCCTGGTCGGATCAGCAGATTGGAATAATGAGATAAATGGTAAGTTCAATGTTGCAAAAGCAAATCGCCAACCAGGCTCATCGTTCAAGCCCCTAGTTTACGGCACAGGTATTGAAAATGGTGATTTTTCTGCAGCAACCATATTTAAAGATGAGGCGACTGATTTTGGTGGCGGTTTTGCTCCAAAAAATTATGACCTTAGATATCACGGCAACGTAACCGCAAGAAAAGCACTTGCTAACTCTTATAATATTCCGGCCGTAAAAGCCTTGCATCAAGCTGGCATCAAAGAGACAATTAAAACAGCAGAAAAATTTGGTATTGATACAATCAGCGAGAAGAATAATCCAGGACTTGCTATGGCGTTAGGGACGGAAGTTGTACCATTAACCCAAATGACAAATGCCTATTCAACATTTGCTAATCAAGGCCAGTTTAATGATCAAGTTCTATTTACGACAATTACTGACAAAAATAATAAGACCATATTCAAGAGCGAACCTAAAAATAAAGAAGTCATGAGTGATCAAGGAGCATATATTATCTCATCAATTTTATCTGATAACACTGCTCGCTCCTCAACTTTTGGCTCAAGCCTTAACCTAACGGGTGGACGTCTCGCTGCTGTTAAAACCGGAACTACAGAGGATTATCGCGATGCTCTTACCATTGGCTATACCCCAAGCCTTGTTGTTGGGGTATGGATTGGAAATAACGACAACTCATCAATGAGCCGGGTTGCAGGATCAGGCGGAGCAGGGCCAATTTGGCGCGGAATTATGAACCAAATCTTATCAGGCACCCCTAAAGAAGAGTTTTCTGTACCACGAAGTATTACTTCAAGAACAATCTGTAGAAGTAGTGGCGGGCTCGCAAAATTTGCAGGAGGCGATACAATGACCGAATACTTTAAACCGGGAACATTACCGACAAATACATGTAACGACAGAGCTCCGGAGCCACCCAAGACTGAGGAATCTACTCCAGCACCAACAACTCCCGAAACACCAAAGCCCGATAAGCCAACTACCAGCGATGGCAATAGTGGAAACGGCAACGGAAACACCACCCCACCAACCGGTGGCGGCACAACAACCACACCCCCAACTACTCCTTAAAGGAAAGTTTGTTATACTAAAATTGATATGACCTCCAAAGCAAAAATAATTCGACTTCCCGGACTAATTGACATCCACGTTCATCTCAGAGATCCGGGTCAAACCCAAAAAGAAGATTTTACATCCGGCACAAGCGCAGCACTTGCCGGAGGGTTCACAACTGTTGTTGATATGCCGAACAACTCTGAGCCAATTACAACTGTTGAGCGACTTTTACAGAAACGTGACCTTGCACAACAGAAATCTGTTGCAGGTATCGGCTTCCATTACGGTTCACTAGGTGATAATCTAGAAACTTTTGAAGAGGCTGCTCCCCTAAGTATTGGTCTAAAACTATATCTCAACAATACAACCGGCGGATACCTTCTAGACGTCGCCTATTTAAAGAAAATCTATGCAGCTTGGCCAAAAGATAAGGTTGTACTACTCCACGTAGAAGAAGATGTAATCGATATCGCTATAGAATCCATGAAAAATCTAAAACGGCCTGTACATGTATGCCACATGCCTAGTAAAGAGATACTTGAGAAGATAATAAATGCTAAACAGTCTGGATTACCAATAACATGTGGCGTTTGTCCACATCATCTTTTTT
Source organism: Candidatus Nomurabacteria bacterium (assembly GCA_020631895.1). GTDB lineage: Bacteria > Patescibacteriota > Saccharimonadia > Saccharimonadales > UBA7683 > JACKGR01. The sequence goes on from JACKGR010000001.1 coordinate 170,413, forward strand.
TAACAAATGAGGACGTCGATAAACTAGGTAACTATGGAAGAATGCTTCCATCTCTTAAAACCCGAGAAGATCAGCAATATCTGTGGGAACATCTTGATGATATCGATATCTTTGAATCCGACCATGCCCCGCACACTCATCAAGAGAAGGCAGAAGGTGCTCATGGAGTTCCAGGGCTAGAGACAACTTTGCCACTTTTACTCACTGCTGAGAAAGAGGGGAAGATTACTCGAGAGCAGATTATTGAGAAGTGCCATACAAATCCTGCACGAATATTTAGTATCCCAACCTCAGATAGGACCTATACTGAAGTTTCACTCGAAGAATACACAATTACAAACGAAAATTTATTTACAAAATGTGGATGGTCTCCGTTTGATGGTCAAAAGGTCACCGGAAAGGTTGTAAAGACCGTTATTAACGGTAAAACGTGTTTTGAGAATGGCAAAATTATCGCTACACCAGGTGATGGGTTAGTTATCCCTAGTTAAAGCTTTCAGCATCTAAAGAGTCGCTTTTATTTCAGCTGCCAAATTAGGGTTCCACATTGCTCCAGTAGCAGACTGAACCACATCAGCTCCAGCATCACGGTATTCATTAAAGTCATCAACACTCATAACTCCGCCAACACCAATAATTTCATAAGATAGGTCAGATTTTTTTCTGAAATCATCTAGACGCTTTACCATATCAAGGCCCGCCCACTTGATACTAGCCCCACAAACACCACTTTTGAGTCTATTGGGACCCGGTAGTGCTTGTTCGCCATTTTCATCGACTACTGGGGCAGAAATCGTATTGATTACTGATATTGCTTGAAGGTAGGGGGTTACATCTGAAACGATTCGCTCTAGTAGCTCTTGTTGTCCTTCTGAGAAATAGCCAAATTTAGCAATAATTGGGACGTCACCAATCTTAGCCCTTGTCCTTTTGATAATTTCAACTACTGCTCCGTGTGTATAACAAAGGACTCCTTCTGTTGCTACATTTGGACAAGACAGATTCAGTTCAACTGCTGTGGCGCCAGCATCAACTGCTAATTTTGCAGTCTCGGCAAAATCGTTCCAGTAGTCTTCCTCTGAGAAACCATCTTGGATTGTCCCAACAACACTCATAATTAACAATTGTCCTTGGCCGCATGAGGCCTGGGCATCTGCAAGATCTTTAGACCAAAATTCTGGCCCTCTTGATGGATTTCCGAATGAGTTTGTAATTGAGAGGTGCTTTGAGTCTTTACTGGTAGAATCTAGGCCGACTTGAGGTATACTCGCTTTTTCAAGTGTTAAGTCTCCATCAACATCGAGATACAGTACGTTAGGGAATTGGTTACAATCAAACTTCACATTTCTTTGAGTTTTATAACAGACAACATCAAAACCATGCTCAAATGCATATCTTACATATTTACTGTTCAATAACGGACCAGCCGGTATACCAAAAGGTGAATATATCTTTCTTCCTAAGAAGCTAAACTTAGGCTCACCAGAGTTGACCGGTTTTTTCTCGTCATCTAGAACTTCGAAAGGACCATTATCAAAATTATCATCGTAAGTTTTTGTTGGATCATAGAACGCTACACTTTTATTACTACCAGACATATCGTAACCCCTTATCTTTTAACTTACTCACCACTATACTACTGTGTTTAACATATTAAAAATGTACTTCATTTAAGTAGATTCTGCTAAACTAAATTCAATGAGCAGACCAACATTTACATCCTCGGCAAAGCGAATAATGGTAGCAATTGATGTAGATGAGCTTTCTGAGGCAAAGAAAATTGCGGAGAACCTTAAAGATCTTGGAGTTACATTCAAGATTGGTAATCAACTTGGGACATATGAAGGCTGGCAAAAAGCTGTTGAGTTTGCAAGGCAGTACGGCGCTCAGATATTCTGTGATACAAAATTTAAAGATATACCCAATACTGTTGAGAAATCAGCTCGGGCCATTACACGTAGGCAACCAGACTTTTTTAATGTTATGGCTGATAATAACTTAGCCGCTCTAGTAGCGGCAGTTGATGGTACTAAAAATGCAGTTGAAGATTTCTCACTAGCTAGTAAACCCATTATATTAGGTGTTACAGTTTTAACATCTATTAATAGCGAAGAATCTGATCAGATATATGGAGATGACCCAGCGTCAAAAGTACTTCAGTTTGCATCTAACGCCGCCAAGGCAGGCCTTGATGGGGTAGTGTGCTCAGCAGAAGAAGTGACGATTCTACGAAGTGATAAACGCACGAGTAATCTTATTCTAGTTACACCAGGCATACGTCCATCATGGGCAGCGCCGAACGATCAAGCTAGAATTATTACCCCAAGCCAAGCCGTCAAAAATGGATCCGACTATCTGGTAATAGGCCGTCCAATAACTCAGCCACCCAAGGATATCGGTTCACCTCGTGACGCCGTACTTAAAATAATTGAGGAATTAGATCAAGTTAAATAAAGGAGAAATTCATGTCTAAAGTATCAAATGAAACAAAGCAAAAAATAGCAGGTTTATTCTTTGATTGCGGTTTACTAAAGTTTGGAGAATTTACACTAAAAAGTGGTATCGTTTCGCCATTTTATATTGATCTAAGAAAAGCTCAGTCATTTCCGGATGCCTTTCATGCAATTACTGATGCATACTGTGAAATGATAGCTGATGACGATGAATCAGACTTAATAGCCGGAGTCCCAGAAGCGGCAACACCACTAGCAGCTGCTATTGGATATAAATTAGGAAGGAAACTAGTCCAACCACGCAAAGTAGTGAAAGATCACGGCACAAAAAGTTCAATTGAAGGTGACTTTAATGAAGGCGACAACGTAATACTAGTCGATGACCTAATTACCAAAGGTGACTCAAAGATCGAGGCTATTGAACAGATTGAGTCGGCCGGTCTAAAATTAAGAAAGTTCATTGTTTTAGTAGATAGAGAACAGGGTGGAATGAAGATGGTTCAAGACTCAGGTCACTCTATAGAGGCTGCCTTCACAATTACCGAATTAATGGACACATTATTGGACCTCAACAAAATCTCAAAAGATCAGCACGATCAAATCCTGGAATTTGTAAAAAGTAACTAGAATTTGAAAAGCCCCCGGTGCATTTTGCGCACAAGGAGCTACGTTTATTAAAAACTAAAGAGATAGTGATTTTATATGCCTGCTAAATCTGAAATTTGATATAAAATCACAAACGAGAACTCTTTAAATGGAGAAGTAATTGTACTTGTATACGTTGAGACGCTCTGCGGTTATATTGTAGTCAGAGTCGTGTAACGTCTGGTCTAGCCAGAGGGTTACAAATTACTTTCTATCGAAACCGATTTTTTTAAGTGTATATATTAAAAACCATTCAAAGAGATTTCGATCGTGAATACATTGTATCACACTCAAGCTTATTTGTCAAGTATTAGGTTTGGAGTTACTTATACAACTGCGAAATTTATAACGAATTACTTTATACAAAATAAACAAACGTTTGATACTATTGACATGATATGGTATAATATGCGCATGAAAAATCCCTTAGTTATGGAGCCAGGCAGGGTCGTTCAATGGCAAGACTTTGTTAAAGAAGCACCTCAGTTCTCGTTAGCAATAGACGGTTATGTACCAGGTCGGAATAATTATCATATAATCGGAGAGAAGGCGCCAATTGCGAGCATCGACCACCACAAGGGAGTTGATAGGATCGGAACAGGCGCAACCTGCAAACAGGTACTTGACCATCTTAGACTTGGCCTTAGGGGAACATATGATCAAAATGGGATGTACGTAATAACTCCATTTGCCAATGATTGTGATGAGGATGTCTGCACTAGCGACTGGCTACTTGCGCACCCTGAGATGGTTGAGTCTACAAACGCAAATCCAGCAATTAATAGGTTAGTAGGAGTCGAATCAAATCTTGACGTAACAGGGGGTCTTTATCCGTATGACAAAGATATGGCATTTCTAGGTACACTAAAAGCAATATTTCGCCCATATAAATACTTCAGAAATAACGGAGGGCTTGAGGAACGTGATCCACAGCAATATTTAACAGTTGTGTCAGATGTTGGTCGCAGAATTACAGACTACGTTATAGGTAACCCGATACAGCCTGAGCAACTTGACCCAGAGTTTGAGGTATTACGTGTCGGTGATGGATGGTCGCTTCTACACGAGGTTGGGGAGGATGCTCGAATGGGTATTGGTGCATCTGATATAAAAGCCTTTATATCTGTCGTAGAAACTGATCAAGTCGGAGTATACAAATATACCCTTGCAAAAAAGTCGCCTTTTGTTAGATTCCCAATCGAAGGACTATATGATTACTTGAATATCCATGATCCTGCGGTGTCAGATAATAATTTCTGGTCTGGATCAGATACAATCGGCGGCAGCCCTCGTTCAACTGGCAGCATGCTCGCACCTGACAACCTGTTCGATCTTGTTCAATCATATATCACAGACCAACAAGCCGCGCAACAATGAACGTTACTTTGCTGTGCGCTTTTTAATTGACTTCTCCGTATGGACTACCCGCTGAGGGAACGGAGCAACAATCCCTTCTTCTTCAAACGCCTCTTTTAGCCTTGCCCTAAAGGCGCCTGCAACTGCCCACTGTTGGCCCGCCTCAACTTTACCAAGAGCCTTAACTGTCACCGATGACTCCTCAAAACTATCAACTCTAAGATATTGGATAGGTTCAATAATGTGCATAGACCATTCCTCGTCCTCAGAAAGCTCAATTCCGATATCGTTGATCAGCTTCTCAATTTCGTTCATGTCGGAATCATAACTAACACTTATATTAAGATTCACATTAGACCACCCAAAAGTCTTGTTTGTAGTAATGGTTGATACGCTATTAGCTACAAAATGAAGATCACCGTTAAAATCCCTCAGTCTGGTCATTCTCAAAGAAATTGTCTGAACAGTCCCAGTTACTGATCCGAGTGTGACAACATCACCAACCCGATATTGATTCTCAATCAATATATACATGCCAGCGAGAACGTCTTTAATAAGACTTTGAGTAATAATTCCAAATACCACACCCAGTGCGCTAAAAGCTGTAAGTAGGCCAACAATGTTGACTTTCAAAATTGCAAGCGTAACAAATACTCCGGCAACAATCAGTCCAAGAGTAAGAATGGTGCCAACTGTATTCACCAGAGTATCAACACGTTTTTGCTTCTCATCGACTGTCTCACTTTTACCCGTATTGACGGCTCTTTTTATCAGAACTACAAGATACATTCGAATAAAATGACGAGCTAAAAGCAGTCCAAAAACTAAAAGAACAATCTGCCAAACTTGGTCAAAACTAATAAACTTCACCCCTTAACCATAACTTTATTCTATTTCTCTTGCAAGTATTAGTACCTAGCCAAAGTAGAATTCTCTAAACCTTATTAAGAACATAAGGATCATTATTCCGTAAACTACTACGATAACATCAAAGTGGTGCTTTTGACCGAAGCCGATAAATCTTTTTAGTTTCTTTTGGGTCTTTTTTGATGCGTTTTTTAGGTAGTAGAGAAGGCCATACCAAAACATCGGAACGCTGACGATCCAACCAAAAACACAGAAGATACAAACAGTACCAAGAATATATAAACTTACCGAGAAGAACCAAACGCTAAATAGAATCAGAAAAACTGATACAGCCATTACAAAATGACGAAACAAACTTTTAAAAACTCCACCGGATAAAAGCATAAGGCCACTTGTCGCAAGTATTGCAAAGAATATCATACCAAGAAAAGCGTTAGGGAAGCCTAACACTGCGGCAAGCTTATTGCCTAGCACCCCAGTGCAGTCAACGACCGGGCTTAGACTACAACTGAGTTCAACTCCTGGATTCTTAAGCATTGTTATTCGCTCAGTAGCTTGCCAAGTCATCGCAATAAGGCCAACAATTCCACCAAAAGCTAATATGTACGGGTAGGCAACCAGTACTGGATCGGACTTATTACGTTTGAAGATTGAGACAATTTTACTAAACATCTTAAGTTTACTTTATCACACAATTAGCTGAGAAATTTAAATGCATGATCCCACTTGTTGTCCAAGAATCCTGGGATGCACCATAGCCTACAGAGTGGCTCAATTGCGCGGGCTGATTTTACACCACCAAGGTCCTTAGACTCCCATCCAAGTTTATCCAATATATTTGAAACCTCTACTTTTGATACCGCATTGTTACCGCATATAAACATAGTCGGTTTGCCGGCACTAAATTTTGGTTGGACCATAACCGCGCTACCAACTGAATTAAAGGATTTCACAAAGTCAGCTTTTGGAGCAGCCTTTTGCAATCTCTCCATAAGAGAATCATTGGTATCAGTAAAATATTCTATCACGCCATCCTCAGGAGGCGAGTCAGATATTGGATTAGTTGTATCAATAACAGTTTTGCCTGCTAGTACTTCAGATAAATCTCTTACGACATCCTCAGCTGAAGTGCCTTTAACTGACAAAATAACAATATCAGACTCTTTAGCAACATTTTTAAACAGCCCAACAGTGCCGTTCCAACCTTCTACCGTCGGTTTTGTGTTGCTCCCAATGCAAACAGAATAACCAGCCTCACTAAGACCATTAGCTAATGTAACTCCCACTATTCCAGAACCTATAATCCCAATACTCTTCATGCTTCTTATTATAAACTAAAACTTAAATAACAATTTAAAATCTCAATTTTACGTGTCGATAGTGTCCAATTGAGCTATAATAAACTAATTCTAATTTTAAGGAAGCTTCTAAATGTATAAATCTGAGAAACTTCTAATAATACTATCAGAGAATGCTGGTGATGGAATTGATATTTCGCCTGACGTAAAAAAACTGATAAAGAAGTACCGAAGGACTGCAAACGTTAAGAAAGTTAAAACTCCTCCTGAAATTACAAAATTACTCGACAAAGAGGCTGATCGCTACGACGTTATAGCGGTAAATGGAGGTGATGGATCTGTTATCGCTGCGATAAAGGCGCTAGCTGACTCTAAGACAAAACTCTTGATTTTACCTGGTGGTACTGCAAATATTGTAGCCAGAGAATATAATCTTGTGATTGATGCACTAACAATGCTTGAATCTTCTCTAAAGGGTTTACTAGTTGAACAAAGATTTGATATTGCAAAAGCAGGAGATCAAATGCTGGCTACTGATATGCACAGCGGTTGGTGGTCCGAGTCGATACTATCAACTCCTAGAGAACTTAAAAAACGGGTCGGCATGATGGCTTACGGAATCAGAGCCTTGCAAAAAATGCCGTCAGCTAAAAAAAGTAATTATGAGTTAGTTATCAACGGCAAGACAATAAAATCTACAGCTTACTCACTCTATATAGCAAATCATGGATATCAGCACTTTCTGGGTGTTCCGTTATTTAAAACCAGACATAAGTACGGCAAATTGCAGATTGCATTCATAAGGTCACTATCACCACTCAGTTTAACCATGTGGTGGCTAGGGAAGAGGGTACTGAGAAGACCTCTTGGTAGAGCAATTAAGACTTATACTGCAACTAATTTGGTTATTAAAAAATCACCTCGGACTTATTTATTTGACGATCAAAAGTTAAAGATTACTAAAAATTATAAGCTTTCAGGAGCTGAGGCGGAAATTTCAATACTAAAACTCCCTCCAAAAATGCCTAGGTATCCATTCTTTAAACAAGTGTTTTACATCAGAACTAACTTCACTCGATTTTACGAGAGGTTGCGTAACTTCTTCTCGGGTTTACCTAATTATAGCTACTCAAAAGTTGCACCAAAACTTTTTGTTGGCGGACAATACAAAGCAAATGCCTACGGACTTTTAAGCTCGTGGGGGATTAAAGCCGTAGTAAATATGCGACAAGTAAAAGATATAAACGTACCGGACGGCTTCTCGGTTCTCCAATTAAAAACAAAAGATTGGACACCACCGACAATTGAAGATTTAAGAAGAGGTGTTGAGTTTATTGATGAGCACATTACAAAAGGCGAGGGAGTTTATATCCATTGTCGTTTGGGTGAAGGCAGAGGTCCAAGTATGGCTGCAGCCTATCTCGTGTATAAAGGTATGACTGCCGAGGAAGCTGTAGATTCAATAAGACTCCATAGACCAATGGCCAGACTCAACAAAAAGCAAAAGCAACAACTCGCCAACTGGCAAAAATATTGTTACAAAAACAAATACGCTGCTAAACCGAACTAATTACTTAATCTGTTTACTGTCTCTTGTGCTCGTCTTTCAGTATCATCAAACTCTCTGGCTTGTCTTTCCAGATTACTAGCTTCATCCTCAAGCTGTTTCGCAACTTTCTCTAAATCTTCGGCGGATTTATGCATCCCAGCAGCTTGATCACGATGCTGTTTAGCCTGTAACCGTGCTTTTTGAGCTGCGTCTCTGACTTTATCTCCTGCGGCCATATCTAAATCCTCCTATTATTATTTTGTCATATACATACACTAGTACATATCTAACAGGGCAACTGTGAAAATTACCACAGAACTTTTTATTCAATCGACGGTTCAATTAATACTAGCTAATCCAATGACATAGTTTTTGCCGTAGTACTTGGCGCATTTTGGACAGGTTGTGTAAAAGAAGTAGGTCTTATCAGCAATTTTGCCTCTTGATCTAACAAAATCCTGAAGTGAGTCGTACCAACTTTTTGCATTTTTAAATGGGCCCTCAAATACTTTGGCTAGATAGCTTCCGCTTAGAACAACATTATCAGCACCAGCAACCTCTTTACTGACCGCGTAGAGCTGTTCGGCCCTCCACGGTGATAATTCACGACTTAATATCATAGCCTCATCGGGAGGCATCGTAGCATTTGCCCCCTCGGCCTGCTTCTGGATAGCTGTCATTACTTTTGACATATTTAGTGGAACAAAGAAGAAACTTCTAGTATACATTCTGATAAATCGCTTATCCTTAAAGGCGATTTCTTGCTCATCCCAATCATCAATGTTAGGTACTGCGCAACATCCGGTTTCGTTCTTCTCGGTATAAGTTTTGGGCAAATTCATGATGAATTCTCCTCTTTATCTCTACTTACTATTATACTCTTGAGTGTCAAACAAGTAACCTAATATTTATTGACTAATTTCCAATAAACTGTTAATATAGACTTATGTCAAATAAGTTACCGAGCCCATACCTAGCCGGTAACATTATTGCAGCAACACAGACTGCTCCATTAACGGTACTATCTCTAATAGCCGCCGAAAATCCGGCAACTCCGGATACACCTGAACCACTCAGACAAGCCGACGTGTTCTTTCTACATGATGCAATGAATCATGTTGGTAACGCAATCAACGGGATTGCGCTTGCAGGCGGCGTAATAATTGCAACTTCAATTGCTGACAGACTAATAACAGGGGAGGACAAACATCCTGTTCAAATCGCTATAGCAGCAACTATAATTTCTGCTGGAATAAATTTTGCATACGAAGCAGGAGTCGAGATACCCCCGTATGATAAAAAGCCGCCGGAACAATCACTTGATACACCCGATGCGTTATACGGTTCCTTTGCCGGCGCTTTGTATGCAGGATTATTCTGCCTAACAGCATTATATGTAAGAGCAAAAAAGAAGAGGCAGAGATACATAAGTTAATCTAATTCTTAAAGTAAATCGTACTCATGACTCTTCTGTTATTAGGGTCATTATCTGGGAACATGTCAATTAAGGTGATTGAGCCAATAATGATCGCGTCTCGATCTATTAGATTATCATTACTCTTAACAGTCGCATGAGGCTTAAATCCGGCGCCTGTATATTGTGGGTTGTTAAACATTGCGTTTAACTTCTTCAGTTCATCGATAATTGTATCGTGAAGAATAATTAAATCATCAGTTTTTTCAATCAGCTTTACATGTACGCTCTTATCATCGCCGAAACAATCTTCGCCAACAATTTTAGTTTTTATAGAGCTAAAAGATGAAAGTGCGGTATCAAGGCTTTTTAATAGATTTTCAGGACTACCTTCAATTGCAAAAACATCAGCTAAAGTTATATGCAGTGGCCAATCCTTCATAGAGTACTCAAATCCATCAGGTAAATCATCGAGGAGATGAACGACTGTATATTTTTGAGTTAGTTTTTGCACTTCTATATATTCTCTCTTTTGTAGAAATATGTAAATCAAAAAACGAGGCCTTCCGTATTGAAGGCCTCGTTTTATCTGTGCCAGATCTAGAATACCTGCGCGATAATCCAGATTGTAACAGCTGTGCTGAGAAAGAAGATGCTAAGCCCAACTGGCGAACCCCAGCTAAACCAAGATCCCCAAGAGCGCCAATGTTTTTTTGACAGCTCGTACCATTGAATCTGTTCCTCTTTTGTCATTTTAGACATCTGATAGCTCCTATTTTAAGTTATTTTTCTACATTTGTTCGACCAACAATACGTAGGCTCATTTATTTATGCGTGCCAGTTGCTATGTTAATCCGAGAAGAGCGGTACTCGGCATGGCTTAAGTTTTGGACTTAATCGCTCTATTAAAAATTATACATCCCCTAAGATAAAAACAAAAAATCCCGGTAACCAGCCGGGATTTTTTAGCAATTTCAACAAAGTAGATTTCTTAAAGAATATCTACAACGTCGTTATCGTTGTTAACTGTGTTGCCACTATTAACAGATGTGTTATTACTGTTAGTATTAACGTTACTTACTGCTGTAGAAGTATTGCCACTATTAGTTGTAGTGGTGTTGTTTGAGGCAGTATTAGTTGTATTGTTAGACGCTGTAGTGTTATTTGAGGCAGTTGTGTTGTTGTTGCCGTTATTTGAACCTACAGTGTTACCATTCTGCGAGCCGTTATTATTGTTTGAGGCAATGACAAAAGTCGCGTTAAAGCTGTCAGTGTAGCTCTTTGATACTACTTTTGAGTAGCTTGAGTTAGTTGTAGTAGTTGAAGTGTTGGTTTGGTTAAAACTATTACTTACACTACCGTATCCCCATGCCTTAACTCCAGGGACTACAGCTGATACGCCAGCAGCTTCTGGGCTACC
>JACKGR010000002.1 GCA_020631895.1 Candidatus Nomurabacteria bacterium
AATCCACCAATTATTATCATGATAACCGATACTGTACCAACTACTATCGAGAAAATGTTTATGATCTTCTTGGCAAGCTCTGAAAATGATTCACCGTCTTGTTCGCTACAGTCAGTTGAATCAGGATCTGCACCACCAGTACTGTTAACACCTCGACAAACATTGTTTCTGATATCTGCGTGCACTGCGGATGGCAACAATACTGCTGAAGGCGCTACGAGTAGAGCGATTGCTGCAAATGTTGTTACAAATTTTTTAATAATAGATCTCATTATATTTAATTCCCTTTCATTATGTATGTGCTGATTATATCGAACGTTTACGTTTACTTCAATAGATGCACTAACTATTTAACCGATACTATTACTAAGGTGTGCCTTTTGGTGGGGTAGTTGGAGCTGTTTTTGGTGGGGTAGTTGGAGTAGCTGGTGATTTTGTATCTGTATTAGATAACACAAATATAACTATAACTTGGGCGAACAACACCACTACAAGTCCAATAACCGCATACATGATTGTATCTTTAGCGGATTTTGTGGCCGAACTATCTCCTCCGGAGATGATATAGCGGAAACCACCGATTATTATCATGATTACTGCGACCGTTCCGATTACAATCGAGAATATGTTTATTATTTTTTTAATTAATCTCTGAAAGTCACTTCTACCAGTCGTTGCATCATCGCAATCAGCTGTAGGGTCTACAAGCTTAATACCATCACATGCATCTGTTTTAGCATCTGCATGAACAGCTACTGCCGGCACTAGACCAAGCGAACCCACTAGACCAAGTGATATTAATAACATTTTAATTTTTTGCAACATTTACATTATCTCCTTAATGACTACATTATAGATTGCTTAGCACAAAAGTAATAATTGTTTGTGCAAAAACTGCCACTAACAACCCGACGACCGCATATAATATGGTGTCTTTTGCAGCTTTTATTGCCGTACCATCGCCACCAGACACAATGTATCTAAATCCACCAACCATAATCATTATGATAGATATGGCTCCAGTGAGTAAGGTAACTGTCTGAGTTATCTTATAAAATATTGATGAAGGACCCAGGATAGGCGACGAGTCGTTATCAATAGCATCTCCGCCGCGTGGATTCTCTTGAGCATCCTTACAAAAAGGGGAATCCGCGGCCTCGATGCAAGGATCGGTCGGATTAGCAAAATCAGCTGCAGATACCGTAGGAGCAGTTGCAAGCACAAGCTGAATTAACACAGCAAAGGCGGCTATAATAAGGATTATTTTTTTAAAAAAAGTCCTCATAATCAAGATAAAGCTCCAAATATAAAGCTTGTGATAACAAACACTGATATACCGAGAACTAATCCAATAACTGCATACATTATTGTTTTTTTGGCAGTTGCAATGGCGTTTCCATCTCCTCCTGATAATGCATACCTCATGCCTCCGATAACTATAAATAGTAGCGACAACATGGTCAGAGCCCCAAATGCAAGTTTTGTTAGTGTCTGAATTATTGAAGTGTCTGATCCACAACCGTAAGTCGGGAGACCAATTACACTAGCATCAAGCAGAGCCTTATTGTTTGAGCAGGGCACTCTAGTTGCCGCTTTTGAGGCAACCGCAAAATTTGGACTAAAAATCGTTAAAAGTAACGACACAAAGACAACTAATCCAACAATTGATCCTTTACTGAACCTAAATAACTTGCTCATGTTACTTTAAAAACCGTTCCGATAATAAATCCAACAAGCCAGGCCGACAAAATACAAACAAACAACCCAATCAACGCATTTGTCATGGTGTTTCTGGCAGATTTTATGGCTTCTGGTGAACCCTGGCTGGTAACCATTTTAAACGCTCCAAATATAAAAAATACGATTGATACTAAAGCGCCGATTCGGAGCAGGGCGTCAGTTATTCCAGCTAGAACCAACCATACACTACCGACCCCATATGTCTTAAAGTCAAGATTTTTACATGAACCCGGCATGTACTTATACCAACCCTCAATAGTAAAGAACGTGTTTCCGCAACTTGCCGCTAGATTTTCTAAAAATGACATCTTGTAAATAACTATATTATAGATACTTATTAGAGTCTATAGGCTAAATACGCCACCTGGAATTAGCCACTGTAGTAGGCCGAACATAAACGCATAAATAACGATTCCAATCACGACATTATATATTCTAGTTTTGGCTCCAGCGACCGCTTGAGGATTATCCTGAGCTGCAGCGTATTGTATGCCAGATATTACCAAAAAGAATACCGCCAAGATACCTAGACCTAAAGTGAACCACTTAATATATGACGAGACCCTTGCTACAAATTTTGACTTAGCTCCTGCATTATCAATATTTATAGCACCTCCTGCGCTTGTACTGTCGTCGACAGGACCCGGTGGATCAGCCCAGTCGGATTTATAATCGCTTAAGAACTGTTGCTGTATCCGTCTTACACAATCAGCATCCTGGTCATCGACAGTACCACAGTCTTCGATTATCTGCTTTAACGCATCATAGAATTTGGTACTTTTATTGGGCAAAATATAACAACCCTCTGGAACCCTAGCTTCGTCAGCCGGCGAACGGCTAGCGTCAAACCTCGGAGCGCAGAATTGCGGAATAGTAAATCCAGCAAATCTTTTTAATTCTGTTGGTTTACGGTATACAAAGCCTAGAAAAGCCTGTTTGCACTCTTCTTGTTTATCAGAATTAGCCAATCCACACCACTGATTTGTTAAATCATCAAATTTACGTCTGCTCATTGTGCAATTATATGGTTTATCTTGACTACACCCAGACGGACCCAAAGCGTCAGCTTTTACTTCTTTTTGCATCAAAATAAATACTGACGATGTTAGTAATATGCCGAGTAATACCAACAACTTAGTCAATTTAAAAGCGTAGTGTGTTTTTCCAATTAAATTCATAGTATATAGCTAACATATTATACTAAATCATTAACTCGTTAAATGGGGCCTTTTTAAATATTTGTAATCCCAGGGCTACTTGTTTACAATAAGCTTAATAATGAATAGTAAAAAACTAAGATCTGGTGGCAGACAAAAGGGTACTTTGATTAGATTAATTGTACTTGTTGTTGTTTTATTTAACTCACTTTTAAGCGGATCTTTAATTAAGCCATCACCAGCTCAGGCCGCCAGTGGGTTTAGCTCTCAACTAAATTTTAGTGATCCACCGTTTGACACTTCGGATGAATACGGGATTTGGGTAGACCGAGCGAGAATAATGATATATCAAAGCAGTACCCCAATCACTGACGACATAGAGGATGGTGACCTTGGCGGACAAAAATTTGAGGCTGATCCTAACGAGGGACTCAACGGAGGCACAGTAGAATATATTTCTGGATGCCAAAGTCTTACAGTAACCTTTGATAATGCAGAGGATAATCCGGACAGCGGTCAACTGACTAAGTGTGACGGGACGCCAGTGGGCGTAACATTGTTAAACAAAGATTATGCCACTATAGACGGCTACATAAGTGAAGACTCAGAAAAAATCGATATGGTTAGATACGTTAATGGCATTAACGGGTGCGGTACGTTTGATACGGGTGGTAACTTAAGTGGAGATTATAAAAGTGACGGTACTTTTGAAAAGGACGGCTCAGTATGGAAACTAACTGGTAATACATCGGCTGTAGTTTATGACTACAACAGCAATGGTAGCAATAGGGCTGGCCGTGCAAAGCAGAAGAAGACATCTAGCTGTAACTCAATCGGTAGAGTAACGCCATCTGCACTTGTTGCGGCGGGAATCGTAATTACCGGCGGCAGCAACGCTACAATTTCGTATGCGGGTGGCAGTAGCGGAGGAAGACCGGTAAATATTCTGAAAGGCTTTAACCGTGGCCAAGTAACGAGCGCTGTAGAAAATAAAATAGATAATTACAATGCCATTAGAGGCAGGATTTCGCGTCTCACTCAATATTTTCAAGACAGTTCAGCCGGCCAAGCTGCTATTACAAAATGTAAAAACGACACAGGTACGACGGGCGATAGGGCAGCAATCGTCCAATATTTAGCACAGAACAATCAGGCAGGGCTAAACCCATTCACAGACTGTATGCTACGCGAGTTAGAGGGAGATCAAGACTTTGAAGACGCTCTAAACTTCAATTACTCAGGTAATTTTGATACCGATATAATTGCAGACACAAGTGAGAACTGTGGTTCTGCTGGTCCACCAATAATCGGTCCGATGGCATGCTGGGCAGTTGAATATGTTTATGATGCGCTCTTTGCAGGCTTTAAGGCCGTAATAGATTATTTTGCGTCTCCGTCAGACATGTTCACGGATCAAAATAGCACACTTGAGCAATCGATGAAGAACCTAAGGGACTTTGCCAATATTATATTTGTGCTAGCTTTTCTGGTTGTTGTTTTTCAGTATATGACCAACATTAGCGTAGTCGATGCCTACTTTATCAAAAAGTTTATACCGCGACTTGTTATTGCTGTTGTTTTGGTACAGGCGGCGTTCTTTATAACGTCAGAATTGAATGCCTTTTTCTATGATCTTGGTAACAGTGTTCAGACAATAGTTTTTCAGGGCTCATCGCCAGGCGAACTTGCAGTTACAAATGGTGCCGCAACGATAGCATTGGTCTACGCTTTGGCCCTTGGGCCTGCACTTTTGGGGTTAGTCTTGGTGCTAGGCATAATCATGCTTCTGGTGCTTCTTGTCACGATTATTGTTTTATCAATCAGATACGTCTTGATAATTGTACTGGCAATTTTAGCGCCACTGGCATTTGCGGCGCTGGCAATACCCCAGCTCGAGGGTATGACAAAAAAGTGGTTCTCTATGTATATAAAACTGCTGTTAATGTATCCAATAATAATGTTCTTTATCGCTGCATCGGCGGTTGTAGCAGGAGCAATTAGTGGAGGTGGCACAATAATGGCGTTTCTCAGTTTAGTTGTCGCATTCTTACCATTTATAATTTTACCGTTTACGTTTAAATTTGCCGGCGGAATCATGGGTACAGTAACAGCAAAGCTTGGCAGTCTGGCCAAAAAGGGCGCCAAGATGGGATACAATCAAGGCAGGAAAGCCTACGACAACTCCTACACAGGCATGAAACGAGCCAAAGAGAAAGAAGTTAAGAAGGGAATTAAAGCCGACAGAGCAAGCACCGCAGCAGCAGGCACCTTTATGAGAAAAGTAGATGGTATGAGCCCAGCAAGGAGACGGCGATTATTTGGGAGTGACCAAGAAAAATATATGGGCATTCTTCAAGATAGAGAAACAAAGCGACTTAAAGAGGAGGCAGAAAGCGAACTTGCAACCAAACTTAGGACCGCTCCTGACCAAAAAGCAAAAGTTAAGATAATGGATACGCATTACAGAGAAGCTATGGCTAGGCGCGACTATCACGCCGCCGGTGCCGCCTACGACCAACTTGTCGGGGCCAAGGCACACGATGAACTTGCAGCCATTCAGGCTGACGCTGTTAGTGGAGTAGATTCTTCTGTAGGCACTTCTACCAGCGGGGCTGTATGGGGTGACGCCGGAAGAGCGGCATATAACAAACAACAGGGAGACAACTTTAGTAAACTTGGTGAGTTTGGTGCCCACCTTCGTGGCGATGTAAGCGCAACAACGAACCTTGATACTCACCGAGCAGAGAACCTTAGGAATTTGAGTGCAGATGAGTTAGCCATTGCGCCCGCAAAAACATGGGAAGCATTCCATGCAGTTGCCCCTACCGAGGCTACAGAAAGATGGGTTAACATACACGCTGCAGGCGGAAGCCCGGCGACCAAATTAAAACCAGAAGCCAAGGCTATATTGGCAACAGATCCTAATGTTATCGCAACGATGAATGAATCAGATGCTGATATAGCCGCGAGATTAGCCGGAATCCCTCTAGGTTCAAGGACCGCTGCTATAGATGCAGCTAAAGCTCAACGAGATAAATACAAAGCAGCATTCTCATAGGTTTTTATGGCGACACACAAAGTACCCCAAGACGTAGAGACAGAAGATAAGATAATTGGCTTTTTAAGCCTTAAACAGTTCATCTTTGTGGTTGTTGGCATCGGCTTTGGTTGGCTGACTTTCTTCTTTGCTACTAGAGTCAACGTGATTCTTGCACTCATTTGGATTCCTTTTACTGTCGTACCGTTAGTCCTTGGACTCTACCAACGTAAAGACCAGCCGGTAGAAGTGTTTTTGGCATCGGCACTTAGGTTTTATTTTAAACCTCGTAAGAGAAAATGGGATCAAGAGGGCTATGAGGAGAGAGTACTAGTGACCGCACCACCAAAAGTTGAGCATCACTATACCAAAGACTTCTCTGGTGAGGAAGCCATGAGCCGATTGACAAGGTTATCTCGAATGATGGATTCACGTGGTTGGGCAAGTAAGCTCAGTGGTGAGTGGCAAAATCCACAGTTGGCAGCTGCGGCTACGTCTGACGCACGACTCGTTCAGCCGGCTAATTTAGCCACAAATGATTCCGGTTACTTACAAACCTATATGCAGCCAACTGATGTCATGGACGAGCAAACCAGCGTAGTTGCAAAGGACTTTCAATACAAAATTGACGCAACTGACACTAGTGCCCAGGTAGGTGCTATGAAGACCATGGATGCAGCCAGAGCAACTAGTGATAACCCCGCACCACATGTAGAAAAGTATCCCGATATGAGACAATCGGTGGTAAAGCCAATTACAGCTGATACTATTACAAGCTCCGCTCCTGACCCTGTGGCACCACCAGTAGTTCAAGATGATGCAACTGAGCCAGAAAACGATGTCCAGCAGCCTATTAAGTCCTCAACCTACGAGCCAAAAGTTCAAAAATCAGACGATGGCTCAGTCGAAATCTCCCTCCATTAAATTAGGTGGTAGGGAATAGGTAGTGGGTGGTAGGGATTATAAGAGAGCAGATGAGAGGCAAAGAATAGCAGGTAAACATATTTGTCATTCCTGCCCGAGTTTATACTCGACTCGATCGGGTACAGAAATGATGGGAATCTCCCATATTCTGTTTCCCTCACTCCAAAACCCTACTACCTAGTACCTAAAACCTATTGCCTGCGCCCCCGGGCGCTATACTTGCGTAGCAGGGGTAGTCCATGTCATACTCTTTAGGTAATTAGGGTGTGGCTCTATTAATTTTATGCAACCAAATCAACCGACGATACCATCGCAACAACCCATGCAACCCGCTGGACAGCCAGCGGTACCTTCGCAACCACAGCAAGCAACTGCGCCCCAACAAGAACAGCAGCCACTAAGCCCATCTGTCGCTCCTAAAAACCCAAACAGCACCCAAAATACACTTGAGATTGCAGCCATTCGTGATGGTGTAGTTATCATGAACGACGGAAGTTTTAGATCGGTTGTGATGGCAAAGAGCATTAACTTTGATCTTATGAGTATTAACGAGCAAGAGGCTGTTGAATTTGCTTATCAGAGCTTTTTAAACTCATTGTATTTTGATATTCAAATCCAAGTCAGATCACGCAAAATTGATATGCGACCTTATCTCGAGAAGCTAGGTCACATCAGAACAGAGATGAGTAATATGCTTCTAGGAATGTTGATGGAGGATTATATATACTTTATCGATGACCTTGTATCGCAAACCAATATCATGAATAAACAATTTTATGTAGTTGTGCCATTTATGCCAATTGTTTCAGCCAGTGGGGCCGTTAATGCCGGAAAAGGACTAGTTGGAGGGCTTATCGGTGGTAAAAAGAACAAAGGTGTTATAAAAATTGATGAGGTAAATCTAGAAAAAGCCAAGACTGAGCTCACAAACCGAGTCCAGAGTGTAGTAAGTGGACTGTCAAATCTTGGAGTTCAATCAATACCACTAGACACTCAAGAGCTTATTGAGCTATATTACAATGCATTTAATCCTGATACTGCTACACGTCAAACACTAAAGCAAGCTGATCAGTTGGCAGTTCCTGTAGTAACAAAAGGTGAGGGACAAGCGCCCAAGCCAAATCTCGGAGTAGGTTTATAATGGCTATATTTGGAGGTCAAAAAAACCAAACTGATCCAGTAACGCTGGCCCAACAACAACGTCAGCGTGAACAGCAAGAGGTTGATAGTGCATTCAGACAAGGTATTTCTGAGATGCGTGATTTTATCGCACCAAGTAGTCTTGAGATTGAATCTAGCTACTTTAGACTAGGCACAATGTACGGACGCTCCTTTTATGTATATGGCTACCCGAGGCAAATCTTTACAGGTTGGCTATCTTCAATCGTAAACATGGATGAAGAGATTGACCTATCAATGTTTATATATCCAGTAGCAAGCCAAGTTGTTTTAGAGAACTTGCGCAAAAAAGTTAGTCAACTTGAAGCTGGTCTACAAATTGACGCAGAAAAAGGTCGCGTAAGAGATCCGGCTAAACAATCAGCCATAGTCGACGCCGAGGAACTTAGAGACAGTTTACAAATAGGAGAGGAGAGATTCTTCCGGCTTGGTCTATACATCACGACATATGCAAAGAGCCTTGAGGAGTTAGATTTTATACAGCACAAGGTCGAGACCGTTCTTGGACAACAACTAATATACTCAAAGCCAGCCACAGTACAGATGGAGCAAGGCCTAAACTCGACAATGCCACAATTTACTGACCAACTTCAAGTACGCCGAAACATGAATACAGGGGCTCTTGCCACCAGTTTTCCGTTCACCTCAGCAGATTTAACGCAGGAGAACGGTATTTTGTATGGCATAAATATGCACAATAATGGCCTAGTACTATTTGATAGATTCTCACTAGAAAACGCCAATATGGTGGTCTTTGCCAAATCTGGTGCTGGTAAATCATTTGCTGTAAAACTTGAGGCTGTCAGATCAATGATGATGGGTACCGAGATTGTAATTATAGATCCCGAGAATGAGTATGAGCGACTATGTGATGCAGTAGGTGGTAGCTATATCAGAATGAGTCTCAGCTCAACAACTCGTGTTAATCCATTTGACCTACCACAAGTTATTGATCAAGATGATGCAGATAACGCGCTTAGATCAAATTTAATTACTCTTCACGGTCTAATGAGATTAATGATGGGTGGCGCACTAAGTCCTAACGAAGAGGCTGATCTTGACCAAGCCCTTATCGATACTTATGCAAAAGCCGGTATAACTGGCGATCCTCTTACCCATCAAACCCCGCCACCAACAATTAATGACCTCTACGAGACGCTACTTCACATGCAAGGCTCAGGTCCAAGCATGGCTCAGCGACTCAGAAAATATACCACAGGGACATTTGCTGGAATATTCTCACAACAAAGTAATGTTGATATCAACAACAACATGGTTGTCTTCAACATTCGCGATCTTGAAGATGAACTCCGGCCAGTAGCCATGTATATCGTACTTAATCACATCTGGAACAAAACAAAATCTGATAAAAGAAAAAGAAACCTGATTATTGATGAGGCTTGGCAACTTCTTAAGTACCAGGACTCGGCTAATTTTATGTTCTCCCTGGCAAAGCGCGCACGAAAATACTATTTGGGACTCACAACCATATCTCAGGATGTTGAGGATATGATGAGTTCGCAAACAGGACGAGCTATTGTATCTAACTCGTCGATGCAATTACTTCTTAAGCAATCAACCTCGGCTGTTGATGTTCTCTCTGCCGTATTTAAACTTACTGGTGAAGAGAAGAAGCGTCTTAGCCAGTTCCCGGTAGGACAAGGGTTATTATTTGCCGGACAAAATCACGTCCATATTCAAATCATAGCCAGCCCAACCGAGACCAGCCTTATAAGCACAAACCCGGAGGAGATGCGTAAGGTTCAAGAGGTTGCCGCTAGAGCACAAGAAGCCTATCAAGTTATGACTCAAGCAAATAACACCGGAAACATCGCCGCAAATCAACATTCAGTCACGCCCACCCCTGCAGAGCCAACAGAGTAATGGTATACTAAGCGGTATATATGGACGACGACAAAGGCTCAAGTACAGATCTGTTAGAAAGACCAGATTCTGATGATGCTGGTCCTTCTTTAGGCGACAGAGCGTCGGGTATTGGTGACGGTGTTAGATCAGCAGCAGACTCAGCAAAAAAGGTTATCGGAAAAGCGTCAGGTGGCAGTGGTGATGGTCTAGGAAGTTCACTAGCTGGTGGCCTTAGTAGTCTAGCTGGACATGGAAGCGCGGGTAATAGTATTGATGGAATAAAGCCAAAGTTGCCAGGAGTTGCAGGTGGCGATGGGGCTGATAAAACTCCAGGCATGTTTAAGGGTCTCGAGGGTGGAGCAAACCCTGCTAACAAAAACGATACAAGTGGCGATTCCGAAAACCCCAGTGCCAAAGATTTTGCCAGGAAGGCCGGTAAAAATGCTAGTCAGAAAGTAGAACAAGCTGCAAAAGACATCGCTCAAACTGCCAAAGAGGTCAAGCATGCCGCTACTGCGGTTGCCACTCTTGGTGCAAACGCTTTAGATGATGCGGAGCTGGCTAAAGATCTTGCGCAAGCAGCCTTGCACCCGATACAAACCGCTAAACGTTATGGACGGGTTGCTCTATATCTAATCGGCTTCTTTTTTATTCAGACTTTTATTGTCTTTGCGGCAATTGGTGTTATCTTCTTTGGAATATACAAGGTTTATCTAATGACAATGGATATTGTAAACATAAATCCTACAGATGTAGTGACAGAGCTCCGCGTAGAAAACGAGATGGCAAGTTGGCTAATATCCTCAGTTGGTGATTTGGCATATCAGCGTGATATAGCAGCCCAAAGACAGCCTGGAGTGGCCGTCGCACAAAATCGACCTAACTTGCCCGAGCCGCAAAGTAGCCCAGAAACTTCAAAAATGTTCCAGACTTGGGATAATGCAGGTCTTGCTGCAAAATTTATGGATGAATACCACGCAAGATTTGAACCATCTAATGGATCTGCAGCAGGAGATAGCACTAATCCAGGAAATTGGGATCTTATTGTCGGTAATAAAAATTTTGGCAACGTTAACGGTACAAAAGCTCGGGCATTTATCTCAATATTTGCCGACCACACAACACACTGGAGAGATATCTACACCAGAGAGGCACTACAAGGCGTAGCGACAAACTCATTTGATACCCAATCGTTTAAACTTAATTTGCCTGATCCAGAATACAATATAGGAAACAGCAGAGTTAATACAACAAAACAACTCGTCAGCAGCACGGCCAAACCGATAACCAGTAAGTCTATCACCTATTACAATTGTTTAATTGCGGGAGGTGATAGCTGTAACTCCTTAGGATTAGGATCAACTGGCTCACCAACAAACGTATCGACCGATGCCTCTGGTGGTATAGTTTCAACAATAATTAGTAACTTAAGAAACGATATTAGAACCAGAGTTCTACAAAACACAGTCGGTGTTGAACAAATTGGTCAATATGCTAGTAGCACTGCCGAACAAGTTACACCCGAGACCAGCACATATGACACCAAACGAATCCTATCAGCTAATATCAGAACAGGGTCATCAGACACAATTTTATCCAACCTTCCTAAAGATGCCAACGGAGCCCCTAAAAATAGCGCCCTGCTAGATCTTTATGATAGATATAGAGAATCTGTAAATAATGATAACTTCTCAAGAGTAAACTATGATAGAGAATCTCGACAGAGTGTTGCTCTAGCGGAGAACTACTTCGTTGCCGGGGGACAACTTGTAAATAACGAGATGGGTTTACTAGATAGCTGGGCACTAACCGAGAATCTAAGTATTGTTACACAGTCACCATTGTTTAGACGGGCGGTTATCGGCAACCCAATCGGGGTCTTTGCAGAGGACGAGGCAGATGATGGAGTAAGGTCGTGCCAAAAGATATATAATGATCTATCACCTGTAGGAGACATATCGGACAACCTAGATCGCGACACTACAAACAACTCTTGCTTCAGGCTTGCACTAGTTCCTGATAAGGCCACTGTTTTGAGCGATAGATCAGCAAATAGAATTTATAACATACTTGAGGAGAAAAATGAGGAAGTTAATAAATCCAACGGAGTGTTTAGTGTTGGTGATGCACTAAATGCCGCTTTGCAAAGATACAATAACCGAGAGATAAGATCATCTCCACTAGCGACTGAGAGCATTAAGGTGGCTCAAGATTTAAGTCCAGATTTTGATGGATATACAAATAATGTTTATGGAGTATCTAAGACAGGTGCTGAAATCAACGGTGATGCTTACGATAGTATGAGGCTGGCTGCCGAAGCTCTTTGGACCAAGGCATTGATCGACGATCAAGTTGGTATTGGCGCCAGCTACCAAACCGATGAACAGACAGCAGAAGTTATGCGTTATGCCCAGAAAATTGATCGCGAGAAGATGGCATTTAAACCTCTGGGGGAACGATTGTTCTCACTTAAGGATTCTAAATCACTAACGGCAAAGCTTGCCATGATGACGCCAACCAACAAAAAAGATGGGTTAAAGAGCACACTAGCCCTGTTAAAGCCGAGTAACCTTACATCTGCCGTAGCTAGTCGAATGGTGCCATCAACTTTTGCCCAGGACACAGCCCCAGTTAATCCCCTAAATGCTATCAGAACTGGATATGCACTGGATGATCCATCAAACAGAATGTCAGGTGATCAAATTTGGCAACAATATAGCTGCGACTCTGGCGGTCCGACTCAATCAGAGTCTCAACCAAATGGAGTTCCCTTTAATATAGCTACAAATACAAACCCCTGTAAACGTGAGGCTGTGCTCTCAAGAATCACCACCTGTTACTTTGATACAGAGGATAGTTGCTCTATGGTTGGTAGTGGGTCTACACCAACGCCAGCAGCAACAACCAGTGGTACCGTTGGAGACATTGGCGAGAGCTCTGATAGCGTACCGTGTGCTGAAGGATCAAATGACATCGGTAATGTAGAATCTCGATACGCGGGGTCACTCAGAAAAGATATTCCTCTTATTATTAAGTTGTGTCAGGTACCTGATATTGGAGGACGTGGCAATGATACTAGTGGTAACAATATCGAGGGTGGAATTGTTGTAAACTCTCGAGTATCCGGTGCCTGGGTGGCTCTCGGTAGAGCAGCCAAATCAGCCTCACCAGCTATCAATCTAACTGGTAGTTCATTCAGACTAGCCGACTCCTGCGGCGGGGGAGGCGACGGATCGCTTTGCGCCCGACCAGGCACATCTATGCATCAGCTTGGTATTGCGGTAGATTTTAGCGATATGGGGTCCAGTGGTGGTAGTACATCAAGTTGTAGTGGCAGAAAAGGTGCTCGAGGTGATCCAAGATGGGATTGGTTATTTAGCAATGCCCAGAACTACGGAATCAAACAGTATTCCTACGAACCATGGCATTGGGACACAAACCCAGGAGCAAATAGATGTGACAGTTCGTCACCGGCGGTATACTAATGAGTAATATGAAAATGAGAATAAAAAGAGCCTTCAAACTAGCATTTCAGATTTCTGCCTTGGTCTTATTTATACTATTTAGTCTAAATACACCACCTGCTGACGTAATCAGTCCGGTGGCTCGGGCAATATCAGAGTGTGACAAATTTGCGATCGATAAAGGCTCAATACTAGCCGACAACGAACTATGTCAACCATGTACCGACAATACCGATAATGCCATATCTAAGAAGGTGTTTGTAATAGGTGATTCGCTTACTAAGGCCATGAGGGATGATGGTCAAATGCAAGCTAAACTTGAGAGCAGAAACTTTGAGGTTACAAAGATAGAGGGGAATAATGGATTTAATATAAATGATTCACTTCCATTAATCGATTCCGATGCAAACGAAATTAGCCAGGCTGATATTGTGGTTATAGGTCTTGGTACAAATCCTGAACCAAATTTTGGGCAGAAGGTACCCGAAATGATAACCAAAGTAAAACAGAAGGCACCAAATGCTCAGATATTTTGGACAAACGTTCATGTTCAACCAGGCGCGTATATCGACCCTTCATTTTTAGGTAATAATAGAATAAATCAAATTTTAGAGACCAAAAGCCAGTCAGAAGGCTTTACAGTAATCGATTGGGACAAAGAGGTGACCGACAATCCTAACCCTTACCCTTTTCTAGGAGACGGCGTGCATCACACTCCTGAGGGTTCGGTTGCAAGATCAGATTTTATTGCAAGTGCGCTTCCACAATCTGAAGATCCTTCTGAGCCAAGTGGCACGGGATCTACACAAGAGTTAGCCTCTCAAATGATCAGCAACGGCAATATTACCTACTGGGAGAATAATGGCGTAAACACAAGAGATGTAGTTGTTGCTCTGTCAGAAGGGAGAAAAGCGTTTACCACCTCTAATGATCCACTCGCCGTAGAGAATCGCGAGGTAGACATCAATCCAAACATTCTAAGCTTTATATTAGAAGCTGCTAAAACTGGTCCTATAATGGTAAACGCGCTTACTGATAAAGATCACTCATCAAACTCAAACCACTATAAAGGCAAAGCAGTGGATCTACAAAACAGCGGCCCAAACACTCAAGCAGTATCTGTATACGATGCCGCTGCGCAAAAGTTTGGAGGCGTCAGAAACAGCGAGACCACTCACTGGCACTATGACTTCACCTCTGACGCAACAGCCATCCCTGTCGGGAATAATAACGACACAGCTAATCCCTCATGCTGTTCAAACTCTGGTGGAACAGGCACTTTAACAGGTGCTAATAATGAGGAGAAGATATTTAACTACCTGTCATCCGGTAAAGGAATAAATGCCATACAGGCAGCTGGAATAATGGGTAACATGAAGATGGAGTCCAGTTTTAACCCAACAGCTCTAGAATCTGGTGGTACCGGAAGAGGCTTGGTTCAGTGGTCATTTGGTAGAAGAACCAATCTAGAGACTGCCGCCACTGCTGCAAATGTTGACCTCTCTATAGACGATGATGCCAATATATTATTCCAGCTCGACTATATGATTAATGAATCAAAAGGCCGAGATTCTATTACCTTCGATGGCGTTAAAGAATGGGACGGTTTAGCCAGAACTACCCGGGTTGATACATTTGATGAGACCCAGGGATCAACAATCTACTGGGAGGCTAACTTTGAGAGACCAAAAAATCCCGGTCAAAAATCTAGAATCGACGCTGCTATAGACATAATGACTCGACTTGGAGGCGGTGGTGGTGGAGGAGGGGGTGTTGTTACTCAAGTATCTACAACAACTCAGTCCAACTGCCCAGGAGCAGGCTCAAGTATGGTATGCGAAGGGAACGGTACGGTACCACTACCAGACGGTATTGATATAACATTCTTTAATTCCCACAACCACCACCAATCAGTCAGTTACCCTGGAGGATCTAATAGACACAGACCACTTCTTGGAAACTTTGGTGCTTACGGAACTGAAAGTGTAACCAAAAACGGCCCAGGAACCGGCGAAGCTGTAGATGTTGGTGCCCCACCGGGAACAGCCGTACTAGCTCCCGTAGATGGTAAAGTCACCTATTCTGACGGCGTAAGTGGTCGTGGAGATTCTGATAAAGCTGTAGTCATCGAATCTACTAATAAAAAATGTGCTGCAACTTTAGCGCACATGCAACCGACAGTATCAGAAGGGGATATGGTAACTGCAGGTCAAGAGATTGGCACGCTTACAAATATGGCCAACTCACACCTTCACTTCGAACTTTGGGTTGATGGCGAGCCAATAAATATTGGTCCGGACAGCAGTCCGTGTGGATTAGGTGAGGATCCTTGTGATAACTTCTCAGACGAAGCCGAGCAAATATGGAATAAACAAAAAGAGGCGTTAACTAATTCAGCAGCAGGAGCATCAGATGTTATATCACTTTAATAGATTCTTAAACTTCATTCGTACGCACAAAATTTTAAGTATAGTGTCTGTTATATCTTTGTTTTTAGTAATATTATTGTCTCAGTTTGGTTTTATTGAGGTAAATATAAAACAAGACAATCTAAAATCTGATACTAAAGTAAAATTACTAAATCAAAAAACATCTAAAACTACCTCTAAAAAAACTAACACCTCCTCAATTAAAAAACTTGTAAGAAGGGGTACTTACGAGGTATCGGTTTTTAACAAAGCAGGTACGAGTTTTAATATTAAGTCAGTTGGCGGATTTCTAAGAACAACCAAGTTGTCGGCAAATCTAAAATCAGAGAACTATAGCGAGTTTATCGGTTACAACCCTAAAGCCTGTGTAAACTACAATAAAATTGTAGCAGTATCCTGGGGTTGCACAAGTGATACAAGCGTATTTACAATTCATCACCCAGCTATTGGTCTTCAGCCCACCTACAATGAATCCGGTCCCAGGGTATTAACTGGCAGACCAATACAAAACCAATCCTCCAGTAATAACGGAGAATATGAGGAAACTGCAGATGAATTAAGTGGAACAATTGAGGGGATTTTTGAATCTAATGGTTCTAATTACATGCTAATTAGAGAGGTTGGCTATGGGGGATCAGACTATCAACATGTTATCTACAGTTTAAATGGTAGTTATCAAATTGGCAAAAGAACCGTTGTGTCTGGTTTGGATTCCAAAAAACTATACAAGATAGAGGGAATGGGTAATGGATTCTTGATTTATGATACGTCTATGACAGATTTTTATAGATATGACACAGTTGAGTCTAAACCTAAAAAAGTTAGTTTTAATTCACCAGCAAACGATCAGATTAAGCCAAGCCTTGTTAAAGTGTCTGGTTCAAAAATTTTTATATTATATTCAAACTATATTAAAGATGGAGAGACAGACATAGCTACAAAAGATTTAATAAACACGGTAGTTACTGTTGACTCAAACTCAAACAACTCACAATCGTTTGATGGTATGTATGTAGATCAATTCAGTACATGTGGAAACGGATTTTGTATTCTATCAAATGGCACACTAAAAATTTATGGACTAGTTAAAAACAAACCAAAATATTTATACGAGATAAAACAAGTTAATACAATCATTAATGTTGGTAAGGTTTTATTAGTCTCAAAGCCAGACGGTACGGTTAGTCTATCGGTCGATAGCAAGTCAGGTTACTTTGGACATACAAATAACGGTCTTGAATCCTGCGGTATAGTTTATGTTCACATAGATTATTATGTTGAATGTGTGATTGATAAATATAAGAGACGATCACTACTGAGCGTTGATACAACAAAAAATAGCCAGACAAGAATAAGCAAAGTAGTTAATGATATATCAAATATTAATAACGTAACTGGTATTTCAGTCTATAAAAAATCTATCCTAATCACGCCAGATGCAGGAGAATTTACATATATTCCATCCATAAAGAGCTATGGCTACGATCCAGAAATTCAGAAGCAATCGATATCAGATTTAAAATCATCTATAAATAAGTTAGATTTTGATTTATCTGGCTATAAAATTTATATAGTTGGTGATAACTAAATTATTAGCTCTTCAGTGGCATAACAATATGTTGGTAGCCAGGTTGCTCTTTTGAGCTAAGTACACACGGGCTTATCGATCCGCTAAACCTAAATGTTATCTCATTAGTCTCAAAACAGTTCAGCGCATCTGTTAAATATCTAACATTTAGGACTACGTTGCCATCACCGCTAACTTTTCCTGAAATACTTGAGGTGTTGTCACCAACTTGGCTAGCTACTGAACTAACCACGAGACTGCTGTCGGCCTCAGAAGCATTTAATGTAATACTGCCACCACTTTCTCTTGCAAATAGACCTGCGAGCTTAGCTGCAGTCAGAAGTTCTTCACGAACTATGGTTGCACTAATTTCACTCGACTCCGGGATCAATTGCTTGTACTCAGGATATTGTCCCTCGATAAGTCTACTAACTAAAGTTGTCTCCTCACACTTGAGTCCAAACT
Organism: Candidatus Nomurabacteria bacterium; assembly: GCA_020631895.1. GTDB lineage: Bacteria > Patescibacteriota > Saccharimonadia > Saccharimonadales > UBA7683 > JACKGR01. The sequence goes on from JACKGR010000002.1 coordinate 17,829, forward strand.
GACCATCCTCAAATTGCATTGTCACAGTCTTCTCGCTAGTGTCTTGTAGTATTTTCAGAACATCTTGCAAAGTTGAAGTTGGTACAATCGAGTTTTTGATATCAGCCTCAATACTAAGAGCTGATTCAGCTAGTCTATATCCATCAGTAGCTGCAATGTAAAGTTGCTTATCGATTGTATGAAACAAAACTCCACCTAAAACTGGTCGAGAATCATCATGTGAGGCAGCCAGCATTGTTCTAGTTAAAGTCTGCTGGAGACTCTTTGTATCAACTACCAGACTTTCTTTTGTACTAAGTGTCGGCAAAGCAGGGTAGTCATCAGAAACTGTTCCCTGTATGTGTGAGCTATAAGATCCGGCAGTAATTAAAAGCTTGTTCTTGTCAAAAAATAGCTCGATTGTCTCATTTTTTGGAAGTTGAGATATAAAGTCTGTAAATAATCTCGCTGGTACGGTAACTGATCCCTCTTTTTCAATTTTACCCCTAGCAGTGTGGGTGATTGCTACCTCAAGGTTAGTGGCTGATAACTCTAGAACACCATTTTTTACACTAAGAAGTATATTCGACAAGATAGGTAGGGGGCTTTTTGTTGAGGCTACGCGAGATAGCAAGGTTAAGGCTTTATGTAAGTTATTTTGAGTTATTTGAATTTTCATAAATTCTCCTTATTTAGACCAGACTGTTATTAATTGTCTTTTATTTTTTAAACAAATAGTAGTAATAGTAGGCACAGTGGAAACAGTGTATAAACCGGTCGACATTACCTGTTGGAAGGATGCATATTGCCTGTGGATTTGTGATAGTAAAGACGCAGATTGGATACTAGACTTACCCACACACACTAAGTTACTAAGTAGATTTTGTGGGTAAGTTAGACTTCTACACAAAGTTTTACTTGCCTTGTCAGAAGGTTGTACACATTTTTTACCCATGTAGTTTCTCCCGTATTTCTTGAACATGCTGGCGCATAACAAAGTCATGACCAATCAGTGATTCAACTTTATCAACAGAGTGTATTGCTGTAGTGTGGTCTTTTCGGCCAAGTTCAGTGGCAATTTTAGGAAAACTCATGTGTAGCTCGCTTCTTAGTAGGTACATTGCAACTTGCCTTGGTGTAACAATATCTTTATCTCGTTTTGCGCTGACAATATCAGAGAAGGGGATATCAAAATGGCTGGCGGTCTTCTCGACTATACCTTTGGGTGTGAGGTGTCTAGGTCGAGTTTGCTTACCTTTTATTAGAGCTTGGGCGGTTGCAATGTCAGGCTCTATGTTTCTGAGTTCACAAAAGGCGAGTAATTGATTTAAAGATCCCTCAAGTTCACGAATATTGGTTTGAATAGCCTTAGCAAGCACATCAATCACTTCATCACGTAGTATCACGCCGTGACTACTAGCTTTTGCCTGTAGTATTGCCTGGCGAGTCTCAAGATCTGGTGGTTGAATATCAATTGCCATACCCCATTCGAACCTACTTCTAAGCCTCTCCTCTAAAGTTGGGATGGCTTTGGGTGGTTTATCACTAGTTAGGATAATTTGTTTGTTCGCTTGGTGAAGTGCATTGAAGGTATGGAAGAACTCTTCCTGAGTTTTTTCTTTACCAGCAATAAACTGAATATCATCAATAATCAAAACGTCGGCACTTCGGTAGCGATCAGCAAATCCCTGCTTTTTGAATCTAATACTATCTAAAAACTCGTTTACAAATGTTTCTGTTGATACATATACAATTCTTGATTCTGGGTGATTTGTCTTTATTCCATTGCCAACAGCTTGAATTAGGTGTGTTTTACCTAGACCAACACCACCGTATATAAATAGGGGATTGTATTTTGTGCCAGGGTTTTGAGCAATCGCTTGGCAGGCTGCATAGGCGAATTCATTGCCTGACCCAACTATAAAGTTTTCAAAATTATACTTCTCGTTAATTACTGGTGCGGCATTAGGTCTGGGTTTTGTAGCTTGTGCCGTTTGGGCTTGAGTTGCTACGGATTCAGATTTTTGGCTTGATGGGCTAGTGGTAGCGATTGAGTAGACTATCCGTTTTGGCTTAAGTCCATGCTTCTCTAATAGACCTTTTATTGTGTCGGCGTATTTAACTTCAAGTTGTTGTTTGGCAAAAATGTTAGGGACTTTAATAGTTGCTACGTCGTCAGTCGACTCAGCAAGTGTAGTGTTTCTGAACCAAGTTATAAAACTTGCTCGAGAAACAGACACTTCAATTTCGGCTAGAATTGCCCTCCAGATACCCTCGTCCATGATCCTCACATTTTCTTTGTTTATCTCCACCAAGTATACAGGCTAAACAGAGTTTTCCACAACCCATTTTGTAGTCTAAAATTACTCGACCACTTACAGGCAGTTATCCACATCAGGATATTAACAGATGAGAATATGTGTACAAAACGATAGGCTGTGTGGATAAAAGAAATATGATATAATGAAAAGCATTAAATTTCTAGAATCGTTGAAACATAATATTAACTAGCGCAAGAGGAGTATAATTTAATGCCAAAAAGGACATTTCAGCCTAAAAAAAGACACGCCAAGCGAAACCATGGTTTCCGTGTGCGAATGAGTTCTGCCAACGGTCAGAAGACTCTCAAGAACAGACGACTTAAGGGTCGTGCTCGTTTAAGCTACTAATTATTACCACACAAAGTTTGGTAGAGTAGGTCTATGCTTGCAAAACAGTTTCGGTTTCATGGATACGGTAGCCTTAAGTTTTTATATAACAAAGGCAAGGTTGTTCGTGCCCGATTTGTTAATCTTAAATATATATCCAATCCCAGGCGCGAGGATTCAAGGCTAGCTGTTGTTGTAGCAAAAAAAGTGTCTAAAAAAGCACCAGTCCGAAACCGAATCAGGCGGCGACTTTATGAGGCAGTTCGACTCCATTGGCCAATGCTCAAACCAGGTCAGGACATGATAATTACTGTATTTGATGAGAATATTGCCAACATTTCTTCAACTGAGCTTAATAAAATCGTAGTAGAACTTCTGACAAAAGCCGATCTCTATAAGTAAGATACTAGAATCTACCCCTGAAGCTATGGTATGATGGGTTATATGTTTCAGACTTTTATTGTTCAGCCAATCTATAATATTTTAGTCGCGCTATACGGAGTTTTGCCAGGCCATGATCTTGGTGTTAGCTTAATATTGTTCACAGTTTTGATTCGACTCTTGCTCTGGCCACTTCTTAAAAAGCAACTTCACCAGAGTAAAGTAATGCGCGAGCTTCAGCCAGAACTTAAAAAAGTTAAAAAGGCGGCAAACGGAGATAAGCAAAAAGAGGCAGCTCTGATGATGGAGCTTTATAAAGAGAAGGGGATTAGTCCGTTTGGGTCAATTGGCTTAACTCTGGTTCAGCTACCGATCTTTATCGGAGTGTTTCAGGCGGCGCGAGATTTAACACTTCATCTAGATAAGCTAGAGACATTCACCTATAGTTTTGTAAGGAATATTCCTCATATTCAATCAGTTATCGCAGATCCAAAAAACTTTGACTTTGTATCACTCGGTTTTATCGATCTTAGTAAAAAAGCCTTCGAGGGAGGCTCGCCTTATTTTCCAATCTTAGCTCTAGCGATTGCCGCGACAGTCTTTCAGTTTATTCAATCAAAACAAATTCTGCCTCAACCAAAAGAGAAAAAGACTCTACGCGAGATATTAAGACGAAGTGCCTCTACCGGCAAGCAACCTGACCAAGAGGATATGTCAGCAGCTATGACTGGCTCTATGTTATATCTCATGCCTTTACTTACAATGATGTTCGCTGTTGCAGCCCAGGGTGCTATGGTTGTCTATCTCCTTGCCAGCAGCTTAATCGGTATCTTCCAACAATCCCTTATCTTTAAGAAGGATACCAGTGAGATGGAAGCAGAAGTCGTATCTGTTAAAAAGACCCCAGAGAAAACTTCGAAAGTTCAAGAAGCTCAAATAATTGACGAGGAACCAGCAGTAGTAGAAGAAATGTCAGAACAAAAAATTAATAAAAAAGGTAAGGTTGTTACCAAGACTCGGATAATCTCTCCGAGTGGAGGCAGTAGTGACAGCCAGAATAAATCTAGGAGCAAGCGAAAATCTAAAAAAAGGAGGAAGTAATGATAGACCGCGATAAGTCGATAGAAATGGCTCAAAAATTTCTTGAGGACGTACTGTCATTCTTTGGCCTTAACACCGTAGTTCACTCATCAGTCGACGAGGATGTGATTGAGTTGTCCGTTCCGTCCACTCATCTAAATGGCTTTCTAATCGGTCAACACGGCGAGACTTTAAGAGCCCTCCAGGCCTTGGTTAGTACAATGCTAAAAAGCTCCGTGGCTGAACTTAACCGAGTAAATATTGATGTAGCCGACTACAAAAAACAGCGAGCTGACAACCTACGAGATCAATTGGCCGACTGGGTAAAAACTGTCCGTGATAAAAAAGAGCCACTAGCTTTAAAACCGATGAACTCCGCCGACAGGCGCACAATTCATAAAGGCCTAGAGGATTACAGCGACGTCACCAGCCACTCCGAGGGCGAAGCCCGCGACCGCCACATAGTTTTAGAGTTCCAGTCCTAGGAAAAAACGGCTTGAAGAATCTCAATAAGATTTCTCTGACTATCAGCTTTAAGACTTCCATCATAACTTACGATTCTTTTCTTAGATATGCTCCTGATGTGATCGCACGCTACTGATGCCCTAGCTGATCTGTGGTTAATCGTAAGCCGAAACGGCCAGTTTTGAATAGTGTGGGTTAGAGGAGCGATAATAACTGTTCCGAGGTTACTATTAAGTTCGTCTGGTGAAACAATGACACATGGACGAGTTTTTTTAATTTCTCGCCCAACCGTTGGATCAAGATTTACCCAATAAATATCAAATCTTGAGATTGGTCTTTGTTGTTTAGTCACCGAGTGAGTCTCCAGCAAGTGCATCCCAGTCGCTTAGTTCAGGGTCCTCTATATCGTTGCAGCCAGATTGTCGAATCGCTTCAGTCCAACCAGCTCTGGGATCTTTTGTTTCTCGGATAGTAACTATACCTTGTTTTGCCTCAATTTCTACAACACCAGATAGACCACTCATCTCGAGCAGTGTTTTGGGTATTCTAACAGCCGTACTGTTGCCATCCTTAACTAGTTTTGTTCTAATGCTTGCCATGGTGGTTACATTGTACCCACTGGCAGATACAAAGTCAAGCTAAATTGCCCTAATAAACATAAACGTGTTTAATGTATGTATGGTTAAAAAGAAAACCGTAAGCTCAGGAACTAAAAAAAGCACAGTTAAATCAGTGACTAAATCTAAAAGTAGCCATGCGCCTAAGATTAGGTGGTATGTATGGGTTCTCATTGGATTAATTTTAGTAATTCTCTGTAATCTGGCTTACAAAAATGTTGCCACAAGGAGAGATGTAGCCTTACTAGATAAGGCTGAAGCAAAAATGCGTCAGTTAGACTTCCCTGGTGGTAAAGAGGGTGAAATAGAAAGATACTGTAGTGAGAAAAGCGTAAAGTTCGGCAGCCCCGGCAAGCCTAGTTGCGGTGTGTCTATCACAAGTACACCTCCAGCTAGTAACACTATTGGTAATAGTAATACAGAAAGCACAATTAGAAGTATAAGTATGAGCGGAGCGGACGTTGAACAGTACAGAAATGATAAAGATAGAGCATATTACAATATTACAGGGTATGTTGATGGTCTAAAATGCTATATGGGTGATGTGCTTGTAAAAGACTACACATCTAATGTGACTATTCAAGACCTTACCTTATACTGTCAGAAAGAGTTCCAAACGAAAGTTTATCCGATTAGAAACTAGTTGCCATAATTAATCTACGAGCCTAAGATAAATATATGAAGAGGTGGGGTATATTGGTTGCTTGTTTGGTCTTATCGTTTTTAATAGCGTCAGCAGGTTTGGTCGGAGCAGAAGGTAGCCAGAACTGGTTCAGCGATAGTCAGGCTCCTGTAATAACTTTGGCTGAGGAGTCTGCGACACCTCCAGAAAGAGACTACTGGGGTGCCGATTGCAGAGAATTGAGCTACGAGGCGTCATGGATAGATTCTCTTGGTAAACAGATAAATCAGACCGTAAACAACTGTGTTCACCAGGCAAGTTACGGGTATATTGGTACCTATGGCGTTAGACTCAGGGGAACCAAAATTAGCTACTCGATGAAGTCTAAAACTGGCGGATCGATCTCAATATACCCTATTCCTGGCAGTAAAGATGCTTTGACTTTCTCTCAAACTAGCAGCACGTCATACAAGTACCTATATATCTATAAAAATCTTCCCGGTAACATTGAGGCCACGAAGAACTCAGACGATTCAACAAAGTATTACAAGTTAACTAAAGCGCACGATAGTGCTGAAAATATTGTTAAGTTTAAAGACGGCACACCGGCAATCGTTCAAGACCAAACTCCGGTGTACTCCTTAAACGGTAGATATATCTTTGCTAACTCTGGCAGGGCTCAAACACTAGTTGATACGCAGGCTAACACAGCTAGAGTTATTGGCAAGAACACCAATAGATCAAGTGGTGCACCTCGGGTGTCTCTGGCAATAAATTCTGATGCTAGTATAGCGTTTGTAGCAAACAACTCTAACGGAAGTTACAATTTCTATAACACTACAGATTGTTCAGCTAACATAAATCCTAGTAATCCAGAGTTGTGTCAGTCTAAAGATATTTCTAGTCTTGTCCAAAGACAGATTCCAAATATTAGGAGCATTTTGAAGGCCAAATTCTTAGGTGACCAGAAGCTTGAGCTGTATATTTCTCGTGATGTAAATGGCTCTACTAAGACTAGTAGATATATTGTTTACCAGCCAGGCTACCAAGAGTCTGACTTTGCATATTTAGGCCTTGGAGACTCTTTTGCCTCAGGCGAGGGGGCTTTCGACTACACAAATATTACTAATAACGATAATAATCGTTGTCATATCTCAAGAAACTCTTATCCGAAGTTGATAAAGGCTAGTCTTGCATTCGAGGAGTCCGAGTCGGTGGCTTGTAGTGGCGGGAAGATCAAGGACATTCATAAGATAAAAGAGGATTACGTAAACGATTCGCCACAAGCTAGTGGCAAGATTGAAGAGCAATATGACAATGAGATTTTTACTGGTTTCTTGCCCGGCTACAGACGGCAGTGGGAGTTTGTTTCAAAATATCAACCTGAGGCGGTTACACTTTCGATTGGTGGGAATGATATTAACTTTGGTAAAAAGCTCCAGTACTGCATTCTGACGCAGTACAGTTGCTTTGAGAGTGCCGAACAGAAGAACGGAATCCTAAAAGAGCTTAAAGCTCAATTCCCAAATCTCGTAAAAACCTACACTGATCTAAAAGAAGCCAGTCCAAATACGCGAATATATGTTGTGGGCTATCCTAAGCTTGTTCAGCCCGGAGGTGATTGCGCGCTCAATGTTCATCTGTCCAGTTCTGAGCTTTTGCTTGCCGATGAGATAGTTGAAGATTTAAATTTTGTGGTGAAACGCGCTGCCCAGAGCGCAGGAGTTTTTTATGTCGACACTTCAAACGCGTTTGTTGGTCATAAACTGTGTGAGGATAAATCTTGGAATCTCGCGGTTAATGGCTTAACTTTTGGAGATGACATGCCTTATAGTTTTGGTCCAATTAGTAATGCCACTTTTCACCCTAACAAACTCGGACACGAACTATTTAAATTAACACTATTATCTCAAACAAATAACCTCACCGAACCTATGCCAACCCCGGATAACTCAATCAGTGTTTCTGATATGCCAAGCAGATTAAATCCAACCGGAGAAGATCTATCGACCACAACTGAGCCTATACTTGAGGACGGTTTGTTTGGTGAGTTGATTAAAGTGGGTGACTCAATTGCTTCAACTATTTCAACGGCAGGATATTTCTTGAACAAGGGTGATGTGTTTAATATTGAGCTTCATTCAACACCCCGGGTAATTGGCTCGGCCGTAGCCACCGGCACGGACAGTCTTGATATTAATGCAACTATCCCCGAAGGCGTAGAGCCGGGTCCACACGAGGTCCATATTTATGGAAGAAACATTGCCGGTGAGCCGATTGATATTTATAAGAATGTTTTAATTGTTGCCGGCGACATAGATTACGACGGAGACGGAGTTGCTAACAGCCAAGACAACTGTAATTTTGTATCGCCGTCTGGAGTTGATTCTGACAAAGACGGTATTGATGACTCCTGCGACAGTGAAATCCTTGAAGCTCCTCCGGTTGTCGAACCACCAACGGTAGAAGATGATACAAAGGTGCCAATTGGAGTTCCAGAAGATCAAATTGTCGAAGACAACTTAGATGATAGCAACCGGATACCCGAGGGGTCTGGGGTTAATGAAGCTGTCGCAGAAATTATAGCGCTTCAGGCTACGTCCCCTGAAGTTCAAAACACTCCGGTTATTAATACAGACTCGAATCAAATTAAGGGAACTACAGCTAGTAATGCGCCAGTCAAGGTGAAGTCAGTTGGCTCAGAAGAAAAGAAAGGCCTAAACAGGCAACGATCAACTAATGAAACCAATAAGAGTTGGTATAAAACTGCCCTAATATTCCTAACCGGCACTCCATTCGGCATAGCCATCGTTCTACTCCTGGATTTATAGAAGCATATTATAAAACATTTAGTATCAAAACAAGGATAAACCCTGTTGCAAGTTTATCCTTGCAAGCGCCCAGCAATAAAGCGGAGCTATGGTTGAGTATAGTATTATTGCTGTATGGATTCGATTACATTTAAAGTTGCTTCGAAAGTTTACAGAGAAAATGTTTCTAGGTTGGAGGTGGCACGATATTATCTTAAAACTGAGATGTCAAATATTATCACGCCAAGTGGTTCAGGTATGAGCCATGATATTAATCAGTCGATAGAATCTCTGAGCGACTTTCAGGTTTGGCGATTGCTTGAGGCTATGTCGTACACATATCGGATGAACGGTTTGTTTCATCTTATAACCAACAGAGCTTTTGATTGGGTTGAAGTAGAGCTACCAATCTCGGTGATCGCGCTAAATGGTATGACCCCTGCGGTCAATAAAGTTGTTTACTCTAAGCAGATTAATTGCGATGTTACGAAGTTTTGCGACTATTTAAAACGCTATTTTCTGGCACATCCAGAAGGTGGGAATGACCCAGAAGGGCTTGGTGAGCTACGGCCAAGAGGGGGCGATATTACCCACAGCAAGCTTGTGACGATTGAACGTCAGGGCAAAGTTACTATTACAGATGGCATGCACCGATTGCTCGAGTACGCACAATCAGGCACTCAGTTCGTGAGAGTGTATGCTGGTGTTCGCAACGGTAAAGCGGCTAAACACATGGTTGGAGATAGTACTTTTTTGACCATGCGTCATCTATATGCCAAATATCGAGGAGACGAACAGCGCGAGCAAATACTTGATGTTACGGCAATGCTCGCTAAATCAAGCACTGATGGTCGTAAGGCTGTAAAAACATATTGGGTTGAGCATGTTCAAACTAAAAAGAAGAAGGCTGCTGGACGCAATTTACTTAATAAAATTAACAGCAAGGACTCTGAAAAATCAAACAATAACTCGGAGTTAAATCCGCTTTAATTACGACTATAGATATTTCTTAGCATGAAGAAGCCCCTTTGGGCTCTTCACGCGTACTAAGTACGGCGAGAGCCCGCAGGGGCGGGGGTCAGGTAGTCGCGAAGACCGCCTGACCAGTATCGCTGTCCATCCACGATGTGATGGCACCATCCGGCACGGGCGTGACACCCTTGCGGTAGAGACCGGGATCACCGATCTCGTAGATCCGCATAAGGTGGCCATCGAGCTCATTTTCGAGCTCGCGCATTGCAGCGACGACACGCAGACGACTCGCATCGTCACCGAGGTGCAAGACGTGAGCGACACCACCGGAGTAGTGCCAGTCCAGACGAGCATGAGCGGCCTTGGCGACCATCCGCACCCAGCGTTCTGCCGGGCTGGAGCGAGCATCGAGTGCGGCGATCGAATCTCCGTTCTTGAAGATGTCCGCGTTGCAGGGTGGTGGCGAGTAGCCACGCAGAGCACCGGCGTCTCGCCAGCGACTCCACATTCGTGGGTCGGTCAGTTTTGACACGTTGATCATGACAGTTACCTCTGGGTAGATGACAGATACTCGATTACAATAGTACTTAATCTTAATAAAGTCAACAAGATGGGAGTGAATTTGTTTACAAACTCGGAGTTAAAGCGGAGTTAACTCCGAGTTCGAAGGCCAAATTTGTTATTCCTCAATACTTCTTACCCAATATTAAATAATTAGTTCTTCAAACTCTTGGTGTATATATCTAGGGTTTGTTCAGCCATGCGTTTCCAGGAGTATTTTTTTACTTGCTGGGTGCCTTTCTTGATTAGGTCTTCGCGGAGCTTCTTGTCTTCTAGAACTTCTGAGATGGCCCTGGTTATGTCGGAGACATCTTCTGGATCAAAGTAATGTGCGGCGTTACCGCAGACTTCAGGGATGCAGGTGGCATTGCTGCTGACAACTGGGGCGCCGTGAGCCATAGCTTCGAGTGCTGGCAGTCCAAAGCCTTCCATTAATGAAGGGAATACGTAGGCTAGAGTGTTCTTATACAACCAAGCAAGCTGAGCATCGCTCTCTAAAAACCCAGTGAACACAATATTTTTAAAGTTTTGTTGTTCAGCCCACTTTTTGCTCTGTTCTCCGTATTCACCAAGTTTGCCAACAAGCACCAACTTCAGACCAGGTCGTTCTTTCAGTAGCTGTTGATGTGATTGCATCAATCGCCGGAGATTTTTGTAGTTGCTCTGCTGCCCAACATACATGATGAAGTCTTTATCTATCAAGGCCGGGTAGGGCGTAGGTTTTGAGGTCACCACATCAGCCGACTCATAGGTAACCTGAATTTTATCGACAGGGTTTATCCTTGCAACAGGGATAAACCCTGTTTTGGAGAGGAATGTGGTGTAATCGGTTTTTGTGAACTTGGTTGGGGTTATTATGGCTGAGCTTTTTTTGCCTATTCTCCTAAATACAAACCGCCCAACCATTTGCTTGGCTTTGTATGCGAGCAGATTTCTGTTACCTGGGAAGGATTTGAGCAATGTTAGATCGTGAATCGTTGTTACAGTCTTGCCTCTATAAAATATCGGTTGTTGGGGCATTGTAAAATGAACAAGATCGGCATTTAGTTTGTTCAAGAAAATTAGAAAGCCGATTTGCTCAGACAAACTATAGTGCTTGAAGTCTGCAACTTTCTTGGAGAACCTAGGATTCGTAGGGTGATACTTCTCAAACTCATCTGGAAAAAGTAAAATTGTGTATTCCCTTTCAGTTTGATTTGCCTCAAGTTCTTCAAGATATTCAATTAACTTCCTGGTGTAACGACCAGTACTTGTAGAATAACCGCGTGCATCAATAACAATCTTCTTCATACGAATTTTGGAAACACCTTTCGTATTAGTGATCTGAATTTGCGAAGGGCAGTTGCATTATGCGGTAAATCAAGCACTATCAGTTCATTTATATCTTTTGTGGCAGTCGGAACTCGCCTGTGCTGGATACCAATTCTTTGTACAAGCTTCTTGGGAATTAGCCATAATAGAACCAGCCATGTTTTAAAGACTGTCGTAAACTGACCGCGACTCAGCGCTCTGAGATTAAATAAAGTATGGGCAAGAATAAACCTTGGAGCCATACGCCAGAGAATAGACAGGGGTACGTTTTTAATTAAAACCAAAGGCTGGTTTTTTAGTCCCTGGTAAGTTCCAAAGTTCTTAACCCTCCCGCTTGTTGTACCGGTTGCATGTAGAACTTTTGCGTCTGGGACAAACTTAAACTTCCATCCTCTGGTGTGCGCCCTGAGACCAATATCAATATCTTCGTAGTAGGCAAAAAAGTCCTCGTCAAATAAACCAATATCTTTAAACATACTGGCCCTGAACATACTTGCTCCACCCGACGCACCCATAACATCTAGGTCTCCACCATATTGTCCTTCTGCTTTTTCGCCACGTCCTCGTGGGTAGGCAAGCCCCCAGATTGTGAATTGTTCCCCGGTACTATCGTATTCATCGGTTCGATATTTGATTATTGAGCTTGTTACAGCCCCTATTCTACTGTTTTTTGAAATATTTTGTTCCAATATCTCTATCCAATTTTTATCAGCCACGGCGTCGTTGTTTAGAAGAGCAATATACTCATAGCCTAAATCAATGGCGTGTTTAATACCCGTGTTGACTCCTCCTGCAAACCCTAGGTTGCTTGAGTTCCACAGCGGGGTGATTTTGTCGCCATAATCTTCAATAACCTCTCTTGATTCATCCTCAGAACCATTATCAACGACAATAACATCCGGGACCATAGTCTGATTTAATAGTGAACCAACAGAATGCTTTAATAAACTTGCATCGTTCCAGTTTAAAACTACTGCAGCAACTAATGACTTTGACATGGTTCTATTCTATAATGAAACATTGAAACAACCTATGAATCACCTTGTATCAAAGAAGAATAGAACTTTGCTTCGCGAACTTGTTCGTACTGATTTTAAATTACGGTATCAAGGATCGATTCTAGGCTACACTTGGTCTTTGCTTAGACCGCTATTAATGTTTGTAATTTTATATATAGTATTCGTTAAGTTTCTAAAAATCGGTAAAGGCGTAGAGCATTATCCTGTTTACTTGTTGCTCGGAATTGTGCTTTGGGGATTCTTCACAGAGATGACATCACAGAGTTTAGGGTCAATTGTTGGTAGGGGTGATTTAATTAGAAAGATAAAGATACCTAGATGGATTATTGTAATATCGAGTAGTGTGTCTGCATTAATTAATTTATTTTTAAACCTAATTATTATAGTTATATTTATCATACTAAATAAAGTAGATTTACATCCTTCGGCTCTTTTGCTACCACTATCCCTCATTGAGTTATACCTTTTCTCTTTAGGGGTTTCATTCTTCTTGGCCGCAGCTTACGTTAAATTCAGAGACATCAGCTATATATGGGAGGTTGTATTACAGGCTGGTTTCTATGCAACTCCAATACTTTATCCTCTAACTCTGGTACCTAACATAACTTTCCAGAAGATTCTATTACTTAACCCTATAGCACAGGCAGTTCAGGGTGCACGATTTAATGTTGTAACAACTCAGACAGTAACTTCTAGTACACTTTCAGATAACACAGTCTACATATTGATACCAGTAATAATTACCCTGGTAACCCTGTTGATAGGGGGACTTTATTTTAAAAAAGAATCTAAATATTTTGCGGAGAATATATAATGTCTGAATTGACTCCAGCTATTTCTGTAAAAAATCTTAATAAAACATTTAAGTTACCCCATGAAAAAACCACAAGCCTAAAGGGTTCTTTAATAAACACCATTAGGCGTAAAAAGGGTTACGAAGAGCAGGTTGCTCTAGATGACATTGCTTTTGAAGTGAAAAAAGGAGAGTTCTTTGGAATTGTCGGACGAAACGGAAGTGGCAAGAGTACATTATTGAAACTGATATCCAAGATTTATACCCCAGATAGCGGAGATATTAGAGTTAATGGTAGACTTACTCCCTTTATAGAGCTAGGCGTTGGATTTAATCCAGAGCTATCTGGGAGAGACAACGTTTTTCTTAACGGTGCACTACTTGGTTTTAGTAGGTCGGAGATGAGTCAAATGTATGATGAGATTGTGTCGTTTGCAGAACTTGAGAGATTCATGGATCAGAAGCTTAAGAACTACTCGAGTGGTATGCAGGTTCGATTGGCATTTTCTATAGCAATAAGAGCCAACTCTGACATACTGGTTCTTGATGAGGTTTTAGCAGTTGGAGATGCGAACTTTCAACAAAAGTGCTTCGAGTATTTTGAGAAGGTGAAGAAAGAGAACAAAACAATAATTTTGGTTACTCACGACATGGGTATGGTAAAAAGATTTTGCGACAGGGCCCTTCTTATAGATCGGAGTAAAGTCAAAGAGATCGGAACTCCAGATAAAATATCTAGGCAGTACGAGCTGGATAATTTAAAAGCGGCATCTGACGACGAAAAAATCAGCAATACTACATTAAACAACGCAGTAGAATTACTTAGGGTAATACCTAGATCTAAACTTCAGCTACCGAAGTCAGATAATTTTACATTTGATATAGAGTACAAACTTAAGAAGTCTTTCTCCGTTGAAATAGGACTGGCACTGATTACAGAGGGGGTGTCAGTTATGGAGCACAATTCAAGAGATATTCAGACTCCTAGCGAAGCAGGTACTGTTCACAAATTAACTTATAAAATACCTTTGCATAACTTCACTCCAGGGGCATATAAAATATCGGTTGCAATATTTGAGAAGAAAAGCTTAGACCTATTTGGATACAATTCTGGTGTGAGCAGCTTTATAATCACCGGTAAACACGAAGGCGGACTTGTGACTACTCGTGGTTCGTGGGTAAAATAGGTGGAATCAAATGTTATTGTTGAAATGTTATAATCAGGGCACACATGCGAGCAGTTAATAAAATTACAAAATACACAAGAAAGACCCGTTCTATTTTAAGAGAAGAGGGTGGTGTGTCTTTGGCCATTAAAACTCTCGAGAAAATAAAGAAAAAACAAATAGACAAAACGACCAATCCGAACAGGAAGATCAAATTTCAATCACTTGTAGACAGAGAGAGTGTTATGGCTGCGGATTGGGTCTCAAACAAATACCAATCTGTCAGTTTGGCCACAAAACCAAAACCTCCTTACACTTTCAACTGGGTAATGTCTCCTCCTGCGGGTGGAGGTGGCCACCAAAATATATTTAGATTCATTGAATTCCTTGATAGTAAGGGACATAAAAATAATATATATCTTTATAGTACTACCGATGAGACGACTCCGGATCAAGCTAGGGCAAATGTGTCAGCATATTGTAAAGCAGAGAATTTAACATTTCAACGTCTTGGTAAAAAAATGGCGCAAGCTGACATGATCTTTGCGACAGGCTGGGAGACGGCTTATCCTGTGTTTAACGAAATCACAACAGCTAAAAAGATGTATTTTGTACAGGACTTCGAGCCATACTTCTATGCTATTGGGACCGACTACATATTGGCAGAAAATACTTATAAATTCGGATTTCATGCTATTACTGCAGGAGGATACCTAAACCATAAGCTGTCAACGGAATATGGTATGAAATGCGAGAATTATGAGTTCGCAGCCGATGAAAAGACATACAAATATACAAATGAAAAAACCAGAAGAGAGATATTCTTTTATGCGCGCCCAGTAACTGAGAGAAGGGGGTTTGATTTAGGAATAATGGTGCTGGAATTGTTCCACAAAAAACATCCTGAGTATACAATAAACTTAGCAGGCTGGGATGTATCTGGGTATGATATTCCTTTTCCATATGTTAACCACAAAGCGCTTGATATCTCACAGTTACCAGCTCTCTATAACAAATGTGCAGCTGCTTTAGTGATTTCTTTAACTAACATGTCTCTGTTGCCGCCCGAACTACTTGCTTGCGGCACAATTCCAGTTGTAAATGAAGGGCCAAATAACAGGTTAGTTACAGACAATCCTTTTATTGCCTATGTAGAGGCGTCGCCAGCTAGAATGGCCGAAGAGCTCTCGTCCATAGTTACTGATAAAAATCTAATAGAAAAAAGCAAGAATGCATCAAAAAGTATAAATCGTGGCGGTTGGGCTGCATCTAAGAAAAAGTTTTTAGATGTAATAACTAAAGAACTTCAATCATGAGTAAGTGTCTAGTACTTGGCGCAAATGGATTTATAGGTAGCCACATAGTGGACCGATTAGTTGACGATGGTCATTTGGTGCGTGCTTTTGATAGATATGATAGTCAAAATACAATTTTTATAGATTCTGAAAACATAGAGAGATTCTCGGGTGACTTTTTGAATAAAAAAGACATCGAACAAGCCTTAGAAGGAATCGATTACGTATTTCATTTTATATCAACTACAAATCCTGCGAGCGCAGAGAACAACCCTCTTATTGATGTTGACACAAATATCAAACATAGCATATTACTATTTCAGGCGTGTATAAAAATGAACATAAAAAGGCTCATTTTTGCTTCTACCGGTGGTGCAATATATGGCGAAGGTGCCAATCCCCATATTGAAGTAGACACCCCACTTCCTGTCTCACCATACGCTATTGGTAAACTTACAATTGAGCACTACCTCAGGTATTTTAGAGTTAAACATGGCCTAGATTCAGTCGTGCTAAGAATATCTAACCCTTATGGTGAACGGCAACCTTTCAGAAGGAAGCAGGGTGTCATTCCGATATTCTTAGAAAATATAGCTGCTGGTAAATCACTGCCGGTTATGGGCGACGGGACAATGGTTAGAGATTATATATATGTTAAAGATGTGGCGAATATGACCGTGAATCTCTTTAACAAGAAGGTATTGCATGATACTTACAACATTGGGTCTGGAAAAGGCGAGTCGTTAAACGAGTTAATAGATATAATTGGAAAAATTACCAATAAAGAAATTACTATTGAGCATCATCCAGTTCCAAGTACATTTGTTGATCATGTAGTACTAAATACAAACAGGTATACAAAAGAATTTGGCCCAACAAATATGACAAATTTAAGCGAGGGCATCAAGTTGACATATGAGTATATTTTAAAGCAGATGGGCAAATAATTATGGATCAGAAAATTAAGGCAACAATAATAATTCCAACTTATAACGGTGAAAAATACCTCAACGAGATACTAAAAGCAATTAACAAACAAATTTATGATAAATTCGAAGTATTAATTATTGACTCAGGTTCAACTGATAAAACGATACAGATAATTAAGAGAGCGCAGAAGACACAAAAAAATATTATATTGCACGAGATACCCAACTCAGAATTCGGCCATGGCAAAACACGTAATCTAGCTGCAAATATGGCAAATGGAGAATATTTAGTGTTTATCTCTCATGATGCGGTACCTGCCCACAAATATTGGCTATATGAAATTACGAAGCCCTTTGAAATAAACGAAAAGATCGTCGGAGTCTTAGGTAGACAGACGGCTAGACCCGGCTGTTTCCCTTTGTTGAAGTACGAGATTAGGCATGTTTTCGATAAACTTGGTTCAGAGTACGGCACGGTCTTATTCTATAATGATAAATTTGCCAACAGGATACATATTCAAGACACGCTTAGTTTCTACTCGGATGTAAATAGTGCTACTAGGAGAGACTTTCTAGTCAACGTACTCCCATACAAAGACGTACCTTATTCAGAGGATCAAATATTCGGTAGAGAAATTATAAAAGCCGGCTACATAAAAGCTTATGCGCCTCGTGCAAGAGTGCACCACTCAAACGACATGGAGTTGGATGAGTATAAACATAGAATGTTTGACGAGATAATTGGCCTAAAGCGTTCTGGAGCAAAAATACAAAAAGTAAGCATTTTAGGACTAATAAAACGCGTTGTTATAGGATCTGCTCATGACAGTTTTAGGATAATTATTGACAATGATTTCTCTATCAAGCGGAAGCTTTACTGGTTGCTAGTTAATCCGATATACCACTTTGAAAAGTGGAGAGGTGTACGACTTGCATCCCGAACCGCAATTAATGATTACGAAGCTCATGATTCTCATTCACTTGAGAAGATCCGTAAACGCTAGTATTGCTTGTGCTAATTAACTACGGCGCCAAGGGCAAATTGAGACATTGTGGCGTCGTTAAGTTGTAGGATGACTGGACTTCCGCCACTTTCCCTTAAAAGGACTGACCAACTAGATATTGGTCTTTTATTACCATCCTCGAGCATATAAACCGTTCCATTACTCTTGTTCATTACAAACTTAGAAGCATCTTGCTGTGTAGTGTTTTCGATAACAGTAGCTCCTATCTCGTTTAGTGAGGATAATTGGAACCCAAAACTAGAGTACAGGTTGCTAGGTATAAGATATCTTTTGCCAGAATCAACGATATAGGCATTGCCTGATATCTTAACGATACTTGCTAGTGTACCAATACTGGAGTAGCCAGAAATAGAACTAGTAGGAAGCCTGATTAGGGAGCCCCAATTATAATTGTAGTCGTTAAATCTCGTTGCTGAAGGCAATAGATAACGGTTTTGATCAGTATTAATAACTGAGATCGTCCCTGTTTCGTCGAGGATTAGGTTTCCTGGAGCAAGCTTGATGGTTCCAACGTCTAGGGCCTGGTAAGCTCCGTTTGTTAGTCGAGTAATACTACTCGATCCCAGATTAAGTGAGTTGTATGTAATCATAGACGCAAGGGGTCGACGGATGTAATTTTCTATAACAGATATTTCACCAGATGAATTTCTTACAGTTTCAGGCAGTGCTTTTGTTTGTAGTCTTGTGAAGACATCGTCTGCTGGTGTACTCGGGCTTACAACGTCAGGAACTTGATACTTCTGCAGACCATCTAGTAGGAATGTTGTATTGCTGCTGTCTTTTCCGATACACCTCAGGGTGCCACTTGATGTACCATTTACAGCTTCATAGCCCCCAACTCTGTAAGACCTTAGCCCGCTCATACCCCAACATTCATAAGTGTTCATAGAGGTCAATATGTGATAATTCGCACCGTTATATAGCCTAATAGTCCCGTCTGGACCGGTTATTAGATAGCTTCCATCAATTTGTGGTTGGCCGTACTGCCATCTACTAAAGCTGAAATTGGAAAGATTTGTGAATGCCCCCGTAGGGTTAACGGTGTTGTAATGCGACAGCTCAAAGAATATTCTTTTTTTATTATTCTCCATTTGATAGATTGATAGATTTGGATCTCTAATGAAACTTGATAGCGGACTGTCTGAGTTATATCTTTGTATAAATTCTAGGGGAAGGTAGGTTATATCTGAGACACTAAACCCAAAATTAGCAAGTTGTTCCATGCTTGAGATTGGTATTTTCCGCCCACTGTCAAAGAAGTATACTGTACCCCCGTCTGCGTCACTGTCGCTACCAGACTTAACTATTTGTCCTAAGTTTGCTGAATATGGGGCGCTAGCCCCAGGCACTGAATCTAGCTCTTGTTGTGAAACAAACCTAATATCTTTTGCACCGTAACCAAACTGTTCCAAATACCCAATGTTGTTTATGACGTATTTAACACCACCATCTACAAGATATAAAGTTCCGTCTGACTGAGTACGCCATAAGGTACCAGTGGTTGATCCAAACCAGTCATTGAATAATCGCCAAAAATTTCTATTACCATAGGCGCCGCAACTATCACCGGCACCGTACAAGTTATTTAAGGCAGATGCATTTGGCTGGTATGGTGTGTAGTTATAAAGGCCTGCGGTGGCCAGATTTTGTATATATACGGTGGAGCTTCCACAGCCTGCATTCGGGTTATATTGGATCGTATTATTTTGGAATGGTTTATATCTATACTCGCTCGGGTATGTTGCATATCTTCTGAATTGAAATGCCGCTTTAGTCACCTGGTTCGCAAATCCGTAATATTCGGCATCGCATGGGGCGGTGTCGGGGCACCCGTAACCTGTGGCTGATCTATATTGGCTTGACCATGGCCAGTCATCAGTGACTAACGTCTGTTCTTTCTGAAGTAGCACAAGAAGGGTCTTAGGGCTAATATTGTAGGTAGTCGAAGCATTCTTAATAATCTGTGCAGCGCTTAGTCCATCCTGAGTATAACTCTTTAAGCAAGTATAAGGAGGTGGGTATCCTCTACTGGTACCGTATTGAGCCCGTGTTTGGCTTCCAGAGTAAATTCTAGTACCATTTGTATCGCAAGTGGGCACCTTGCTATTTAAGAAGTTCTGGATGTCAGTTGTAGACATAGACCCGCCGTTGTAAAACACGCCATCGTCTATGATGTTGCCAGCTCTCCAGTCAGATGCACTAACAGCCTGTGCAGTCTTGTGGGGGTATAGCATAGTAATTGAAAAGGCCAATAAGACCACTATTAAGATTCCCAGCCTAGATCTAGAGGATCTTACTCCTGCTACTTGTCTACTTTGCTTTTCAATAATATATGACATAAATCATTCCCTAACCATTATAGCTTGTGGGGCTGATGATATTTTATTCCCAGTACTATATGCGGTAACAACTAAGTTATATGTACCTATTTTTTCAAATTCTGCCTGAGGGATAGAAATGCCTTCACACTGATTTTGTGTTTCACGAATCACAGGGCGGGCACCTTCGGAGGTAAATTGGTATACGCACGTTTTTACCTGAAAGTCAGATACTTCTGCTTTGGCATTTATGAATCCATTTGCTTGGTTTGCTTGAGTAATACGTACTGATCCAGAGGGTGATGATGGGACTTCCTCTGAAGTTGATGGAGTCGTGCTCTGGCTGGTGTCATCTTTTGCCTTGTTATCATTTGACGAATCAGCCTCTCGGTCGCTAGCTGTTTCGTATAAAGGCTTGTAATCATTTGTCGGATCCTCACTCCTAAATAAGTAATACGCCAAAGCCCCAACTAGCAGGAGAAGTACAGCGATGACTATAATGATTGTGGCTTTTTTGTTATTTATTTTTGTCATGATTTTCTTTGTTTTATAATCCATTAGATTCAGTGTTTATTATAACATAACCTGTATAGATATACATGTGATATACTTTGCGCAATGAAGAGTAGATATAATTGGCATAATATCTTTAGCAAACCCGAAAGATACTTTGTGTTAGTGGCAATCATTTTCGGGTTTATTTTTATATTTTTAACTCCACCATTTCAAGGCCCCGACGAACAGGCGCACTTCTCTCAGGTTTACAGATATTCTGAGGGAAAGTTATCTCCGTCAAGTGATCTACCAAGGGGTGTAGTGAGAACATTTAAGGCTGTTTTTTACGAAGACGACATTAGGTTTAAAGCAAACGAGAAGTATGATTTAAGAAGAACGAAACGTGCGTTGCTAAATATACCACTAGAGCAAAACATAAGAGTAAATGGTGCTCCGTATAGTGGGACGACCTATTCGCCTATTGTCTACTTGCCTCAAATAGCTGTGGTATTTGTTGGTAGGTTAGTAAATATGCCCGTTATCCTTCTGTTATACATGGCCAGAGTAGCTAGTCTAGCTTCGTTTATAACTCTGATGTATCTAGCAATTAAATATATATCTGTTGCCAGGTGGCCCCTGTTTGTTGCAGGTATAATACCAATGTCTTTATTCTCAGCGTCCATGGTATCATCAGATTCTGTGACTCTGGGGGCTTCAGCTCTATTTATCGCCCTGATAATAGGTACGTTTACATCTAAAAGTTCAATGAGTCGTAAGAGTATCTTAGTACTCATTTTTGCAACTATTTTACTTGCGATGACGAAGCTCGTTAGTATGGTTCTTCTGCCGATATTACTGTTGATTGTCCTCAAAAAGAATCTAGTAAAAGAACGACGAAAAGCACTCATATTAGCTCTAGCTCTTTTGGGTATTGGGTTGTTGACGGCTATTGCTTGGCAGGTAATAGCATCTGCTAACAGTGGCAGCATTAATGCCAGCCTTCCGCAACACGTAGTTCCTGCTGAGCAAATTAAATTAATAATTTTAGAGCCCCAAAAATTTTTATTTGCTTTATGGAACACCTATTTTTACTCTTGGGGTGATAGCGTAGCATATTCGTTTATTGGAACTTTTGGCTGGGCCGATACAACTATGGCACTCCCATTTGTAATAACTGGCTACACAATACTGGTTCTTACTTTTCTTGCAAACAGAGCAAAAGATGCAGAATTATTGTCGTTTCGGGGTAAATCTAATCGTATTGTTTTAGCGTTAGTCATACTATTGTATGTTATTGGTGTCAACGCAGCGATGTTTGTTTTTTATTCTCCTGTTGATTTCAATATTATTGTCGGGGTTCAAGGCAGATACTTTATACCTGCACTATTCTTGTTAGCAGTTTTTGCAGCAAATAGTGATCAACTGGTAATAAAAGAGAAAGCATACAAGTTCATAGTAAAAATTATGCCGATACTTTTACTTTCCGTATCGGCACTTTATATATTCTTCCGATTCTATATAGATACTCGAATTTAATAACCTAAGCCCGATCTTTGTAACAGAATAATTTATCGGTTTATGTTGAGGAATATAAGTCCCAGGACAATCAAGCTGATGCCAACAATTTTATAGATGGTGAAAACTTCTTTGAATACTAACGCAGAGGCGGTGAACATAAGAATATATACAAAAGCAGCAGCGATTGGGATAATATATCCTAAGTCGTTTTTTGAAATTAGGTATACGTAAGTAATAAAACTAAGTCCATATAGTATTATGCCCCCAATGACATATAGGTTTATGTTGAATTGTAACTTGTTATCTATGTAAGAAATGGGTAGACCAGAGCCAGTACCAAGCTTTAGAATAATTAATGCAGAAACTGTCGTTAATACATAAAGTGACAGGAATATTTTGTTCATTGAATTTAGTATACATAATTTGAATAAGTATGATAGTGTGAAAAAATATCGCCTAGAGTATGTGCTGATAATATGACGTGGTACAATTATCTAAGTAAATTAGGAGGATTTTTGATGAAGACAGCATTAGTTTGTGGAGCCGGAGGATTTATTGGCTCGCATTTGGTTAGCAAATTAAAGAAAGAAGGTTACTGGGTAAGAGGGGCGGACCTTAAAAGGCCACAATTTGGCGAAACTACTGCAGATGACTTTGTTGTCGGTGACCTTACCGATCCTCGTATTGTTGAAAAAGTCATAGACAAGCCTTTTGACGAGGTTTATCAGTTGGCTGCAGACATGGGTGGAGCAGGATACATATTTAGCGGTGAACACGACGCGGATGTAATGCATAACTCAGCTACTATAAATTTGAATGTTGCACGACGTAGCGTAGAGTCAAAAGTTAAAAAATTATTCTATTCTTCTTCGGCTTGTATATATCCGGAACGTAATCAACTTGATCCCGACAACCCAAATTGCGTTGAGGACTCAGCTTATCCGGCAGCACCAGATAGTGAATACGGCTGGGAGAAACTTTTCAGCGAGCGAATGTATATGTCATATCAACGTAACTATGGCTTAAATGTAAGAATTGCACGATTTCACAATATTTTTGGACCTCAAGGAACATGGGAGGGCGGCAAAGAGAAAGCACCAGCTGCAATGTGTAGAAAGGTTGCAGAGTCTAAGAGCGGTGAAATTGAAGTATGGGGTGACGGTAAACAAACTCGTACCTTCTTGTATGTCGACGAGTGTCTCGAGGGTGTCAGAAGACTGATGGACAGCGACTTTATGGGCCCAGTAAATATTGGATCTGTAGAAATGGTTAGTATTAACCAGCTTGCAGAAATGGTTATGGAGATTGCGAAGAAGCCGCTAAAGATTAAGCATATTGATGGCCCGTTGGGCGTACGGGGGCGGAGCTCAGATAATCACCTGATTAAAGAAGAGCTTGGTTGGGAGCCGCATCTAAAGCTCGAGGATGGTCTACGTAGTACATATGAATGGATCGCTGCTCAGGTTAAGGCAAAAGAGTCATAGGTATTAATATTGTGAAGAAGCTACCAAAGATTACCATAGTAACACCCTCATATAATCAAGTGGACTTTATTGAACGAACAATAGAGAGTATTCTTAAACAAGATTATCCAAATCTCCAATACATAGTTATGGATGGTGGATCGAAAGACGGTACAGTAGAAATACTAAAGAAGTACGGCGATAAGATTACATGGAAGTCAGAGAAAGATAGCGGACAGTCAGAAGCTATAAATAAAGGACTTCGACTAGCTAAGGGCGAGATAGTAGCCTTCTTAAACTCTGACGACACATATACACCCGGCACGTTATATGCAGTAGCAGAATATTTTGATTCTCATCCAAAAACTAAATGGGCCTACGGTAAATGCTTTATTGTCGATAAGCATGACAAAGAGATCAGACGACCGATTACGTTATATAAGAACTTACTACTGTCAAAATTTAGCTACTCTAAGTTATTGAGCGAAAACTTTATTTCTCAACCTGCCACGTTTTGGCGTAGGGAAATACACGATGAGTTCGGTTACTTCGATGAAGAGGATCACTGGTGTATGGATTATGAGTTCTGGTTGCGAATAGGCGCTAAGTACCCAGCGGGAGTTATTAATAGGTATTTAGCTAATTTTCGCTACCATCTCGATAGCAAAAGCGGTCAAGAAGATAAAACTAAATTTCAAGAAGAATTTGTTCTTGCTAAGAAATATAGTGATGGTAAAAAGTGGCCGCTTATCTTGCACAAGATAAATTACTATAAAATCACATGGTCATATAAGATTATGACACTTGGCCAAAGGAAACTAAAATAAAAAACTTTGATAATCGTACCGTTTTGGTGACGGGGGCCTGTGGTTTTATCGGGCAGAATTTAGTTGCAGAACTTTTAAAGCAAGGTGCAGATGTGATTGCCCTGGATTTACCAACTGCTAATTGGAGCATTATACCTAAGAGTGTAAGACGAGTTCCAGCAGATATTCTTGATAAGAAGTCTCTAGTAGGTGTTTTCGATACTGTCAATATTGTCTACCATCTTGCAGCGAGAACAGATCTTGGTGGAAAGAAATTGAGAGATTATGAAGTGAATTTTGAGGGAACCAAAAATGTTTTTATTGAGGCCGCAAAAAAAAGTTCAGTCGAAAGATTTGTTTTTTATTCGACTCAGCTGGTTGTCGGACTCTTTAATGAGAAACGTTTTATTGACGAGAATGAGCCATATAGGACAAATACCGTCTATGGCCAATCAAAGATAGAAGGAGAGAAGGTTGTAAAAGCGTTGTCCAACGAATATGGTGTTAATTACACAATTATTAGACCTACATCAGTTTATGGTCCAGCCGGTGGGGCTCCATATAAAGATTTTTTTAAAGCAATTAAAAGCGGAAGATATTTTCATGTTGGTAGGGCGGATAATTTGGTAAGTATGGTATATGTAAAGAATTTAATTGATCTTACAATATTAGCATCATTACATAAGAGCGCAAAGAATAAAGTATATTATGGTAACGATTTTCATCCCTATACTATGCGAGATTTTGCTGAAACTGCTGCGTCGTATTACAAGATACAAATTACAAGTTTACCTTACGCTTTAGTCCTACTGATTTCTTACATCGGAGGCATCTTAAAGGCCGTCGGGCTTAATCCACCTATATACCCTTTTAGGCTAAAAAATATAATGATGAACTATTGTTATGATATTCAGAATACTTTAGCAATAGGCTACGATCCAAAATATAATCTGGAATTAGGAGTTAGAGAAACACTTGATTGGTATGAATCGAGAAAGTAAATGCAAAGGTAAATCATATGACGATAAATAAAAGAATTTCAAAAAAGCCCTATAGTATGAAATTGTTAACTAAATGCCCGTTTTGCCAAGGTAGGCTGAATAGTAAATATGATAATCTGAAGGACAGGCTTGATACAACTAACGAAACTTTTTCATTTTCCGAGTGCAGTAGTTGTCATATGGGTATGTTGAATCCTACCTTGATTGGCGACGCCTCAAGTTTTTACCCTACAAACTATTTATCTGAAGAACAGGATTCCAAGAAATCAACTAGCCGTAAAGGGTTTGATCTTGAGAAGTGGTACAGGTACAATCAGTATAAGTTCGACTTTAAATTACTAGAAAGATCAACAGGGATTACATTAGGAAGGGCATCTTCATATGTAGATATTGGATGTGGTAGTGGTGAGCGTGTAACATTTGTAAGCGAGCAGGGTTGCAAAGAAGCTTACGGTGTAGATAAATTTGATTTTGCAAAAATTAAATCTAAGGCGGAAGCTAGCATCATAAATTCTGATATTTTGGAATATAAACCTGCAAAAAAAATAGAGATTACCTCACTATTTCACGTACTCGAGCATTTAGAGAATCCTCACCAAATTCTTACGCATTTACAAAAACACGTGGTAAAGAAGGACGGACATTTAATAGTTCAAATCCCCAACTACCATTCTTTCGAGAGACACATTTTTAGAGAAAAATGGTACGGACTAGATGTTCCCAGACATTTGTGGCAATACAATGAAAAGTCAATCAGGAAGCTGCTAGAAGATTCAGGTTTTAAGGTTAATTCAGTTTTTCAGCTTGGTGCTCCATTACACCCTGTAACATTGGTGCCGTCGATGTTCAAGGAATTAGATGTGCAGCGAATTTGGGTGAATCGGTCACACGGTGATTCTTATAAAAAATTGATGATGCTCTTATGGGCGTTTCTAACGGTCTTGACTATACCTCTTGCTCTGGTTCAGAACCTATTCAAGAGGTCATCCATGCTAACTGTAGTAGCTTCAAAAAAATAGTAACTATTTTTTGATGAATTTTTCGTCTCTGGAGAGTCTTATAGAAAGTTCCTGATGAAGATCTTGTACGCGTTTTTCGAGATTTTGGAGCTTTATTCTTGAGCGATTAGACATGAATAGAACCACAATAATGCCTGTTATTTGCACAACATCAAATAAACTTAAAGGTTCAGTTTGGGTTAGATCATTTGTAAAAAGAAACTCGTATATTGGACCCGCAAATACCAATCCCAGAAGAATAGCTATCCAAATTATAGTTTGACCGATATACTTTCTAAAAGAAAGTTTGCCGAGTTTAAAATTTACAAGATTTCCGAGTAAAGCCGCGATTATTAGAGGTGCATTAAGTAATATTAGGATTAAATATCTACTCACTCAGTAACTCCACAATTCTTCTAGTAATAAGATTTCTTATTATATTAATAGCGTTCCAATTATTTTGCCCCTTGCTCATAGAATATTCTGTATATATTGCCTTTATTGGAAATTCATCAATTTTTAGTCCTAGCTGATTTGCCCTCCAGAGCATTTCACTAGCAAATTCATAACCACTGGTTCGCCATTTGAGCCTAGTCAATGCACGTTTTGAGAATATACGTAGTCCAGATTGCGAATCTGTCACTTTAACGTTAAATACCAGATATGTTATGATGCTTAAACCTTTATTCCCTAGGATTTTCACCTTAGACATGCCATCAGTATTAACAAGCCTGCTGCCAATTAGAAGATCCGCATCGTTCTTCTTTAGCTCTTCAATGCCCTTTACAACGTCTTTGGGCGAATGCTGTCCATCAGCATCCATAGTAACTGCAATATCAAAGTTATTTCTTTCCGCGTAACTTAGGCCGGTTGCGGTCGCCCCGCCCGCACCTGTGTTTAGTATGTGATTTATTACATTGGCATCTGATGCTTCAGCTAGTTTTGAGGTATCATCGCTAGATCCGTCGTTGACAATAACAATTTCAAACGCGTGCTTTTCTTTTTTTAAAGCCGATCTTACATCATCAATAACTCCAGTAATTGTCGTAGCTTCATTGAAAGCTGGAATAATTATACAAATGTTATTCTTGGTCATATTTAATTTCTCAGCAGTCCGTTTAGGTATTTTCCATAGCCACTTTTTACAAGAGGTTCAGCGATGCTTTTAAGCTGAGTATCGCTAATCCATCCGTTCTTCCACGATACCTCCTCTGGACAACCAAGTTTAAGCCCAGTGCGCTTTTCAACCACTCTAATGTATTCACTTGCGTCATTCATACTCTCAAATGTACCTGTATCTAACCAGGCAGATCCACGGTCCATTATCTGGACTTTCAGCTTGCCTCTTTTCAAATATTCTTCATTAACAGTTGTAATTTCAAGCTCTCCACGATCGCTTGGCTTTATATTTTTTGCGATTTCAATCACGTTATTATCATAATAGTATAGTCCAACAACTGCGTGATTTGATTTCGCTATCTGTGGCTTCTCTTCGATAGAGAGGGCATTCATTTCACTGTCAAATTCTACGACTCCATAACGCTCAGGGTCAGATACTTGATAAGCAAAAACTATACCGCCATTCGGGTCGGTACATTGCTGTAATGATTCGTCCAGGTCGCTCCCATGAAAGATATTGTCTCCGAGAACCAGAGCGACTTTGTCGTCTCCAATAAAATCTTCCCCGATAATAAAAGCTTGTGCTAGACCGTCAGGAGAAGGCTGCACTGCATACTGCAAGCTGATACCCCATTCAGAACCATCACCAAGTAGACGCTCGAACTGATCTCTGTCTTGGGGTGTTGTAATGATTAGAATATCCTTAATACCTGACATCATTAATGTGCTGAGAGGATAATAAACCATCGGCTTATCATAAATGGGCATAAGTTGCTTAGAAATGCCTTTTGTAATTGGATATAGCCGTGAACCTGACCCGCCTGCTAAAATTATCCCCTTCATATCTGTATAGTATATCAAATTTAGTCTCTGGAGTTGAATTATTTTTAAAAATGGACTAGGTTAATACTAAATATGAGTCCAACTGATAAAGTAGTTTGGTTTACGGAAAATGAATATTCGAAGATACTGGATGGCCTTGTAATTGTATGTGTTGATACCGTTGTCTACGACTCTGAAGGACGCGTTCTGCTCGGTTTAAGAAATAAACAACCAATTAAGGGGTGGTGGATATTCGGTGGTAGAATGCGGGCTAACGAATCATTCACTGAGGCAGCCAAAAGGGGTCTAATGCGAGAGTTATCTATCAGGACAACACAAGAGCCTAAGATTGTTGGATATTATGATCTTAGATGGGATACTCGTGAAGAAGCTCCGAGTAGTAATGGCTGCCATGTTCTGCTTGTTGCAATGAAGTACAAATTAGACTCATCAATCAGCATTAATCAGATTGATTCGAGTCACGAAGAGATAAGATGGTTTAGTCAAGAAGAGCTAAGGTCAGAAAATTTAAATGACTATCTAAATTCTGTTTTGAAGGATGCCAATCTATTTTAATCAGTTTAGAAGTAAGAGTTAACGGCTTCAAAAAGAGCTAGTTTATAAGCTTTGCTTAAAATGTAGCCACGATCACCTACCCAGTTCCTTGTATTTAGCTTCGGTTGCCTCTTTCTGAGGCCTCCACCAGTCCTCGTTTTCGGTATACCACTGAATTGTATCTTTAAGACCTGCCTCAAAATCAGTATACTTTGGTGTCCAGCCAAGCTCTTTTTGTATCTTCGAGGCATCAATCGCGTATCTCATGTCGTGGCCAGGCCGATCATTTACATGCTCTAACCAACCCGTATCTTTACCCATAAATTTTAGTATAAGATTGAAAACTTCGAGATTATTTTTTTCACCATTTGCTCCGATCATATAAGTTTCACCAATCTTACCGTGCTCTAGTATGGCAAGCACGGCTGAGCTGTGATCCTCCGTGTGAATCCAATCCCGGACATTCTCGCCTGAACCATATAACTTTAACTTCTCTCCCGATATAATATTGGTAATTTGCCTCGGTATCATCTTCTCAACATGTTGATATGGGCCATAGTTATTTGAGCAATTTGATAATGTTGCCCGTACGTCAAAAGATCTAACCCAAGCTCTAACAAGTAAATCTGAACCCGCCTTTGTGCTGGAGTAGGGACTTGATGGATTGTACGGGGTTGACTCAGTGAACTTTGCTGGGTCATCTAACTCTAAGTCTCCGTAAACCTCATCAGTCGAGATGTGGTGTAGTCGTTTTTTGTGTTTCCTGACAGCTTCTAGTATCGTGTATGTACCTACAATATTTGTATCTAAGAATGGCCGTGGATTATCAAGTGAATTATCGTTATGCGACTCAGCAGCAAAGTGAACAACAGCGTCATGGTCTTTTACAAGCGAGTCGACTAGCTCTTCGTCGCAGATATTGCCAACTATAAGTTTGACGCGTGACTCATCAAGTCCAGGTAGATTGCTTTTGTTGCCAGCATAAGTTAACACATCTAGAATTGTTATCTGCCAATCTGGCCGCTCTTTGTATATGTATTGAACAAAATTTGATCCTATAAAGCCTGCGCCACCGGTTACAATAATTCTCATTTGGAACATTCTCCTTTTTCTTTATTAATTATACTACCAGATCAATATTATTCTCTAATCAAATCTCCAGGTTTTATGATGAAACCATCATATACCGAGCTAAGCGTTATATATCTTGAAATGCCAAAGAAAAAATTGTTATTTTGTCTTTGACATGCAAAAAACAGAGGTAATCTTTGATACAATAGCTACATGAAAAGAGTTATTGTCAGCGGCTATTTCAACCCACTACATGGAGGTCACTTAGATATGCTAGATGCGGCACGTCTGCTTGGTGACTACCTTATAGTTATCGTCAATAACGATAAACAACAAATACTTAAGAAGGGTAAAATAATTCTAGAAGAAACAAACCGCATGCGTCTAGTAAGATCACTCCGACTTGTAGATGAGGCGATTTTGTCCATCGATGAAGATCCCGGTCAAGCACTTACCCTGCGTGAAGTTAGATCGCTCTACCCTAATGACGAGTTGATATTTGCTAATGGCGGGGATAGAGATCCCACTAAGCACGCTTTGCCGGAGAATGAGTCACAGTCGTGCACCGACTGCAACATAAGGACGGTCTTCGGTGTTGGCAGTCACGAAGTTGAGAAACGAGATTCTTCTTCACGAATTAACCAAGCTACCGGTAAAGAGACCTAAAAAAATACTACCAACGGCTTTAATAGAAGTGCAGCTGAAGTTAATACTATGCATTTTTATTGCTAACAGGAAAAGCATATATAAAAGTTTGAGAAATCGTAAACTCAAACAATCAAACTTATTATCACGTGATATTATAGAAAACATCAGCTATCAGAGAGGTTTTTTGTGAAGATTGCAGTTGTTGGAACAGGCTATGTTGGTTTGGTGACCGGCACTTGTTTTGCCGAAATGGGCAATGATGTAACTTGTGTTGATATTGATGAGTCTAAAATCAGGTCAATGCAAGAGGGGATAATTCCTATATACGAGCCGGATCTAGATGTAATTTTTAAACATAATATAAAAGAGGGCAGACTTAGCTTCACTACTAGATTAGAAGAAGGAATTGAAGACGCGGAGATTATCTTTTTAGCACTTCCTACCCCGCCGGGCGAGGATGGTTCAGCTGACTTATCCTACATTTTAAATGTCTCTAAAGACCTAGGCCCGCTACTTAAAAAGTACGCGGTTATTGTAGATAAAAGCACAGTACCAGTTGGAACTTCAGAAAAAGTTAAAGATGAGCTAGCAAAGACGGCCAAGGTTAATTTTGATGTTGTATCTAATCCAGAGTTTCTTCGAGAGGGTTTTGCAGTCGCAGATTTTATGAAGCCAGACCGAATTGTAGTGGGCACTAGCTCAAAAAAAGCAGAAGAAGTGATGAAAAATCTCTATGAGCCTTTTGTAGTTCAGGGAGCCAAGCTCTTTGTGATGGATTCTCGTTCAGCAGAGATGACAAAATATGCAGCTAACTCATTCTTGGCCACCAAAATAAGTTTTATGAATGAGGTCGCAAACTTATGCGAGTTAACTGGCGCCGATGTTGATGCAGTACGGCTTGGAGTCGGATCAGATGCGCGTATTGGAGACAGGTTTTTGTATCCAGGCATAGGTTATGGGGGGAGTTGTTTTCCTAAAGACGTAAAAGCACTTGTTAAAACTGCAAAAGATCATGATTACGACTTTCAGATTCTAGGCGCCGTTGAGAAAGTAAACGATAATCAAAAGTTGAAACTAGTAGTGAAGATTCAAAATTACTATAAAAATGATCTAAAAGGAAAGAAATTTGCACTATGGGGACTAGCGTTCAAGCCAGATACTGATGATATTAGAGAAGCTCCGGCTTTAGAAATTATTAGACAGCTCATTGAGTCAGGGGCTTCGGTGGTGGCTTACGATCCTGAGGCAGTCCCCAATACAAAAAAGTACTTTGGTGTTAAAGCCGGTCTTGATTTTGTAGAAGATGAATACGAGGCTCTCTCCAATGCTGATGCGTTGGTAATTGCGACAGAGTGGTCACAGTTCAGGGCCCCAGATTTTGTATTAATAAAATCAAAACTAAAGTCAGCAACAATATTCGACGGTAGAAATCTATACAACCCCGCGGTAATGGAGGACAAGGGATTTCATTATGAGAGCATAGGTAGAGCCACGGTATAAGTATGGCTCTCAGTGTTTGTATCTGACGTGGTAGACTATTAGGTAATGGAACAGATAAAATCTGCGATAAAATGGCTGCTTTCTATTGGGCCGATTAGACGTGTATATAACTTTGTGATGCGCGGTCTGGCAAAGCTTGGTGCCTTGAATCGTATAACAAGTACTTTGTACTATATCCCATCATTTTTAACGTTCAACAGGGAGCAGTTCGCGGTTCTAAGAGGCCGTAGGGCGTACTACACAAACTTAAAGAAGACTCGAGATAGTAGGGCGGAGCTTCGACGCAACGTTCATAGGCTCGAGAAGGCGCTATTGATGAGGCCAAGGAGAGATATTTTTGCAAAAGACTACATTGGTGAAACAGTTGAGTTTTATCTCAGAGCAGTTAATGAAGTGAGCAGTAGCGTTGATGAGAGCGAGCTCGTTTGGGCGCAAAACGTACTTAGCGAATATTTTAAAGCGATTAGTATACCTGACAAAGTTGTTGATAAAGCCAGGGCAGATTTTGAGACTACAACATTCTCCCCTTATGAAGTTGATAAAGTACCTTATGAGAGGGGTGTGCCAAAAACTCCAATATCCTACGATGATTTTCTGGCACTATCTAAACAGCGCCGATCAGTCCGCTGGTTCCTTCAGAAAAAAGTACCCCGAAAACTAGTTGATCAAGCACTGTTGATAGCTCGCCAAGCGCCGTCTGCATGTAATCGCTTGCCCTATGAGTACAAAATATTTGACGATCCAAAACTGGTTCAAAAAGTAGCTAGTCTACCTTTTGGGTCTGCCGGGTATAGGCAAAACATACCTATGATTGCTGTCATTGTCGGCAAACTAGATAGCTACTTTAGCCCGCGTGATCGTCATGGAATTTATATTGATGCCTCATTATCGGCTATGTCATTTATGTTCGCGCTCGAGACCTTAGGATTAGCTTCAAGTGTCATCAACTGGCCAGACTTTGAACCTTTAGAGCGCAAGATGCAAAAGACTCTAGGATTAAAAACCGAGGATAGGCCAGTAATGCTAATAGCAATTGGTTACTCTGATCCAAAAGGCAAGGTTGCCTACTCACAGAAGAAAGACTTAAAAGTTTTGAGGTCGTATAATGAGATTAAGAATGACTAAGAAGATATATAAGCAAATTCGAAAAATACTCCCATTTATTATTGTGGCACTGACTGTCTTCTTTTTTGCTCGTGCGTTAGGCAAAAACTGGAGCGAAGTTCAGCAGATATCATTTACTCCAAATCTAAATAGCGCAATTGGAGTGCTTTGTCTGATGGCCTCAGTTTTAGTTTCGGGGATTCTTTGGGCGAGAATACTCAACAAACTAGTCAAAGACAGTCATATTGGTTGGATTGACGGAGTACGAATCCATACAGCGTCATGGCTACTGAAATATATCCCCGGACAAGCAGGATCTTATTTAAACAAGCTTTCTTGGGGAGTTAAGAAGGGTTATAGCAAAAAAGCACTGACAAACTCCTTTATCTACGAGAACGCTCTACTTCTGTTTGCGTCTATCATTATCTCGGTACCAGTGGTACTGACAGTATTAAGTAGTCGTTTTACTGATAATTTAACTTTGTTTGCACCGCTTCTGATTGCCGTTCCGCTAGTGATGGTTCTCCATCAAAATACATTCTTTAAAGTCACAAATTTTATTTTTAAGAAGCTTAAAAACCAGACTATTAGCAAGGATCTATTCCTAAGAACCGAGCAGATTGCATTTTTACAACTCGAGTTTTTGGTACCAAGACTTCTGACTGGAGCAGGATTTGTTTGGATCGCCACTTCTCTCGTTCAAGTAGCACCAGCCGACTATCTGCCACTCGCGGTTATTTATATATTGGCTGGTGTTGTAGGTCTACTGGCAATATTTGTACCAAGTGGACTTGGAGTTAGAGAGGCCGTGATTGTTCTACTTGCTAGTGCTTATATGTCACCGGCTCAGGCAATTGTTGTTTCAATCGCGGCCAGATTTTACGCAACTATAGCCGATTTACTTCTTGCTGGAGTATATCTTGTACTGAATAAAGGCAGGATCAACCAACAGTGAAGTATGCCGTCATAGCATCAACTTTTACGGGCAATCTCGGCGGTGCATCTATGCTCGAGGCTGCTATACAAACAATCTCCGCCAAAGATAAAAAAGCTGAATTTGCAGTTTATTCTGTTTATCCAAAACAAGACACCAAGGCAAATAAATATAAGAACGTTAATATATATGACGCTCGGCCATTAGTCTTGGCTCTTTGGATTAACCCGCTGGCATATTTATACAAAGTACTTCCTCCTCTCAGGGGCCTGCTTAAAAAAAGTCGCTTGCTCAGGCCAATTGTTGAGGCCGAAGTCCTGCTTGATCAAGGCGGGGTAACATTTGTTAAAGGCAGAACAGTATTTTTGATATATAACGTGGCAACAATTTTACCTGCGATGATTGTCGGAACGCCGGTAGTTAAGTGCTCTCAGGCACTCGGCGACTTTTGCGGTAAGATCAATAAAATGATGGCAAAGATATTTTTGCCCCGAGTGAATATGATTTTTGCTCGTGGGGATATGACTAGATCATATTTAGACGAGCTTAAGCTAAATAATGTCGCTACTTCGGCAGACTATGCCTTTTTGATGGAAGTATCAAAAGAGAATAACGACTCGGTCGGCAAACTCTTTAACTCATACGTCATAGAGCGTAAAGGTAAAACAATTTGTATTGTGCCAAGTAAACTAGTAAGAAAGAAGGTTGATCGAGCTAGCGGAGACTACGTATCTCTAATGATAGATTTTATCAACAAGCTAGTTGGTGATGGATATGACGTAATTCTTCTTCCGCATAGCACTAGATTTTATACTGATAAAACTCATAATAACGATGTACCGGTCTGTCGGGAGATTGCCGCTGGAGTTAAATCCTATAGATTCCACTTTATTAATCAAGAATTAAATGCCCAGCAGGTTAGGGCGGTTATTGGCCGATCTGACACACTGATAACCTCACGATTTCATGGAATGGTTTCAGGTTTAGCCTGCAGTGTGCCAACGCTAGTTGTTGGCTGGAGCCATAAGTATAAAGAGGTAATGGATCAGTTTGGACTTGCTGGTCATGCGCTGAGCACAAAAGATCTGAGCTTGGAGAGACTTGAGAGTGAATTTAAGGGTATTTTTAGAGATAGGAAGCAGATAAAAAAGCAGATTCAGGAGAAGTTACCAGAGGTTATCAAAAGTGCACAAACCCAAGTTGATTATATTGTTAAGTTGGTCTCGCGATGATAGGGATAATTTTAGCATTACTTTGTGCAGTTTTTGTCGCACTGTCTCAGATAACACTCCGCAAAAGCTACAAAGAATTACAACCTTCAATCGCATTCTTTTTTGATGCTATATTTGGGCTATTAATCTGGGTGCCCCTAGCTCTAGTTATGGGGGTAAATATGGGAGTTGGTCTTAAAGAGGCAGCTTTGTTCGCTTTAATATCGGCAATCTTATCTGAAGCCTTTGTATTTTATGCTTTATCACACGGTGAGTTGGCTGTAACTGCTACGATAATTGCTACATATCCAGTTTATACTGTATTCTTCTCTCGTATTCTTAATCAGGAGATTCTGAGCCCTCAGCTTCTGTTTTTTGTGGTTATTGCAATCTTAGGTAGTGTGTATGCTAGTTTGCCGGATAATATAAAACGATCTGATTTTAATCTTAGAAAGATAGCTACCTGGCCATTTCTGGCAGCAGTATCCATAGGCCTGTCGGACACAATATCTAAGGGTTACATAAATAGATCCGGTGATTTTAGCTTATTATTTATGCTTGGATTTGTACAGATACCTGTTGCGCTTGCATATCTTCGCATTGAGCGTGAAAGTGTAGCCAAGGCAATAGTCGGCACCTTGAAGAAGGTTAAATTTTATAAATATGCGCTTCTCGGGGGCTTGTTCAATATAGTAGGAACAGGATTTTTGTGGCTTAGTTTCTCATATGCACCCGCATCAATTGCGTCACCAGTGACTGGCGCGAGTGGAGCACTTACAGTTATGTTGTCGCACTACGTATTAAAGGACAGAATATCACTTAGAAAATATCTTGCAATACTAGTGACTTTTGTAGGAATTATTGGAATAGCAATTCTAAGGTCATAATTCAGTTTTATATAATCATCAATTAGAACTCGGAGTTAAAGCGGAGTTAACTCCGCTTTCGGCCACTGATAAATATATTCCATTTTCAATTTTCCGAACCCCATTACCTATAACCTATAACCTAGTCCCTAACTTGGGTGTGGGCTCGTCTTGAGATTTCTAATTGTTCCTCTGTCAGTATGCGGTTAATTCGGATAAGGTCGGCTATCACTCCCAGGGCTATCGCTAAGAAGCTACCTGTTAGTAGTACAGCACCTAGCAGAAGGGATTGTAGGTGATTGCCGCGTTCATCAACAACTATTAGCACTAGGTAGCGGATGAATGGGATTAGGCCGGCTATGCCGAGCACTGCCCCGAGACTGACAAATAAGGCGTATGGTCGATACATAAGATAGCTTCTGATTATTGCACTCATTGATTTGAACATATGTTGCCAGATGTTCTTGAACAGTCGAGATTCGCGTGTCTTTCTGTTTGTTGTTATTGGGATACTTGTAATTGGGATTCTTTTGTTGCCGGCTTGGATGATAGTCTCCATGCAGTAGCTAAATTTTGTAACAACCGTCAGGCGATATAATGCATCACGGCTGTATGCTCTAAAACCACTAGCAGCGTCGGGCAGTTTGGTTCCGGCGGCTTTATTAACGACTGCACTACCAAAGCGCTGCATTAACTTCTTGAATGGTGAGAAATGCTCTATCTGCTGAGTTTGCCGATCGCCAATTACAATATCAGCTTTACCATCCAAAATTGGTTGTATTAGCTCGGGGATACTTGCCTGTGGGTATTGATTGTCTCCATCGGTGTTTACAACTATGTCGGCACCGTTCATCAGTGCATAATTTACACCATCCTGAAAACTTCTGGCCAGGCCCATATTCTTTTTATGAAACACAAAGTGTTTTACACCGAGCTTACGTGCAATCTTTACGGTATCATCAGTCGATCCGTCATCTATTATTAGAATCTGAAGATCAACACCCTCGATTTTTTTTGGGATGCTGGTTAAGACAGAGGTTATAGTGTCGGCCTCATTAAGACATGGGACTTGTACAAAAACTTTCTTCATATTCTACTGAGTATATCCTTTACTGAGGTGAACCTCAACCTGTACCTTCTTATTTGCAAGTATTACTCTACTTTTTTAAAAAAGTAGCAAAAACCTTCACCATAGTATTAATCTCCCGATATACCTGCACACACTAGTTGGTGTGACAGGACAATGACAAGCATTTTTGCATAATATCTTTTTATTATGAATGCAAAAAAAGTCCTGTCTTTATCCACCAACTAGCATGTTTCAGTATTTCGGGAGATGACTGAATGGTGTGGAAGAGAACCGGAAATTAAGACACACCCTCGGCTACATGGAGATTGTCCTTACTTCTCTTATCGGGTAATCCAGTCGTTGATGGACCCATTTTCCAAACCCCTATTACCTATTGCCTAATCCCTATTCCCTAAAATCCAGTGGTATACTTGAGGGC
Source organism: Candidatus Nomurabacteria bacterium (assembly GCA_020631895.1). Classification (GTDB taxonomy): domain Bacteria; phylum Patescibacteriota; class Saccharimonadia; order Saccharimonadales; family UBA7683; genus JACKGR01. Next base: position 55,439 of record JACKGR010000002.1, read on the forward strand.
AGTATATGACAGAATTTGTTAAGAAAATCTACAATAGATTGATTGCTATTTTTGGCAAAGGTTGGTTCTTTGTGGCTACACTTGTGCTGTTTGCCTTAAATACCATGTGGTTAATTCTTAGCTCAAATCTTCTGCCTTACGATGAGTACTATCACATAGGAATTATTCGATTTTATGCTCAGCAGTGGTCGCCATTTATCAGTTCTCAGCCGGCAGAAATGAGTTTGTATGGTGATGTTACAAGGTTGCCATCTTACGCTTATCACTATTTGATGAGTTTTCCGTACAGATTTTTTGACATCTTTACCTATAGTGAAACGTTGATAATAATTGGTCTTAGAATAATTAATCTAGCAATAGTCATTGCTGGAATCTTGCTCTTCAGGCAGCTATTTTTAAAAGCTAAAACACCAAAGTATTTGATAAACATAGCAACTCTAGTGTTTGTATCGACGCCAATAGTCCCACTTCTGGCAGCTCAGAATAACTACGATAACCTGATGTTTATGATAACTCCAATTGTACTAATCCTCGCTTATAAATCTGTAGAAGAGAAGCTAAGTGTCACAAATCTTCTTTGGCTAGCTACGGCTGGAATGCTGGCAACGCTAACAAAACATAATTTTATTGTAATCTTCGGCGCTGCTATTATGTATGTACTATTCATACTAATAAAGCGTCATCGTGGTGCAATATTTGGCCTACTTTCAGCTAGTGTCAAAAATTCTAAAAAAGCAGGCTTGGTGGCTGGGGTGGTTTTTGTAATAGTGTTCGGCTTGTTTTTTGAGAGATATGGAATCAATGCGATTAAATACAAGCAGGTTAAGGTTGATTGTGCAAAGGTTCAGCCAGTCTCTGTTTGCGAGAATTTTAGCCCTTGGCGTCGCAATCAGAAAGCGCTGAATAATATTCCAGAGCAACCATTATACGGAGACCCAATATCGTTCACTAGCCACTGGTCCACAAAATTAATGCGTGGCTACTATGCTGTATTTGCAAATATTGTACCGGATAATGTAAACGTGCCTGATCCTTATGGTCATTATGTGTTCAAAAAGTTACTCCCACTGCCAATTACAATCGGCTATATATTATTGTCGGCCGGCCTAATTTCATTCGTTCTAAAGTTTAAAAAGCTTTGGCACAAGAACACATTAACTCATCTAACAGTAGTTTCATCAGGAGTTTTGCTAGTTTCACTTTGGGTCTTTAACTATGCGTTTTATTTAAAATATGGACAAGCTTACGCAATTCAGGGAAGATATATTGTTCCGATGTTGTTGCCTCTAATACTACTATTTGCGACGGCTATCTATGAGTTAACTAAAAAATCATCACTCAAATGGACGAGATATATTCTTGTAAGTCTCGTGCTCTTGTACTGTTTGTCTGGTGGGGTAGTTGGTTGGATTATTAAGTCAAATGATGATTGGTACTGGAACAATGCTGTGGTTTTTGATTTTAATCGTGGGGCAAAGAATATATTAAAGGCGGTGGTACCGCATTAGTTGGCCCCTACTTTTGACGCAAAAGTAGCAAAACTTCCAACGAGATGCAATTACTCGAGACTTCAGTCAGCCAATCTCTCTGGAGCCTGCGGGACTCGCCCGCCACGGCAGACTCAGACACGTCCTCGGCTACAGGGAGATTGGCTTCCTTTTCGTATCGGGTTATTGCGACGTTGGTTGGACCAGCATTTCCTATATTCTGACGAGCATATTCAATCTTTTTACCTCATGGTATAATTAGCTTAAGTAGTATAGCGCTATGAAACAAAAATATTACAAATACAAACTTTTAATCCCAGCTATGGTGTTGGTAGGAATTTTTGTATTTAGTAAACCTCTCCAGGTTCAAATATTTGATGAGAAGTCAGATGCTCGGCTATCTGAAGCGGATACTAAATCAGGTAGATTGGTTGCAAAATCTCCGAATAGTATTAGTCCGGGCTCAGCTACGAGCAAGGGTGACGAAAATACGACACCAAAGGCTAGTGACCTTATCGAGGGGGTGGTCCAAAAACGATATTATTTATCTAATATTCCAAATGATCCATATTATAGCTCTGCTTGGTATCTGCAGTCTGTCAATGCTCCATCATCATGGGCTACAACAACTGGCAGTAGCGATATTACTGTAGCGAACATTGATACTGGTTTTGCTTTAAGTCACCAAGATCTGGTTGATCATTGGAAGTATAATCAGGCTGAATTTGGTGGAGGTAAAGAGAGCGATGGAATAGATAATGACTCTAATGGGTATGTCGATGATTACCGAGGTTGGGACTTTACGGCCTCTGGTTTGGGTGATAATAATCCTCAAGCTGGTACGATTAATCCAAATGGCATTGGAACCTCACATGGTACCGAAACAGCTGGGCTAGTTGGAGCAGCTGGTGATAATGGCATTGGAACTACCGCAGTCTCGCAAAATGTTTCAATCATTCCTCTTCAAGTTATTGATGATAATGGTTTGGGCTGGAGCGATGCTGTGGCAAATGCCATAATTTATGCAGTAGACCAGAATGTTGATGTAATAAATATGAGTCTCGGAACTTCAGGCGACGATCCGATAGTTCGACAAGCGGTTGATTACGCCTACGATAATAATGTCGTAGTTGTGGCGGCTGCAGGAAATTGTGGTAACACTGGAACCGGAGGCGTATGCACAGGTAATCCGACCGGATTCATAACCTTTCCGGCAAGCTACAACAGAGTGATTGCGGTTGGTGCAACTACAAGCACAAACGCAAGAGCTAGTTTTAGTAGCTACGGACAAAGACTTGATGTAGTTGCCCCAGGATCTGGTACGATCGTGTCCCCGACTTGGACAAGCGGCAATGGCACCTCGGCATATGCAAGCACACTTTACGGAACTTCTTACTCATCCCCAATTGTCGCTAGTAGTGTTGCGCTAATCAGGTCTATTAGGCCGAGTAGTTCTGTCGATGATGTAAGGGCGCTAATCATGGCTGGAGCATCAAAACTTGGTGGTATGGGCGGATCATTCTATAGTACATCCTACGGTCATGGAATATTGGATGTTAACAAGGCTATATCAATCTCAAGTGATTTGAAATTAAGTACAGAAAAGGTACCAGAGCTTGCTCAGGCCGGAGGTGTCTCAGCAGAACATACTTATAGCACTAACGATACTATCGGAAGTGGATGCGAGATTGACCCTGGTTTATGGTGTACGGTTTGGTTTAGAGATTCTGCAACAAACAATGAAAGGTACCTGCCGTACACAAAAGTTGGTGTGTCTCGGAAGACTGGTTGGAACTTTAATAGCGGAGTACTGGATAGTGGTTATTGGGAGGTTAGGGCTAGAGATGGTAGCGCTGTGTCTGATACGCCCTATACACTTTTTAGAAAATAAATAAGTTTTTAGCTGGGCTTTAAGTATCTACTTTTGACGCAAAAGTAGCAAAACCCTCAGCTAGATGTACAATCTCGAGACTCCAGCAAGTATTTCCCTCGGTGTCTGCGGGACTCGCTTTGCTCAAACACGTCCTCGACATCCGGGGTAAATACCAGCTTCCCGTATCGGGATTGTACGTAGCTGAAAAAGTGACCCATATTATCGAGAGATAATTAATGGGTCTTGTGGTTGTTGACGAAGGATTTGATTTCTTGGCGGAATCTAGAGTTTGAGAAGTTCTCGGCGAAGTTTTGGAGTTCTGCTTGGTTGTAATCTTTATAGTTGAAGTTTTTTATGGCTTTTGCAAGAGCGGGGACTGTTTGAGATGTAAAGAATATGCCGGTTTTGCCCTCGACAACGTAGTCGAGTGCCCCGCCAGATTTGTACGCAATTACTGGTAGTCCAGAAGCAATGGCTTCAACCGGCGAGATTCCAAAATCCTCATCTCCCGGGAAGATAAAGGCTTCGGAGCTATGAGCTAGCCTAACAAGCTCTTCGTCTGATGCTCGTCCAGTAAAAGTAATAGTTGGCCCAGCTATGTGTTTTAATCGATCAGTTTCAGGACCATTGCCGATAATAGTTAGTGGCACTTCAAGTAAGTTACAGGCCTCAATGGCAAGATCAAACTTTTTATAGGGAACATGTCTACCCCAGGTGATAAAACCGCTTCTTTCAGGATTTTGGGTTTTTGAAGATTGATCTAGTCGGAATCGTTTTGTATCTACGCCTGGGAATATAACAGTACTGTCTCGATTGTAATACTTCTTAATTCGGCGCTTTACCTCGTTGCTGTTGGCAATAAAATGGTCGACTCCGGCGGCAGCCTTCAAATCTAATTTCCGCATCCACCAAACAAAGAACGGGATAAATGGCTTGATTAAAATATTCAAAGGCCCAAAGTGAAAGCTGTTTTTAAACTCTTCGTAATGACTCCAATAATACCGGGTTGGAGTGTTGCAGTAACAAATATGAGTTGCTCCTGACTTCTTTTTCACAGACTTAGATTCAGCGGTTGAGCTTGAGATTATTAAATCGTACTCACTCAAATCAAGCCTTCTGAATGCGTGGGCTCGTAGTACCGGCCAAAGGACGTGTTTGTATCTAAGAAACCTGGGGAGTACTTTTTGAAGGTAAGTTGTGCGAACATCACAATCAGCAAATGCCGTCATCTTCTGTTTGTCGTAAACCGAAGTGTAGATAGGTGCGTCCGGATAAAGTTGGTGAAGCTCTAAAACAAGTGGCTCAGCTCCGCCCATGTTAGTCAGCCAGTCGTGGACTATTGCTACCCTTGGTTTTGACACTACTGAGCTCCCGAACCTTTCAAAACTACCGCAACAGTCTTAATCATAATCTTAATATCAAGCCAGAAGCTCCAGTTTTGAACGTAGTAGAGCTCAAGCTGGATTCTCTGCTCATCAGTAATATCACTTCTGCCCGAGACCTGCCAAAGTCCTGTCAGTCCGCTTCTTACACTAAGAAGTGAGGCTCCGTGTTTTTTAGAGTATTTTGCATCGATTTCGCTGGCTATCATCGGTCTTGGGCCAACTAGACTCAGATCACCTTTTAGAATATTAAAAAGCTGGGGAAGTTCATCTAGCGAGGTTCTTCTTAAGAAATTTCCAAATGCTGTTACTCTTGGGTCGTTCTCAACTTTATAGTTCTTCTCATACTCTTTGGCTAAGTCTTCACGTCCCATGGCTCTAAATTCATCACTGGCAATCGCATTCTCGAATCCTTTTTTGCGTCGCATTGATCTAAACTTGTAAACATTGAAGTGGCGACCTTTTTTTGTAACGCGTTCATGTTTGTAAATAATTTTGCCTGGGTTTAGTACTTTTTGAAGTACAACAATCAATATTAGTATAGGACTTAGTAATACGACGAGTATCAAACTAACGAGTAGATCGAATATTCTTTTAACTGTCTCGCCCCAGCCTAGAAGTGGAGTTTGTGATACTGAAATTATCGGATAGCTAGCAAGTACATCGACTATATTTTTTCCCGAATAAAACTCAACTTCACCGGGTATAAAACTGTAGCCTACATGATTTGTTAGAGCTGACTCAAAAATTAACCGATTCTTTGATGAATCGGCGTACATCTCAGTTTGTATAATTGTATCTACATCAAGCACTCCAAGTGATTCAAGTGCGTTTTCAAGATTTGTGAACTTCTTTGCCGAGTGATAACTTGCTCCAGCTCCACATGTCGCGACAATGTTGTAACCCGACCTTTCCGTTTCATGGATGCTCTTAATTATATCGGAGGCGACTGTTCCAGAGCCGATAATCATAACTCGTTGTATTCCTCGACCATATCTAAAAGCAGTGGTGCGAGCTTGTCTAAGAATCTCTCGACCGAGTACTAGCAGTACAAAAACCAAAATTGTGGCATAGATTGCCACAAGTCTTGCCGGAAAAACTGCCATGTCTGTTACAAACGAGAATCCCAGTACCAATAAGATGCCTAAAAAGGATCCAACAAATACTTTGCCAATTTCTGTTAGGCGCTTTTGGTAGACACGCGGAGTGTACATATCAAGTGATGCAAAAGTAAGTACCCAAAATGGAGAAATTATTACAAATATTTTAAAAAATTCAAAAGCACTTATCTGACTTATCAAGGGCCTTGAATCTAGTTGAACCCTTAGGACGTAGGCAATTGTAAATGCTACTAAAATTGCAAATATGTCGCTAAAGATTAAAGCCAAAGTATATAAACGGACAGTTTTTGTTGGCACTGGTGTCTCCTCGTGCTTTATATTGTATCATTACTGTAGTGAAGAATTTACTGTCTCAACTAAAAAAGCAGTCACTACTAGTACGTATTTTAGCTATAGGTTGGCTTACTCTTATTGTTCTGCTACCTTTTCATGCTTTTATTTCTACTTGGGGAGGTACATCAATCGGACCACTTAATCTCTGGAAGGCCTGGAAGGAGATTCTGCTTAGCATACTGGTCGTTATTGTAATAGCCCAGTCATTTGTCGACGTAGAAATGTTTAAGTTTTTCTGGAAATCATGGATAACTCGACTAATTGTGTTCTACGGTTTGCTGCACGTATTAGTTACCTTGATTATAGGTAATCAAGCAAGCCCGCTTGCATTTGGGCTGGCAATTAACCTCAGGATTGTATCGATGTTTTTAGTTGGAGGCGTGGTTTTTTATTATTTGAAGCCAGACAAAAAAGAGCTTATGAAACTACTCATAGTTCCTGCCGTATTGGTAATTTTGTTTGGCCTACTCCAGATGTTCATCCTCCCATACGACCTATTATCTCATTTTGGATATAAAGAGGGCGTTACAATCGCTCCATTCAACACAATTGATCAGCAGATTGATCAACTAAGGATTATGAGTACTCTAAGAGGCCCCAACCCTCTAGGCGCGTATCTTATCTTGCCGGGTATATTGTTGCTCGGATTAATTATTTCAGTTATTGATCGATTCAAGAAAGAATCTGGTAAAAAGTCATTCAAAAATGCTATCGTCCCGGCATCTCTACTTCTAGGAATGCTAATCGTACTGTATGGGTCGCACTCTAGATCAGCTTGGCTCGGTTTTGTAGTTTCTGGGGGGGTGTACTTGATGGTAAAATTATCTACCAAATGGAGGTTGATACTTGTATCGATCGGTTTGGTTGGTCTGGTTGTGGGTGCATTAGGGCTATATCAACTCAGGGATACCAGTTTTGTCCAAAATGTAATTCTGCACGATAACCCAGAAGTTGGTCCGGCGCAAACCTCGAACTCTGATCACACACTGGCTATTAAGAATGCCTTAGGCGATATCAAGCAGGATCCTCTAACTGGATGTGCACCCGGGTGCGCTGGCCCTGCATCGTTTTATGATCCTGACGGAGTTAAATTATCTGAGAATTACTATCTACAAGTTGCACAGGAGGTAGGGGTAGTGGGGCTGGGACTCTTCATAGCAATAAATATACTTGTCGGTATTCAGTTATTTAAAAGACGGCAAGATGTATTAGCGCTGGCACTTTTTGCCAGTTTGATTGGACTTAGCATAGCGAATCTTCTCTTACATGTTTGGGCAGATGATACTCTAGCATATATTTGGTGGGGCCTAGCGGGAGCTGTACTTGTCAGTGCGCGAACATCAGACAACAAAAAGCGGAGTTAAAGCGGAGTTAAATCGGAGTTAACTATGAGTTTCAAATAGATTATAATGAAATTGATTCTAGCAATAATAATACCGTTAATTTATATCAATGTGCGTATATATTTTTTAAGCTCAGCACTGAGGGTTTGATCCTTGAGAGCCACATCGAACACTGTTTTTAGATAACCAAGGGTGTTTCCGGTGTCATAATAGTTGTCATGTTCAAGTGCGCAGCCGTAAATAGGTTTGTTCTCATCCATCATCTTTTGAAGTACATAAGTTGTAAGGTAGAATTCATCTCCGGTTGGAACACTTGATTTGGCTTCGCGAGCATATTCGAGTACTTCTGGGGTTAATAGGTAGCCACCTACACTTGCAAGGTTTGTAGGAGCATTATTCTTCCCTGGTTTTTCTAGTATTCGCGATGCTTTTACAATTCCACTCCGGACTTTATCGCCAGCTACTATCCCATATCTATTGTAGTCGGCCTCATCTTCTAATGTAATACATGGTAAAATTGGGCTTTTGAATTCTTGATAAAGTTCAATCATTTGTGAATAACGGTTATTTTTGCCAACAAAAAGATCATCCGCAAAAGTATATATGAATGGCTCGTCGCCGATTAGGTGCGCGGCGTTTAGTATAGGCGTGGTGCTACCGTAGATGCCCTTTTGGCGGATATACGCAAAATTTGCCATATTTGGTATGGCCTCTATCTCTTTAAGAAGATCGGATTTGTTGCCAGCTAGTAGATTCTCCTTTAAGTCTGCACTGACGGTATCAAAATGATCCTCTATGCTTCTCTTATGGTAACCAGTAACAATAATAATGTCTTCAATGCCGGCTTCAACAAGCTGCTCAACAATATATTGAATGACCGGTTTATTTATTATGGGCAACATCTCTTTGGGCATAGCCTTCGTCTGCGGTAGGAACCTGGTACCAAACCCGGCGGCTGCTATCACTGCTTTTCTGACTTTTGAATTACTCATTTGATACTTGGTAGTATAGCGTATACTAGACTTATTATGGGAAGAAGAACAAAAAGCATACAGACTCAGATTGTCGAGTATATGGTTGCTGGTGGAGCGTTCTTCTGGAGTGGGTATGTTGCTTTTGCGCTATTTGACGCTGTGCTTGGAATGCCACTATTCGTGGCAAAGCAACTGGCTAACTTAATAGGGCTAACAGTAAACTACATCCTCGAGGATCAGTGGGTTTTTAAAAAAGGAAAATCCAAAAAACAATATGACCGTCGTCGAACAAGCAGATATGTGATTATCACAATAATTAATTTTGGCATCGACTATTTGATCGTAGCCAACCTTAAGGAAGTGGGAGTATCACCATATATTGGCCAGTTTGTTAGTGCTGGATTCTTCACTGTCTGGAACTTTGTTTGGTATAAGTACTGGGTGTTTGCACATCACCCATCTCGTAAAAAAGGTAAAAGAACGGTCAAAAGGAAACGCAAAGTATGAGTCCCGTTACAACTCGCACCAGGTTTGGTCGTTATATTAGTAGATATATCTGTGGCAGGGATATAATTTTCAATATGCTAAATCTTTCAGGAGTTGTAACGGGATGAGTCCGATTAGGCCAACTAAAAAGCAGCAAGAGCTTCTAAAATTTATTGAGTTATTTATTGCAGAACACGGCTACGGCCCCAGTTACCGCGAGGTAATGAGAGGGTGTCAATATAACTCGGTTGCAACTGTTGCTGTTCACATTAATAACCTGATAGCTCGTGGACATCTGACAAAGCGAGACAAGAGCGCTCGTTCACTTGAGGTAGTCAAACAAACAGGTGTGACTTCATCTTCTCCCCAGGTAAAGATAACTGCCGGAAATGAAAAATGGCTAATGGATCTAATTGACGCAAAGTTTCAAGATCTCGAGAATTCCAAGTCAGTAGTTCAAAAAGACCTCGACAGATTATATATGTTGGTCGCCGCCCTTTCGGTCTTAGGTTTTGACGGTGCGGCAGTAGCTTTTAAGGCTCGCATTAAAGAACTTGAATCATAGCATGTTTACAGAGGCGGTCAAACAGGGTAGAATAGCTTTTGTATCCAATATCTGGATTGTACCTTTCATTTTTATTCCGGCGTAGCTCAGCGGTAGAGCAATTGACTGTTAATCAATGGGTCACTGGTTCGAATCCAGTCGCCGGAGCCACAGGTTAGAACTAAAACAACAGAGGCACTATGTCTCTGTTTTCAGTTTAGGGTATGATTAAGTTATGTACGACGAGCTGGTAAACAACATAAAGAGGCTGCTTAATAATCAAGAGGTTGCTGTAATCGCTATCTCTGGGCATGGAGGATCTGGGAAAACAACATTAGCTAAAAGGTTGGCTGAAGACTTTGATATAGCAGCCGAACAAATAGTAGGTCTAGATAACTTACACGCAAAGAATTACGAAGATGCCAAAGGTTTATTTGAACTTAGCGACTGGGCGGTCATAATGGAATTACTAAAAGATATACATACAAGCGGACGTTTACAGTATCAAACACGAGATTGGAAAGGAGTAGAGAGCAGGGTAGATGTCGCCATGCCGTCGTTGGTCATTATTGAAGGGGTTAGGTTGTTGCGTCCCGAAATAAAACCATATGTAGATATCTGTGTTTGGATTGATTGTCCATTAGATGTTGCAAGTGTGCGTGCCAAAGATAGAAATCGCCAACAAGGAGACACCGAAGAAGAGATCGCTTTATGGGACACAAAATGGATTCCTGAGGCTAAAAAATATGTTGAGAAAATTCATCCTGAAAAAATAGCAGACTTTATTTACACTGACCAAGAATCCTGATATTCCGTGCTAATCTCGTTTGCTATGTGGTGCGAAGTCTTGCTAATAGTACCATTTTATGGTAATATAATATTAATTATGCAACTAAATAAATTTTTACAACCTGATGAAACAATAGTTGATAAAATTCATAGCGATTCAGATAATCCTGATGTAGACTACTCAATCTTTGTACTTCAAAGACATGGGCTGAAGACTGGTGACGAAGTAATTCTAGAGATCCGTGGTTCAGCTGAGCCCTGTGTACTTATTGGAGGCAATCCTTTGAAACTAAACATTCTTCAAGGGTTTGGACGTCTTGCGATTTTAGAGCTTGCTACTTCTGAAATGCGGAATATTTTTCTTGAAGTAGGTGATGATGTGGAAGTTCCAACAGCCAACACAGTTTATTGGTATGAGAACATGGGGGATGAACCATTCGCAGTTCGTGATCATTGTGATGCATTTGATCCTGCTAACGAGCCAAGACTTTCTGACTTAGCTGATGTATTAATTAGACTATAGAATTGTCCCCAAACGTGACTAGTCGGGAGAGACAACTATTGACACAATAGCATTAATATGCTAGTATTTTAATGTAATTAACTAGAATAAACAAAAATATTATGACTGGATTCGAAAATCAAAAAACTGGTAGCATTGTAGAGCACGAACGCTTAAAACATGAGCATTTTCTTGAGACAGGTGAACTACATTCTGAAATTTTGGGCGTAGTTGGTGAAATCCCAAACCCAGAAGAACTCATGGGATTAAAAGGTGGAGATTTTAATTTTTATGATACGTCTTTATTTGTAAGTGGAGACGGGGAAAAGATTGAACTTGCACCGCAGGAAGACCCTGAAGAAGATGCGATTGAGCCAGAAAGAGTACTTCAAGTATTAAGTCCTATGGTGGCCCTTCTTGCTCGGGACTTTGCTACTCGAATGGATTTACCACAGGGGGTTAATCTTAAAGCGAGTGTGGGTGGCCACACTGGTATAGTTGAGGGTATTTATCCAGGGGATGAAATTGCTGAGCCCCACAGAGACTATATTCCTGACGATCAACACTTTGGGATTTTTTATGTTGCCTCAATTGGTGCTCCGACAAAAATTTGGGAAGGTGACTTTAATATTAGTGAAAGTTTTAATGGGGGAGTGGAGTCACGGCAAGAAACAGAAAGGTTACTGAAGGAGCAAGTTGAAGAGCAGGGTCTTGTACCTACAGAGATACCAGCTAGTTCGGTAATATGCATTGATAGTCAAACTGTGCATGCTTCTCCTGAGGCAGACCTGGGCGTAGCTGGAAACGAAAGAACATTTGCCTCTATTAGATTTGAAGTACTAACAGATGGAGAGATGGTTGAATAAGTCTCGCTGACTTACCCGATGACATTTCTAGCAGATATTTGCGCCCACTAAACAAGAGCTACGTATAAATTTTACTGAAGATGGAGCTTTTGCATAGTTGGTGTAAATTTACATTTGAAATTTTTCTTCCCAACTAAACTTCATTTTTAATAATTTGTCTCTCAATAATAAGTTGTAGGTTATAATGAGCCTCATGAAAACAGTTGTTAGCTGGGTAGATATAACCGCCCGAGTTGAGTCCATTTTGTCTCAGTATTGCCAAAAAAATATTGTAGCAGCTTCAGAAATTGGTGATGGATATGTTCAGCTATGGAAAGAAATAAAATCTTTAATCGAGGCCGGAGGTAAAAGAATCAGACCATAGATAGTCGGTCAGTCAAAGTAGCTAGCTACCAAGTTACTGATGGCAGTAGCCTAGATCTAGATGATACCGTCAACGGAAGCATTGAAGACCCAGCTGGCCTAGCCCAAGCTGTCACCGACAGTTCTGATCCTCTAGCCAACACCGGCCAAAACACCAACCCACTCATCTTGCTTTCAACCATTCTGCTAACCTCAGGTTTAGCAGTAGCTATGTATGCGTACAACAAACAAAAGAGACAGAATGTTTAATAAATTCAAAAGATTCAAATACATATTATTAGCTCTATGCCTAGTATCTTCTACGGTATTAACTTTGGTTACAAATGTGGCTCATGCTGCCACCACTGTTACCATAACTTCACCAACAAACGGATCAACCGCCACTGGCACTAGCTTTACAGTAACAGGCACGGCAACTGCAGACAGGCTCATAACGGTGACAGTGAACGGCGATGAAGCAGGGACTACAACGTCGGATGGTTCAGGTGACTGGAGCCTAGAAGTTACCGGGCAAGATCCCGGAGCTAAAACCATTGAGGCAACAGCGAGCGTTGGCTATGCCTATGTAGCTAATAGGGGAGCAGCCACAATTTCAGTAATTAACACCGTGACCGATGAAAAAGTTGGATCCGACATTAGCTCAGTAGTCAACCAACAAAACGCCGTAATCAGTCCAGACGGCACCCAGATGGTGACTGTATCTGGATTTGGAGTTGGAAACGCTATAAAGGTATGGAGCCTAGCAGACCCGGAAGTACCGGTTATTACTCACAGCCTGACCACAGCTCTTACGCATGCAGTGGCTGTTTTTTATTCGCCTGACGGCAATTACTTCTTTGTATCATCAGAAGCAGGTAACTTTAGTAGCGGCATGGTAAGACGCTATAACTCATCTGACCCAACTACATCTGCCGATGTAACGGGTTATAACCAAAATTTCCCAGCCTATTTATCTTTTAGTTCTGACTCCTCACGCTTATATGTGTGCAATGTAATCAGTGGAACAATGTCTGTTATTAATGTAGCGACTAATACACAACTTAGTACATTTGCTTCCAGCGGTGGCGGTGGGCCATTAATGTCCGATGATATTAACGGCTATTCTGTAAGAAATAATAATGATAGCGTTTACCCATATAATGTCCAGTCGGAGACCACCGGTAGCCCAATAGCTGTAGGTGACGGGCCAGTAGGCTCAACATTTAATCAAGACCAGTCACGACTTCTTGTAGCGAATTTGCTAAGCGATAATATTTCGGTAATTAATACAGGAACAAATACCGTCGTCGATACAGTTAGTACGGGGACCGGATCGAATCCGTATACTATGGCCTTTACAAATGACTATTCAAAAGTCTATCTTACTGAATTTGGTTTGGACCAGATAAGTATACTCGACCCAACCACCCTAGCCGAGACTGGCACGATTGCCGTAGGTGATGCGCCTAGTGCAGTAGCGATGGGCCCAGCACAAACAGCTACAACTTCTGTAAGTATTACCTTAGGATCCTCGTCAACAAGCAATACAGCTGCAGACTCTCTAGCCGACACCGGCCAAAACACCCGTAACATAGAACTCCTAGCTATAGTCCTATTAACATCTGGCCTTGCTATAGCGACGTATTCATTCAACAGAAGAAGAAAAGGGACTTATGCATCTACTAAAAACTAAATACACTAGCCTACTAGCCTTACCGCTACTTTTGGTGCTATGTGTTTTTGCTTTGCCATCTCAGAAGGTGTTTGCTGCTAGTACCTACACATTGGTTGATGGTGGAGCATTTGATCAAGATGGTGAAGTAAGCGGTGCTGTCGTTGGTCTAGTCGGGCTCGGCTTATTGCTGTCGGTGTACCTTATACCGGACTTGGGAGAAACTAGTTGATATGAAAACAACCTTATACAGGGATTCGGGAGGACGTTCCTCTATAAGTGTTAATCTGTGGCAGTAACGTAATACCGAGGTTTACGTGTCTGCAAGTTGGTATTTTAGCTCGGACAATATGTCTCTCTGTTCTTGGTAGTCAGCCACAAACTGCATATATTCGTCAGTGTCTTCAAATAGATCAAGTATTGGCTTTGTGTTAAGCCAAACTGGCTGCCGGTTAGTTGTATCTTTATAGTACTTTAAGCTCGAGTAACGGTATTGTTCCCAGCGTCTTGGATTAAGGTGAATGTAGCGGGTAATGTGTTGCAGATATGAATCGTCATCTATGTGCACTGCTTTGTATCTACTTTCGAAGAGGGAGCCAGTACGTTTGTATCGTAGGTTGAAGTAACGGCTGTAGCTGGTCATGATACTGCGCATTAGTTTCTCTAAATAAGGCAACTTTTTTTGATAGACAAGCAAGTGGAAATGATTACTCATTAAACAATATGCAACTACATTAACTTTCCCAGCGTAGTGGGGGTATGCCTCTCCCGTCTTACTGATAGCCTGACACTTTGACAAATAGCGGTCGAACAAGCTCAAGAAATAATTGTAGTCAGTAGAATCAATAAAGATCTTTTGCTTGTTAGATCCCCGAGCATAAACATGATAATACGATTCTGGAAGTTGTTGTTTGGATACGTTCCGAGAAGGCATAATCTGATTATAGCCTACTGCCAATAATTAACACCCATAGAGGAACGTCCTCTATATCTCCCTAATAATTAGCTCAACTTTCTACTTACGCAAACGCCTCTTCAAAAGATAGACATCCCGCCAATAAAATAAGTATTGTTTAAGCATAAGTGTTGTAGTATTATAATGTCAATAATAAATAAAGTTAGTGTAGGGCAAGGGATAAAAAAGAAAATGATTAAGAAATCACTAATAATAAGTTTAGCAATTTTGTTAATTTTACCAGTAGTCAGCCTTCTGGGCAGTCAGCAGGTGTTTGCGGCGGCTACTATTACGGTAAACTCAAATCTTGATACCGTTGCTGATGATGGGGCTTGTACCTTACGTGAAGCAATCACATCAGCTAATTCAGATACGGCATCTGGGGTGAGTGTTGGTGAGTGTACTGCTGGTTCTGGATCTGACACAATCGCTTTTTCTATCGGGACAGGTCTGGTAACAATTACTCCAAGTACTCCACTGCCGAGCATTACAAGCGTGGTAGCGATTGACGGCACCACTCAACCGGGTGGGGCAACCTGTGGAACAAACTTTGCTGACAGGAATCTGCTGATTGAGCTAAGTGGCGCAACTATTAACAACACCGGAAACAATCTTTTTTTTGAAACAGGGAGCAATGGATCAAGCGTTAAGGGTCTTGTAGTAAATAATGTGAAAACCGGTCTTTCATCTGTAAACGCGATTAATCTACGTGCTAGTTCTATAGCTATACAGTGCAATAATATAAGCACTAATGTTGCCGGAACTGCAGCAGCCTCCGAAATGGGTGCTGGCGTAAATATGCTAGCTGGCAGTAGTAATAACCAAATAGGTGGTACTGGTGCCGGTGAAGGCAACATCATGTCCGGCGCTTTAGACGGAATTAGTATGGGTGGTGGTAATGACAATAATATCATCCAGGGCAACTGGATTGGGGTTGGTAGTAATGGCCTATGTATAGGTAATGGGACTGGCCAGGGAATGTCGATTCTTGGTAACGGTAACACTATCGGTGGCAATAGTGCTGCGGCTCGTAATGTAATCTCTTGTCATGATACTCCTGGATTGGGGACAGCTATAGATGTGCTCGGTTCTGACAACACCATACAGGGCAATTATCTCGGTACCGATACGGATGGTAACGTATCAACCGGCTATGGCAATTATACGGCGATGCCAGTACTAATGACCGCATCGAATAACCTAATTGGTGGTAGTGGCGCTGGCGAAGGCAACATTATCGCTGGCAACAAACTGGGAATAGCAGTAATGAAATTCGGTGCTTTTACACCGGCAACCAACACCATCATTGGCAATAGCATTTATGATAACGATGGCGGTACAATATCGGGTCTCGGTATTGATTTAGTAGAAACAAATGATTTTGTAACTTTCACCAGCGCTAGCGTAACGGCTAATGATGCTGAAGATGCCGATTCCGGACCTAACGACTACCTGAACTACCCGGTACTGGCAACCCCGACCTACGGTGGCGGTAACTATACCGTTAATTACAAAGTTGATGTTCCGGCCGGCGACTATCGAGTTGAATTTTTTGGCAATACCGCTGCTGATCCATCGGGTAATGGCGAGGGCGAAACCTTACTAAGCACTGTCAATATTACCGCTACAGGTGCCGCTGGGTTAGAAAGCTTTTCGCATACGTTTGCTGGTACAGCTGGTCAATATATTTCGGCTACGATTACTGAGATTGACGGTAGCGGAGACGGTTTTGGGGCGACGAGTGAGTTTAGCGGCTATGATACTGATGGCGACGGCATTATCAACTCAATTGACACCGACGACGATCACGACGGTATCCTTGATACCGACGAAGGATCAGGTGTTACCGACACAGATGGTGACGGTACACCAGATAGCCTAGATATTGACAGCGATGGTGACGGCATTGTCGACAACGTAGAAGCACAAGCCGAGGACGCAACCTACGTCCCGCCAACAGGTAATGATACCGACAACGACGGCCTAGATGACGCCTACGATACCGACGATGGCGGTACAGCCATAGTTATTGCTGACACTGATGGTGATACCACACCGGACTTTCAAGACACTGACAGTGACAATGACACCGTACCAGATAGTATCGAGGGACATGATAGCAATGCCGATGGCATAGCCGATGTTTCACCAGACAATGCTGATGCTGATGGTGACGGCCTAGACGATGCCTACGATACATTTGATAACTCGTCACCTGATCCAGCCCTAAACCCTGTTGGCTCCAATGCACCATTACAAGATAGCGACAGCGATACCACTCGTGACTGGCGCGATACCGACGATGATAACGACACCGTACCAACTATCGACGAAGACGTTAGCAGTCCTGGTGACCCAACTGCTACCGACACAGACGGCGACGGCACACCAAACTACCTAGATACCGACGATGATAACGACACCGTACCAACTATCGACGAAGACGTTAGCAGTCCTGGTGACCCAACTGCTACCGACACAGACGGCGACGGCACACCAAACTACCTAGATACCGACGATGATAACGACACCGTACCAACTATCGACGAAGACGTTAGCAGCCCTGGCGACCCAACTGCTACCGACACAGACGGCGACGGCACACCAAACTACCTAGATACCGACGATGATAACGACACCGTACCAACTATCGACGAAGACGTTAGCAGCCCTGGCGACCCAACTGCTACCGACACAGACGGCGACGGCACACCAAACTACCTAGATACCGACGATGATAACGACACCGTACCAACTATCGACGAAGACGTTAGCAGCCCTGGCGACCCAACTGCTACCGACACAGACGGCGACGGCACACCAAACTACCTAGATACCGACGATGATAACGACACCGTACCAACTATCGACGAAGACGTTAGCAGCCCTGGCGACCCAACTGCTACCGACACAGACGGCGACGGCACACCAAACTACCTAGATACCGACGATGATAACGACACCGTACCAACTATCGACGAAGACGTTAGCAGCCCTGGCGACCCAACTGCTACCGACACAGACGGCGACGGCACACCAAACTACCTAGATACCGACGATGATAACGACACCGTACCAACTATCGACGAAGACGTTAGCAGCCCTGGCGACCCAACTGCTACCGACACAGACGGCGACGGCACACCAAACTACCTAGATACCGACGATGATAACGACGGCATACTAACCGTTAATGAACTAGGTGATGAAAATAACGATGGTATCCCTGACTACTTACAAGTGCCTGCAAGCTCAGACCCACTGGCTGATACTGGCGACAACCAAAAACTCATCATACTAGTTGCTGTAGCGCTATTAAGCCTTGGTGCAATTGGTACGCATAGGTTGATGTCGAGCAAGAAAAAACAACGCCTTGCCTCTCGCTAGAATAATCTACCCGTCCTTGATAAGAATATCTAATACTGATATAACTACGTACGTTTTTCTATAATTGCACCCGATGTATACTCGGATAACAGGAGAGGTTTATGAAAAAATCATTTAGGCAAAAAACAAAATATATCTTCATAATTGGCTTTAGCGCTCTAGTATTAGTGGCAGTTGGCTTAGCTTATGGCATTAAAAGCAGAGAGCCTGGAAACGAGTCGAATAAGCAGAATGAATCGGTTAACAAGCCAGTCACGGTAAACGACGTCAAGTCTTTTGCACCAAATTGTTCAAAAATAGATGTTAAAAATGCTACCAAAATTTTTAATTCAGGTGAAGTTGAATTGGTAGCCAGCGGCGTTAGCCGTCAAGAAACCGCCAGACTCATCCAAGAAAACTGCACTTTATCGGTGAGCAATCCTGAAGCTAAAAAGTTTTACAAAATCAGTATCTCATTTGCAACCGATAAGTCGCCTAGTCAAACGAATCAAAATGTTAAGCAACTCGAAGAAAGTCTTAAGCTAAAGAATGATCGAATTAAAGCAGAAAAAATAGATGGCCTAGGAGACATTGGTATCTACCAAGAATTCGACATTTCTGGTACTAGCAAACAAAAAAACATTACCATAAAATTCTACAACAAAGACACTCTAGTTACGGTTTTGATATCTAATACAAACCAAACACAGGGCAAATTAGGGGATAAAGATAAGCTCATCGAGTTTGCTAAAGAGTTGATGTAATAGATAGTATGGTCAATATCGGCCAAAACACCCACGTCTATTTAGCTCTTGCTGGTGGACTACTAATAAGCTCCACTTTCTACCTACAAAAACGCCTCCTCAATAGATAGACAGTCTCACTGTACAAAACATCTATTGCCATAAGCGATTTTGTAGTATAGTATATAAAGCAGTTGAAGAGTACCCGGGGCTCATCCAGTACCTTTTATAAGGAGTTATACTTTCAAAAAACAATAATCATATTTGTCATAATTTGATTATCTGAAGTTATATTAAAAATAGACATAATTATTTAAGCAGGATTCAATGAACAAAATAATGATAAAACAAACAAAAATTCTACCAATGTTATTAGTACTTATACTTGTCATGAGTCATTTCGTCTCCCAGGCAAGAGTGGCGAGTGCTACAGCGCCTTCAAATCCACTGCTTTCCGAATCATCACTTCTATTGCGCTCCTCCAATCTAAGTAATTCGTGGGTAGATGGTGATCCTTGGGTCAATGAAGGCACCGGAGGTAATGCTTTAGACGCAATTTCGACCGGCACAGCCACAAACCCAGCCGAAACCAAGGCCACTGCTGTTTACGTGCCAAATTCCGGCAATCAAAGCGCTGGTATAAAAACAGCATTTCCATTATCGCCTCCGTATAAATCCCGCTACGGCTTCTATATTCCCAATAGCTCTGCGTTTGATATCCCAGATACCACAGGTGGCCTTACAGTAACGCTTGACTTAACGCCTGAAGATATTACTAACCAATCACGTATGGCGTGGACCTATGCGAACAGCTCATTGCCGCTTAGCCCAGGGGGATGGGTGATGGAAAACGTTCCACAGGCAGTTCCCGCCACACCGTTAGTGACGGCAGCCCGTGACTCCAGTAATAACTATGGTGGTGGCTTGTCTAGTAGCATGGTAGCCGGGCGTCAGCGCATTACTTTTAGAGCTGACAGAGATGCCGGCACCTGGACTTTGTTTAGAAACGGCGTAGAGATTACTACCAGCAATAATCTAGCATCAGTAGGCAGTGTATTAAGCCTAGGTGAAATGTTGTTTGGGCCTGGTTGGACAGTGCACAATGTGGCAATTCAAAACCGTGCGCTAAGCAACGCCGAAGTCGCTCAGCTTAGTAGTGCCCTGTATTCAGAAGCGTGTGTTACGACGCCAACGGTGAACTGTGATGTCGATCAAGATTCTGTTAACGACGTAGTAGAAGCCACAGCTCCTAATAATGGCGACGGTAATAACGACGGTATTCCTGACAAGCATCAGCAAAATGTGGCATCTTTTGTAAACACCACCACTCAAGCCTACGTTACCTTAGTTGTGCCCGCCACAACATCGATAACATCCGCCAATGTGGTGGCCGCCAGTACATTACCAGTACCTGACAATGGCAAAACCTATCCGCTTGATCTAGCTAACTTTAGTATGAGTGTCGCTTCGGGCTCTACTAATGCAATTCAATTATATTTTTATACCAATCTTCAGCCCAGCCAAGTGACTCCGCGCAAGTACAAAACTGCTACCCAAACCTATATAGATATTCCAGGCAATACGGTTCAACAAACTAGTATTGGCGGGTCTTCGTCGTTACTACTTAGCTTTGATATAACCGATGGGGGAGCTCTAGACAATGACGGCGCGGCCAATGGCGTAATTGTAGACCCAACAGGCTTGGCTGTAAGTAATAATGCTGTAAGTGCATTAGCTGACACTGGTGAAAACATGGCTTGGCTGGCATCGTTAGCAGGTGGCTTAATTGCCTTTGGTAGCGTTGGTTTCTGGCAAATTTACAAGCATAAATCAAGAAGGTTGATACATGGCTAATAAAACTTGACAAGCATAAGTTCAATACACTACAATTATTAATAATAATTACAAAGGACTAGAAAAAAATGAAAATAACTAAAAAAATACCAACAATTAGTGCCCTAATGATGTTTATTATTAGCTTAGTTTCTCCAATAATATTATCGGCCACACCAGCCTATGCGGCCGCAGCCACCGAAACAATAACCCCAACCGCTTGGCAACCGGCTAGTGGAGATCTCTTGGCATTGGCGCAGGCTAATACCCCTCCGCCAATCGAAACTATTGCATCTCGCAATACACCGGGAACGGTTATTAACCCAGGGCTTGATAGCCCAGAACCAGCCGGTGGATCGGGCAATGAACTTTCAATGATAACTATCCCGTCGGTGCTCACCACTTGTTCAGATGAAACACCTGTAGATATCTCGGTCAGTAGCTATACGCGTGAGTTAACTGATGCATCACCCGGTAACGATGGCCATACTATAAACGGAGGACTAATAGATTTGAGCGGGCCGACACTTGCTGGGTTTAGCATAGACGATAGATCAACAGTGGGATCATATACGGATTCTGCTGTGCAGACTTATAGTACATCCGCCGGTAACCTGGCTAATATATATACTTTTGTAAACTTTGAGGCTGCCACAGTTAATGGTCAACATTATCAAGGAACTGCAGAACTTGGCTTGCCAACTATTACCCTCAGCTACGACAACGCCACCTGCCCAATAGCCCCAACGGTCACTAATGCTAGCGTAGCTACTACAATAGTATCCTCAGACACTGCTTCTGGAGCAGTTGTCGTAGCCGGTTCTAGCTACGGCGCAACAGATGCCAACGGCGATACTTTGACTTACAGCATCACAGCCGGTAACGGTGCAGGCTACTTTGCTATTAACTCAGCCAATGGCAACATCACTACCACCCGCGCCAATGTCCCAGTCGGTACCTACACCCTAACTGTCCTAATAGACGACGGCAACGGTGGTACCACCACGGCCACAGTAACAATCACTGTTACAGAGTCTGGCGCTGTTTTGGCCGCCACCGGCCAAAACGCCTACCTCTACATTGCATTAGCTGGTGGCCTACTAATTAGCTCCACTTTCTACCTACGAAAACGCCTCCTCAAAAGATAGACAGTCTCACTGTACAAGACATGACGAGAAGAAGGCCGAGTTAGAGGCTTGGGCACAGGATAATAACCTTGATCTCACAAAGCTAAAGGGTGTCTTTAAGGGCGGTCCAGAGGGTCGTCATAAAGGCGGACCGATGGGTGAGCGACAAGTAGAATACTAGTAGTTAATAAAATTGGAGCTTAAAACGTCACCCCTAAAAAGGTGACGTTTTCAGCTTAATCTCATATAAACAGCTATAATACTGAGTATGAGAATACTAGTGGTAGAAGATGAAGTGAAGATTGCGAATTCAATTAAGCGAGGCCTTGAGACTCAAAAGTACGCAGTTGATGTTGCTTATGAGGGCGACGGTGGCCTGGCGATGGCCCTGGGTGAGCCTTACGACCTAGTGATTTTAGATCGCATGCTACCCGGCATGGATGGACTTTCAATTTTGCAAAAAGTTCGCAAAAATAATATTCAGACCCCCCATCTTATTTTTAACAGCTAAAGATACTGTGCTTGATCGTGCCGCAGGATTAAATACCGGTGCCGATGATTACTTAGTAAAGCCCTTTGCATTTGTCGAGTTAATAGCGCGTGTTAGAGCTCTTTTAAGGCGTCCCCAAACCGCTAAGTCAACAATACTGTCATGCGACGATTTAACATTGGATCCTCAATCGGCTGTAGTTAAACGTGGTGATAAAAATATTGATCTGTCGCAAAAAGAGTTTGCACTACTCGAGTATTTTATGCAGAATCCTGGTCGTCCTCTTAGTAAAGATACGCTAATTGGGCACGTTTGGGATTATGATTCAGACATTCTGCCAAATACAGTAGAGGTTTACATCGGCTACTTGAGAGCCAAAATTGACAAGCCTTTTAAAAAATCAAAACAACTGATTTCAACAAAGCGTGGCTTTGGATATGTATTTGGGGCAAATAGATAATGTTTCACAAAACTTCTGTTAGACTGGCAGGTCTTTATTTAGTGATAATTATGGTCATAAGTTTTTTGTTTAGCGCGACTTTATATAACTTATCAGCAAGAGAACTTGATAGGGGTTTTGCTCGCCAAGGCTCATTCATTGATAATTATCCAGGTGATGAGATGATGTTGCCGCCAAAATTTCAGCGACAGTTTATAAAAAATAGAGCTGAGGTAATTAAGGATTCCAAAGAACATCTTTTGGGAAATCTAGTAGTAGCAAATCTGTTTATATTTTTAATATCCGGTTTTCTCAGTTATGTTCTTGCAAGATCAAGTTTAAAGCCAATAGAAGAATCGCATAAAGCACTAGAACAGTTTACGGCAGACGCTAGTCACGAGCTTAGAACTCCGCTTGCCGCAATGAAGACAGAGATTGAGGTCCTGATGATGCAAAAAAAGATTACTGACAAAGAGGCACGTAATGTTTTAGTGAGCAACCTTGAGGAGATTGATTCGATTACAAATCTAACTCATGGTTTGTTGAGTTTAGCACGTCTCGAAGAGCAGCCAATCACTATTAAAGCCTATCCGGTAGAGCAACTTTTAAAAAATACAGTTAAAAAACTAGAACCAATTGCAAAAGTAAAAGGGATTAATATTGCTATAACGACTAACAACAATCAAGCTAAAATAAAAGTCGACAAAAGTACATTTATCGAGAGCCTGGTTATATTACTTGATAATGCAATTAAGTTTAGTAAAGAGGGGGGACAGGTCTTAGTCGAAAGTAGATTATCAAAAGACAAGGTAGTCATTAGCATCAAGGATTTTGGTCAAGGAATCGACAAGTCAGATTTGCCGCATGTATTTGATAGATTTTATCAATCTCAAGGTCACAGAAATAAATCCAGAGATAAAGGCCATGGTCTAGGCCTTTCAATTGCAAAACAGCTACTACAAAAACAAAATTGCACGACAAGTATTAAGAGCAAAAAAGGCGAATACACACTGGCTGAAGTGACAGCCCCTGTATCAAGATAGCTGTACTCCCCAGAAAGCTTCAACTAAGCTTGGGTCATATCCTATAACTCTGGAGGCTTTAATAAGTTGAGAAATGCCGTCCGTAATTTTTGTTGGGTCGGAGATCATAGCGGAGGCGAGTTCCATCATTAATCCGTGGATATTATTTTGCTGTGGTGTCATTTTTTCAAGATGCTCAGGGTTGGCGCATGGCCTAAAACCGCACTTATGATTTAAGACATATTCTTTAGGGTCGGGAAGCGGGCGCCCGCTAACCATCCAAACTATTCTATGAGCTAGGGTAGAATATTTGATGTAATTGTGCTCTTTAGCCTTCGGGCTTGGAACCCTAAGCCTGCCATATCCGTCATACTGCCACCCTTTCGGCGATTTCTTACCCGTCGGAGTCATATAATACTTTCTAACAAACCAGCAACCAGTTGTTGGCACCAGGCATATTTGAGATATTCCATCTACTGACAGTAGGGAATCATTCGGATCCACAAAGGGCATTGATTGTTCGCGGAAGACTTCTAGCGCCGCCCTAGACTTTTGAACATCGGGCAAAATATCTGCCCAAGCTGTCAGTATTCCATCATCGACAGCCCTATAGAATTTATGATTTGGATAGACGAGTTCGCGTCGCCCACTCGGAACATTAAAGGTGAAGTCGTAGTGCCTATGATAAATGCAACTGGGCGTATCACATTGCCTGACAAGGTCAATCGCACCATCATCCTCAAGTATCTTGTGCTCTGTATCTATCTCAGTCATAAGTCTCAGGCTGTCGGGCTCTGTTGCTCCCAGCCAGCAGCCACCATCACTAACTTCTGTACCCTCTATTATCGCCATGGCTAATTCATATTGCCCGGGCTCAATTAGAAGGTCGCCTGCAGATTTGGCTGCCCTAATTTTGTCTGCAACTGCATCAAAATCCTGTTCACTCGAGGCGCTAATTGGTAGCCATATTCCCGAGCCAGATAGAGCTTTCTCTCCGAGTGCCCTTTTTTGAATATGTTGCCACGAGCCAATTGCGGTATTATATCTTGTTAAACCTGTCCACAATGATTTCGGAGCTATTTCCCGGGGCCCGTAGTGCTTTGTCAGAGTTACATTAGACATATAATCCGAGTCTAACAGTTAATAGACGGATAAACACAAGCTTATAGTATATTTAATGTTCTATAATGATTTCGTTTTCAGGATTCCGTTTTTTGCTGGTGTTCTTGTGCTTGCTTGGCTCAGGTGAAGTCGGCAAATCATTTTTTAGGGGCAAGTCTTCACTAGATTTTTCTTTTTCTGGTAATTTAACCATCTCCTTTAATGAAGTATGCCGCGGGATTTCTTGCCCTGTCGGTGATAAATTTAATGGAGAAACTACTGGTTTTGCTGGAGCCTCTGGGGGATTATGAGATACCTGGCTCTTCTTTTTGACAAGTTCGGCAATAGACTCATGGTGTATAGGCTGGTTGTTTACCGATTCAGTTTTAGAACTTCTTGGTAGCTCAGGTAAAATAGGTGGAGCAACTGGCTGAACATAATTTTCCGCCTCTAGAACATCACCGACTATCCTGGAGGATCTTCCAAATCTACGTCTTATTATAAAAATGTACACTGCTGCTCCTGCTGCAATGATAACTATAAATATTCCAGATATTCTCCAAAAAGACAAACCGCCTTTATTTGTAGCAGAGTTAGTGACAGTGGCCACGTTACTATTGCCTAGAGCCAAGGTTATGGTTTGCGGATCATCTCCTTCATCCGGGATCTCAACGATTGCTGAGAGCTCTTTGTTTAATTTACCTTTGCTTACGTAGATAGTAATGTCGCCATCACTTAGCTCAAATTCAGTTTCACCGTTGTCAGCTGTTATGCCAGTTTGACCATCAATAGTTACAGACACATCGCCAAGTTCTCTGTCAGCAGTGTCTGTCACCTTTACTATCACCGGGATAAATCTAGTGCCAAATTCACCATCTATCGTTACTGGCCCACTGCCATCATCACTTGTGATTCTTAAAAAATAACTCTTTCCGGCGTGTAGATCTTTATCGGTTAGGATAATTTGGTGTTCTGTTGTCTTGGTCTCAACTTTCTTCTCCGATGAAAGGTCATTCTTGTCAGTGCTAAAGTTAACTTTAGCGGTTGCGTCTTTGTTGGTCTTCCAGCTCAAAATCGCTGATGCGTAACTTACGTCCGTAATTTTAAAATCGCTGATTTGTAGACCACTTTTAGTTACCGGAGATTGGGTGGGTGCTTTAACAGGAGTTTGGGCACGTGGGGCAGGAGCCGGTTTAGGAGCCGGTGCAGGAGCCGGACTTGGTGTCGGAGTCGGTGTAGGAGTCGGAGTCGGTGTAGGAGTCGGTGTGGGGGTAGGTGGCGGAGGGCTTGGAGGAGACACTATTGAATAGTTACCATTTGTGGATGATGTTGTGTACTGTGTAGTTGGGTAAAGCAGGGCAGTTTTTGATCCAAAATTTAGATATGTTCCACCCGTTGTCTTCATCTTAAATCTTAGCGTGGCAAGAGTATGTTGGCCAGTTAAGTTTCCGCCCGAATTTCTTGAGCCCTTAATCTCTATATATGGGCCTGAGCTGTTTGATTTTGAAGTTATAGATTTTTCACCATTAAAAGCTGAACCGATTGTTGTGTCAATATATTTAAACTTTGCGCTGTCATAATAAATATTTGCCCACGCAGCGTTATATGAATTTGATAGCTTGACGTTAACATTAAAGGAAATAGTTGAATTAATCTCAAAAGTCCCGGATGATGGAGACAACGTAAAATGAGCAGTACCAAGTGCTGCTGTTGGCTTAGAAATTATTAATCCAAACAAAAGACTTATAATAATAGTCAGTAGGCTCACTAGTTTAGTCGTTTTGAATATGATTGTCATTATATTTTTGCTTCTACAACTGTTATTGTAGCAATAAAAAGATAATTAATACAGAACCACACAATGTATGTATAATGTTGGTATGGGAACAAAATTCAACAAATTTAAAGTAATAGTAGTAAGAAGTGATTCAGATGTCGAGGCAGCTCAGCAAAAAGCATCTAGGCAAGACTCGTTTCACAAGTTATCAGTTAAAATATCTAATAAATTAGGGAATGCGTGGGCATTTTTTATAGCAATTTTCGTTATCTTGATATGGGGTTTAATGGGTCCAATCTTTAGTTACTCTGACACCTGGCAGCTTATTATTAATACCGGCACAACAATCGTAACCTTTCTGATGGTATTTGTAATTCAGAATACTCAGAACCGTGATGGCAAGGCTATGCAACTTAAGCTAGACGAACTTATAAAAGCTAGTCATGGTGCAAGATCTAAATTTGTCGATGTGGAGGATTTAAACGATTCCGAGCTTGATGAGCTACAGGAGCAATTTCACGCGATTCACCAGAAGATACAAGACAAAAAATCCGGTAAGTAAAATCTGTACTATTTTTAGTTTGGATATTGAGCGTTAAATTTGTCTAAAGCCTCTTTATAAAAGGGAGAGAATTCTTTAGATATACAAGTGACTTGCCACTCTTTGACGGCTGCTTTTTCGTTTCCAAGTTCAACTGCTCTATCAATTACACCATCTATGTTCTGACAGTATTTTGATCTTGAGCTTTCATAGAATCTGCGATCAAAAGTATCAGTGCTTGTCAGTACGAAGACACTAGCAAGAAAAAGTAAGTTTAAAACAACAGATGAGATTGCAATTGCAGTAAACAGGTCGCTCTCAACGACCTTCATTACACGGGTTTTGAAGCTTTTTTTCGGTTTCTTATTAATTTTAGCCATATATTAATACTAGCATAAGCATTTAAAATTACACAAACCTAAAAGACGGTATAAAATATACAAATAAAAGCGGAGTTAAATCTGATTTAACTCCGCTTTCCCAAATTGCTTGGACCATTAAGCTATTGTTCAATATACGCTAGATGTAGCGTAGGGTTATTGCTAACTACGCTCATTAGGGATATACTTTAATACAGTTTAACAATTCAGTCTTAGATAATATGGAAGTCCGGTAATAGATCTAGTCTTAACTCCGGCACTGTGCCGCAACGGTTTGCGTTATACGCATTTGAGTCCGATACATATTTTCATAAAGATAACACCTTCCGAGCAGAAGAAATAAATTTAAGTATTTAAATCTCTTGCTTGGTAAAACAAAAAGCAGGAGTTTTTTATGTTGGGTAAATACGCGGTTTTAAATGAGGGATTAAACATCAAGAGTTCATCCCAGGCTCGGATGGAAAGTAACTATCCTGATTACGAGGATTGGTTGGTGTCAGGATTTGGCCAGGCGGCATATATGGCTCGAGACATTCAAATGTACGGTTTTGTAACTACAGAAACCCGCCAGAGAGTGCGAAACGAGCGAAAAGGCATAGCTATTGAGAAGTTGGGCGAACCATTTATAACAGCTTTTGAGTACGATAATATCGATGGCTGTTTAAAGGCTGAAGATGGTGAAATGTTTGTAAAAATATTCACTAGGGGATTCGACAAGGCCGCAAAACATGTGCAGGACGATCCAAGGCTTAATTTTTTACTAGAGCGATTTGGGACCGATATCAATCATGCTGTATTTTTACAGGACCTTGCCTCTGATTTAAATGTTCCAATTGGAACTACCGTAGTAATAAATTCTCCTAATCCTAGCCCTGAGGATATCGGCGTACCAGCAGAAATATTGGAGGACTATAATTATAGACCCAGAGAAGGCTTGGCGATGGTGTGGGTAGCTACAAAAACTGCAAAAGGTATCAGGCTACAGACGTGTAGTCTATTCAACGCCGAGCCAGAACATCTTGCTGAAGCAACGTCGATAGTCTCTGGCCGGCCAGTTGCCATCTTGGATCGAGAGGTGATGCCGAGTCAAAGAACTGTTTTTTTACCCGATGCAAATGTTGATATAGCTGAGCAACTTAGAACTTCGTTTGATGAAATCCATTGGCGCGAGACCGGCATGCAGACTTTCCACGGTTTACAGCCAGACCAATATCCGCGAGAGGACGTGACCTATCTTGTGGAAACTACTGAGTTCGGCCAGGCGCTTAGCGCATCAGAGTCTATAATTGAGCGTGTTGCCGAGAGTCTAGTATCAGGAGAATTTTTAGTTGATCATAAATATATGAGACAACTACTATCTATAAAAAAATCGGACGGCAGCTATGAGCTTGAAGGTGACATGAGAGATTCAGTTTTGAGAGTAATAAATATGGCTCAAATAAAAGAACAGGACTTCTACCCAGCCCTCTACGTTGCTAGACAAGGAGCTGATGCGATTATTTGGTCCACACTACGAAACTTATATGATCGAAAATCTGTCAAAATCACGGCTGATATTTCAGAAGCTGTAGATATTGGAGTTTCTGGGGTTGAGGAACATCGACAACAAGGTACAGAAGAGTATGGCTGCCCTGGTGATGGCCCGAGCAACAGTAGACAGCAGAGTATTTTTGAAATGTCAGCTGATCAGCTAGCTAGCGCATTTATGCGAAAAGTATTCACAACCAACTGTCCACTGTGCCAGGAGAAAAATGTCACGGCTACACAAGAGAACGGGACAATAACTTGTGGTAGCTGTAGTGGCTGTGTAGAAATTTGTACCGGTGCAGTAATTAGTAAGTCTCGTAAACAAGCCAAAATTAAACGTGAGTTTGGTAAGCTGGCCACAAAAAATGTCGGGATAATAGATTGGTTTGTAACTCAATTAATAAGTGAGAATAAGAGGCATAAAGGTAGAATGCCAAAAGACACAAAGTATGAGAAGATAGCAGCATGAAGATAGGTATTTATGCAGGTACGTTTGACCCGATTCATGATGGTCATATCGGTTTTGCTGCAGAGGCAATACAATCAGGCTCGCTTGATAGGGTAATTATAGTTGCTGAGAAAGAGCCTTACAGAAAAAAGCCTGAAGCCAGCTGGGATCATCGCCAGGCTATGGTTGAAAGGGCGACTGAATCAGTCCAGCAAGTTGATCATGATTATGACTTTGCAAATCAGCTAGCTCACAAGCACACAATGAGAGATATGATGACAGTTGCAAAAAAACATTATGGCGCAAATAACGAATATTGGTTTTTGGTAGGGTCGGATATTTTTGAACATATACATCAATGGGCCGATATTTTATCGGACAATGAATACGGTGGATTTATTGTAGCCCTGAGAGATGACCACAATATTGATTGGCTGAATCGAAAACTTACTTTATTGAATAATAAGATACCAAAAAAATCATTGATAATATTAGATTCATCGCATCCGAGAATTAGCTCGAGCTTAATAAGACAGAAGATAAAAGGCCATCAATCAGTTGATAACATACCAAGCGATGTTTTAGGTTACGCCCAGGAGCACCAGCTGTATAGTTAAGAGTTGGCATCGCTGTCGATGTCTTGAAGGTCGTACGTGTTTCTGAGTTGATTTAAGTGACGATCTTTATTCTTCTCAAAATCTTTTTTGCTGAGACCATGTCTAGAAATAAAGTTGCTGAGTTTTTCTGTGCCAACATAGTGAGGTACCATTACGTAATTTGCACCGAGTCCATATAGTTCAGCAGCCTCTTCGGCTGTGTCAGCCCTAGATATGATAACTGCCTTTTGGTTTATCTTCTCAATGTACTCAATCAAGAACCGGTTAGTCGGGTAGTGGGTAATTGTGCTTACTATTAATCTAGCGTCTTCTATATTGAGCTCGTCTAATAATTCAATATCTGTGGCATCACCGTATATATAATGTACTTTCCGGTTCTCAAGATGCTCGATCGCCTCTGGATCATAATCAACCACTATGAGTTTTTTTCGGGGCATCTCCTGGAAGGTTTTTATTAATTCAGCCCCCCCTTTGTTGAAGCCAAATTGGATTATGTCGTAACTTGCTCTGCGTTCATGTTTTTCTTGGCGTCTGGATTCAAAAAACTTGAAGTGTCTTTGAAGAAAATCAAATAACTGATCATCGTAAATTATCATGTAACAACTGATGGCTATTGTGATTAATGCAGTTAAAGTAATTAGGCTGACAACTTCGCGGCCAACTACATCAAGGTTTCTAGCTAAGATTACAAATATAAGGGAGAACTCGCTGACCTGAGCCATCATGATTCCAACTTTAAAGCTGTTGCGTTTGGCGTGACCAAGCAATCCCAGTGGGATCATAATTGCTAGAGGATTTAATAGTAGAACTACTGTAGAAAGAGCGAGGGCCTCTGGTAATTGACTTGTTACATCTGAAAGCTTGAGACTTGTACCCATATAGATAAAGAAGACTACGATAAAGAAGTCTCGCACAGGCCTAAGTCTGGCGCTGGCTTCCTGAGCATATGGCATGCTTGCCAGGCTAACTCCAGCTATTAATGCACCAATCTCAAGCGAGAAGCCAGAGTGTTCAAATAATGATCCGATGCCTAGTCCCCATGCAATAGTAAATAAGAATAAATACTCCGAGTTTGTACTCATAAATCTCGTAATTCTAGGTAAAATCTTAGTACTAATCAGTGCCAGTAAGGCTACAAGTAAAGCGCCTTTTAGTACAAGGGATGCACCTGTCAAAAAGTTGGTTCCCTCTTTTTGCATAGATAAAAACAGAAGGGCAATAGTTGCTAGAATATCTTGTACAAGGAGCACACCAATCGCAATGCGACCGTATAGCCTAGTCTGCTCTTTTTTATCGGTCAGCAACTTCAGCCCCACGATTGTGCTGCTAAATGCAAGTGATACACCTATAATAATTGCCGTGGCGAAGTTGACGCCAAACAAGGCTACAACTATTGCACCAATAATACTTGTACTAAGTACTTGGACTAGCCCGGTCACTACAGCTACTTTACCCATGTCCTTAATAACTTTTGGATTTAGTCCAAGACCCACGATAAATAGAAGTAGGGCGATCCCAATTTTAGAGAAACTCTCGATTGCGTCTGTGTTATTTATTAAACCTAAAACAGGTCCTGCTGTTATGCCCGCAAGAATGTAGCCGATTAAAAGTGGCTGTTTGAGCAACCGCATGACTGAGGCAAATAATACGGCTAGACCGATAATTATACTTAGTTCACCAAATATTGAGCTATCCATTAAGATATAGTATGTCAAAAATGCTTACGATTGTCTAAGCCTGGTAGCTTTAGTTTGTAGAGTTATAGGTGGTAGCTTTTTCGATTGCCGTATCTAGCAACTTTGAGAAGCCGGCTACATCAGTTGGGTTTTTAATCTTTTCACCATCAATTATAAAGGTTGGCGTAGAGTTAACAGAAAACACCTGCTTGCCTGATTCAACGTCAGCATTTATTCTGTCGGCAACAGCAGTACTTTTGTAGTCGGCCGTAAACTTAGTCATATCAAGACCTAGCTCTTTGGCGTAGTCTTCAAATAAAGCTTGTTGATTTGTGGTGGCTTGTCCCCATAAGTCTTGTGTCTCATATAGCTTGTCATGCATCTCAAAAAACTTATCCTGATTGCCCGCAGCTTCAGCGGCTCTTGCTGCAGCAAACGCATTCGGGTGAATTTGAATAAGTGGGAAGTGTCTGAAGACAAATCTTACTTTTCCTTCATATTTTGATTCAAGCGATTTTAGAATAGGGTAGTAGGATTTGCAGCCTGGGCATTGGAAGTCAGCGTACTCAATTAGAGTAACAGGTGAGTTTTTGTCACCCCGAACGTGATCGGTTTCCGAGACGGCCTTAGGATCACTATTTATATTTGTTTGAGATGTGTTTTTTTTTGTCATAAAGAACAAGCCAACAAGTCCAACGACAACAATTGTGAGAATTATCCAGAATCGGTTCATATATTTTTAGTTCCTTATCTAATTAGTACTTTATATTTTATCACACGGCTTGTGCAAACTACTGTTGAACACTTGCAAATGGATTGTAAAAATATACACTTAGAAGCATGAGAACGTTACTGTGGGTCATCTTGGTAACAGACTATCTGTTTTTATTGATGATTGGTTCGGTTCGTCTAAAACAATATGAGATGTCAGACTTTAGCCTTAGGCAGATGTTAATTGATAAGCCAGGATCAAACAATAGACAGATAAATGGACTTCATAATCTTTTGCCTAAAGTTGCGCTACTTCAGCGTGTTGAACTTGTAGTAGCCGGCACTCTATCGGTAGCACTGGCAACTTATCTACTGGGACCGTTGATTGCACTGTTGTTTTCGCTGCTTATCTTCACACTTATTGTTTTGGTGTCTAGGATTAAATTTGTTCAAAATTTAGCCGTTAGGTTATTTGAATCTACTTTGGATATCGTACTTTCAACCGTTCACTGGCTTGGCCCGCTCTGGGTAATTCTAGGTGTCCCACCTAGAAGTAAATCATTTCAACCATCATCTACCATCGAGTTAGTTGATCAAATATCAAAGCTGCCTGCTTCGGTTGTAGATTCAAACCAAAAACAGCGACTTATTAGCGTCATAGAAAGTGAGACTAAAGTAGTTAAAGATATTATGACTTCAATAAGAAAAGTTGTTGTTGTAAAACCTTCGGCGATTCTTGGGCCAATAGTTCTAAGTGACCTTCAAAAAACGGGACATGGATTTTTCCCTGTGGTTGATAAGGACGCAGAGCCAGAAGGAATACTGGATATCAGCGATATCTCTGATATTCAGTCAGCAAAACAACAAGGCAGAGTTAGGGATATAATGAGCTCTCAGATGGTATGGGTTGAGGAAGACACATCTCTTGCTGAGCTAATACAGGCATTCTTGCAGGAGAAACAGTATCTAATGCTAGTTAGAAATCTTAACGGAGACTTTACAGGCATTGTTACAATCGCAGACTTGATGAAGCAACTGATTGGCGTAGTCAAAGATTAGATAAATTGATATACTCATAACAGATGAAACAGCTGGT
Source organism: Candidatus Nomurabacteria bacterium (assembly GCA_020631895.1). GTDB lineage: Bacteria > Patescibacteriota > Saccharimonadia > Saccharimonadales > UBA7683 > JACKGR01. The sequence continues at coordinate 89,002 of JACKGR010000002.1, forward strand.
AAATAATATGGATACGAGGACTGAGGCGTAAACTCGCTTGGTTTTTATCGCACTCAATAGTCCGCCATATAAAGCACACCAGTAAATTTAACGAAAGATAACTTTGATGAAACGAACCCTCAGCAGTGGATTAAAAGAACAGATTGGCTCGCAGGCTACAATAAGTGGATGGATACATAAAAAAAGATTAATGGGTGGATTAACGTTTATAAATGTCCGAGATCGTAAAGGTCTGGTTCAGGTCTTGATAGAAGACAAGCATGAAGTTGAAAAACTTCGAGGCTTACATATTGGCACAGTTCTAAATGTGACCGGAAACGTAGTAGCTGACGATAGAGCGCCAGGCGGAGCAGAAATTCATGAACCAACTCTCGAGATTATCAGTGCTGTAACCGATGAGCCTCCAATCGAAATCGATAAACCGATTGGTCACAAGCCAGATAATCTCGATACATTATTTGAGTACCGTGTTCTAAACGTAAGAAACCTCGCCGAGCAAAAGATTTTTAAGATTCGTGCAAGTATGGTCCGATATATTCGCGAATATCTTCAAGAACGAGACTTTATCGAGATTGATACCCCGAAGTTATTAGCCGAGCCGACTGAAGGAGGAGCAGAAGTATTTAAACTAGATTACTTTGGAAAGATGGCAACTCTTGCTCAGAGCCCGCAGTTTTACAAGCAAATTATGGTTGGTGCATTTGAGCGAGTATTTGAGATTGGTCACAGTTACCGAGCAGAGCCTAGTGCTACCACAAGGCACATGACTGAGCTTACGATGCTTGATATTGAAGTAGGTTTTGTAGAGAGCCACGACGAAGTCTTAAACATTGTCGCTGATATGACAAAAGCAGTGTTGATTAAAGTCTACAAAGAGCACGCAGACGATCTTAGAAGTTTAAATGCTCCCGAGCTTAAATTAACCGAAGATGCGGTCCCGCAATTTACAATTGCCGAGATTCACGAGATGTATACAAAGGCAACAAAGACAGACGTCACCGACGAGAAGGATCTAACTCCTGACGAAGAACGTTGGATTTGTGAGCACGCAAGAAAACAACTTGGCAGTGATTTAGTGTACGCAACTCATTTTCCTAAAGTTGCCGGTAAGTTCTACCACAAATTTAATGATGACGACACAGTAGCCTGGGGCGACTTATTATTTAGAGGCATTGAAATTGCCACCGTGCCCCTAAGAGAAAATAATTACGAGAAGATGATTGAGCAAATGGAGTCATCCGGACTTGATGTTGAGCACGAAGGATTTAAGCACTATCTCCAAGCCTTTAAATACGGCCTTCCTGTCCACGGCGGTTGTGGTTTTGGAGTAGATAGATTTGTCCAAAAAACCATCGGTCTAAATAACGTCAAAGAGGCCACCTTATTCCCAAGAGATCTTAATAGGTTAACGCCGTAAAGTGACATCTTATTAAAACAATTTTTACAGTATCTGTTTTCCTAATAGGGCTTCTTATAGTGGTAGAAGTATTTGGTCTTCTGTTTTTGTATTTCAGCGTTTCAAGATATAAATCTTTTTGGTTTGATAAGGCAAATGAGCCTGGAGAGATAACATATTTGGCACTGGGTGATTCGGCGGCTCAGGGAATCGGCGCATCTAGTCCGATGCGTGGTTATGTTGGATTGATTGCTAATAGAATTGAGAATCAATCTGGAAAGAAAGTAAGGATTGTTAACCTTAGCGTGACGGGAGCTAAGATGAGCGATTATTTAAAGTACCAAGCGCCTGAGATTAAAAAATACAAAGCAGATGTTGTGACTATTGAGATTGGCGCAAATGATGTTGCTAAGTTTGACGAAGATGCTTACCGGTCTGACTTTAAAAAAGTGATGGCCACACTTCCTAAAGGAACTTACGTTTCAAACATGCCACTATTTAATAGCCGTCCTGGAAGTACTAAATCTGCCCAGGAAGCTAGTAAAATAATTGAAGAAGGGCTTAAGAGCAGGCCGGATCTTATATTTGTTGATCTGCAAAAACAAACTCAGGAGAATCAAAGTATCTTCGGGTTCGCACCAGACTTATTTCACCCTAATAACCTAAGTTACAAAAACTGGGCCGACGCTTTCTGGGTCAAAATAAAAGCAATAAACCTTTGATTAGAGTTTTTTTAAACACAACTATTTGTGTCGCGCTTATCCGAAGAGTATTATTTGAAAGTACAGGAGATATGTTATGAAGTTTGCTGTTGGTAGTAGGAGAGCAGTTAAACTAGAGGCAGTTGAAGCTGCTATCGGTTCATATTATGGTGGAATTAGCGCGGAAATTTTGTCTTGTGATGTAAAATCAGATATTGCGGATCAGCCATTAACTTTAAGTGTAACTTCTATCGGGGCCTTAAACAGAGCTATGCGTTCCTTAAGAAATACCCCAGGGGCAGATATGGGAGTTGGTCTAGAAGCAGGTATTGAAAGAGTTGGCGACAGGATTGTAGATTTTGGAGTAGTACAAGTTATTGGCAGGAATGGTGTTCGAGGCTTAGGCATAACTGAAGGCATTGCCCTGCCTGAGGAGGTAGCGGTGCTAGTCGAAAATGGAGCAACCGAATTATCTGACGCCGTTGCGAGGGTGTATGATATTGATTCAGATAAAACTAGGGATTGTACGGGGGTGTTAACAAGTGGCCGACTTGGAGTGGTTCAGTTCTATAAAGCCGCAGTAATCTCAGCACTTGAAGATTACGACCGACAAGTTGCATAACTAGTTCATGAGCTGTAATATATCTTAGATGCATATTCTTTCAGCTGACCAGTTTACAAAAAAACAGCTTGAAGAATTATTTACTTTAACTGATTCTATAAAATCTCAATTTCTGACAGATAAAAATAAACTACTTAAAAAGCATGAAGGTAAAGTTTTGATCACTTTATTCTATGAGCCTTCAACCAGAACTCGCTTGTCGTTTGCCACTGCCGCCGCTCACATGGGAATGTCAGTCATTAGTACCGAGAATGCCAGAGAATTTTCTTCAGCTGCTAAAGGTGAAACTATTGAGGATACGGCTCGAGTACTTGAGCAATATTATCCAGATGCTATTGTAATCAGACATCATGAAACCGGTGAAGTTGCACGCGCGGCTGCAGTTACAAAAGTACCAATAATAAACGCAGGCGATGGTAAAGGCGAGCACCCAACACAGTCACTCCTCGATATGTATACAATATGGGATTCTCATAAAAAACACTCCGGACTGAAGGTAGTACTGGGAGGTGATTTGCTTCATGGAAGAACAGCTCGATCACTTGCTAAATTGCTCACTTGTTTTGATGGTAACCATATTGTCTTTAATACAATACCAGAGCTTCAGATGGCAGATGATATTAAAGAGTATCTTGATGGGCGCGGAGTAACTTACGAGGAAGAGCCAGATATGAAGCGCGCCTTTCAAAATGCTGATGTTGTTTACTGGACAAGGCTACAAAAAGAACGGTTGCCAGCAGGTGTTCATATAGATCAAACGTACAAGATTGATAAAAAGGCCATGAGTTATTTACCCGAGACCGCAATAGTTATGCACCCCCTGCCAAGAGTAGATGAGATTTTAACTGAGGTGGATGATGACCCTCGAGCAAAGTATTTTGACCAAGCCGGAAACGGTATGTTTGTTCGAATGGCACTTCTAGATACGATTTTAAAATAAGACTTCCCCCAACATTTTATTAATCTAGTAAATATAAGCGCTATATCGTATACTTGGACCAGTTGAGGATTTTCTAATAACAGATTAGTGGAACCTAATGGGTGAGAAGAGTAACCAAAAACCAGTTCGTTCAAAAAAGAAGCAACCTGCTAAAAAGCAGGCTAATTTAGAGTCTAAAGTAGATACCGTTGAGTCCGATATACTTATTATCCCTCAGCTATCAGATGAGACTGTTGTTGCCACGTCGGAGACGGCTAATCAAAATGAACTCAGTTCTGTTGAAGTGGAACAACATAGTCCAGTAATCCAACCTCCAGTTGGTGATGTTCCCGTAGATATGAGTAGTAAAAAATCGATTGCAGCAAAAACTCATTCAAAAAAACGAAGTAACAGCGTTCCAAAGAATGCTACCATTCAACCTAAGTGGAGATTTATCGGTTTCGGTTTAGGAATAGTAGCAGTCTTAGGACTGATGGTCAGTGCATCATTGGGTCAACTTTATAAGAATAAAGCAATGCCAAATGTTGAAGTAGCCGGTCAGGATATTGGTGGAAAATCAGCCGAGCAGATTACGAGCCTGCTCCAGTCTCGTAAAAAAGAGATGAAGGTAACATTAAATACAGAGACCAAACAGTTAAACCCAAAGCTTGATGAGATAGGTTACAAAATCGATATTGATAAAACTGTAAAAGATGCAATAAATGCAAAGCGTAAACAAGGTCTATTTACAAAGCTTCAATTCTGGAAGACTTCTGAAGTAGCAGCAGTAGTTACTGTCAATGACACACTCCTATCTCAGTATATTGAAACCAATATACCTGAGTTAGTGCAGCCACCAGTTGATGCGACGTTGGCATTTGATGCTAAAAGCGCTACTTTTTCTGTAACAAAGCAGGCTGATGGTAAAGGAGCGGATCTTTTAAACCTCAAGGCCGATTTGGTGCTAGGCGGTAGTGAGCTAAAGCCCGTATCCATACCTGTTAAAACTGCATCCAAGGGACCTAATATAAGCGAAAAAGAATTAAAGAATTTAGTAGAACCAGCTAATAACTTAGTTAAACGAAAAATAACATTAACTGGACTTGGCTATACATATATCGCAAGGCCAAGCGATATAGCATCTTGGGTCACACCTACGCCGAGAAAAGACGGATCCGTCAGATTGGTAATTGATCCAGCAAAAATTCAGAGTTATGTTGACGGAATATCAAAAAAGATATCTAGCCCACCACAGGACACCAAGGTGATCAAGGATGAAGCCACTGGGCAAGAGGTAGTTATACAAGAGGGTAAAGACGGGACAGAGCTGGCCGACAAACAAAACTTATCAAATACTATCGCAAATAGTTTGGCAGAGGGTAAAGATGTAGTAGCGCCAATGAATATCCAGGTAGCAGTACATAAGACCGTTAATATGAGTGCGTACGATAAATGGATTGAGGTTGATTTAAGTCAGCAAAGAACGACAGCCTATGAGAAAGCAACGCCTATTAGGACATTCACGGTTGCAACTGGTGTTCGCGGACACGATACCGTTAAAGGTGAGTTTGCAATATGGCACAAAAACCGGTCTCAAACGATGCAGGGTGGCTCAAAAGCAGACGGTAGCTACTACAGCATCCCGAACGTTGAGTGGGTGAGTTACTTCTACCAAGATTATGCTCTTCACGGAGCTTGGTGGCGTAAGGTATTTGGATACCCAGCCAGTCACGGTTGCGTAAATATGACAAATGATGATGCTCATTGGGTTTTTGATTGGGCACCTATTGGCACTAAGGTAATCGTTCATGACTAACGATGATAAGAGTACAGACAAAGCCTTAGAGTTTGAAGATAGTAACTTTGAAGATGTTCATATCTCTGATGATGATTTAATATCGGATGATAAAAACTTCAAATCGGCAAAAAAAAAGGCAAAAAAACTCGTCAGATCTCAGCTTAGCGATTCAGATCTCAAGAAGTTAAAACGCAAGAAGTTGTTAATAGTTAGCGCAATTGCGCTGCTCATTATATTGTTACCACTCATGATTCCTTTTACCAGGTGGCCAATTTTAAATGCTCTAGGTGTACGCTCAACCATTACAATTACTGTGCTAGAAAAAGACGACAAGATACCAATCTCAAACGCATCAATTTGGCTGGATGAAACTTTTTTTACCTCAACTGATGAGTTTGGTAGCGGAACATTTGAGAACACCAAATTAGGACCACATAATGTCAGAATACAAAAAAATGGTTACTCTCGTGAAGATATCCAGGTTGTTACTGGACTAACTGAGACAAAAAATACAATCGAGGTTAAAGCAATTGGTATTAAAGTAAATCTAGATGTGCGTAATTGGTTAACCGGAGAGCCGATTGTCGGGGCGGTTGTTGGAGTAAATAAAGATACGGTCAAAAGTGATAAGACCGGAAGGGCAAGTATTGTAATCCCACCAGACGACGACAGAAAAGTTAAACTCTCCGTTGGTGCAACTGGATATATATCACAGCTGGTGAAACCTTCATACACTTCAGACTCAAAAGAGGTAGCGTTAGTTTCTGATGCAAAGAACTACTTCATTTCAAAGCGTGATGGTAAATATGATATATTCTCGAGCAACATTGATGGTTCATCTCAGCAAAAGATAATTGAGGCTACTGGTAAAGAAGATCCTAGCTTTATACAATTTTCAATTCATCGAGGAAACCGTTTTGGTGTTCTCGTTGCAAATCGCGAAGGTAAAGTGATTAATAACAGAGTTGTAGCAGGAATTTATATTATTGATTTTGCATCGTCTAATTTAAAGAAGATTGACGAGGGCAGTGATGTTAGATTGTTAGACTGGGGCGACGATACAGTTGTCTATCAAAAGTCTGACGCTAATCTAAATTATGATGATCCGGCATTCTCTAAAATATCTAGCTATAACGTTGGCAACGCTAAGCAAAAACAACTGGCTCAGGCAAATTATTTCTCGGTTGCTATCGTAGCTCAGAACTTTGTGTACTTTGCAGGTGCCGACGGATATAGAGATGAGGCAAATACTCCACTTACAAGTGTCGAGTTATCATCTGGTGCAACAAAAACAATACTGCAGGGTCGTATACCTTCTGGACTAACTAGATCAAATTATGAATCGCTAACACTTCTTGCCGATGACAGTAATTATTATAACGTGACGGTAAAAGGCGGAACTGTAAAGCAAATTGATAGAAGAGTAGATTCGAGTTTAAATTTTGGGTTGAATCCAAACGGTGGCCAAGTAGTTTACGCAGAGCAAGTTGATGGCCAAGGAGCTTTGATGGTTCGTTCAACCGGAAATGATGACAAGAGAGTTGTCACTAAGCTTAGCGGCCTTAAATCGCCAACTAGATGGGTTACAGATAGACTTGTGGTTGTTAGAGTTGTAACGACTACGCAAACTGCAGACTATTTAGTAGATGTACCGACCGGAAAGTCGGCAAAAGTTGTGGACGTCTCAGATATTAGATTTGTTGGTGATAATTACTAATTATTTTGATATTACTGAAACTCACGTATAGTCTAAAAATTTCAACTTTTGTAATGGTATAATAATTAGGTGAAAAGTCGAAGTAATATCTTAGTCTCTAATCTTTGTTTTGTGGTGCTATTTGTTATTTTAATTAGTCTATTTTTGCTGCCTTCTAAATCTAGAGCGTCTTCAGAAATTAGTGGGTGTAAGATAGCTCAGCAGAATCTCGGCGCAAGTATAAGATCCAATGATTTAAGAACACGAGTTAACCGCATGCAAGCCTATCAATATATGTACCAAAAGCTAGATATATTTGTCCAGAGACTTGAGAATAACGGTCAGCCGGGAGCTAAAGATTTGCGAGCCAAAACTGATGAACTTGGTACTCAAATAACAAAGTTTCGCGATGATTATGAAGCGTACGATAAGGATAGGGATAAAGTGACAAAAATTGAAAACTGCACCAAAAACAGCATAGCTTTTGATAGGGCTCTCCAAAATGCCAGAAACAGTAGGGCAGTAGTTCACGAAGACGTAGTTAATCTAGATGAAATGCTCAGTGGCCCAATTCAGAATTCCATTAGAAATCTCTATACTGAGTTGCTGGCATCATCACCGGCAGGAGTATCCAATGAGTGACACGGTAATTTCTGTAGCTGACGATTCTAAAATTGAAGATCGAACCAATATTAGCCTTATAAGTATGTTAATGGCGACTATCTTGGTGGCGCTTTCATTGGTTGCTGTATCGTACTTTCTGTATTATATAAGCCCACAGAGGAAGTTTGATTTAGCAAGACCGGGAGACCCAAACAAAAATGCAGTTGTTGACGTCGAGGATATACAGGCTGACACAAAGTCACCAGTATCTATAGTTGACGCAAAAAATAAGCTCGATTCATTTAGTAAAGAACTCAAGGCATTATCTGGTTATAGTAATTTTGAACCCGCAGATATTAACGATCAGAATGTTGGATTGCAATCATCAGATCAACCGGCATTATAGAAGATATGGCTGATGCAAAAATAAAATTTGAGGATCCATTTTTAAATTTGGTAATCACAAGAAAGCGAAAATTATATAAGTTTGCTCACTTTGATAGTTATAAAAATACGTTCTCATTTGCGCGTGGAGATACAAGGTATTCTCTAGATAAAGAACTAGACAAATTTTTCAGTACGGAACGTGCGCGCATATTAGAGATTGCTGCCGGCAATGCTCAGTTTAGTCTAGAGTTGGCGCGAAGACACCCTGGTCTTAACTTTGTCGCAGCCGATATTAAATCAGATCGTCTGTACACCAGTGCAAAACAGGCAATTGCTGAAGGAATTATTAACATTGCTTTTGTTAGATTAAATATGCAGGAGCTTTGTAATGCCTTCAAGCCAGATTCTTTTAATCATATTTGGTTAACATTTCCTGATCCGTATTTAAGAGCAAGGAGCATTAGAAGGCGTCTAACTCATCCGACTTTTCTTTCTCTTTACGATAAACTTCTAATTGACGGGGGTAGCTTAAATTTTAAAACTGACAGCCGTGATTTATTTTTATGGAGCCTGGAGCAATTTGTAAAAGAGGATTGGCAAATTAATGAATTATCATTTGACCTGCATGAATCCAACCTGCAAGAAGATTACAAAATAATGACCCAATACGAGCAACGATTTACAGATCAAGATATACCAATAAATTATGCTACACTTTTAAAAAATTAAGATTTGGCTCGTTGTCTTATCCAGGCATCGAGACTGCCGGCGGACATGCAAAGCACCAAGTCTCCGTTTTTAATGTGAGACTGAATCGATTTCCAAAGTTCATCGTTCATACTGCATACCTCAATGCCCTGTTTGTTAGTCGTACTGTCGACTAATTCAGTAGGTTCAATCGTAGGTGTATCTTTATATTCTCTACTTAAAAAGGTAGGTAGCCAATATACATGTTTGGCGCCCACAAATGAGGTTTTATAACCTCCTTCGCGGAGGATCTCTGACTGGCGAACATTCTGGTGCGGTTGGTAGACTACAACTACGTTTTTGTTCACCTCAAGTGCTGCTTGAATAGTAGCCGAAATTTCTGTTGGCAGATGAGCATAATCGGAGTACAGGTTATCTGCTATCTTCTCAAATCGACGATCCGTACCAGGAAACTGGTTAATTATATCTGTAAGTTGGTTTGTTTCATACTTAGGGAAAAGTTGGTGAAAAGCTTGGATAGCCAGCCAAGCGTTTTGCCTAGTGTGGTCTCCTTTTAGGGTTAGAGAGTTAAGTCCTGGGTCGGATTCAGACAAAATTTCGTTTGATGAGCTCTCAGTGATTGATAAATGGTCAGCTGTTTGTTGCCACAGTAGTGTGTAACGACTTTGCGATATAAAATCTGTAAAAGCATAATTATAGTCATCCTGTGTTGGGTAGGTCTCAACGTGGTCGTAATCCACAGTTGTGATCGCACTAACTTTTGGATTAAAGTGTAAAAAGTTTCGATCAAACTCGTCGCATTCATATACAAAATACTCTGAACCATTTTGGTACTGAGCTGGTGGTCCAAAAGTTAGAGTAGTGCCAACTGAGTAGCTAAACGGAATGTTAAGAGATTTAAATAGCCAGATTAACATGCCAGTTGTAGTTGTCTTACCATGAGTCCCGGCAACTGCCAACATACTTAAGTTCTTTTCTTTCAAGATAATGTTAATAAACTCATCACGCTTTGAGGTTCTGATTTTGTTATCTCTAGCAAATTTTAGTTCTGGATGATCATCTGCTAGGGCTGAAGAATGTACAAGCCAATCAATTGGATATTTGTTATGTTCGCTCTTAATTTGGCTTCCGTCTTGTCCAATTCTGACGTTGGCACCTCTTTGGGATAGCAACTTTGTCATATCACTCTCTTTAATATCTGATCCACCGACAGCATACCCAGCATCAAGTGCAAGCATGGCTAGCGGACCGATACCGACACCGCCGATACCCGAAAAGTATATGTTCATACTCCAATTATCGGGCATCAGATGCCAAATATCAAACTTATAAATTATAATCATTTATTAAATAGAAGCTACCGAAGAATCTACTACTAATCTGGTACAATAACTGTAATGAACGGGTGGAGAACAAATCGTTTTGTAAAGTCTGTAAAGTCAAAGCATTTTAAACTTTGGGAGTTATTGCTTCTAACTTTATTTTTTGCGATTTGCTCCGTTTTCTTTCTGAGACAAAATAACTTAAAGATGGTAGAGCTAAGAAATCAGGTGATTTTAGCGGATAAAAACGGTATAGGTGTAGAACAGGCGCTTGAGGATTTAAACAAATACATCTTTAAGCACATGAACACACAGGTTGTACGACCAATCGAGCTAGTAAATACATATAACCGCAGAGCACAGGCTATTATACAAGCCTCACAGAGCTCTCAAAATAGGGATGTCTATGCTGAGGGCACATTAGCCTGTGAACGCCGTGGAATTCCCTTAAGTAGCATTGCACAGTGTATAGCTCAGTACGCCAATGACAACAACCCTAGCGCAGGTTCAAATCAGGTTATTTTGCCCGATAAAAACTTGTTTATTTATAGCTTTGCTTCACCAATTTGGACTCCTGATCTAGCCGGAATATTTGTAGTCTTAACAGGGGTAAGTTTTGTATGGTTTGGCGCTCGGCTGGTAGAGGTAGCAATAGTATCTCTTGTAGTCAGAAACAGGTTAAAAAACGGCTTATAGGGGTCGTACCTGTTGACAGCTTGCTTGGCGTGCTCTAATCTAGGGGTACGCGAACTAATAAGGAGGAGTAAATAACAATGGCACAATATTCGCACACAAACTCAAAGGGAGTAACATACTACCTTTTCACATCAGTAACTAAGCTGCGCGGTGGCAAAGAACAGCGGATTTACTACTTCAGCAAAAGCGACACAAACGCTAAGGGTGAACCGTGTGATCTACCAGATGACCGACAGGTAGAAGAGAATCCACGAAACGGATTCCTAGTTCTTAAGAAAAAAGTATAGTTTAATACTTTTTTTAATAAAAAACCCGGCTCCGGCCGGTTTTTTAGTACCTGACTAAATATAAATGCTCGACATCATAAACTGTTAAAAGTAGCCAAAAAGTATTGTAATATAAGCATAAATATGATATATTATAAGCATGAGTAATATATCACCTGAAACTGGACCAAAATTTGTCATAGGACGCAAGCTAAGTCCCGAGGAAGAGGCTGAGCGGATAGAGTCATTAGAGGATGGACGAAGCGATAACAGTGGTGGATTTGCTCGTCCAAGCAGAGTTAACCCAGGAAGTCCAACTGGGCATAATAGCAAACCCGCACCGGCTATTGAAGGTTCAGAAATGGATCGAGATGCTGATTCAGGAGCTGACACATTCTCATTAGAACAGTCTAAACTTGCAATTCACGCTATAAAATTAGGCGTAGACCCATTACATCTTCTAGTCCCAAGAACAACACTGGAGAATGCGGTTGTAAATGAAGAGGGTAACGTAGTTCCACCAGACGTCATTGAAGCCGATATAGAAGAAGATTATGACGGGGGTTACTTTGAAGCCGATTATCGTGAATTAGTTGGACAAGAAACTGAAGACGTAGAAGACCTAGATGATGAAGATGGTGTTGTTAGACAATCTGGAAATAAGACATTCATTCCCGATGACGATTTTATCGGTTTAGTAGGAGCGAAAGAAGTTGACGGTGATGTGTTACCCGATGATGATGATCCTTTAAATGGCCCGATAGCTGCTTAGAATTTAAAAAGAGCGCAATTTTTGCGGAGACGAAATAACTTATGGCAGACCCAGAAATCGTACATGATGTACAGACAACAGCTGAATATGTCACCAGGCCAGATGTTGGCAGAGGCTTAGGAGGAACTGCCGTTGGATCTGAACTAAGGTATTTAATTGAAACGGCTAAACAATTAACGCGCGAAGTTGGCGTTTCACATAGTGTAGTAACAGATATCCATGGTAAACCAGCGGTTGTAATAAATTACAAACGTAAAAACAAACGGTGACTAGTATTAAATAATAGTCTCTGGCTAGTTCACGGCATCTTAGACAAAAATCCAGCTCTGTTTATTACAAATGCAATAGCTATGTTTGTACCACTCGGAGTACTACTCACTATTTATAAATACATATAAGTTTTCTAATATTTAAATCTCTCAGAAACAATATATATAATAAGAAACAAGATTGAACTTGCTAGTAATAGTTTTAAAAACAAATATTTTGGGTTTGGCTTGTGACGGTACAATTCTAAAATTGTCCAAAACAGCCAGATAAAAAGAGATAAAGTTGTTGCCATCAACAAAAATAGCGGGATCATTACTTCGGGCGTATTAAAACCCGCAAATATTGTGAACATGTTTTTATTATACTCTTTCATGGGTTCATTGGGCGACAAGGTCAGTACGAAGACTTTTGGTGGGGGCGCCTGGACTTGAACCAGGGACCAATTAGTTATGAGCCAACTGCTCTAACCACTGAGCTACGCCCCCCAATTTGGGATGGTGCGTAAATACGCAACAGTAGTGAGTATACCATTATAGCGGTTATTTGTGCAGTACTATATACTATATGGTACAAAGGTAAAACAAATATGATCGGCAAAATTACAAAATACTTCGGATATAACGATCTAATTTTAGTGGGGGCACTTTTGATTGCTCTTGGTTTGGCCTGGAACACTGTTGGAGTTATGCAACGCAACTATTACTTACAACAAAAATATAATAAGTTATCTGCCGAGGTGGAACTTCAAAAGATTGTTAATCAGAACCTTAAGTACAATATTAATTATTTAAAAACCGATGAATATCTAGAGGTTGCCGCTAGATCAAAATTTAATAAAGCCGCTCCTGGTGAGACATTGGTCTATTTACCCAAAAAAGGTGAGACCGAGCAGGCAGCGACTGCAAAAAATAATGTCGCCCCTGCTAAAAAACAAGCCTCGGGTTGGCAAGCCAACGTCAGTGACTGGTGGCAATTTCTTCGTGGCAAAAACGCCATCCATAAATCCTAGCTAATATTGAAATAGCCAGCCATATCTGTTACAATATCAACTTGGTTCTATTGGTTTAATAGCCAGTTTTGCAGCCAAAACAAATTGAAGAACAAAGCAATGCGACTTTTTCAATTTGAGAGGAGGCGTAATGAAAAGTGAAAGCTTTTAGGCTTTAGTCTGAAACTGAAACTTGTAGTGAACGCCGACGCCGCCGCGGGATGGAGCAGTGGCAGCTCGCTTGGCTCATAACCAAGAGGTCGTAGGTTCGAGTCCTACTCCCGCTACCATGAAAAAAGCCTGACCATCTGGTCGGGCCTTTTTCATTGCTGGGATTAGGCTCGAACCTACGACAGAAATTCGCCAAGGGCGAAGATCGTAGTCGTCGGTACGATAGTTAAGTGCTCTCGCAGAAGCTCGCTTCGAGAAAGCACGCAGGATATACAAAGTAGTCCTACTCCCGCTACCATGATTGAATAACAGATAGAGATTTGCAGATTTGCAAGTCTTTATTTTTATTCCACCCCGGTAATTTTAGCTCGAGTCCTATTTGGCCTTTTATTTTGCTATACTTTTTACATGGGCTTCGAGGATGTTTCTAATTCAGAACTCTGGTCATTTATAATTGCGGTTATTTCTCTAGCGTTCATATTCGGTTTTGTAGTTCCAGCAATTGTAATAGCAGCCATATACAATTTCAAACAGAAATCAAAAATATTGCACCATAGTAAAAGTTACTTTTACTTACTATCAGCAAACATACTACTTTTTGTGGCGAGCGCTTTATTTATTTACTTTCAGTGGACGACACCGCTTCCAGGTTTTGTATTATTTATTTTTGCCTGGCTACTCACGCAGTTTATGGCTATAAAGCTGATTAGCGCCGGTCCCAACAAATGAAAATTCTTTCCACCTAGATAACTCAGTAAGGATTAGGTTCCAATTAGATACCACCTGGGCTACCAAGATATGCACTCCAGCATGCCTGGAGTTTTTATCTTGGTCTTGGATTTGGTCCCGGACCTACGACAGAGATTTTCTGGAAGAAAATATCGTAATCGTTGGTTCGAAGACAATGAACACGCGCATCCACCGGATAGTCTTAATCTCCAAATCTAAAATCTAAATAAAGTAAACTTTGTGCTCGTAGCTTTTGAGAAGCAGTTTTTCAAGATTCCCCGGACATTTATCAAGTTGTTCTTCATTTTTCCCTTCGAAGTGGCATATCGTCTTAACCGGGAGAATTGCTAACCCTCTAAAAATCCCGCCCTCTGATTTGCTATAAAAGTAGTCAGAGACTAAATATGTTCCTGCGGATTCAACTGCTAAAATTTTACCTGTAATTAAATTGACGAAATCCGGGTGTGCGGCTATGGCATCAATAAGTAACGAGGTGGTTCCACCTCGCACATAAATTACGTCTGAACTTTCTATTTGTTCCTCAAGTTCATCATGATTAGCAATATTGTATTTGATCTTTTTGTCTCCTTTAGTCGTTTCAAATTGTGAAATACAACGCTTCGATTTCTCATTCCACACTTCTTCTGGCCGAGCAAACATGATTATCAGGACTGTTACTTCATCGCCAGTATCTTTCAAGATCTCCTTGAAGAATTTACTGTTGAGCTCATTAGGTTCTTCAGCATAGCCGCCGCTCACAATTACTTTGGTTTTCATGTCCACAGTTTAACAGGATAGCAATGTCCCCACCACTTATTTGATATAATGTATGCATGACAGATGAAGACTTCATGAAGCTTGCCGTTGAAGAGGCGAATAATGCACAAGAGAATGGTGAGCTACCTATAGGTGCAGTTATAGTGAAGAACGGAAGGGTAATCTCTAAGGGACGTAGTTCAACTTGGCCAAAGAAGGATCCTTCAGCGCATGGGGAGACAGAATCTATTCGTAATGCTTGTAAGGTTCTCGGCTCACTCGATCTCTCTGGTTGTACAATGTACGGCACACTTGAGCCGTGCACGGCCTGTTTAGGCACAGCAGCATGGGCTAGCTTGCCAAGAGCCGTTTTTGGTTGCTTTTCCAGCGACGTACCAGACAATCCGTATGAATATGAAAATTACAGCGCAATCGAGCATTCAAAACACCTCAGATTGTACCTAGGAGGAAAAATTGAAGTCATTGGCGGAATATTGAGAGATGAGTGCACTGAGCTTATGAGGCCAGTCAAAGACTGGCAGATGCAAGATTATTGATTATAGTTTGGATATCGCAGGCAGAATGTTATTTAGGTTGCCCATATCAACAATTGGGACATCTGCATCGGGTATGGGGAATAGTGATGAAGTACCAATGGTTTTTACCGAGTCACCGTAACTTCCTTTGATAGCAACGTTTATATCTATACCATCTGAACCACTTTTACTGTTCCCGCTTAGTATGCCGTCAAGAAGCGCGACTTTTACACCAAGTTCTTCTAAAAGCGGTATCTGCTTAAGTGCGGATAACTTATCAAATGCAGTCAAAGGACTCTTATAGTGTCCTACGCCAATAAGAGCTGCTGTTATGTCTAGTACTAATCTACGGTCATCATTTACTATGAAGAATATACCTTCACCGGGTTTAATTAAGTAAAAATAACATAAAAGCAATTAATTGTCTATGCTAAAGTATTAGTATTATTAGTGGTTCTAAACTGACTTACTTTCAATTTGAATAAAAAGTCCAAAAGTAAAATTATGTTAGGAGATTTTCTTTAAAACTATTAAAGTGTTGCGGCTTGGGCAATTTGAATTAAGGCCCTTTGGGCGCTCGCATCGTTGTAAGTCAGGGCATTTAGAGGTTGACTAATTCCGAATTTATATATTTTTAGATCTTGTCGGATTGTGAGTACAAAGTCACGGCTACTTGAAATTGCAGCATCTTTGGCCTCGTATGTAGCGCTATCGCCTAGACCCTCCACCACGCCACCTTCACTTGTAATGTATTTTTGTGATTCAACTAGATTAGCTTGGCTGGCATACTTGCCTAAGTCTATCGTGAAGCTATTTGTTGACGTTGCACCTGGTGCAAAAGTATAAACACAAGTTTGGGCGGTATCGCCATTACCTATATCTTGCACGCCTGTATCAGAAAGATCCTGCAAGTTATTTGCCGGCTCACCTAGAATTGATTTTATTGTCTCTTTACTTACGCCAAAGCAAGAGCCCGACTCACTAATTGCTGGTTTTGTACTGACATCACTGCTGCTCGCGTTCTTATTATCACTAACTCTGCTATATGCAACCCAGCCAATTCCTGCCAATGCGGCAACAACTACTAATGCTATTACCAATTCAACTACAGTAAAACCTGCTTCTCGTCTCTTCATTTTAGAGTTTCCTTATTTTAGTTATGCTTAAAGTATATATAGTCTTCTTGCTAAGTACTAGTGGAAAAAGAATTTGATTTTGTTAACTATATGCTGGTACAGGCTTAGCTCTGCGAGCCATGAAGAGTCTTTGGGTTTCTCGGATGCCCAGAAAGATAACCGCCGCGCCAAAAGCGTATATCCAGTCAATAACACTTAGTGGACCGGCTTGGAAGTATGGCGCTATCCATGGGTTGTAAATGATGTTTGCTACGCAAAATAGTGAGAGGCTGATTGCAAACCAAAAGTGTCGATTATTAAATTGATATCGTGTGAAGATACCGTGCTTGCTTCGACGTTGAATAATATTACCAAGCTGACAAATTACAATAGTTAAGTAGGTCAGTGAAGTAGCCTGAAGATGCACTAAACTGCCTGATGTTAAATACTGTGGCGAAACGCCTTGGCGGGAGAAGAACCAAAGGTAGTTAAAGAAAGCTAATCCACCGATTAATAAACCACACCATAGTAGATCTAGTATATTATTACGATCCAAAATATGATTTTTTGTAGATCGTGGTTGTTCGACCATGACGTCGCTGTCTGCAGGATCCCAACCGAGGGCCGCAATAGGGAATAGCTCGGCCACGAGATCAATAGCCAGTATCTCCATAACGCTGAGCGCAAGTGGGACATGAAAAAAACTAGCAGCTGCCAGGCTACACAAATTAACCACTAGTTCACCAGTGTTTGAAGTAAAAGCACAAAGGGTTGATTTTTTAATATTATGAAAAATTACCCGACCTTGTTGTACTGCAGAAACTAAAGTATGAAAACTATCATCGAGTAGTACTATATCGGCAGATTGCATTGCAACATCCGTGCCGGTTCTACCCATAGCAACTCCGATGTCAGCCCTCTTTAGGGCGGGAGCATCGTTGATGCCGTCGCCCGTTACAGCTACAACTTTGCCGCTATGTTTAACAAGTTCGACAATCCTGAGCTTATCTTCAGGGGAGACTCTAGAGAATATTACATCCCCGTGGGTTACTAGATCTAGTACTTTAGCATCATCCAACTTTCTGAGATCTTCGCCAGATACAACCTCTATCGAGCGTGAGGCGCCTTTGCCAAGTCCGGCCTTCTCGGCGATTGCTTGGGCCGTTAAAGCAAAATCACCAGTAATGATGCTGACTTTAATATGAGCAGCCTCAGCGGCCTCCAGAGCAGCTGGCACCTCATCTCTTAGAGGATCTTGCATAGACACTAATCCGAGCCAGGTTAATTTGTTTTCAGCAGATTCCATTGTTATTGATTTTGGATCACTTCCTGCTGGAAGCGATTTGTAGGCATAACCTAGGTTGCGCATTGCACTTTTTGCCAGCTTCTCATTCTGCTCAAGTATTTTTGCTCTTTCAGATTCGGTTAATTTATGGCTTGTTTTGCCGTCCCAGATATATTCACAGCGCTCTAGTACATTCTCTGGCGCACCTTTAGTGAATACACAAATATCGTCTTTCTTCTTACCCCAATTCCGAAAGCTAGTCATCCGTTTTCTTGCCGAATCAAAAGAGTATTCTTTTAGCTCGGGGTATTTATCATTTAATCCTGAGGATGAAAAGCCGGCCTTATCGGCCAGTGTTATTAGCGCTCCCTCAGTTGGATCACCACGACAGTACCAGCTTTGGTGTTCATGGTCGGGCGGGTTAACACTAGCGTTGCTAGCAAAAACTCCGGCAGAGAAGAATAATTCTAATTCAGTAAGGTGCTCTTGGGAGAGTATTTTTCCATTTGCATCTGTAATTTTACCATTGGTTTCATAACCTGTGCCTGTAGCTAAATAAGTTTTATCACCGACAGTAAACTGGGTTACAGTCATCTCATTTTTGGTTAGAGTTCCAGTTTTATCTGTACAAATTATACTTGTGGCGCCGAGAGTCTCGACTGCTGATAGTTTTTTAACTAGAGCCTTCGCTTTGGCTAGTTTGTTGGCAGCTTGTGCTAATGAGGTATTAATTTCAGCCGGCAAACCTTGCGGAATTAACGAGCTGGCAATTCCGATTGCATATAAGAATGCGTCCTTAAACGGCAAGCCTGTTTGAATAGCAACCGGTAGAAGGATAGAACATAGTATTACGGTTCCTTGAGTAACGCGCGTTGCAGTGTGATTCATCTCTTTTTGAAGTGGACTAACCTCATGTACGGTTTGTTGGCTAAGACTGGCGATTCGACCGAGCTCAGTATTCATTCCAGTGCCGACAACTACTCCGTACGCATTGCCTGTTGCAACAGTTGTTCCCATAAATAAAAGATTATGTCTGTTGGCTAGTTCAACAGAGCTTGCAATGGCATGCGTGAATTTTCGACTTGGGTTTGACTCTCCAGTGAGAGCAAAATCGTTTGTAGATAGCTCAGATTCTTCAATTAAACGTAGATCCGCCGGTACAGAGTCTCCCGCTTCAACATAAACAATGTCTCCGGTAACTAATCCTGCCGAGTCAACCGATATTAATTTACTCTCACGAACAACTTTGGCTTGTTGAACAACTAGTCGTTCAAGACTCTCCATTAGTTTTTCAGCTTTAAATTCTTGAAAAAAGCCTAGCAGGGTATTAAGAAGTACTATTACGATCAAAACTATAGCGGTGCGTGAGTCGCCCAGGTATGCGGATACTGCTGCGCTAGCTGATAGCAGTACTATCATTAGGTCTTTATATTGTCTGAAGTACTTAAATATTAACGGATCTTTACCCTTAATCTCTAATCTGTTAAATCCATCTTTTTCTTGACGGTAGGCGACCTCTTTTTCAGATAAACCGGACTTTCGGCTGGTCTTAAAATTTTGAATAACCTGCTCAGTACCTAATCTATATGGCTCAAGCTTTCTATTTTCATTTTCTAACATACATAAACAGTATACATAACTTAAATAAACAACTTGAAATGAGAGTTAAATATATCTAATAACATTATTTACAGTAAATCTATAATGAGTTAAAGTATATTTAATGTCAGAGATAAAATCTTTATATCTTCATGGGCTTGGAAGAGCGGAGCTAAGAAGAGGTGAGCGTGTTTTGCTTGCTCATCATAGACGTAGCGGTATTGATGCAATACCTGGCCAAATTGATTGGGCATCTCCTGAAAAGTTTGTTGATTTACTCGATAGAACCACATATCATGCACTCAGCATATTAGATGGGATGAGCCCAGAGGGTACCTTGATAATAGAGGGCTCGAGCGCAGGGGGGAGCTTGGCCTTTAATGTCGCACATCAAATAGAAGATGAAAGACTTAGAGTTATTAGTCACTCTGGACGTTTGGCAGTTGGAGATTATGAAGAGGGAAGTTATCGAAGTTTAGAGCATTGTGCGAGGCTGGGAACTGATGAAGAAAGTCAAAGTTATTTTGATAGCGTGACTTATCTAGAATTAATTACCAAACCTAAAATGGATCAAAATGATATGGATAGATCTTTTATCACCATGCCGCTAGGGGATATGAGGGTTCCCACAAGCACAATGTCAATTAATGGTATCAAGACTGCAATTATGCCGATAGTTGGTCACTCTCCTGGTATCGGGCTCGGTATGTTATGGACGCCTAAGATAATAGAAAAAGATTTTGGTAATTTAGGCTAACTAGAGACTTTGTTATAGTAAATCTATGGTTGATCGAGCTGAACCAATCAAACCTCATTCAAGTGAGCCCGCAAGGCGCAAGCGTGTTGTTGAAAAAATTGGCGATACTCTAAGACACGCTCTCGGAACCGCCTTAATGCAGCCAGATGGCTATCTTTATCCAGGTGACGTTCGCGAAAAAGCCGGCGACATACTATCGGTAGTTCCCACTTTGGGTCGAATATCGACCGCCACTGCTTCAGATAGACATAGCATTGTAGATGATTACGCACCTGAACAGGTTACACATTTCATTAGAGAATCAGAGCAGTCTGATTGGACCGTAAAGCCCGGGTTCTATCAAGCACTAGCAAGCAGGGTGGCTGAATCTGGGACAGTCGATAGACATGTAGCGGTGGCAAGAACTTCAAAACCCAAAAAGACAACAAAAAAATCAACCCAAAAACGAAGGCGTAAAAAAAGTAATCTACGTCTTGTAAAGTTTGATCCAGATAACGAGTAATTATCTGAGAACTCGGAGTTAAATCGGAGTTAACTCCGATTTAGGTAATTGATGTAGTTAAAAGTATTAGTAGTCTTATATATTGTCAGTGTATAATTTTTGTAATGCCATATCACGCAAAATCAGCACTTCATCTAAAGCCAACTTTTGAGATAGTAATAACCAGAATGGTATTCACTCTTGGTGTTGCAATTACTACCGTAGGTGTACCGCTTTACTTTGTAGAGCTAGGTGCCTCTGATTCCCAAATAGGTCTTTATATAGGTGTACTGTCACTTTTAATTGGCGTGCTCACACTTTTTCTTCCTCCATTTTTAGAAAAGTTTAATCAATTAAAAATTTTAGTTACTAGTTACTTTTTGACTGGTCTAGCATTGTTTGGATTTGGTCATACAAAATTTATACCACAAGCTATCTTTTTACTATTTGTAGTTCACTTTTTTATTACTGTTGGCGCCGATTCAATAGGAATACTTTTTAAAGATTCAACAAGGAGCAAAAAAGAGTTTTCGCGCGACACAGGGCTAATGGGATCACTTATAAATTTCAGTTGGTTTGTTGGCCCACTTATCGGAGGGTTAATGTTAAATTATGCAGGTGTAAGAGGTCTTTTTGGTATGTCGGCATTATTTTGTATATTGGGCGCCACCTTTATCTTGTTGATGCCCTTTAAGACAGTTAATAAAAAAAGGCCCGAGATTGACGGCAGTCTTAAGGAAAATCTATTATTTTATGTCAAAAGTCAAAAGCTTAGAATCGCATATATCCAGAACATGGGTCAATCAGTCTGGTGGGGTTTTGTTTGGACTTTTATCCCAATTTTTATGGTGAGACAAGGTTATAGTGTTGCAAGTATCGGAATATTTATTGGCCTGACGCAGTTACCATTATTTTTGTTAGAATTCATTACCGTAAAAGTACTAGCCAAATATAGTTATCGTTCAGTATTTTTTGTTTCATACGCATTATTGGGACTGATAGGCATCTTTGCATTTTTTACTTCCATCTACTCCACTATACTAGTAGCAATTATGGTAGGGTCGTTTGCAATGAGTTTTGTTGAGCCTATTAGTCAGCTCTACTTTTTTGATCAAGTCAGCAAACTTGAGGAAGAGAAGACTTATCCGGTTTATGGAACGTCAAATATTGTTGGTGGTACCGTCATAAGACTTATAATCGGCGCGGGATTAGCATTGTTTGCAGATCGCGTGGCGTTTCTAATACTAGCATTTGTTATGTTACTTACTGCATACAACGCACTAAAGATTAAAACTCATAAAATAGCAGCTTAACTAAAAAGCTCCCGAATTAACGGGAGCTTTTTAGCGTGGTAATTGATTACCAGCTTTTTTGACGGAATGAACCGCCATCACCGCCGCCGTTGTTATCACGACGAGGACGATCCTCTTGTGGACGAGCTTCGTTAACCGTTAAAGTACGGCCACCAAGTTCAGTTCCATTAAGAGCTTTTTCAGCTGCTTTACCTTCTTCGTCATTCTCAAATTCTACAAAGCCGAAGCCCTTAGAACGTTGAGTTTCACGATCGGTAATAACACGTGCTGAAGCGACTGTACCATGAGCTGCAAAAAGCTGCTCTAGATCATCACTTGTAGTGCTGAATGGTAAGCCTCCAACAAATAGTCGATATGCCATTATGTGTATGTATCCTTTGTTTAAACTACTGCAGTTCGACCATGTAACGTAACTAAGGTACCGAGAGAAACTAACGATCCATACACGTACTGACTGCGTGAGCTCATTATAAAACACATTTAATAAATATGCGAGCATAAGCAGTTACTAATATGTTAATCAACTTGTGATTTTTGGTATAGTTGTAGTATGAAGATAACAAAATTAGTACATTCCTGTCTGCTGATTGAGAAAGATGGTAAGAAGATTCTTGTTGACCCTGGAGTTTATAGTTGGCAGAACGAGGCCGTAAAGAATATCAACTTCTCAGGGTTGGCATCTGTCGTAGTGACTCACAATCATCCTGATCATCTAAATGACGAGTTCGTAGCAGCCGTTAAAATGGTTTCACCGGACGCTAAATGGTATGGCCCTGGACAAGTGGTCGAGCAACTAAAAGGCATAGGTATTGAAGCATCAACATCTAGCCAAGAAGAACACGTTAAGTTTGTTGAGTCAGAACATGCAGATTTATCACCTTGGTACGGTGAGCAACCAGATCATATCAGTTTTTTGCTGTTTGGTGAAGTTTTAATAAGTGGCGATTGCCAAACCTTAAAAAGTGCTCATGGGGCAAGAATACTAGCGAGTGCAATTAACGGTGGGCCATGGGGCGCAGTTGTTGGTTTTTGTAAGATGATTGAATCTATGAATGAGCGACCGAAAGTCGTACTTCCACTTCATGACTGGCATTGGAACGATGAGGCCAGAGCAGCAATTTACTCAAAGTTGCCAGAAGTTATGGGTCAGTTTGATGTTACATTTATTCCACTACAAACTTGCGAGCCGCAAGAAGTATAACTCAGTCTGATTTAGAAAGTTTGGCGCAGGCTACGCGGACTATCTCTGACCAGGTGCCGAAAGAGTGGACGGTGTGGGCTACTTGTTGGGCTGTTAGGTTGTGTTGGATAGCAAGTGATAGCTCGCCGATTAGTTCGCTGGCCTCTGGGCAAACAATAGTAGCTCCAAGTATTACATTGTTTTCTTTGCTGGCCATCACCTTAATAAATCCATCGTAAAATCCGCTAGTAGCACTCTTGGCGACAACTGAAATAGGAGTCACTACAGATTTATATTGTATTTTGTGATCTTTGATTTGTCTCTCAGTAAGTCCGGTTGATGCGACTTGCGGATTTGTGAATATTGATCTTGGGATTGCTTTATATTTAGCCTCAACGGGCATCCTTGGGTGAACAATGTTATGAGCAACTACTTGGCCTTGATAGGCGGCAGCGTGAGTATAGTGATAGGGTCCGGCGCAGTCGCCAATTGCATATATATTTTTTGTAGATGTCTGTTGATAGCGATTTGTTTTGATTTGAGATGGTGAGTGGGAAACTCCGGCGTTCTCAAGACCAATATCCACAACGGCCTGCTTGCCGGTGGCCAAGAGAATCTCATCAACAACTAGTTGGCCAGTTTTACTGCCACGTGCAAGCTGGAGACTGCGTTTGAGTCCAGATTTTGATACAGAAGTAACGTTAGTGTTGAGTAGAATACTCATGCCATATTCTTTTCGGAATCGATTCTCAATTAACTTTGATGTTTCGGGTTCTTCACTACCTATTAAAGAACCAGACGATTCAACAATTGTGACTTTTGATCCAAAGATAGCAAAAAGTTGAGCAAACTCAACTCCGGTTTCGCCACCACCTATAACTGCAAGGTTCTTTGGAGGACGAATTAAGTCGATAGCCTCTTTATGGGTTAAAAAGCCAGCTTTACTCAGCCCAGCGATTTCTGGTAGAACTAAATCTGAGCCTGTTGCAATCACAAAGTCTTTAGCAGTAAATCGGGCAGATCCGATGGATATAGTCTGGTTATCTAAAAAGTAGGCTTTGCCCTTAATAACGCTGATACCCTGGCTTATAAATGTATCCTCAGAGTAGGCCTTTTTTGTTAACCTTAGGACCGTATCCTTCCATGCTTTTACGCTAGGGTAGTTATATCCAACTGTTGTTGCTCTGATTCCAAAAGCAGAACCGCGCTTTGCAGTTTCAAATGCCGAGGCAGCATGGAGAAGGGCTTTGGTAGGAATACTGCTGTGGTTGAGTACTTGTCCACCCAGACTACTAGCTTCAACAAGAGCAACTGATTTACCGCTTTTAGCAATCTGCTGGGCGGCAACACTTCCTCCAGCACCACTACCAATTACGATCACATCATAGTCGAATGAAGCCATATTGATCCTCGCTTACTGCAAACTCTTTGATAGGTGAGAATACGTGGGCTGCTCTAGGATTAAAAGTCTGCAGTGCTCTTGCAGCTTGTCTAGTGATATCAGCCTGAGTAACCTCCTCTTTATCGACTAGCCAAGACTCTACGTGTTTGCAAACTTCAACAGCAGTCTTTTCAGCTTCGCCCGCGTAACCAAAAGCCTTCATACATGCATGATATACATCTGTGGCAAGACCATGTCGATCATATGCAGTAGTGTGGTTTTTATGGACTACTCTTTTGGATGGAGCCTCATTAACAAACACACTCTCCCAGTGAGGCGATGTTTTTTTGCGTTGTGTTGAGTGTATATGAAACATGATATCTGTTTTTGGCTTATGCTTATATTTAACTATACACATCTATCCCACTACTGTCCACAACTCAAGTGTACGGTATTGACAAATAATAAAGCTTATGCTAATATATATGTGTTGTTATACGACGTCACACATACAACAAAAACAATATAAACCAAAAGTAGGAGCCCATTTTATGAGCAAACCTAAAAAGATAGTTATTAAATATATACCATCTTAACTAGGACCTCTTTTGGCCAAAAGACCAGCAGGTCTACCCCTAACAGGGAAAATCTGCTACGATTAAGACCGTATTTTGATTAACGTCATCATACGGTCTTTTTGTTGAGAGCACATCTTAATAACCACAATTTTACAAACCAAGGCAGCGACCTGTTTGTAAAATTGAAAGGAGGCACCGCGAAAGGCGTAAGCTTTTGTGCTTTAGCACAAAACGTAAACCTGTAGCGCGTGCCGACGCGGCAGCGTAGCTCAGTTGGTTAGAGCGCAGGACTCATAAGCCTGAGGTCACTGGTTCAATTCCAGTCGCTGCTACCATTCGACTTTCAAATGTTCAATTAATTACTTCAATTTGACCGGTGGCTTTGCCGACGCCAATAACTAGTTTATCTACAGGGTTAATGCCCAGGTCGTGACGATCAGGCTTTTCATGGTGCTGGTCATGTCTTTCCACCATACATCTTAAAGGTTGGCTTAATCTTGAAGTATTTATTCTGCCATCTGATATGCCTGATTTGTTTTCGGTATATGATGTAATCCCGGGCTGCAAGCCCATGGGTACCAAGCTGGAGGCAACAAAACAGGTAGCCGTGACTGCCGGTCTTTTAGATCCTGCAAATTTAGCAGCTGTAAAAACAGCCATAAAGCCAATTGCAGGTGGAATCGCAGCGGTTAACCCTCCTTTTGCAGCAAATCTTTCGTACCAAGGGTTATCATTGAATATTCTTTTGCCATCTTCTACTTTTGTCAGTGGATCATCAAATAGCTCGCTTTGGCTCCAGTGTTGGACCTCTGGTTTTGAAGGATCAATAGGTGCCTCATTTGTACCCGATGATTTTAAAGTAGCAGATATTGCTCCAACTGTGCTTTTTTGTGCTTCCATGTGATCAGCGCGATGGTGTTTCCTGTGTCTTAAAGCGAACTTGTTAGCACTTAAACCGTATGCAGCTAGAACGACTCTCGAGAACTTATTGACCCAGGGTTTAGTCTTTAATGTATGATGTGATAACTCTTGGTGTGCGAAAACTTCAATGGCTATTGATTTTGATGCTGCGCCAGCGAAAAGTCCAAGTCCGGCAGCCATTAAGACATCTTTATTAGATGAAGAAGAACCCTCATTATGAGATTTATTCCTAAGTATATTTGGCATTAGTTATATTTTGACTTAACTATTTTTCAGTCGCAAGCACAAGAGGAATATAATACTGGAGTATAATGCTCATATGAATAAGAATTTTAGGGTATGGACAAAAAGTTAATTGTATTTATGGCGGGAGTTGGGGGAACGGTTGGAGGATATCTGCCGGTGCTTCTTGGTGCCGGGTCATTATCTGGTTGGAGTTTACTAGGTGGATTTATTGGCGGCATCCTTGGAATATTTATTGGATATAAATTGTCTGATTATTAGTCAAATCGTCTGCGTACATGCTATAATAAAATCCTAGTATGTCAGTACTAGAACGACCTAAATTAGAAATTGAAGAAACCGAGAAAATAACGGCCAACGGCCGTTTTTTTTATAATCCAGAGGATCCTAACGAGTCGATTCACTCTCGGATAATAAACTTCACTAGTAAATTATTTGAGCACTATAAATTAAACAGCGGTCAAGATTTTATGTTTGTACAACTTTTGAGAACAGACGGTGAATTTCAACCAATCGTTATGGGTGCCGAAGGAGATAACGTTAGCCTAAAGTATAACGGCACTGCTATTGCTGGCGGTTCATCTCCACTGTGGGAGGTTGTGATCGCACATGAAGACGGAAGGTCAGTAAATCAGCTAATGCTTCGTGGTGGCCTTCATGTAATTCAGAGAGATTACGATCACCAAGGCAAGCTTAGGCACGTTGAGATGCAGGGAGATATTCTTTCAACTTGGCGGGCAGTAGAAATCATACTTGACGATGACCTAACTCACGACTACCTCATAAACGATATACCGGATAAACATTTAAGATCTGATAGATCTATAGATTCAGATTTGACTAGCAAAAGATTAAGGCTACCTCCCGGTTGTGATCAAGGTAGTAGAAGTAGATTTAACTGTTCTTACACTCCCGAAGAGGCAAAAGCAAAGCTAAATGAAATTTTTGAGGGAGAGAATGGCGCAGAATTTAGTCAGGCATATAAGGATGGCATGTTTCATATAGTAAATCTCAGAAAATATGACACACCTCAAGCAGCGTTTTATGTTATGGTTCAAATCCTTTGCGAGATTGCCGCCAGACTGCACGACCAAGCAACAGATGATACTATATAGGAATGAAGTATATTGTGGCGGTCAGTGGTGGGGTTGATTCTGTTGTTCTTCTAGATATGCTGGTCAACGGCCATATTGATTTGCCGGATGCTGAGTTTGTAGTTGCTCATTTTGATCATGGCATAAGAGAGAACTCCGCGGATGATGCTAGGCTAGTTTCCGAGTTGGCTCAGAGATATGGGTTGCCGGTTGAGATTGAGCGAGTTGAACTGGGGCCTGACGTGAGCGAAGAGAAGGCTCGTGACGAGAGGTATAAATTTTTGCAAAAGAGTCGCAAAAAACATAAGGCATCCCACATTATTACAGCACATCACCGAGATGATTTGATCGAAACTGCCATATTCAACTTAAGTCGTGGAACTGGTTGGCGTGGTTTGGCCAGCTTAAAATCTACTGATGGAATCTTGAGACCGCTGCTTTATCTTACAAAAGAAGATTTGTACTCGCATGCACGCAAACATCAACTTAATTGGTCAGAAGATATTACAAACCAGGACGAGGCGTACTCCAGAAATTATGTAAGACGTAGCTTAATCCCAAAAGCAACTTCAATCGATCCGACTTTTAAGGCTAGGATGAATGACATAATATCCAAAGTTCAATTCTTGCAAGAAGAGATAGATTTACAGATCAAAGGTATACTTGCTCAGGCTAAACTTGATGATGACACGTACATTCTTCCTCGGCACAAATTAGTTATGTGGCCCAACATTGTATCCCTTGAGATTATTAGAGCAATAGTGATTGAACTTGATCCGGACTGGCATCCGACAACTCTTCAACTAAATCTATTGTTGAATTATTGCAAGACATCTAAACCTAGCAAAAAATATGAATTGTCAAAACGAGTCAGGATAGATAGCTTAAGTAATCACCTACAGTTTAAAAAGTTCTAGGGGTATGTTAATGTATCAAGGTATAAAAGGAGACTAATTAATGGCAGTAGCAGCCCCGAAGAAACCGCAGAATAATCGTAAAAATACCCTAAAAACAATCGGGTTTGTAGTATCTCTATTTTTAATTGGTGCGCTATTTTTTGGATCATCAAGTCTTAAGCAGTCAGAATACAAAAAAGATGTATTAACCTACTCTGAGTTTGTTCAAAAAATGAATGATGGCAAGATTAAGGCTACCGAGCAAACTGGCGATACATTAAAAGTTCAATTAAAGGATGATATTACCAAATCTGTTGATGGGAAAGATGTAACTGGAAGTAAATTTGAGGTTAGTTATCCAAGCGGTATTGAACTTACAAATGATCAGAAGATAGATCCTGTAAAAGCCAATTTAACGGTTAAGCCACCGTCTGGAAGTGGTGATGTAGTCTGGGGATTAGCCCAACTACTGGTTCCGGCGATATTAATTTTAGGATTCTTCTTCTTTATGATGCGTCAGGCTCAGGGTCAAAACAATCAGGCGATGAGTTTTGGAAAGAGTAAGGCTAGGATTGCTGGCAACGAAAAATCAAAAGTGGTTTTTGGTGATGTAGCTGGGAATGAAGAAGCTAAGCAGGATCTTCAAGAGGTAGTTGAGTTTCTTAAGTTCCCTAAAAAGTTTGAGAGCGTCGGCGCAAAGATTCCAAGAGGAGTGCTTCTAGTCGGCTCTCCTGGTACTGGTAAAACTATGATGGCAAAAGCTGTTGCCGGTGAGGCCGGTGTGCCGTTCTTTAGTATATCGGGATCTGAGTTTGTCGAAATGTTTGTCGGTGTCGGTGCTTCTCGTGTACGTGACTTATTTGCCAAGGCTAAAAAGAATTCGCCATGTATCATCTTCATCGATGAGATTGATGCTGTTGGACGAAGACGCGGATCAGGAATGGGTGGTGGACACGACGAGCGAGAGCAAACTCTAAACCAAATCCTTGTTGAGATGGATGGATTTGAAACTGGTGTAAATGTAATTGTTCTGGCCGCCACAAACCGAGCCGATGTGCTTGATCCGGCCTTACTTAGACCTGGACGATTTGACCGGCGAGTAAATATTCCTTTGCCAGAGCGCAAGGACCGCGAGTCTATCTTGAAGGTTCACTTTAAGAATAAGCCGGCTGACGAGTCAGTTAATCTTAAAGCGCTATCTAAAAAGACTACTGGAATGGCCGGAGCGGACCTAGCCAACCTCGCAAATGAGGCTGCAATTATTGCTGCCAGGAACAACCGCAAGACGATAAATAATAGTGATATTACAGAGGCGTTTGAGCGAATAGCAATTGGACCCGAACGTAAGAATAAAGTCATGACCGAGAAGGATCGGGAGATGACAGCATACCACGAGGGTGGACACGCATTGGCCGGTCACGTTCTGCCAAATTCTGGCGGACTTCATAAAGTTACTATCATTCCACGGGGTGGTACCGGTGGCGTTACCTGGTTCCTGGACGAAGAGGACAAGAGCTACCACTCGATAAATGAGTTTAAGGATGTACTGGTAAGAATTGTTGGTGGTCGTGTTGCAGAAAAAGTCATTTATGGTGATGACTGGGTTACTACTGGTGCCGGAAACGATCTCCAAAAAGCCGCACAACTTGCACGCGAGATGGTAATTGAGCAGGGAATGGGTAAAAAACTTCGTGACCAAGTATTCCACGAGGATGAGGGTGGAATGATGTTGGATCGAATGGTCCATAGCAAGCCGTACTCGGAGAAGACTGCTGAACTGATTGATAAAGAGGTGGAAGATCTCATTACAGAGGCAACCTCAAGATGTGAAGCAATTATTAAAGCAAATCGAAAAGCTTTAGATAACATTAAAGATCAACTATTAGAGCACGAGACTTTGGACGAGAAAGAAGCCAGGGCTGCACTTAAAGGTGCGGTAGCGCCTAAGAGTGTAGTCTTAAACTAAAAGATAAACCACATTCTAGCTAATTTACTAGAACATAGCGATGAAAGTCCTATATACTAATAACATCAAACTATGGTAAAGAATTTTTTAGTACGCGCCAATCAAAAAGCCAGTTTTGGAGTTGCCGCCTCGCTACTTGCGGCGTCTAGCTTTGTTGCGCTCTTGCTTGGTCTGCTTCGTGAACTATTCTTAGCCGGTGGATTTGGCGCAACCAGTCCGGAGGTTGCCGCTTACAAAGTTGCCTTTACTGTACCCGACTTCATGTTTTTTATTCTTACATCAGGCGCACTGGCTGTTACATTTATACCTGTTTTTAATGAGAGGTATGTAAAAGGTAATAAAAAGTCTGCCTGGGAGCTCAGCTCTAGCATGATTAACTCCTTTGCTGTCATAACTTTTATTACCAGTATTTTAATCATAATTTTTGCAGATCCACTTGTTAAGTATGTAGTGGCGCCTGGACTTTACAAACAAGATCCTCAGGCGGCGTTCTTGGCTGTCTCGATGATGCGAATCGTGGCGATTAACCCCTTATTATTCTCAATCAGTACAGTCTTCACATCTATTCAGCAGGCTGTTGGAAGATTCTTTTTTGTGTCACTGGCCCCGATTTTTTATAACTTCAGCATCATTCTTGGCATAGTAGTATTTGCTCCTAAGAGCGGATTTAACATGGGGATCATGGGAGTTGCTGTTGGTGTAGTAATTGGATCAATTCTGCAACTACTGGTTAGCTTTGTAGGGCTTGCCGGGCTGAAGGTTGATTACAAACCAAGGATATTCTGGAAGAACAAGGGATTCAGACAAGTTACCAGAATTTTGCCTGCCCGTTCACTTGATCAAGGAATGGATTATTTTCAGAACATCGTTGATATAAACTTGGCCTCAAGACTTAGCGTAGGGGCGATTGGTGCGTATAGTTATGCCTACATCTTGGCAAACGTTCCAGTAACTTTGGTTGGAGTTGCGTTGTCTACAGCAGCTTATCCAAAAATGACCGAGAGACTTGCCATGGGCAGAGCAGATCTTTTTAAAAAAGATGTTCAGAAGTTGCTTCGCTTAGTCATTTGGTTTGCTTTACCGGCGGTTCTAGCAACTTTCTTACTTAGAGGTTACCTGGTTAGAATTATTGTTAGAGATGGAAATGCTCAAATTGCGGCACTAGTTGGAGTCTTTGCGTGGGTCATTTTATTTAGATCTTTGTATCACGTGCTATCAAGAAGTTTCTATGCTCAAAAAGATACCAAAACGCCTCTGTACGTTTCAGTCGGGACAGTTGGCACAACTATTGGCCTTGCTATTTGGTGGTCTCAGCCTCAGAACTTTGGATTGATCGGTCTACCGCTCTCTCAACTAGTGGCCTCAATTTTTGAGACTATTATTCTCACAACTATATTGCAGAGACGTTTCCCGCATATAATTGACCGGCCATTCCTTGGTGCTGTCTGGCGAATGGTATCGGCTTTTGGGATAACCTTTTGGGCTA
Source organism: Candidatus Nomurabacteria bacterium (assembly GCA_020631895.1). Lineage (GTDB taxonomy): Bacteria > Patescibacteriota > Saccharimonadia > Saccharimonadales > UBA7683 > JACKGR01. The sequence continues at coordinate 120,633 of JACKGR010000002.1, forward strand.
CATGGCTACTTAGGCGGGAGTTTTTGGAGCTTGGTGCGCAGGATAGAGGCTTCTTCACTTTGATGTCAAAAGTTGGACTACTAGGTCTTATTACCGTGCTGCTTTATATCGGACTTTCTTGGCTATTTAGGCTAGAAGAAGTTGATCCTTTTATCGCCAAGGCTCGATCAATTTTATTTAAACCGGTCCGACTGCAGTAGAGTTAAATATCTAACTCTGTTATAATAAGCCATTATGAATAAGACAACAGAATTTTCGTTTGTGTTAAAGCCATCTAAAATTGGTGGTGTAGGTGTATTTGCAATACATGACATAGACGCGAATGTTTTACTAACTTTAGTTGCAGATGACTATAAATCTAGAGCTCTGCACCAGAATGATATTCCTGATGACTTAATTATGTACTGCGTTGCGAAAGAAGATGACATGTGGTCATGTCCTTCAAGCTTCAACAGAATGGAAATAGCCTGGCATCTTAATCACTCAGATGACCCAAATGCAAAACGTACCGGAAAGGGAGAATTCTACTCTGCAAAGAAAATAAACAAGGGCGATGAAATCACTATTGACTACAATAGCCTAGGTGAACCGGAAGATAAAAAAGAAGATTTCTACAAGAAGACTTTATGATTCAAGAAAAAATAAGAAATTTTTGTATTATTGCTCATATTGATCACGGCAAGTCTACTCTTGCCGATAGATTATTAGAGTTGACCGGAACTGTCTTAAAGCGTGATATGAAGTCTCAGCTTCTAGATAAGATGGATTTGGAGCGCGAGAAAGGCATCACTATTAAGCTTGCTCCAGTTAGAATGAACTACAAAGATCATCAATTAAATCTTATTGATACACCGGGACATGTCGATTTTAGTTATGAGGTTTCTCGAAGTTTAGAGGCATGCGAGGGGGCAATACTTGTAGTCGATGCATCGCAGGGGATACAGGCTCAAACACTTGCTAATGTATATCTTGCTTTAGCGGCAGATTTAAAAATAATCCCGGTTTTAAATAAAATTGATTTACCGGCTGCGGATGTGCCTAGAGTTACGGCAGAAGTCGTCAGTTTACTCGGTTGCGATGAGGGTGAGATCTTACATATTTCCGCCAAGACTGGCGAGGGAGTGCAAACAGTTTTGGATTCTGTTATCAAAAACATCAGTCCTCCACATGGTGGATCGTCTGATCAGACTCGGGCTCTAATTTTCGACAGTTATTATGATGATTATCGTGGTGTTATTTTGTACGTTAGAGTTGTTGATGGCGCAATTGCCAAAGGACAAGATATAAAAATGATCGGTACTAAAAGTAGTGGCCTAGCTCTGGAGGTTGGGCACTTAAGTCCGCAAATGAATCAGGACCAGCAATTGGTGGCCGGCGAGATCGGCTACATAGTCACTAATCTAAAGTCTACAAGAGAGGCTAAGGTTGGAGACACTGTGACTTTGGTCAGTAGCCCTGCAACTGAGCAGTTGCCTGGCTATAAAGAGGTTAAGCCATTTGTCTACGCCGGAGTGTTTCCGGAGAGTAATGAGTACTACGCAGAGCTAAAAGATGCGATTGAAAAACTCGCACTCAGTGATTCTGCATTACAATTTGAACCAGAGAATTCACCCGTCTTAGGATTTGGTGTTAGAGTCGGTTTTTTAGGATTACTGCATATGGACATAGTTCGCGAGCGACTAGAGCGAGAGTACAACCTAAGTTTAATTGTTACTAACCCGAGTACTGATTACCACGTAAAGCTATTAAACGGACAAACCGTTGATATAAAATCTGCTAGTGATCTACCAGACCCGGCCAAGATCGAGAGTATTGCTGAGCCTTGGATCAAAGGTGAGATTGTGGTTCCAAAAGAGTATGTTGGTGGAGTTATTCAATTGATCTCCTCAAAAAGAGGTATTCAGACTGGCCTGAGCTACGTTGATGCACAACTAGCGTTAGTGGCTTTTGATGCCCCGCTTGCAAATCTCCTTACTGATTTTTATGACCAACTTAAGAGTGTGACAAGCGGATATGGCTCATTTAACTATGAGTTATCAGATTATCGGATTGAGGATTTGGTCAGAGTAGATTTTTACGTGGCTTCAGAGATTGTCGGAGCTTTGTCGGTTATGGCACATAAATCTGAGGCCGAAGCCTTAGGCAGAGAGACAGTCTCAAAATTAAAAGAGGTCATTCCAAGGCAAAACTTTAAGGTCGCCCTCCAGGCTGCTATTGGTGGTAGGTTTATCGCACGCGAGGATATCTCTGCATTCAGAAAAGACGTTACTAGTGGCTTATATGGTGGTGATGTAAGCCGGAAGAAGAAGGTTCTTGCTAAGCAAAAAAAGGGTAAAGAGAGATTAAAGCGATTCGGTAAGGTTGATATCCCGGCAGAAGCCTTCACGGTAATGCTTAAGCGAGACTAGTTAAGATTTCTGGAGCAGTTTGAGGTCTTCAATTATCTTCTCACCATGCCCGAGCGGCGTCACTCGACCGTAGGTTTTAACAATCTCACCATGCGGATTAATGATAAATGATTTCCTTTGGATACCTACTTTACCAAACATTTTTGGTCCCCATGCCCCAAATGCTTCTATAGTTTTGCCTGATTCATCTGATAAAAGTGTGAAGTTAAGTTTATGCTTGGCTTTGAACTTTCTGTGACTATCTTCATCATCCTTGCTAATACCGACTACGTTGGCTCCTAAGGCGATTAACTCGTCGTTGGCATCGCGTAAGCTACAAGCCTCAACAGTACATCCCGGAGTGTCGTCTTTAGGATAAAAATAGACAACTAACCACTTACCCTTGTAATCTTCTAGAGATTTACTGTTGCCGTCTTGATCAGGGAGTTTAAAGTTGGGTGCCTTCATATCTGTATATTATAACAATAATAAGTAAAATATGATGCGGCTTTAGTTTGGCGCTCTTGACATGAGAGTGCTAAAAAGTGGTATAATCATCTTATTATGACTGAACGTCAAGCTAAATTGTTATCTACAATTATTGAACAATACGCAGAAGTTGCAGCTCCGGTTGGAAGCGTTCTTCTTGCAAAACTTTTTAACGTATCAAGCGCAACTATCAGAAACGAGATGTCTGAGCTTGAGAGAATGGGCTACATATCTCAGCCTCACACTTCAGCGGGTAGGATACCAACTGATAAAGGCTACAGATTTTATGTTAATCACATTACAGAGGCAGCGCCAAACTCAGTTCATGATGAATCAAGAAATACTCGAGCAATCGCAACTAGAGTCGAGAACTCCGGAGAGCCAGCCCAGGCAATAAAAAGCGCTGTTGATAGTCTTGTCCAACTGACTCACAATCTAGGACTTGCTACAATTGGTAATCAATTATATATCGCAGGCTATTCTAACTTATTTGGGCAACCGGAGTTTTTAGATCCACTGCACTCTAGAGAGGTAGCTAATTTGCTAGATAATCTAGAGCCGTGGCTTCGGGAGGCATCTCCTAACGAGGCACTTAATGTTTACATTGGTAGAGAGAACCCCATAGGTAGAAGCGCCGGTGTTAGCTTAATAATAAGCAGATACAGAAGTCCATATTCCGACCACAGTTACATCGGTATCTTAGGTCCAACAAGACAAAGCTATCGTAGTGTAATGGGTCTGGTGGAGCAAACCGGAAGAACGTTGGAGGCAGTACTGTGAAGAAAAATCAGAATCCCAAGTCACAAAAAATAAGTAACAACCAACTAGATGTTCCTTCAAATGACCAAGTAGCTGAGCTCACAGCAGATCTTCAGCGTCTACAAGCAGAATTTATTAATTATAAAAGTCGGGTTGAATCCGAAAAAGCGATGTTGTCGCAATTTGCCAAAGTTAATGTGGTCAAAGAATTACTTCCAGTAATTGACGATCTTGAACGCGCTTTAGCACATTTACCAGAGGATCTAACAGATAACAAGTGGGCTCAGGGCGCGCAGAAAGTTTACACTCGACTACAGTCTCAGCTCCAAAAAATGGGTGTGTCAGTAATCTTAGCGATTGACCAGCCATTTAACCCTGAACTTCATGAGGCTGTTTCCGCAGAGGGTGACGGAGACCATCAGGTAGTATCAGAGATATTACAAAACGGTTATATGCTTGGGGACACCGTTATTCGCCATGCAGTTGTAAAAGTCACGAATAAGTAGTGTCATATATCACAGTTTATATTGTCACACATGTTAAGATTTAAGTTACAAAAAACTTAGGAGAAATTTATGGCAGGATCACCAGCACACTTATTTGAAACAGTAGATCACTTAGCAGGAGACCCAATTGCACGGGCCTTATTTGAGAGACGTGTATACGGTAAAGTTGTCGCACAATCAGTTGATACAGAAACAGCAGAAGCAGATGGTCCTAAGCAACCAGATTACGAGTATACTGACTAGTAATTAAATTAAACACGATAACTAATTAGCACTCTTGACATGAGAGTGCTAATTTTTGTATGATAGAATGGTATTAGCAAAGTCGATGTACGACTGCTAAGATTATTGATTATAGTTTAGTTTAAAAGGAGATATATAAAATGGGAAAAATTATCGGAATTGATCTCGGAACAACCAACTCAGCTGTTGCAGTTATGCAAGCCGGTTCGCCTGAGATTATTACAAATGTAGAGGGAAATCGAACAACTCCTAGTGTTGTTGCTGTTAAAAAAGATAAAGGCGGCAAAGAGGAGCGCCTAGTTGGTGCAACTGCCAACCGTCAGCGTGTTACTAACCCAGAGAATACAATTTTTGGAGTAAAGCGTCTTATTGGACGTAAGTTTAGTGATAAAGAGGTTCAAAAAGATCACGACATCATGCCTTATAAGATTGTAAAAAAGGGTAGTGGCGTTGCAGTTGAGATGTCTGGTAAAGACTACACTCCTGAAGAAGTCTCAGCAATGATTCTTAGTAAAATAAAAGCAGACGCCGAGGCATTCTTAGGTGAAAAAGTTAACGAGGCTGTAATTACTGTTCCGGCTTATTTTGATGATTCTCAGAGGCAAGCTACTAAAGATGCAGGTAAAATTGCCGGACTTGAAGTCAAACGAATTATCAACGAGCCAACCGCAGCCGCCCTTGCATACGGTCTTGATAAAAAGAACAAGAATGAGACAGTCGTGGTATTTGACCTTGGTGGTGGAACTTTTGACGTTTCAGTTCTAGAGCTTGGTGACGGAGTGTTTGAGGTTAAATCAACTAATGGTGATACACATCTTGGTGGTGAAGATTTTGATAACAAAATTGTTAACCACTTCTTAGATGAGATTAAAAAAGATCACAAAAAAGATCTTCGTGATAATGCCATGGCTATGCAACGACTTAAAGAGGAGGCTGAGAAAGCTAAAAAAGAGCTTTCAACCTCTCAATCAGCCGAAATTAACCTTCCATTCTTGGATCAAGGTGAAGATGGTCCAATCAACTTTGAGTACAACTTAACTCGAGCTAAGCTTGAGGATCTTGTAAAAGAATTTATCGATGGAACTCAAAAACCATGCGAGAAGGCGCTTAAAGATGCCAAGATTTCAGCTAAGGATGTAGATGAGGTTATCTTGGTTGGTGGTATGACTAGAATGCCAGCTGTAGTTAAAAAAGTTAAAGACATTTTTGGCAAAGACCCAATGCAAGGTGTTAACCCAGATGAGGTCGTAGCTGTTGGTGCTGCTATTCAGGCCGGAGTACTTGCAGGTGATGTTAAAGACGTTCTACTTCTTGACGTCACCCCACTTTCACTTGGTATCGAGACAATGGGTGCGGTTACAACTAAGTTGATCGAGCGTAACACTACAATCCCTACTTCTAAGAGTGAGGTCTTCTCAACTGCGGCAGATAATCAGCCACAAGTTGAGATTCACGTACTTCAAGGTGAGCGAGAAATGTCAGCTGACAACAAATCGCTTGGACGATTTGTGCTAGACGGAATTCCACCAGCTCCAAGAGGTATTCCGCAAATTGAGGTTACATTTAACCTGGATGCTAACGGTATCTTAAATGTAACTGCTAAAGATAAGGGATCTGGCAAAGAGCAGTCTATTACTATCCAAAACTCTGGAAACTTGAGTAAAGAGGATGTTGAAAAGGCTCAAAAAGAAGCTGAGGCACATGCAGAGGAAGATAAAAAGAAGCGTGAGGCTGTTGAATCTAAAAATATGCTCGATAGCGCAATTTATCAGGCCGAGAAGATGCCAGATGAGTATAAAGACAAGATTTCTGATGACGATAAAAAAGTAATTGAGGATGCCGTTGAAGAAGCTAAAAAGCATCAAGAGTCCGATGATAAAGAAGAACTTGAGGCAGCAGCTAAAGCATTGATGGACGCAATTCAACCAATTGGTGCAAAAATGTATGAGCAAGCTTCTAAAGAAGAAGATGGCGAGGATAAAAGTTCAGAAGATTCAAAAAGTGAAAAATCAAAAGAAGATGAAGCCGTAGAAGGCGAAGTCGTCGATGAAGAGAAGGATGAAAAGTAATGGCAGAAGGACGACTCGAGTCAACCGGTCCTGATGATTGGGCTGTGGACGGAATGGGCAATAAACTTACATTCCCAGACGGTACATTAATCAGCGGATCTGCAATTGAGGAGCGTGTTATACGTTCAGGCATGAGACTAACTAACTCTGAGGCGGCAGAACATATTATTGCAACTGATGGGCTTGTAGACGGCGTCACATCTCGCCTCGCTGAGATTCGTTCCCAAACGGCTCCTCATCATCAAGAAACTGTTTAATTAAAAAAAGGCTGACGTTCCCGCTTAGGCAGGAATCCAGTATAGTGGAGTAATGAAGAAATTTACAAAACCATCATTTAGACAAGTTTTTCCGTGGGTGCTAACTATTGGCGGCATAATAGGGTTAGTTTCCGCAGGGATTTTAACAGTTGAGAAACTACATATTGCTGCTAACCCCGACTACATTCCAAGTTGTAGTATTAGCCCTGTTGTAGCATGTTCACCAGTTATAGCCTCGCCTCAGGCATCTGCCTTTGGTTTTCCAAACCCGTTCTTAGGCTTGGCTGGCTTCGCAATGGTTTGGGCCGTCGGTATGATGCTATTTGCTGGAGCTAAAAATCTAAAAAAATGGTTTTGGTGGTGTTTTCAAGCAGGCTCACTTTTTGGCATGTTCTTTATAGGTTGGCTTATAAACGAAGCACTATATGACATCGGTAAACTATGTATCTACTGCATGATAGTTTGGGCTGTCACTATTCCAATCTTCTGGACAACACTTGCATTTAATCTTCAAGAAAAGAACATCAATCTGAATAACAAAATTGGTAAATTTCTAGCCGATAACCCTGGTAAGATGATAGCATTGTCATATTTGGTAGTAATCTTAATGATATTCTTCCAGTTTAAAGACTATTGGTATTCTCTGATTGGATAAATAATGGCACAGCGTGATTACTATGACATTTTAGGTATTGATAAGTCAGCATCTGCTGATGAGATTAAAAAAGCCTATAGAAAAGCCGCTGTTAAGCATCATCCAGACAAAGAGGGCGGAGACGAGGCCAAGTTCAAAGAGGCAACCGAGGCTTATGAGGTATTAAAAGATCAGACAAAGCGCCAGAGATATGATCAGTTTGGTCATGCCGGAGTTGGTGGTAATGCCGGCGGAGCTCCTGGCGGCAATCCTTATGAAGGCTTTGGTGGATTCAACGGTCAAAGTATGCACTTTGATTTTGGGGATGGTGGTCTTGGCGATATCTTCGGTAGTTTTTTTGGTGGAGGCCAAAGTCAACGACGTGGTGACGACATGGGTCGCGATGTTCAAACCGAGATCACACTTAGCTTTGAGGATGCAATTTTTGGTATTGAGAAGACGATTAGCTTATCGATGAACGATGTTTGTAGTCACTGTAAAGGTAAGCGAGCTGAGCCCGGCTATGACCTTAAGACTTGTGAAACCTGCAAAGGTTCTGGTCAGGTTGTTCAACAGATGAATACGATCTTCGGCGCAATTCAACAAGCCGCGCTTTGTCGAGACTGTAATGGTCGTGGAAAAATTCCCGAGAAGCCTTGCTCAGTTTGTAAGGCGACTGGTGTCGAGCGTATGAAGCAGGAGATTACAATAAAGATTCCCGCCGGAATTGAAGACGGAGCGACTATCAGACTTCGCGAACATGGTGAAGCAGCCGCTAACGGTAATAAGGGAGATTTGTACGTACAGATTAACGTTAAGCCTCACAAGCACTTCACTCGGGAAGGTGACTTAATACTTTCAAGCGAGCATATAGATATGGTAGATGCCGCACTTGGAACAGATATTACAGTTCAAACAGTTGATGGTCCAAAAGTTATGCGAGTTCCAGCCGGAACGCAGAGCGGAACAGACTTTAAGCTGAGTGGACACGGGGTACCTCACTTACGTGACAAAAATAGAGGTTCACATATTGTAACGGTCTTAGTTGATACGCCTACCAACCTCTCAAAAGCTCAAAAGGAAATTCTTGAGGGTTTAAAAGACAATAAAAAGCGCGGCTTCTTCAGTTAACCAACAAGGATAAACCCTGTTGCAGGGTTTATCCTTGTTATTAGCCGAAATATTTTATAATAATGTTATTTGATGATCTCAAAACCGCCAACTACTGGGAGTTTTACCATCTTGCCATTAGCGGCGTTAATTATACCCATAATTGCAAGTACTAGAACTGCTAGTGAACCAAATAGCCATACAAACCAACCTAAAATTGGGACTATAGCAACTACGCTAAGTGCCACTTCTGCAATAAATAACGCGCATCCTTGGTTTGCGTGAAATTTTGCAAATGGAGATTTTGGTGCTGCTAGTAGCGGGACAACAAATAGAATACCAATGTATGCTAAAACCCCATAAATTTTATTCTCTTCAACGTCTTTAGTTTGACCCTCAACTTTTGGAGCAGATTTTTTTGCTTGTGCCATATTTATCCTCACTTTATTAATTAATACTTTTATAATGCCAAATGATTGAAATAATTACAATCAAGAGATTGTTTTTAATTGCTCAATTATATCATCATAATCTGGGCTAGGTATACAATGCTTGCTATCGAACCCATTTAAAATATCTTCAATTTGATCCTGTTTAATGTCTGAAGTGTGCTTTAAGAATAAATTATAAAGATCTGCGTCAATTTTAATTTGTTTACCTTCTAATATGAGCTTGGCAGCAATTTTACATTCTTCTAGAGTGCCTACGCACTCAAACGGCTTGTCCTCCTCGTGGTTTATCAGCGAAACTATATGTTTTTTGAGTTTTGGAGTATTAATGCAATCTTCCCCTAGCGTTCCGTCGGCGAATTTAGGAGATACAGAGTTTAGGATTAGCGTAATGAATGCGCACTTTGGGCATTTCATACACCAAAATCCTTTTCGGAAACCATGGTTGCAACTAATGAAAATACTAGAATATTCGGGGTACTTAACGAGTATTTTTGCTATTTGTATCTCATGTATAGGTCTTAGTATGCTGAAGTATCGCACAGGAATGCCATAAACTGATAATAGTTCTGACAGATCCTTCTCAAACTCGAAGGACTTTGAGTATTGGTGATTAACTTTGACTCCCTCGATAGTTAAGTTTGGTTCGTTTGAAGAAGTTTCATTTGAGGCTATAACATCAAACTTGCCAAGTAAATAGGCACTCAAAATTGCTGTAATGGCAATGGCCGCGCTTGTCGGACGATGGCCAGAGAACTTTCCATCTTTGCGCCTTTCATCCATAAGGCGTCTAAATATAACTGGTTTTTTAGAGAAGTGTCTGGCAACATTTGCTTGAGCTTTACTTGTGCCAACTTGAAAAAAATCAAAATTAAGACCAGACTCAGTTAGTAATATATTACTAACAATCCCGTCTTTGCCACCTCCATTAAGCAGTAGTCTACCCTCCGATTTATGATTTATTTCAGGCATATTTGTTTTCAAATTCGTTGTTTGGTGCGAAAAAACTACGGTTTTTGTGTTAATGGGTATGTAATTCTCGACTCTAAATTCTGCCATTCCATTGAAAATAAGTTTTTCAAAAAATGCTATTTCTTCTTGGTCAAGACAAAAGCCTGCTTCAAGTATCGTGAAGTATTCTACATTGAACAAATATAAGCTGTGTATAAGTGCCACCCACCTTGCTAGTCTTTGGGCAGTAGGGTCGGTAACATTAATAGTAGCGGGAGCAATAAAGTCATGAATATATTTAGTGCCATTGAAAATATAGCTAGCACTTATAATGTCTCCTCGGACAATAGGATCGTTTACAAATAGGTTCATTTATAATATAATACACTCATATGATGAATTCGTCAAACAAGAACATATTAGTGCTAATCAATCAAAAGACTAGTCCAACAGATAAAAATTGGACATTTTTCAGAAGAACTTTAAAAGAAGCAATCAATGATTCAAAGATTGAAGTTACTATGGGGGCACTATGTGATTTTGTATATGAACTGAGTGACGAGGAGCATAAAATCTATGATAGACAGAGGGGTTTTAGTCTGACCGATTTTGATTTGGTGGTTTTTAGAATAATCAGAAAAGAGTTTGCTCGAGCATCTTCATGCGCCTCACTTCTCCAAGAAAAAAACATTCCATATATCGATTCAATGATTCAGCCATCTCCGAGGTCAAAGTATTCTGCTGCAGCAGTCAGACGAAGTGCTGGTTTTAATACTATAAAGTCAGTATATTCAAACAACAGTGAACTCATTTCATTGATAGATGCGGACGAAATTAAAATCCCATTCCCTTTAGTTCTTAAGGATGTTAATGGACGAAGGGGTATGTTAAATTTTGTTGCTAAGAACAAAGATGAAGCAATTAAAGTTTTGGCTGAAAATCCTGAGGTTCAGTTTATTATTCAAGAGTTTGTTCCTAATGACGGAGATTATAGATTCTTAGTTTTTGGAGGAAAAGTAGTATTAGTAATACATCGGCAGGCTCAATCTGGTTCGCATCTAAATAATACGTCACAGGGAGGAGTCTCCAAGATTGTTGATATTAGCAAGTTTGATCAAAAACTACTAGATGATGTTGTCTTGGCTGCTAAACTTGAAAAACTTGAAGTAGCCGGTGTTGATATAATGATAGATACGGTTTCTAAAAAACACTACGTAGTAGAGGTAAACTCATCTCCTCAGCTTGCCACTGGGGGATCACCAGAGTTAAAAATGAAGGCTTATTCTGATTACCTCAAATCAATCGTAAAGTGATTTCACAGATGTCAATATATTGACAAAAATATATATTTGGTATATAATCGTATCATGACATTTGAACGTTCAGGACTGCTGTTAGACAAGCCCCAAACACCGGCGTCCGATGTTGGTATGGAGGAGTCTTTACGTCGCGTTCTTGAGCCTACGAGTCAAATCTATAAAAAGCTAACAATTTCTGGTGAGCGTAAGGATGATGTACTTGACAGTCTTCATAGTGGTGACTCACCAGATATGACCGCTACTCATTTGAGCGAATCAGAACTTGATATTCAACTAGCAAAGTTAAAAAAATGGAAAAATGCTTTACTTGAAGTGGAGGATCTCGATCCACTAATCAGGCAAGCATATCGCTGGAGAATCAATGAGGATATTGCCAATGTACACATGTTGCGTGCTTCAGCTGCGGGCGATATGCGTTCTTTCAGGCGATGGAACGAGTTTATTTACGGTAAACCAAACGAGCCGATTTACAGAGCAGCCTTAGACTGGGTAGCTGGAGATGCCGACTCATTGATTGATCAATTTGGCGTTGATTCGCCTCAAGGTCAAGCAGCCCAATCTGTTTTAGATAATATCGGAGCTAGGCGCGGTGACAGATCATTATTGGTCCCAAGTGAAGAGACTTTTCAATCTGTTCGCACCGATCATATGCGTGAGGGTGGTTATTACTCGTTACTACTTGCAGGTGTAGAAGTGCCAACAGAAGCTAAGGTTCGGCGTGATGTAGGCGAGCCGATACTCCGTCATGTAGTGACTAATAATCTTCAGAGTGATTACGACATAAAGCCAGTTGAGGGTACAGTATGGGGCGTAGATCATGTTGAGAGGGTTGTTGAACAACCCGAAGAATATGCAATGCCGCCAAAACGATTTGTAGGTTTGGGTGCGGGTCACGAGATAGGAACACATCTTTTAGAGAAAGAAAACGGTGATCGAGGTCCAATTAAACTTGCTTCAAGAGGCTTAGATAGACAAGAAGTAGGAGAAGGGCGTGCAGTTGTGCGTGAGCAGGTTGTCTACGATACTTTTGATGAATTCGGAACATTAGTAAGGTGGAGAGATATCATTCGTCGAGATATAGCTATTGGCTTTGCTAGCGGTGTAGCCGATGAGAGAATGCGAACTGCAGCAGAAACTTACGATTTTATCTACGCTATAGATTTAATGTATCAGACAAAGCTAAAGCCAAACGATCCAGAGGTAGCAGCAGAAAAAGCAAAAAGAAAGACTGACCCCTTAATTCTCCGTGTTCTTAAAGGTACTGACGGTACAGGCGGAGCATACTTGAAAGATAAGCTTTATCTAGAAGGTAATGTAGCGGTTTGGCGTGCTGCGGAGATGTATGGTCCAGGCATTATCTCTGATGGAGATTTGGGAAAATTTGATATTACAAACTCACGGCACATAGTATTATTACAAAAGCTTGGTCTGTTACCGAGCTACGGAGACTAAAATGGATCTACCAAATTTTCCTGTCGCAAGTCATAGTTATTTTAGAATTGCAAACTTGAAAGAGCAATATGATGAATTTATTGGTAGCGGTGCTAAGAGTAATCCTACATTTAAATATGGGACCTCGTTCTCAAACGTTGTTATTGCCCGGCGCCTTAAAAAAGTGAGTGATAACAGTCTTGATTTAGTCTCAGCTGGACTCAATTTGCAATCTAAAACCGTAACTAAAAAAGATCTTAATCATTTTAGATTTATTAACGCTGCAAAATATGGCAATCCAAGATCCGATTATGTTAACGCTATTTTAAGTAGAGTTGAATCAGCAGTTGACAGTGAGACAAAAGATTTATGGCAATATATCTCACAGGCATGCTCTTACAAATCTGACAATAATGAAAAAACTTCAATTTGGCCGAGCCCGCAACTATTTAATATGATAAAAGGCTACGGTCAGAAATATATGGTTGATCTAGTTCGGGCAGATTATAAAATTGGATTGCACGGGGTATTTAATCTTATAATTAAATCGACTGGGTTAGCTAGCGACGGCTGGGTTTTATGTAGTCGGGATGATGACTCCTCAGCCCACGTAACACATAAAAATAAAAGAATAACCGTCGGATCAAATTATCGCCCAAGAAACATTAGAGCTACCTACAGAATAGTAGCCCATGAGATTTATGGACATGCCTTACGAGGGCCGCAAGACGATCTAAAAGAGAGCGAAGGTTTTGCAATATTGTTAGAGCAACTACTCGATAAAAAATTTAAGCCTCGTCGTATGTTTAGGTACCTAGCAGCAGCATTGGGTTGGGGTACTACCACTGATTCCATGGACTTCTGTGCGGTTTATGAGATTATTTGGCGATCAATGGTGATATTAAGTAAATATAGTGAGATTGATGCAAAGAGACATGCGTTTTCAGAATGCGCCAGAGTATTTCGGGGCGGACGCCCTGATATCCCAGGAGCGGTTTATTTAAAAGACACATTATATTTCTCTGCAAACATGTTGTTTTGGCAGGAGTTTGAGAAATCAACCATAAGCTATAATGATTTTATGGAAATAGCTAATGGATCTAAAAAGGTTTTATCATAATGAAAAAGGTATTAGTAATTGGATCAAAAGAGAGTGGCACAAAGAATGATCCACAAGTAATATCAAAAACTCTGCAGAACGCCGGCTTAAAGGCGGAATTTATTGAGTGGGAGAAGTTGGTATTTTCAATCAAAACAGGCGAGGTGTCAGTATCCTTTAGTGGTATAGAACTAAGTGAAATGGTACCCGATTTAGTTATTGCGGTTGGTTGGTACAACCCCTCAATAAAGTCGAACTATCGCGAGGTCTCTTTAACGCTCGGGCTTTACTTAGAGCAAAATAATATAAATTATTGGAATAGCGAAATGTCAAAACAGAGATCGACAGGGAAATTATCCTGTCTTTGTATGTTAGCACTACATGGCATCCACATTACTCAAACCACTTACTCGTTATCGGGTGATTTAATAGCTCCGCTTGAAGATTTTCCGGTTATTATCAAGGCAACTGCTGCAAGTCGAGGATCGTCAAATCATCTAGTACGGTCAATTGATCAGGCTAAAAGATTGCTTGGTGAAATACCAAATCGAATGATTGTACAGCCATACATCAAGAATGATCACGATCTTAGAGTGATCATGATCGGGGGAAGAGCTGCAAAAGTTTTAAAAAGATATCGTAGTGATGACAAAAGTCATCTAAATAATACTTCTCAAGGAGGTAGTGCACATTGGTTAGACCCGCGTGAAGTAGGGGATTCTCTATTGACAATATGTGAGAAAATATGTAAAATAATGAATAGAGAAATGGCCGGAATTGACTTTATCCCAGATGACAGTTCGCCCTATGGATATAGTTGTCTTGAGGTAAACTCTATCCCTCAGCTTACATCCGGCTTTGATGTTGAGGCTAAGATGAATGCACTGGTAAAATCGGTAAAAGATAATAATTAAGAAAGGCTGGAACCACGATGAAAATTGGCATATTGACTCGTCAGCCAGGATACACCGTCCGCCGGCTACGCGAGGAAGCTCGTAAACGTGGCCATGAAGTAAAAACAATAAAGTACCCAGAGTGCTACGTTGATATTAAGCAAAATCACCCCGAAGTTTTGTATCGAGGAGAAAGATTAAGTGATTTGGATGCAGTGATACCCAGGATTCTTCCTGGGATGACCCCATACGGTGCCGCGATTGTGCGCCAGTTTGAGATGATGGGAGTCTATACAACAGCAAGGTCTATAGCTATAAGCAGGTCTCGTGATAAGCTCCGTTCAATCCAGCTACTTAGTAAATCCGGGATTGGGATTCCAAAAACAATATTCTCAAGAGAGACCGACGCAGTAGATGACCTAATTGATCATCTAGGAGTTCCGATGATTATCAAACTTGCAAGTAGTATGCAGGGTAATGGCGTGGTGCTAGCTGAAACTAAAAAGGCAGCAAAATCTGTAATTCAAGCATTCTATGTTAATGACACAAGCTTTCTTCTACAGGAGTATATTGAGGAAGCTGCTGGCTCGGACATAAGAGCTTTAGTTGTTGGTAATCAGGTGGTTGCCAGTATCAAACGACAAAGTTTAGATGATGATTTTAGAAGTAACCTACATCAGGGTGGAAGTGCTAGCATTATAAAACTAACCGATGATGAGAAGAGAACTGCGCTAAAAGCTGCTAAAACGATGGGCCTACAGTTCTGTGGTGTTGATATGATTAGATCAAACAGAGGCCCTCTTGTTCTAGAAGTTAATTCAGCACCTGGTCTCGAAGGTATAGAGACAATTACTGGCAGAAATGTCGCAGGAAAAGTTGTAGAGTATATTGAGAAGAATGCTAAGAGGACACATAAAAAAGATAGAGTTGGTGCGTAAGCTACTATTTGTAGCTGGAATAACGGCGGTATTAATCGGGCTACTATACATAATTGCGACGACATCGCAAAAAGATACGATTCCCCTATCCATCAGGGGGCAAGAGTTGCAAGTAGAAATTGCGAACTCGTCGCAAAAAAGATCAAGTGGTCTTTGTTGTCGCGATAGTCTAGCTGAAGATCATGGGATGTTGTTTGTTTATGATAAGCCCGGTGATTATCGTTTTTGGATGAAGGATACAAAAATTCCACTTGATATGTTCTGGATAAATTCTGATAAACAGATTGTCCATATCGAGAAGGACGTACAGCCAAGTTCATATCCAGAATCTTTTGGATCTGAAGAACCTGCACAATATGTATTAGAAACTAACGCCGGTTTTGCCAAGAAGTATCAAATACAAAATCGCGACATTGTCGCATTTTGATAATATACGTCAAGCTACTTGATATAGATAAAATCTGATAACATAAACAGTATGGTTGACCTGATATCCCCCGTTATTGTTTTATTGATCGTACTTATTGTTCTCGTGCGTCGTACATCCGCTGGCGTGGCTGTAATTGCTTTGCTTGCAGGGGTACTAGTTGATCAATTACTAAGTGCATGGATACTTGATGCAATTCCAGGTCAAGCTCCTGATATGCAAGTCTACGTAAATGTAGTAGTGCACTTGATTCTTACATTCACAGCTATGGTAGTAGCAATTGTGGCTGTTAAAGCAAATCGCAAGTCGGTTGTAATACCGCTACTAACCAGTCTATTATTAGGATTTTTATTTGTCTTCTTTGGTCTTCAGATCATAGCTCCGATACCGTATGTCACTACTTATGCAGAAAATTCTGGCCTCATTACATTCTTGACTCCATACCAAAATCCAATTTTAGCTGCCAGTGCTATTCTCGCAATAGTGTCGATGGTAGCTGATCATAAAAAAGTATCGAGTAAAGATAAATAGCGATTGCTTTTAATCTGTTATTATGAGAAAATAACCAAGTCATCGTATCCGTTAACAAACGAAAAAACAAAGCAAAGCGACTTTTTTCGTTTGAGAGGAGAAGTATAGGCGTAGACTGTAGTTTTTGACGATAGTCAAAACAAAGTAGCGCCGTCGACTTCGACGACGACGCGGGCCCATAGCTCAGCCGGTTAGAGCACCTGCCTTTTAAGCAGGGTGTCGTGAGTTCGAGTCTCACTGGGCCCTCCATAGAAAATCCAGACCTCCATGGTCTGGTTTTTCTATGTAAGGTTTTGTGGTTTGAACTCAGGACGTACAACATTTGCTGTGTCGTGAAGTTCGATAGCGAGGCTCGCGCGCAGATGCTTGCATAGAGCACGAGACGAAGATATACAAAGTAGCCTCACTGGACATCTAAAATAGTTAAACTTAAAATTACGACAAGAGCTTTATGCTAGAAGCGATTATCATTATAGCCAAAATGATGCGCACCCATTCATCCCCATTTTTAAGTGCATGTTTTGCTCCGATTAAACCACCTAGATACATTCCAAAAGCCATTGGTATTCCTAGCCTATAAACTACTAAATCATGAGAGACAAAGACGACCAGGACAGTTAGAGTCAAAATAAACCAGGGGAAGAAGTAAGTAGCAATTGCTTCTGTATATGTCATTCCAAAAAAGTATATCAGTGTGTATATCAGGAATATGCCCACGCCACCGCCAAAAAACCCTCCGTAGATCATCATAAAGAAGTACACAAGGTAGCCTACCTGCTCTTTAGCTTTGCTGGTCTTAAGTTTTGCCGTGCCAATCTTTTTGTTAAACAATACTACAGGAAGCATACAGAGCAACAAGATGGCGATGACTTTTGATAGTAGCTCCTTGTCTATGGCTACTAAGAGATTTGAGCCGATAAGCCCCCCAGCAATTGCTAAAGGTATGAGTCTCCATACTTTATTCCAGGCTATTTTTTTAGCTTTTTGAAATTTTGGTAATGCTCCTGCATAAAGTCCAAGGCCACTGAATCGGTTAGTTGCAATTGCGGCATTTGTTGGTAAACCAAGGAAGATTAATATAGAGATTGATATTAAACCACCACTTGCAGAAATCGCTCCAATATAACCAGCTAATGCTCCGCCCAAGAGTGCAATAAACATTTGAATCATAACCTAATTATGTCACAACTAATTTAGTACCAATAGCCCGCACAGTGGACCCCGAGTAAGAACTTACATTTAGGGAGTCTCTGATATCATTAAAGAAATGACTAAGCAAATTCCTAAAGTTCTATACCATTCTTCTCCCAACATAAACATTGATATCTTTGAGCCAAGAAAAGAGAAGGTTAGAGACCCCGAAGAAGGTCCGGTAGTTTTTGCTACCCCAGACAAAGCGCTAGCCGCCGCTTTTTTGGTGCGAACCGACGGTAGTTGGGTGAAGATTGGTCGGTTCAGTGATGGTAAAACTCAAACACCATGGCACCTTGTCACTAAAAATAAGAGACGTTTCAGAAAACGAGACAAAGGTGGAGCGATCTATCATTTGCCAACAACTGGATTTACATTTGATCTTGATAAAGGTATGGGAGATATGGAATGGACCAATAAAAATAGCGTGAAGCCAATCAAAAAGGAGGTCTTTACCTCGGGCGAGCAGGCCATGAAGGATTTAGGAGTCAATGTATATTTTGTGGATAGAAAAACCTTTAAAGCAATCAATGAATCCGATGATCATGGTCGTTCAATAATACTCGGGCTTAAGGCTGAAAAATAGTGGAAGTCAATATAACAAAATACGGCAGAGGTGTTTTTGCCACTACTCAGTATAAACAAGATGACGTTATTGAAGTCTGTCCAGTTATTGTGCTGAGTAAGGATGAGAGATCAAAAATAGATGACACTAAACTTTTTGATTATTACTTCTCGTGGGGCACTCGGGATGATCAGGCAGCAATCGCTTTGGGATTTGGTTCACTTTATAATCACTCCTACACTCCAAATGCAAAATACGTCAAGAAGTTTGACAGTAATGAGGTTCACTTTGTAGCTCTAAAAATAATAAAAATTGGAGAAGAAATTCTGGTTAATTATAACGGGAATCCCAAAAGCATTGAACCGCTGTGGTTTGAGGTCACATAATAGTTATATATTTGTTATGATGTAAAAATGGATGATCAAACATTTGCAGACGGAATCAATGAAATCAGAAAGACTATAAAGAGGTTTGAGAAAATTGAGGGTAGACCTTGGGGTGTTGAAGGTGCGGTTATTGAGCTAGCAAAGCAGGTAGGTGAACTATCGGCTCTTGTAATGAATCGTGAGGGATATTATTTTGCAGATCGAGAAAAACTCAGTGATAAATATAATGCAAGCGACGATAAAATAGCAGACGAGCTAGCCGACATAATGTTTGCCGTTGTCCGAATTGCAGAGCACTACAAAATTGATCTCATTAAGACAAATGTCCAAACTAGAAAAGATGAGGACAAGTTTTTAAAAACAAAAGGGGTTTAGCCCGTCGCGTTTATCTTAGCTAGTCGTTATGATTTTCATTTTTGATATATCCAAGCTCCCGAGGTGAAGGATGTGAGGGATAAATTGGTAGTTGAATGGTAGTTCGCCTGTACCGACTAGTGATTTGTAATAGTTGATTGTTGCTTCTGGAATCTCTGTTAGTTTCTTGAAATCTACATCTTTAAGCCATTTAACGGTAACATTTTCTTCTCCTGGTGCGGTTTTGAAGAATACGGCGGTTTTATCAGGATCAAATGACTCAATTGGAATCTCAAAAAACTTTGCATCGTGTACTTTTGGGATAAGCCCCATCTCTACTTGGAGTTCAAAGACTTTTTGAGGGTGAACCGGAGTAAATTGCAATACATCGTTCCATGAGCAATTTAGGAGCGGGACCTTACGCTCAAGAATCTCTTCCCGTCCCTCATACTTTTTGAGGTTGAATTCTTTGACATCAGCCATTCCGTCAGACATCTGATTGAGAGGAACGAGTTTTGTGCCCACCATTGGATCGGGCACGTTGTGATATACAAAGTTCATAAAATAAGTATAGCAATGTTGATAATTGTTTTCTCGAACCAGATAGCGTAAGTAATTATAGGTAGTATTTGTTATGCTTATTATATAAATGTCCAAATTCATAAAAATAGACAATAAACATATCGTGCCTGGTCGCGTTGTTTCTTTTGACGAGGGTGATGTCATCAGTATTTCATTCAGAAAAGAAGTCAGTGGATTTGGTTTACATTTTTCACCAATTCAGGACAATCAAGCGTTTAATCTTAGATCGATTAATAGTAGCGTCGGCCTTGATACTTATGCACCTAGCCAACGATTTCAGCTTGACGGCAATCATATACAAATTCATTCTGCTGGCGATGAGACGGTTGAAGTATCTCCGCATAGGTCTGGTAAACAATTATTTATAAGGGCAAAGCATCGTGGCAGTCTACAGCATGCCGATAAGGCGCCTAGGCATTATAAGGCGCCGATGTGGGCATATGATTATTGGTTCTCAACTCCCTGGACAAGAATGAATCAACAAACTGTTTTGCAGGAGATTGATACGGCTCATGAGCATCATCTTGAGCCAAAAATTTGGCTGCTTGATGCCGGTTGGGCATCTAAAGATTCCTATTTGGATTTTAACAAGTCGCTTTTTCCTGACGAGAATATTTTTCTGAAGGTTATGCATCAAAAGGGCGTTAAACCGATTTTATGGATGTCGCCATTTATAGATGAGAAGACTAAGGTTTGGGATGAGTTTGATAATAATGGCTGGCTGATTAAAGACAAACAGAGCAAGAGTGCGCTATTCGCCATAACAGGAGACAATGATTCACTGGGTTCATATATTGATTACACATCAAAATCATTCATCGAATATTTGGCAAATAAAATAGCTGAACTAGAATCACTCGGGCTTAGAGGGATAATGTTTGATTTTGGGGAGGCGCTACCCGACGAGTCTCGATTCAGTTGTGAAACTGAATCGGCTAGATCAGCAAGGTCTGAGGGGGTAATTGGCCATAATTGGTATGTTGGTGAGATCAAGAGGACTCTGTCAGAAATTGCAGAACCTTTGTGCCTATGTGTTATTTCAAGATCTGGCTGGACCGATACTTATTCACAATCAGGCCTGTGGCTCGGAGATCAATCATCGGATGCATCTCGCTTTGCAGGGCTTGAGAGTGTTTTGTGGGGATATAAAACTGCGCACGATGCCGGGTATAGATTTATTGGGATGGATGCCGGAGGTTATTTTGGTTTGCCTAGTGTAACAGATTATAAAAAATGGTTAGATTTGTCGGTTACTATGCCATTCACAATGCTTCACGGAGCTAAGCAGGCAAATCCTTGGGAGGAGGGCGACTTGGCCCTTCAACACTTCAGAAAAGTGCGCGAGCTTCACCGAAAAGTTTGGCAGAAACCCGAATATGTTGATGTAAAGTTTAAACTAAATTGGAACAAGCAAAAAATAGAATCAGTTAGTGCCAACAAATATAATTTTAGTAATAATTCAACTGACTAAACGGCAAAAATGTTTCCGACAACTAGTCCTGCGCCGGTTGCTATGCCGCCGATAATTGCGATTTCAAGAGCACTTCGAATCGGGGAGACATTAACAAACTTGCCTTTAAAGTAGCCGAGAGTGAATAGGCCGACGAGAGCTGCAGCAATTGCAACGTATCTTGACCACTCAATCGGGAATAGAAATATCGGCATTAATGGCACAAGACCAGCTAAAAAGTAGGCGCAGAACATAATGATACCGCTAGTTACAGACGTAGTGAAAGACTTATTGTTGCCAAGTTGATGAACTGATTTTGAGCTTAGGTATTGCCCGGTTCCCATTGATAGCGCCTCAACCAAAATTGTGACAAAGCCAGCCAAAATTACAACTTGTTTGTTGCCGGTTCCAGTACTAATACCAACAATAACGCCGGTAGTTGAAACAAGCGCATCATTAAAACCAAACATCGCACTCTGCAAATACTCTCTTTTTAATTTCATAATCTAATTATACACATATCCGAAAAACTTAATCTTTGAGTGAGCCGATTATCTCTCTTACTACGAGCGAACCAACAATGAACATTAGGGCATGAGTTAATTTGTAATTAAACAGGCAGAATAATGCACCCGCTGACCAGATAATCCAGCCTAATATGACCAAAATCCTGTAGGTTTTTGGCTTTATTTTTTTGTTCAGCCGCATTCTATCAGACAATGCTATATAAAAAACACCAGTGAATAATATTAAAAATCCCATCGATTGCATTATACATGTATGGCAAATGAAATTGATTCTTAGGTTATACTTATCTCATGCTTGTATTAACTCCAATATCCAAAGACGATTTATTAAAACTATTAGACCCCAAAGCACGAGAAGTAATCAGATACTTCATTAAAAAAAGTCTGTTTTCACAACCAGAACCATTGCCTGAGCAAATATCTAGAGCAGTCCAGATACCCAAAGAGCATATTGAGCAGTGGTTTGTGCAAGCTTTGGATGTAAAACCTATCGGAGCTGGTTCATATCCAGTCGACATTTATAACGAGGAAGAGGGTTGGGCAGCAGATATAAAAATGCTCAATGCAAAGCTCAATGATGCAGGAGAGTTAACGAACTCACAGTCCGGGGAAGCATCACTCGGCCAAAAATTTATAGGGGCAGGGATAGATCTAGATAGTCTATTTGCAAATAAACAACACGAGGAGATTAAAGATGCCTGGTTGGGTATATTTGCAAATAAAATCGCACTTGTTAAGAGGGAAAGAAACAGTATTAATGATATTAATTACTTTTTTATCCTACGTGCTGGATTTAATTTCTATCTTGTGGGCTGTAGCGTTGAAGAAACCGAAGTAAAAAACGTTACAGTCAAGAATGCTACAAAAGAGTCTGTTTTTTTGGATAACTTTATTGATGATCGCTACGGCAACGCTAAAATATATAAAGCAAAGAAACGTCTTGAGCTTAGGCTAAGACCAAAGAATTGGGTTGAAGATAATCTAGCGGTATTGATTGAAACAGATTTTAATCAAAATCACATCCGTTTATATGATGAAAAGTTAGACGATAAATTTCTCCAAGAACAATTTGATAGGGTTAATTCCTTAAAAATTAACATCTTATAAATTTTAACTACAATACTTTGGCCATTTCATTAGCAATTCTTTCAATGACGCTAACCGAAACTGAATTACCTGCTTGTTTATAGAGTGCCGAATCTGCAATATCTGGTAGCTTGTAATTATCGGGGAAGCCCTGGAGCCTAAAACACTCGCGAGGGGTAAGTTTTCTTATTCCGTTATCATCAAGTATTATTGGCACATTATGTCCGCCCATACCCATATTTGCCGTTAGTGTAGGTGAAACACCTTTTTTATTTTGCCTTACATATTTTCTTCTCCACTGATAGACTTGGTTCTTTTCAATGACATCGTCTTTAATTCGATCATACAACGGCTTCCCGTTATAGTAATACTTTTCGTCAACTTTTTTCTCAAGAATATCACCAATTGATTTAGTCAATTCGATAGGTGATGGGAACTCAAAACTATCAATTTTTGATTTATCTTTGAAACCTACTATGTATATACGTTCCCGATTTTGTGGAACATTCCCATATTCCATAGAGTTTAGTATCTTTGACTTAATGAAGTAGCCAAGTTCGGTAAGGGTTTTTTCAATTACCTTAAACGTATTACCACCGTCGTGAGATTTTAGATTCTTTACATTTTCAAGTAGGAAACCAGTTGGTTTCTTATCATCAAGAATACGTGCAATATCTAAGAATAAATTACCCCGTCCTTTTTCATCTTCAAAACCTTTACGATGCCCTGCAATTGAAAATGCCTGGCAAGGGAAGCCGCCTAACACAAAATCACAATCAGGAATGTCTTTTGTAGATATTTTGGTTATATCTTCTACTATTAGCTTTGCTGTTTTAAAGTTTGCATTATAGGTGTCAGCACACTTAACTTCAAAATCATTGGCAAATACTGTAGTGAAGCCTGCATTTTCGAACCCCAATCTAATTCCACCTACTCCTGCGAATAAATCAACCGTTGTCCAATTCTTAGTAGGTATAACCTTTGCGTTAGAATCAATACTCATATCACGATGTATTGCCCAGACAACCCCACGGACTTCAACCTCATCCCTTATGAGTGGGAGCATAGATTGATTTGCTGGTTGAAGCCTAAACTTACCGTCCTCCTTAAATAGTTTTTTTAAGGTTGCTTGATTGTCATCAATAATTGCCACTACAGTTTGACCGTTAAGTGCCGAGGTTTGTTTTTTTATTATTACTATATCGCCATCGAATACACCATCATCAATCATACTGTTGCCCTTCACTTTCAAGGCATAGAAATCGGTTGATTTAGGTAGCCCTGAAACACTAATTTTTGTTGTTGTATCTTCAAATGCTTCTATAGGCATACCTGCAGCAATATAGCCGAGTAAAGGTACCATTGTGCTTTCCTGGTCTTCTTCAGCAAAGAGATAACTTCCAAATTCGTCTTGCAATAGTACACCAGACTCCACAAGATCCTGCACGTGTTTATGTATTGTTGATACCGACTTTAGATTTACTGCTTTCTTTATTTCATTCAGCGTAGGAAAAACTCCATTATGGTCCTGGTATAATCTGATGAAGTCTATAATTTCTCGTTTCTTACCTTTGCTCATAACTCTATTTTATACGAAATTATAGGAAAAGTGTAGCACTTTTTATTTTTAAACGATATTACTATATATCAAGCATATAATAGAAACTAAACTCGATACTCAGCTATAGGTTATGGCTGGTGCAAACTAGGATTAGGAGTCAAACGAGTTTACAATTTAGTTTTTGGCAAGTATTTTTAATGACCTATTGCTATTTTTGGCAATTGGATTTGAAAGGTTTGTATATCGTAAAAGGATCTCGACGGGTGATAAAGAAATCGATTGGAATCTGTTATAATATACTTAAGAACAAGATTGATATGAGGATTTATGAATGTCAGGTCATAGCAAGTGGTCAACAATTAAGCGGCAGAAGGAAGCAACTGATGCAAAGCGCGGTGCAGCCTTTACTAAAATTGGCAATCAAATCGCAGTCGCTGCAAAAAGCGGCACAGATCCTGATATAAATTCAACCCTTGCACTTGCTATTGAAAAAGCTAAGGCAGCCAACATGCCACTGGCTAATATTCAACGAGCTATCGATAGAGTTAAAGACAAAAATTCATCAGCTCTTGAAGAGGTTGTTTACGAGGCATACGGTCCGGGTGGCATCGGTATAATAGTTGAGGCTGCGACAGATAATAAAAACCGAACTTACCCTGAGGTTAGAACTGCGTTAACTAAAAATGGTGGCACAATGGCAGAGCCTGGAAGCGTTTCATTTCAGTTCACTAGAAAAGGTGTGATAAGAGTTAAAGCAAGTGGTGAAGATGCTCTACTATCAATTCTAGATTGTGGAGCAGAGGATGCGATTGAAGAGGACGGAGAGATTGTAGTATACACGGTGGCAAATGAACTCGCTAAAGTTCGACAAGCTTTGAAAGAGGCAGATCTCGAAGTCGTAGATGCGGAACTTCAGTATGTGCCAAATAACACCATAGAAATTTCAGACTCTGAAGTCGAGAGAAAAATTATGAACATCATGGATGCTCTCGATGACCTTGACGATGTCTCTAGCGTACACAGCAACTTTGATATTGTTTAGATTCTTGAAATAAAACAGCTATACTTATAGTAATGGATGATAAAACTTTAGAATCTTTGCGGGAGTTTGCGGTATCTATGGCACATGAGGCGGGTGATATTATGCGTAAATTTTCTGACATGGATCATCAAGTAGAACGTAAACTTGATAATTCTCCTGTAACTATTGCTGATAAAACAATAAATTCTCGTTTGATTGAGCGAGTTAAACAAGAATTTCCAGAACACGGAGTTTTAGGCGAGGAAGAGAGCTACGAGTCTGGGAGAAGCTCGCTTTGGGTGTGCGACCCAATTGATGGAACAGTTTCATTTATACTCCATACTCCACAGAGCATGTTCTCACTTGCGTTTGTAGTAGATGGTGAGGTTCAGCTTGCTGTTACCTATAACCCCTGGACGGATGAATTATTTGAAGGCGCAAAAGGCAAGGGAGCGACTAAAAACGGCAAACCGATACACGTGAGTGATCGCAAATGGGGTGAGGCGATAATTGTCAGTACCTCTGACCCAGTCCATAAACCCTATCCTACTGATAGCCCTGAGGCTACATTTAAAATTAGATCCGAGGGGAACAAGCTTTTCCATCTAGCCGGCTGTGTCTTTAAAGGAATGATGATTGCACAGGGACACGGTGATGGGTATACCTTCCCGTACTTTACTGCACATGATATTGCGGCTACGAAATTAATCGTTGAGGAAGCCGGTGGTAAAGTGAGTAGTTTATCTGGCAAAGAACAGCGGTATGATAAAAATATCGATGGTGCAATCGTAAGCAACGGCTTGATTCATGATGAGCTTATAAAAATAACGAGTGATTATGCGTATTCTGGGGATTGATCCGGGAACCGCGATTGTTGGTTTTGGGGTAATTGATGTCGATGGTCAAAAAAAGACCATTATAGACGCTGGCGTGATTAGAACCCCTGCTAATCAAGAATTGGAGATGAGGCTTGAAACCATTTATACGGAGATAAATGAGATAATAAAAGCCAATAAGCCAGAGGTAATGGTCATAGAGCAACTATTTTTTGGGCGCAATGTAACAACTGCAATCAGCGTAAGTCACGCCCGAGGGGTTATGATTTTAGCTGGTCAACAAGCTGGTCTAAAAATAGAGGAATTTACGCCCCCTCAGATCAAGCAGGCTTTAACTGGTACCGGAAGTGCAGATAAAAAACAGGTCCAAGAGATGGTTAAACTTCTCTTAAATCTAAAAGAGGTTCCTCAACCCGATGACTGTGCCGATGCTCTAGCTGCTGCGCTTACATATAATGCATAGCACACCATATTTTTGATTTTACAGGGATAAACCCTGTTTATGAGATAATTGTTGCATAGTATGGTTCTGTACACAATAATTGCTTTTTTGTAAAAAGTATTGACAAGCATAAGCTTTTCTGCTACTATGGAATAGTAAACAATAAAACACAAACAAGAAAGGACCCGGCAATGCCCGAGCATCTAAAAGACGCCCCAGATACAGAAGAGTTTCAACACTATCTTCGAAGCTTCAGGGAGCGACAAGAACGATCACACAGACGAAAAGTAGTCAGCGAGGCCATGGCTTCACTATCTCTAATGATTGCAGGTTAGTTATGAACGCCGTTGTCGTTCTGATGAGCCTACGAATGAGTTTGAATTCTGCGATGTTATACTTAAAACATGATCGCATCACTTCGCGGAATAGTAACAGCCAAAAGCAGTAACGTTATATTAGAATGTGCTGGAGTTGGATACGGAGTTGTAGTAACACTATCAGACTTTGGTCATCTAACTGTTGGTTCAGAGGCCAGCCTCTTCATACATGAGCACATTAAAGAGGACGCACACGACCTATACGGTTTTATTAGTTTAGAGACACAGCAGCTTTTTGAGCTGCTTCTTCGTGTTAAAAATGTTGGACCAAAAGTTGCTTTGGCTGTACTTGATATAGGCCCGATGCAAACAGTTCGCCAGGCAATTGCAGATGGAAATGTTAAGCTTCTTCAAACAGCCAAAGGTGTTGGCAAGCGTGCGGCTGAGCAGATAATTGTCGAACTAAGAGATAAAGTAGGCTCACCTGTTGGTGACGCTGCCGAGAATCTAGTGAATAGAGCTGGAATAAACCAAAATGATGAGGCACTCCAAGCACTAGTTTCACTGGGTTATTCAGAATACGATGCTTCAATCGCGCTTGAGAATGTCGATACTTCACTAAGTGTCGAGGATAGAATCAAACAAGCACTCAGGGGTCAAAACAAATGAATAGTCACGAGTTAATCCTGAGAGTCAGAGAGTACGAACAGTCATTCACATCATTTATTAATGTAAACAATTTGCCAAAAGAATGGTTCTCGGTCCCTGACCATATCGCTATTAAATGTGCTGATGGCAAAGACTATGTTAAAACATGTAGAGAGTTGTCTCATATGACGAAAAACGGTATTTGGGAGATTGATCTAGATTCTAGATTCTTAGGCTCAGCTGAGCTTATAAATTCAATAAATTTTGGCGAATATGGTTTTTCGTGGATTGAAATAATGCAACCAAGGCCAGGCAAAGAAACCAAGGAGGGTTTTGTCGAGCATACAGAATTTCTTTTTACTGATTTTAATACAGTTAAAAATGTTTTAGATCGCAAAAACATAGCTTATGAGTTACAGGAGAATCCTGGGCACAAGTGGATAAATATCGTAATTGATAATTATGGTAGAGAGATTAAAGTTAATGACAAAGTGTTATCGGATGTTGTTAAGTGGGAGTTAGAAAAGGGGCACTTGAAAAAAAGGGATGACTCATAATGGCGATTAATAGGATTGTAAATACTACGGTGCATGAGGAGGATAAAGCTGAGGAGAAGTTTGAGAATACTCTGCGGCCTCATGATTTCGCTAATTATATTGGGCAGGATAGGTTAAAGAAGAATCTAAAACTTGCTATTGATGCGGCCAAAAAACGTGGTGAGCCGGTTGATCACATTTTGCTTTATGGACCGCCGGGACTTGGTAAAACAACTATGGCTACCGTGATTGCTAATGAGATGGGGACACAGATCAGAATCACTAGTGGACCGGCTATCTCTAGGGCAGCTGATCTTGCCAGTCTTCTCACGAGCCTGAAAGATGGTGATATCTTATTTATCGATGAGATTCACAGACTAAGTACTAGCATTGAGGAAGTTCTCTACTCGGCAATGGAGGATTTTAAGTTAGATATTATGCTCGGCAAAGGTCCGACGGCTAAGAGTCTTAGACTTGATTTGCCAAAATTCACTATTATTGGGGCAACAACTCGGGTTGGAGATTTGGCGGCACCGCTGAGAGACCGTTTTGGCATTATGCATAGGTTGGAATTCTATAATCCTACTGAGATCGAGTCAATTATTCATAGATCTGCTGACATTTTAAAAGTAAAAATTAATGATGAGGCGGCTCAGCAAATTGCTGCTCGATCAAGACTTACGCCTCGTATTGCAAACAGGTTATTAAAACGTACGCGTGACTTTGCCGATATAAATGGTGATGGTATTGTTGATACTTCAATTGCCTCGCAGGCACTGGAGCTTCTAGAGATTGATTTAATGGGCCTTGATCCAGCTGATAGACGTCTTCTCGAGACTATAATTGTTAATCATAAGGGTGGACCGGTTGGGGTTGATACCCTGGCTGCAATTACGGGCGACGAGCGATCAACAATAGAAGATTTTTTTGAGCCATACCTACTCCAAATCGGCTTCTTAGAGAGGACTCCGAGAGGTAGAAAAGTAACGCCACGAGCTTACGAACATCTGGGTAAAGATAAACCTGCGTCACATAATCAAGAATCATTGGTATAATAAAGTTATGGCAAATGAACCAAAAAATAAAGCGTTCAAGAAGATTAAAGACGTTGCCCGCGTTGCTTTAGGTCAGCCCGCGGTCAGTCAGTCACCTGATACTGTAATATCTGGTGATACCCCCAACTACCGTGAAGATCCAGAGGGAGTTGCAGAGAACAGAGCAAATGTTCCAAATGAATTTTTAAATCTATTTGAATCTGATGCAAGCGAAATAATTCTTGAGCAAGGTTTAAGACATCCATTTATGATTTATGCAATTTATGCTGTCACTGCGTTTGTAGTTATATTAATTACCTCTCTGATGGGTGCTGTGCTGGTAAACCCAAAAGCATTAATCGGTACAAATATTTCTGAGAACGCGGCCACTGTAATTGCCTTAATATCTATGTTTGCAGCTATATTTTCAATACTTGTTGGTGTATTGTCGGCATATCTTTTTGGCAAGAGCCGTTTGATCTTAACAAACCAAAAAATCGTACTAATTCACTACCATAGTCTATTTAGTCGTGAAGTATCGCAATTAAACATTGCAGATGTTGAGGATGTTAACGTATCACAACCAACAATTATCGATAGATTAGCTAAATCCGGGACTATAACCATTGAGACCGCTGGAGAACAAACTAACTACGTTCTTACTTGGGTTAACAAACCATATGAATTTGCTAAACACACAATTCAATCTCATGAAGGCTCTATAGCTGAGTACGGTAACTAAATTATCTTACTAAACTAAGTTTTTGAAAAACAGCTTCTTTTTCTAGCTCAGCCCGAAGCACATAAGTTTTACATTTTGCCTCTGTACAACTCTCTGCCGAGTAAACATATGCACCAGTACCGTCAGATATGGACTTGCCATTGTTGTCTATCAGACTATCTGGGTCTATTCCTTTTAGAACATTCCCGTCTATTGTTTTTGGATAGTAGCCGTTTGCCTCATGAAATGCCTCAAGCTGAAAAAATATCGCATTGATGTCGGACTTCTTCTGTGCATCGCGTTGTTCTGCTCGCGCACCTCTGACGTTGGTTAAGGCTAACACACTGATTGCAGCGATCACCACAATACAGACCATTAGTTCAATTATTGTAAAACCTAGTTTAGAAAGTTGTTTTGTTTTCATATCACCTATTGTAGCAAATCGTGTAGCAGTTATAATAGTACTTAAGCGGGTGGATAATTACCGAAAGTGAGGGCAGTATGGCAAAAAAGAAGGCAACGGAAACTCCAAAAGTTAATCCAATAGATCAAAAAGATCAGACTGGTCGTCAAAAAGCACTTGGTCTTGCTATGGAGCAGATCACAAAGCAATTTGGTGATGGAGCAATTATGAAGCTTGGTGAATCTCATGCTTCAGATGTCGATCTATTTAGTTCTGGCGCACTATCTGTTGACTTAGCGCTAGGTGGTGGTTTCCCAAAGGGTAGAATAATAGAAGTTTTTGGCCCTGAATCTAGTGGTAAAACTACTTTGACTCTTCATGCAATTGCCGAGATTCAAAAATCCGGTGGCACAGCTGCATTTATTGATGCTGAGCACGCACTCGATCCTCAATATGCTAAAAAGCTCGGAGTTGATACAGAAAATTTGTTTGTATCCCAACCAGATAATGGAGAACAAGCACTTGAGATTTGTGAAACTCTTGTCAGATCTAACGCAGTTGACTTAGTTGTAGTCGACTCAGTGGCGGCCCTTACGCCTCAGGCAGAGATTGAAGGAGAAATGGGTGATAGTCATATGGGACTTCAGGCAAGACTTATGAGTCAGGCGCTGAGAAAGTTAACTGGCATAATCAACAAAAGCCATTGTACTGTCATCTTTATCAACCAGATTAGAATGAAGATAGGAGTCATGTTCGGCAATCCTGAGACAACTACCGGTGGAAATGCTTTAAAATTCTATTCATCTGTCAGGGTGGATATTCGTAGGATTGGTCAGATTAAAGAGGGCGAGAATATTATAGGAAACCGGACAAAAGTTAAGATTGTTAAAAATAAGATCGCAGCACCGTTTAGAATCGCCGAGTTCGACATTATGTATAACGAGGGGATCTCTAAAACAGGCGATGCCGTGGATTTAGGCGTTCAATATGGAATAGTTGGCAAGGCCGGTGCATGGTTTGATTATAAAGACGCTAAAATTGGCCAAGGCCGAGAAGCTGCAAAGCAGTACTTAAAAGATAATCCAAAAGTAATGGATGAAATCGTTAAAAAAGTAAAAGAAGCAGCTGCAAAAGAAAAATCAGAAGAGTAGGAGACACTCTTGACCGCAACTAGTCATGCACTAACCGGCGCGTTTATAGCAACTGTTATTCGACAGCCAATTCTTGCGATATCTCTATCATTTTTAAGTCATTTTATTTGTGATGCCTTGCCCCACCTTGGTATAAAAATGAAGTTTGGTGACAGAGCCATGAAGTGGTGGTTAGCAATTGACGGAACTCTCGTAGTATTTTTTGCAGTCTCATTGATTATGCTTAATGTAGAGAACCCGGTACTTTTGGCTGTCTGTGGTTTTGCGGCAATGTCACCTGATTTGTTTTGGCTGTATCATGGCCTCAAAGGACGCTCGCCTGAAAGTTACGGCCCATTTACACGGTTCCACGCTGCAATTCAAAAGTATGAGTCGGTTCCGGGCTTGGCGGTTGATGTCATATGGTCACTTAGTGCATTTTTATTAATTGTAAAGCTCCAATGAAGATAACAAAGATATCTCAGCAAATTAAACGACCCGATCGATACTCGGTTTATGTTGATGGAAAATACGAATTTTCATTGCACGAGCAACAACTCGCTGAATTAAGTTTAAAGAGTAATCAAGAAGTTTCCGATGATCAGCTGAGTGAATATAAAAATGATTCTTTATTCGGAAAAGCATACGAGAGAACACTTAAATATGTCTTCATGCGTCCGCGTTCAAAAAAAGAAATCCTTGATTACTTAGCAAGAAGTTACATGTATCCAAAACCGAAAGTCTATATTAATAAGTCTGGAGATAGGGTAGTTAAAAAACAAGTAGTTGATAAATTGGCCACACAAAACATTATTGATAGAGTAATCGAGCGTTTAGAATCAAGGGGTTATGTAAATGACGAGGTATTTGCAAAAGCTTGGTTTGAATCGCGTCAGTTTACTAAAAAGCCGAGTCGGAGAAAAATACAGCAAGAGTTACAACAAAAGGGCATAGATCAAGAAATTATTGCGACATTATTGCAAAATTATGAATCTACCGAAACCGATAATCTGCGATATCTGATTGATAAAAAAAGAAAGATAAGTCGTTATCAGGATGATGCCAAATTAGTCCCCTACTTAGTTAGACAGGGATTCTCTTATAGTGATATTAAGCGTGAACTATCGATTGACTCTCTAGACTAAAGCATCGTAGGGGCCGGAAAAAGCACTTATTCAGATCCGAGTGAGCTTGCTGTTTTTCTAAAGGGATTGAGTATTTGGCTGAGTCCAGTTGACTCTTTGACAGAGGCTGAACGAACTATGATTGATTTATCTGTGATCTCTTTAATTTGTGAACGATCAATTATGAGCGCACTATTACTGATGTTCTTCATTATTGACTGAGAGACATGCAATTTTTTGATTATGAATGATTCCGTCTCGATAGAATACTCACTGACTTTACCAAGTTTTTTACCCGAGTCATCTATTACAATTTTGCCAATTGGATTAAACTTTAAGTTAATGACCTCGTTGAGTCTGACTAAATCTTGATCCAATGTCATTATGTCGTCTGCTGAATTTACAATTAGGCCAAGCGGGCCGACCTCGCGAATATCAGTTGTGTGCAGTACGCTATCCTCAAATATTCTTGGACCTTCAACTTTAAAGGCCAAAATTTGTAACTTTCTTGGATCTATGATCGGATCAGATGTTGATCCAAGCTGATTACCGATTTGGAGGCTCATTACGGGCATGTTAACAAATGAGCTATTTAACATAAGCATACAACTATTGTACCACCACGGGTATGACGATAGTAAATAGAGTAGATATGTAATTGCTTATGGTTTGGTATACTAGTAACAAATGAAGATATCAGATAAGACAATTCAAGAGCTTCTGCTTAAGTACAAAAAGATTGATGAGGCGGAGCTTAAGAAACTTGAGCAAGAGGCGGCTACTACTAAAAAACCTATACAAGATATAGTGCTAAAGCGAGGTCTAGTAACTGAGTATGAACTATTAATTTGGTACTCGGATGTAATTGATATACCTTATGTTCAATTACAGCCATCTAAGATTGATCCGCAATATTTAAAATTAATTCCTGAAAAAACCGCAAGACGCTACAACGCGATAGTTTTTGGAGAAAATGATGGGGTATATAAGCTGGCTATGGAGGATCCGGATGATGTCGAAGCCGTAGACTTCTTACAAAAACAACTAAAATCAAAACCTGCATTATTTTTAACTTCAAAGCAGAATATAACAGCAGCGCTCGATGCCTACAGAGGTGATGTAAGCGGCGAGCTGACAAAAGTTATTGCTGATGATGTTGAGGGTGAAAGTGAGACTGAGGAAGTCTCGGAGAAGGATCTTGCAGAGGACTCACCGATTGCTCAGACGGTAACACTTTTGATTGAGTATGCAATTAAATCAGGAGCTTCAGATATTCATATAGAACCAAGAGAAGAATATGTTCAGGTCAGGTATCGTGTAGATGGCGTACTTAAAGAGGCCGACAAATTACCAAAAAAAGTTCAGGCAGCACTTACAAGCCGTATTAAAATTATGGCAAATCTTAAGATCGATGAGCGAAGAATACCTCAAGATGGTAGATTTAAAATCAATGCCGCCGGTAAAATATTTGCACTTCGTATATCCACTTTGCCAATTGCGGATGGCGAAAAAGTTGTTATTAGGCTTCTTGATGAGTCAAATAAAGCTCTATCTATGGAGGACTTAGGCTTCTGGGGTACATCACTAAAAACAATCAACAATGCGATTATCCAACCTCACGGCATGGTTCTTGTTACTGGACCAACCGGATCTGGAAAATCGACTACCCTTTATAGCGTTCTATCACTTTTAAATGACCATACTGTAAACATATCTACCGTTGAGGACCCTATTGAGTATAAGATATTTGGTGCCAATCAAACTCAGGTAAATCCTAAAGCTGGCATGACTTTTGCTTCAGGGTTAAGGGCGCTTTTGAGGCAGGACCCCAATATAATTATGGTTGGAGAGATTAGAGATGGAGAAACAGCCGACATGGCGGTGCAGGCTGCCCTGACCGGCCACTTAGTGTTTTCAACACTTCATACAAATAATGCGGCCACATGTTTGCCTCGATTGATTGACATGAGCGTTGAACCATTTTTGATTGCCTCTACTGTTAGAGCCGTGATTGGACAGCGACTTGTAAGACGCGTATGCAAGAACTGTAGAACCTCGTTTGTTCCTGATGCTGGTACTCTGGAAGAGATAAAAAGCATGTTTGGCATAAGTACTGCCGAGGACTATAAAAAGATTCATGATCTTGAGCAGGTTGCGCAGCAGCAAGGTGTTGGAGCATCGGATACTGAGCTTGCAACCGATGGTAAGAAAATTCTTAAGTTATGGCAGGCCGGTGAGAAGGGTTGTGACAGCTGTGGCGGAAGCGGTTATAAAGAACGATTCGGTATCTATGAGGTGCTGGAAAATTCAGTTGAAATTCAGCACATGATTATGAACAATGAGACAAGTGATGCGATTCAACAAAAAAGTATCGAACTTGGAATGATTACAATGCAGATGGATGGGCTTATAAAGGCTCTCAGGGGTGAGACTACAATAGAAGAGATACTAAGGGTGACAAGAGAGTAGGATAAAAATATGATTCAATTTCAATATGTTGCTACTAGAAAAAATGGCGAGATATCAAACCAGCTACTCAATAAATCGTGGATATTTGATTATCTTAAACACCAACGGAACGTATACTCTCAAGTCTGTTACAAACGAGAGAGATAACAGATCTAATTATGGTGCTGCTCTTAGCGTGTCAACTATCGCAACAAATATTGCAATTCCTAGTAGCGGTGTAATCTTTGTAGAAGATAATGTTTGGGTGGTGTCCGAATCAGGAGGTTTTGATGGAAGAGCTACTATTGCTTCTGCCAGATTGGCGGTTAGTGGATCAACAACTGTGACAATAGCAGATAATCTTAAATATAAGGATCAATATACTGGCAATGATGCAATTGGTTTAATTGCTGAGGATAATATCGATGTTGCACCTTATGTGCCTGTGCCACTTACTATTCACGGTGCATTAATTGCTCAATCGGGTAAAGTTCAATTTAGACCAGAGTATAACTATACTGGTGGCAATACGATTGGATATATTAATTCTAATCAAACCTTGAACTTTTTCGGTTCAATTGCGTCTAATGAGCAATGGACTTGGTCTTGGATAAGATGTGGCTCAAATAGTGCCTCTTGTTGGAGTGGATTTAAAAATAACACGACTCAATATGATGAGAATTTAAGGTACGCTCCACCTCCAAGTTTCCCTGTTACTAGTACGTATGACATTCTTGAGTGGAGAGAGGTAATAGTAGCCCCTTAATTAATTTGCACAGATATAATAAACCAGTTATGCTTAAACTAATATGAAAACGCCACTTTTTTATCATAAAAAACCAATATTTGGTCTTGATATAGGATCTCAAACAGTTAAAGTAATTCAGCTTGAACAAAAGGGTAAATCCGCTTTGGTTAAAGCGTACGGCATTATAGATACTGACGAAAAAATCATGAAAGACGGCGTGATTAGCGATGTTAGAGGGGCAGCTACACTAATAGACCAGCTCTTGTCGGATAAAATAATAGGTAACTTAGACACCAATCGCGTGGCGATGAGCGTTCCAGTATCTAGGGTCTATACAAGAGTGGTAACTCTTCCAAAAATGAACAATAAAGAGTTGGCTGATGCAGTTCAGCTAGAAATTGAGC
>JACKGR010000003.1 GCA_020631895.1 Candidatus Nomurabacteria bacterium
ACCTCACCAAATTCATTAGACCTCTCAGATCCTGGCATTTCTTTAAGCCAAAAGTCCAGAACCGGCTGATCGGTTACATACTTAAGCTTCTGATTGACGTATGCTTTATCATTAAATAGTTTTGGTATATCGATAAACGTCCCTCCTTCAGGTCCAGCCATAACGGTAAGGGCTGCATTTCTAAATAAGTGTTCGTACCTGGGACCAATAATTCCTTGACGTTGTGGATCGTACAACTTATATAACATATTAATTGACTCTTGTACCAAGAAATCTTGCTGTTCCTTGTGTTCAAACTCAAATAAATTTAGTCCGACTGGATATTCCATTTCTCCGGGAGCAAAATAAATAATATCCTCTGCTCTCTCCTTGGGCACCATGCCTAGGAGTTCTTCTGTCACATCACCATGAGGATCAATAAAGGCAAAACCTTTACCGTCAAGCATGTCTTGTAATGCTAGGTTTCTGAGGAAGATTGATTTACCCGTACCGGTCTGACCGATAATGTATGCGTGCCTTCTACGATCACTCTCAGTTAAAATAATGGGCTTTTGTACGCCTCTAAATACATTGTAACCAAGAAGAAGACCCTTGTCCGGTATATTGGACGGACCATCGACTTGCTTAGATGCCTGTCGTTGTAATTGTGACGTCGGAGTATTTCTTTGATCTGGAAAATGAAATATTGTTGCAAGTTCTACACTGTTTAAAACGTTTTGATTTATCTCAGGTGGAAAGAATCTAAAAATAAAAGCTGTTACAAAACTTTCCATAACTTTTGCTGGTACAAACTTAAAGCCGTTTCTGCCAGGTGAGTCAAATAATGCAAATGCTGCCACCATATTATGAAGTATTGTTTGTGATCTCACTGCAGTATTTGATGAGGCCACAACCCTAATTAATACCTCGTAGCCCGGATGGCGCGTCTTCTCCTCTATTGAATCAACTTTGGATTGCTCTAGAGTAGATAGCTGTTTGTCTTCAGATTTTACCTCTTTAGCTTCCGGTGGCTTCCAGAGTGCCTCGCCAACACCTTTCATACTTAGGGTTGCCATTCCGGTTTTCTTACCTTTATCTTTTTTGATCCTACTCGCTAAAGAAAGTGAGCTCTTCACCCATTTAGGGTTTGCTGGTCTAATCAAAATCTGAATCCCGGCCCCATCATCTTTGGTCAAATTTGCCAGAGAATTTAGAATTGACTGCATCGCATCGTTTTTTGTCTCCTGAAATGTAGCTATCGAGTTGGAATAACCATCCTTTAAGATAAATTCCCCACCTATTGTCCCTGTTAACTTACCTATCTCGCTAAATAGATTATGTTCCTCAACTTCTTCAAGATGTGCATTGGGGTAAGCACTTGTTACCGCCTGCTGAACAACAGGAACCATACCAACAGGTACAGCTGTGTAATAATTTACAACACCCTGACTTGCAATAATCTCGAAAGAAATATGTCTTTGTCCGTAAAAATTACTTTTAAATCCCTTGGTAGCAGTACTTGCAAGAATGTTATACAAAACCTGGGCTTTAGATATTGTCTCATCTGTAATATCTCTGACATCTCTTCCACCAACATCAACGTCATCGCTTACCGGAGGTAAATGTATAAGCAGGGGGACCATCTTAAGCCCACGCTCATAATTCTTGGCTTCACGAAGTATTTTACGGTAATACCAATACCCAACATATGCACCTGTAGATAGTACTGTGAGAAACACAACAATGGTAATTAGAGCTTGCATATCTGTTTAATCTACCATTTTCATCTTTTTCCCATATCTCTTCATTAGATAATCAGCCTGGAGTTTACTTACTTCTTTTTCTTGCAAATAAGGATTGTCTTTGGTTGATGAGACTATGCTTTTAGCTTTATCCACCCACTCTTTTTCTATTACGTCTACATCGTCAGCAATAGCTGGTCCAGGTGCTTGGGTTTGAGTTTGATCTTGGACTTGAGTTTGATCTGTTATAGCAGTATTTGTTAAAGGTATCTGGGGGGTAGCTGGGATGGGTAAAGCGGCAGTCATATTACCCGAATACTCTTTTGATGAACCAATTTTTTCCACTTTAGTATTACTGCCTGCAGAAGATTCCGCATCAGTAGAATTACCTGTTTGCCCCGTTGTTTCAGTCGGCGATGGTAGTATTGGCTCAAGTTCCATATCTGTTATGAGTATACCAAATAAACACTAGCTTTTGTAACTAAAATCTTCGAATTATATAAAGATATATCATGGTTACCAACACAATAGTTAGTATTACATCAGTAATGCTGAGTTGATTTAAACTTAACAATCCAATTAAAAATATGCCGCTAAGAGCAATAAGTTGAGAAAGTAAAAAAGGATGGCGAACAACCAAATTGCCCCCTCTTAACTTAGCAAACAGTTTAACTGATAACCATATTATTTGAAAAAGCAGGGCAAAGATTAATACAAGAGCCGCAATGACAATCCTAGGGCCACCCGAGGTTGGATTCTCGACAACAAAGAGAGATATCAACAAGACAACCGTCAAGCCGAGAGAAAATGCATTAAAAAGATGTGGCTTTACGCCGTCGTTAATTTGTTCGTCTTCATCTGTTATAGGATTAGGATTTTTTTTACTCATATTGCTACTATTCAAACAGAAAACATAATTTTTTCATACTAAAAAGCTAGAGCTTCAAATCCGCCAACTTAATTACTTTTGTAGCGCTTGTTGCTCTAGCTGTGACTGACCGCCCTCATAATGAGGGCGCTAGTACCATTCATAATGAATGGTAGATAAAAATAAGAAAGGTGCTGCCCTATTGGGCTAAGATTAGATTATCAGCAATCATAAGCATTTACAAGTATTTATAATAGTAGTAATTACAACATTACCCTGTTAATATATACAAAAGGCTGTTGTAATTTTATATGATAAACTTGCTTTACCACTGTTATTTTATAGAATTTTTATGAATAAGTTTGTTAAATTACAGAGCGATGCAAGTTTCGTCATTTTTTTATAATTTGCGACTCAACATTATTTATTCATTTTTACATTAATGATCGACATTAACTGTCATTACCTTTTAAGTGACTCATGTTGCTACAAACTATCCCCCAATTAACATCGATTACCTAAATTTTCTAAGTATGGATCAAATCAGTGGATATTTACCTAAGATCTATAAAGAACTTGAGACTCGTAACATGCAAACAAATACCTTAATACGAACACATTAATTAGTAACAGCTCTTTTGAGCTAGTAAGTAGACATTCAGCTAACTATGAGTTGTTAAAACTAGCGTGAATGTCTCTTAGAATTTTCCAGAAAGAAGTTCGTTATGAAAAAGATTCTAATAAACCATTGTCTGATTTTTATTAAACTTAGCTTCTGTGGATAACTCCCCTGCATTTGGCTAAATATTATTGTTGACATAAGCTTGTTACGCGATTATTATGATAGTGGCACTTGAATAAAAAAAGTGCTCAAAACAAAAAGACAAACCCTTGAAACAACGGCTCCTCGCAGGCCGTTGTTTTCTTATTGTGGTCTCTGGTATATTAAGTAAAAGCACGGGAGGGGCCATGGTATTAGCAAAAGTACATTCGGCGGCACATGTAGGATTTGATGGGACGCTAATCGAAGTTGAATGTGATATTACGAATGGATTACCATCGATAATAATCGTTGGGCTTGGTAGCAAGGCGATTGATGAAGCGAAAGAAAGAATTCGAAGCAGCATAAAAAATAGCGACCTTGCTATGCCCCGCAAGCGTATAACCCTAAATCTAGCTCCAGCCGATTTGCCCAAGGATGGTGCAAGCTACGACCTGCCAATGGCTATAGCAATACTTACGGCCAGCCAGCAAATAAATCCCAATCTTCTAAATGAATCTCTATTTATCGGCGAATTATCCCTAAACGGTGAGCTCAGGCCTGTGCGAGGAATTATTAGTCACATCGAGGTCGCTAAGCGTCATAAAATAAAGAGGGTTTTTGTTCCCAAAGATAATGCCCTGCAAGCATCACTTGTCTCTGATATTGAAATAGTAGAAGTTACCAGCTTAAAACATGTAGTCAAACTCTTGATGGACCCTAGACTAATTAAGCCATTCGTTATGTCAAATCAAAGGCACACTAGGCAGGACTCGGAAATTGATTTTTCAGATATCTATGGCCAGCAACAGGCTAAACGCGCACTAGAGATCGCTGTTGCAGGGAGCCACAACATCCTGATGACTGGTCCTCCAGGCGCAGGAAAAACAATGATGGCTAGAGCGATACTTTCTATCATGCCCGAACCCGCTCAAGAAGAAATAATTGCCATCACCAAGCTCCACAGCCTAGCGGGCGAAACTACAGATAAGATTGCGACTAACCGACCATTTCGTTCACCACATCACACCTCTAGTAACATCGCCTTGATAGGCGGCGGAAAAAATCCAAAGCCCGGCGAGATAAGTCTTGCCCATAAAGGGATTCTTTTTATGGACGAGCTACCAGAATATACTAGATCAACCCTAGAATCACTTCGTCAACCCCTCGAAGACCGTATTGTAACAATCGCAAGAGTTCAAGATACTGTTACCTACCCTGCTGATTTTATGCTTGTGGCAACGCAGAATCCTTGTCCTTGTGGTTACTATTTGGATCCTGACCACGACTGTACCTGTACACCACATCAGATAAACCAGTACGGCAAGAAAATTTCGGGCCCTCTGCTCGATCGCATCGACCTTGTCGTAAATGTACATAAAGTGGAGCATAAAAACTTGTTAAAAAAGCCATCAGGGAGTTCTGAAAGCGCAGAGATACTTAAGCGGGTAGAAGATGCTCGAGCTTTACAATCTAAGCGATTCTCCAGATCCGGACGTTACAACACTCACATGAGCAACCGAGATATAATCTCTAGCGCCCAGCTTCTGCCTGAGGCAAAGGTATTTTTAGAACAAGCTAGCAGTAAACTTGGTTTATCTGCCAGAAGTTATATGAAGGTCATAAAAGTAGCCAGAACTATAGCTGATCTAGACCAAGATGAGGCAATTAATACCGGTCACATAAGTGAAGCTCTGCAGTACAGACCACGTTGAACTGACGCAACAGATGTGATAAACTGATGCAAACGTAACGATAATAATCCAGATAATAAGGAGTCTTCGATAGCCAAGCCAGAGAAAACACGAATGAATCATGCCATTAGAGCTAACGAACTTCGTGTAATTGATGAAAACGGCGCACAAGTTGGCGTCTTATCTAAAAGTGAAGCTCTCCAAAGAGCTGAACTTGCTGGATTAGACCTAGTTGAAGTATCGCCAAATGCCAACCCTCCAGTTGCAAGGATTGTCGATTGGGGAAAATATAAATACGAGAAGACAAAACAGCTCAAACAACAGAAGAAACAACAGAAGACTATCGACGTAAAACAGATCAGAATGGGTATGAGAATTGGCGAAAATGACCTAGAGATAAAATTAAACAAAACAAGAAAGTTTTTAGAAGCTGGCCACAAGGTAAAAGTTATGTTACTATATCGCGGTAGAGAAAACGCTCATAAAGAGCTTGGTTTTACACTGTTTGAACGCATCACATCTAAACTTGAGGATGTTGCAACAGTAGACCAGCCTGCCCAATTAGCTGGGCGCAATCTAACGATCACATACAGGAGAAAAACGAATGCCAAAAATTAAGACTCATAAGGGCACTGCAAAACGTGTTAAAAAAACGGCCACAGGTAAACTGATGCGTGAGAAAGCATTTGGAAATCACCTGCTAGCCAAAAAATCTGCAGGTCGTAAAAGAAACAGTGCTAGAGCCCACAGTGTCAGCAAAGGCGATACAGCAAGTGTAAAACGAGCCCTGGGCGGCAAATAACTTAAGTTCAAGGAGTAATCATGCGAGTAAAAAGAGGCGTAGCCAGCCATCAAAGGCATAAGAAGGTAATGAAGCAAACTAAAGGGATGCAGCACGCCCGACGAAGTTCAATTAAGCTTGGTCGACAAGCTGTAATCCGCTCACTTCAGTACGCATACAGAGACCGTCGTAATAAGAAACGTGATTTCAGAAGTCTTTGGATTACACGTATTAATGCTGCTGTTCGAGAACATGGAATTAGCTACAGCGTTTTTATAAACGGCCTGAAGAACCAAAAAGTAGAAGTTGACCGAAAAATACTTAGCGAATTAGCCGTATCAGAACCAGCTGCAATAAAGGAACTTGTCAAAATAGCCACCAAATAGCGTTTCTTGGTAGCTTATTATTTAAAAAACTCCTTAGATAAGGAGTTTTTTAATACTAGATTACCGATAAGCCGGGTTCTGTCGAGGGTGATCATCTATCTAATTAAACCGTTACCGGCATACTTAAGCGGATCTTATGCTTGTAGTTACGGCGGACCGCCTATATGTAACTACAGCTCCTTGCAACAGACAGGGTTTACCTTCTCGCCGTGTTACCACGGAAAGCTGTGGGCTCTTACCCCACTCGTTTCACCTTTTCCCATCAGGATTGCTCCTTTAAGGTAGTTTCGTTTCTGTGGCACTTTCCCTAGAATCACTTCCGGTTGCCGTTAGCAACTGTCTTGTCCTATGTTGCCCGGACTTTCCTCCCGCCAAAAGCGGGCGATCACCTAGTAATCTAGCAAAACTTATTATAACAGATTGGGAGAATTCGGCCTAGCGATCATAACATATATAAACTTGCACAAAAAGCCCCAGATATATAGTTGATTTAACCTGGTTGACCCAGGTGGGTGCTCTCACATGCCATCCACGGACAGCATAAATATCGAGCTCCCCATTGAAATACATTCAGGAAATCAACTATGGTCTCTTGGGGCACTTACATTATAGCAAGTTATTAAATACATTCCCCTATTGACCTCTCAGTTAAAAAACAGTAGTATAGAGCTTTGAAACTACTAACGAAAAAGGTTATAGACTGATGTCACAAAAATGCGAACTCACAGGTAAAGGAAAACAATTTGGCAACAATGTTAGTTTTTCTATGCGCCACACTAAAAAAGTTTGGAAACCCAACTTACAAAAGAAAACCTTTGTGCTAGATGGCAAAAAAGTCACTATGAAGATTAGTACACAGGCTATCCGAACCCTAAAAAAGAAGGGCATTCTTTAGCTTTAGCACAACCACCCTTTATCCTAATC
Source organism: Candidatus Nomurabacteria bacterium (assembly GCA_020631895.1). Classification (GTDB taxonomy): domain Bacteria; phylum Patescibacteriota; class Saccharimonadia; order Saccharimonadales; family UBA7683; genus JACKGR01. The sequence continues at coordinate 7,135 of JACKGR010000003.1, forward strand.
AAAAAAGATCCCCCTTGGTAACACCGGGGGTCTTTTATTGGTAATTCTAAATTATGATTTTGTAATTATTTGAACGGTCAACTGTTCGGGTAAAGTTTTGACTTTATACTTATCGGTAGCTTCCTCAGAAACCGTTGCCCCTAATTCTTTGGTGAATAACTCAAGTTCAGCTTGAGGGATGCTGTAGTCTAGTTTATCGGACGCGCAGTGGACTGGAACAACAAGTTTAGGCTCAAGTGCCCTAACGACGTTCGCAGCGCCTATGGCGTCGAGTGTGTAGCCATTACCGCCTACAGGTACTACAACAATATCCACGAGACCAATAGCTTCCAGTTGATCTCCGGAGAGCTTACTATCGATATGCCCAACAAACAAGATAACAGTGTCTGCTGTTGATAATCTATACATAGTTGCAGATAAGTCGCCTGTGCTACCTGTATGTGGCTGCGCCGCTATACCTTTTACCGAGTAATCATCAAACTCATATTCGCCTGGGCTGCTAACTAAAAATATATCACCCGAAACTCCTTCGGCGAGCTCGGGACGAGTAGCAAGAACCGTGTTGGTCTTTTTTAGATCAGTTGATAATTTTGCAATATCGCTAGTTGGATCTACTGATATAACCGATTTTTTAGTCGTGATTTTTATACTATTCGCACCGTAATATTGAATTTCCACTGTTTGCCTCCTACCTTTTTTCTGTAAACTTCTTTAATAATCCACTAGCATCAGTTAAAACCGAGTGTTTGCCACCAAGAACCGTACTTATAAACCTGTCTTTGATATCCAACCTGTACTTAAACTCGCTCTCAGGTATAACAGTATAGGAGATAGGCTTCCCTTCTTCTAGCTCAATTGTTTTTACAAGCTTTTCAAGTTTTTGTTTATTACTTGAACCAACTAGTATCAAATCAATCTCTGATTCCTCAAGACCAACCAAAGTTCCAGATACAATCACTACATCAAAAGACCCAACCGCTTGCAATCTTTTTAGCAGATCTCCCTGTGAGGCAGAAGAAATATCTTGCTGAGGCAACTCAACCGAGAAGATAGACTGTAGCGCTTTGAAGTGCTTATATCCTTGGTTCACCTCATAGTACACTTTGTTCTTATTACTTGCGTTGTCTGATTTGATAATTCCTATACCAGATAGATTAGCTAATTCTCGTCTAACAGAATTAATTTGTTCGTCAATTTTTCTGGTTAACTCGCGTACAAAAAAAGATCTACCTGGGTTTGCCAAGAATAGCTGGAGTAGTTTAACCCTCGTTTTTGAACCAAATAACTGCTCAATCATGTGTTGTCATTGTAGCAAAATATGGCACACACTACTAGATTGTTCAAAAATTACAACAATTATTTATCTCGGTCGAGCTCTAGCTATCTGAGCAGCAAGATTCTCTAGAGAGTCATCAATTGGGTCAAGACTGCCACTTCCCCCCTGTTGAACTAGTGCTCTAGAAATTAATTCGTCAGCAAATTCGGGGTTTTTAGCTAATACTGGTCCGTGCATGTAAGTCCCGAACACATTATTAACAACACAGCCTTCTGTTTTATCACCTCCGTTGTTACCAGCCCCTTTTATTACCTTTCCTAATTCTTTAACAGCATTGCCGAGGTATGTTCTGCCGGAATGATTTTCAAAACCAACCATTTTGCCCCACTGAGAATCAACCACTATGTTGCCAATGAGTCTATCATTACTGGCTCTAGTTTCAACATCGATAATTCCGGCTCCTATCAACTCATCACCATCTTGAGTTACAAATTTTGTGCCAAAGAGTTGATACATACCGCAAATCATCAAACAAACCAGACCGTTATCACAAAGTTGTTTCAGTTCATTCGCTCCACTTAACAAATCTTGCTGTATCAAGCCCTGATTAGAATCTTGTCCTCCCCCTCCAATCAATATATCGACATTTGATTTTTTGATGTTGCAGATACTATCCAGCGACACGTAGTTCGTATCAATGCCCCTGGCTTTTAATCGATACTGCAGAGTGATTACATTCCCCATATCTCCATACACGTTCATCTGTTTAGGATATAAATGACCGATTGTTATGCTACGTTTTACCATATATTTGCCACCTTTGTATATTTGCTAAGCTCAGCTCTAACCTCAAACAGTGCGGTATAGGTCGGTATAATGGTGACGTTATTAGATTGAGCTTTGGTCAGTCTCAAGATTGCATCATGAACATTTGGAATAAACTCTGCCTTAAGTCCATCTTGCTTTAACCTTAGTGCCATATCAGCCCCTCTAATTCCACTGGTTAATAACTGCGTCTCAGCAAGTATCATTCCTTTAAATGTCACATCCCACAACCATGAAACATCTCTTCCGTCTGCAAAATTATCATTGATGACGAATAGTACTACATCTGGTCTAGAATCTTGGATAAATGTACGGATATTTGATGTAAAACCGCTGGGATTCTTGATCAGGGCTACGGTAAAGAAATTATCCTTCACCTTAAGACGTTCGCCGCGTCCAAACGGTGTTTTCATATTCTTAAGGCATCTAGCTACATCGTCAATTTTGACTGACTCAAGTGCCTGTAAAACAGCTACGACTGCAGTCACATTAACTGCATTATGAAAGCCCTGTAACGGCACGTCCATCTGCCACCGATCGCCCAATTCTCTAGACTCAATCGTCAACCAAAGCCTTGAATCTATGTCAGTGGCGTCGATCAGCTGTACATTTGGAGCCTCGTCAGCAGAAGCTACTTCATTTTTATGTATAGTCTGCTCATTTGTAACCTTATTAAACAGCTTTTCTGCAACGCCAAATGAAACTAAACCCACATTACTCGGTAATTTTTCTGAGACCCTACTAAGTAGAGGATCAATCTGATTAAAGACATATACATCCGATTTTTCAGCTGCTGAAGTAATATACTTTGCTGTTGTATCAATCTCGCCGTATCTATCAAGTTGATCACGGAGTACATTTAAGCCAAGCGTTAGATGTGGATACAATTTTTCAGTAAAAACTGGAACATAAGCCTCGTCCATCTCAAAAATAAACCAATCAGTCTCTTTAAGGTTACCAAAGTAGGTCATATCCTCAACTAAGGCTGATATTAGACCTCTTGTCATGTTGCTACCTGTGCCGTTTGTGATAATCCTTTTGCCAGTTCCACGCAGAACCTCAACTAGCATTTTTGTAGTGGTAGTTTTGCCGTTGGTACCAGTTACAAGTACTATCTTTTTTTCTACTGGCTTTAAAACTTTATTTAAAAAGTTGGGGTAGAGCCGTTCAATAATTCTACCGGGTAGTGCTGAGCCACTAGTACCGGTGAGCCTCAAAACCTTTATAAGGATTTTCGCAGAGAATATTAAAAGTCGTCTATACATTAGCTTTATTGTAGTCGAATTGCGCCGTAAATTCGACCGCCTTAGAGATTAAATCTTCTGGATCATCAAACCACCTAATATCTGAGTTTCTCTTAAACCAAGTTCTCTGGCGCTTTGCCAAGCTAAGATCTCTCTTAACAAACGACTCTTTAACCTCTTCGATAGATGCACCACCCTCGAGATAACTTCGCGCCAATCGATATCCTATGCCGGTCATAGACTCATTATCCCATCCATAAACTTCTGCGATATGCTTAACCTCATCTATGAATCCATCTTCGAACATAGACTCGACTCTGTCTGATATCCTCTTTTTAAGCAATTCCCGATTTAGTTTTAATCCAAAAACAACAGCGTTGCTTGGTAGTTTGCTTCTGCTACCCGACCCTCCTAGCCGAATCAATGCGTTGATTACGTGTCGCTTATTTTTTGTGTTCAAGTGCTCATTTTGAAGTGAATGCTTGTTCAATAATGATGTAAGTTCTACATCATTCATCTGTTCGAGTGTATCTTTGCTATAAGTCCCAGAGTTTTTTGGGAACTGAAAATTATACAACACCGAGTCTACATAAAGCCCGCTTCCGCCTACAAGAATCGGAACTTTGCCGCGTTTTCTTATATCGGCAATATACTTTTGTGCCAGATTTTGAAACTGAACAACTGTAAATCGTTCATTTGGTTCAACAATGTCGATTAAATAATGTGGAACTCCTTCTTGCTCAGAGATAGTTGGCTTAGCGGTACCTATATCCATCTTTTTATAGAGCGTTCTTGAATCTGCACACAATATTTCTCCATCGACCATTTTTGCAATTTTTATGGCAACAGAAGTCTTACCGCTAGCAGTTTCACCTACAATGGCTATTAGAGGCGGTTCATTGTTCATTTGGACTCCAGAGAAGATTTGACACATCTACAGTGTAATCTTCGGATACTTCATAACCCTCAGATTCAAGCATTGATTTGTGGCGTTCACGACCACCGCCAGGATAGCCTGAAGCCAAGCCACCCTGTTTGTTAACTACTCTCCACCAAGGCAAATCTTCAGGTCCCGTGTGAGCAATCTGGCCAACCTCCCAAGCAGCCCAGGCAGCTCCTGACAGCGCAGCGATCTGACCATATGTCATTACTTTTCCTTTAGGGATATGCCCCACCAGCTCATAAACTCGGTTATTAAATTCTTTATCAACTCTTGGCATTAATTTGTCCTAAAGAGATGACTTCTGAACTCTACCGTTGGATTCATTAACAATACTGGTTAAGAAGTTGTCTACTGGGTATGACTTTTCTTCTCGATTTTCAACAGCAATGTCAGATCTTACCCGTGGTGATAACAATTTAGTCTCAAGCTCTTTCTCGCCTACCACAATCGTGTATGGAACTTTCATCATCTCAGCTTCACGAATCTTTTTACCTACAGACTCGTTGCTCCTATCTGTTGAGACACGAATTCCAGCGGACTTAGCAGATGCTGTAATTTCGTCAACGAAAGCATCAAGTTCAGGTGAATCCTTAACTTGGATAATTCTTAGCTGTTCCGGAGCAAGCCAAATCGGGAACTTGCCACCAGTATGCTCGATGTATACAGAAAGAAACCGCTCAATCGAGCCCATTATTGCTGCGTGTATCATTACAACCCTCTCGGCCTCGCTTGTCTCGTTTACACAAGTTAAATCAAACCCTTCAGGCTGATTAAAGTCTAGCTGTATAGTTGCAAGCTGGTGTTCACGACCGATTGCATCAAATGCCATAAAGTCGATTTTTGGACCATAAAAAGCTGCTTCACCCACACCGACCGTGTATTCATCACCGACTTTGTTCTTAATAATCTTAAGCAGTTGCTCCTCTGATTGCATCCACTTTTCTTCGTCTCCCGCATAAGCACTCATATCTTCAGGATCATGAGTCGAGAACATAATTTTTAAATCTGAGAATCCTAGATTGCCATAAAACTTATCGATGATATCCCAAATCTTTAATGTTTCCTCTTCAATTTGAGTAGTCCTACAAAAAACATGGGCATCATCTTGAGTAATACATCGGACTCGAGATAGCCCAGAAAGTTCACCACTTTGCTCATCTCGATAAACAAAAGCAGTTTCTCGGTATCTTATCGGTAAATCTCTGTACGAGCGTGGCTGACTAGCATAAATCTGGGCATGCATTGGACAGCTCATAGGTTTTAGAGAGAATTCATGGCCCTCTCTGGTGGTTGTCTTAAAGAGCTCATCAGAAAACTTTGCCCAGTGCCCACTAGCCTGGAATAGTTCTTTTTTTGTTATATGAGGAGTAGTGACCTCTTGATAGTCATAGCTATCGCGTAGCTCTTGGACGTAGTCATTCAATCCCTTTCTCAGAATCGTACCTCTTGGTGACCATAAAGTTAAGCCACTTCCGACCATATCTGAAAAAGTGAAGAGGTCGAGTTCTTTGCCAAGTTTACGATGGTCGCGTTTTTTTGCTTCTTCAAGCATCTCAATATATTTATCTAGCTGCTCTTTGGTCTCAAAAGCTACTCCATAAACTCTGGTGAGCATAATGTTCTTCTCGTCGCCACGCCAATATGCGCCAGCTGTTTTTGTTAGCTTGAATGCATCTGGGTTGATTTGCTTAATATCTTCAACATGCCCACCCTTACAGAGGTCGACAAAGTCACCCGAGGTATAGATCGTCAGGGTCTTGCCACCCTCTGCAAACTCTTTAGCAAGCTCTTGTTTGTATTTGTTATTAGAGAACACCTCAAGTGCCTCCTCCAAATTGACTTCTCGCCTTTCAAAACCCTGCCAAGACTTTAAAGTCTCTTTCATCTTCTTCTCGACTTTTTTAAGATCATCCTCCCCAAAATCACCTTTAATCTCAAAATCCTGATAAAACCCGTTCTCAATAGCAGGACCAATGGCATTCAGACTACCCGGAAAAAGTTGCTTCAGGCTATCAGCAAGCAAATGAGCTAGGCTGTGTCTTATCGATTGAAGTTGTTCCTTATTTTCTTCTGCCATATTTTCTCCTTAATTAATACAAAAACACGCTACAAGACGAACTATCTTCATCTGTTAGCGTGTTTCGGGCCCAATTACTCAGGCGGTTCCACCGAAATCTTTTACTCTTGTCAGCTCATTTACGGGTGATCTGACCCTGCTCCCGAAGCTCCACGGCTCGTTACACCGCCTCAATGCTTATAATGCAAGTATACCAGGGTGGAAGCTAAATTTCACTCAATTCTTCCATCAGCTTATTAAATGATTCCCTAAGCTCAGAATCATGGCTCCAATCAATCATTAAATGAAGCTCGTCTAATAATTGATACAACTTCACGCGTTTTTCGAGATGATCAAATGCGAACATCTGAGGATAATATTTTTCATACCAATCCCAAAGATGAACATAATCGGCCTTATCGGCATACTTCTCTTCTTCTTCGGCAAGATACTTGTGCGGTAACTCCATCTGTTTTCTCACGACAAATAACGGATAATCTAACGGTAAAATTCTAACGTTTTCTAGGTCAATAATCGCCTGAAGCTCATATTCTTCATTAACGATGAAATTATCAAAATGAATATCCCAATAAACTGGTTTTATAGGCTCGTCAGCCCCAAAATAAGGCTTGATCCTACCAATAACTCCGAGAATCTCGTCTGACGTTTCTTCTGAAATAATTGATTTATTTAGTAACTTGATAACCAGTTTATTTGATTTGGAGTCTAGATAGTTCTGCCAAGAACCGTAATCTTCAAGCTGTAAAAAATCTTGATTAATATCTTGAAATGCTTGTAGTACGTTTGAAATTTGTTGAATCAACCGTTCTCTTTGCTCATCATTTGCAAGGTGCCAAATTCCACCTAGTGACCTGCCCTCTATATAAGACATGATAATGTATGATCTCTCGTCATTATCAGGCTCATACGTGGCAATCAACTTCGGTTTTAGAATTCGACTATCTTCAACTTCTAGAACTCTAGACTCGCATAAAAAGTTCTTATTTGAGGACTTATTGAAAAGCTTAAGTATCAAATCATCATTTAATCGATGAACCTCATGACTAAATCCAGTAGTAATCCTGCTGTGACTGAGGTATTTAATGCCGTGGCGGGCGCAAATTCGCCTAACCTCGTCAGTTGTAATTTTAGTTTCAGGATTCATAAAGTCTATTATTGCATGAAATTTAGAAACTGACCTGAAAGCCAGCTTATTTTGGTGGGCGATGGAGGATTCGAACCTCCCACCTCTACAACGTCAATGTAGCGCTCTAGCCAAATGAGCTAATCGCCCTAGTCACCAAATGAACTTAATAATAGTACTAAAAACAGGGGTAAAGTGCAATTATACTTCAGGGGCTTCTACTAAGCCGGGAGGTATATAGGGTCTCACAATCCTGCCGGAACGTGGATCCCGCGCAATTTTCAGCTCCCACTCATAAGAAGTTCTTGTACTTGGGTCCATTACTTCAATTGCTTGTGGTGGAAGTTCAGTAAATGGCAGACATTTACTACCATGAATTTGCCTTTCTTCATCTGTCCCGAAGAATATATCATAAATTTCTTTACGCAATCTGTTTCGATCTGCAACCGCAATCGCATCGGATTCATCTATTGGCGGTTCTCTCCATAAATCTACAGACATAGGTCCGCACTCTGCATCATGCATAGGGTAATATGCAGGATGTTCACTACTTGGAAACCACTTGTCTAAAAATCCCATACTTTACATGATACTATTAAAAACTCAGATAAAATCAAATATCAGATAAAATTATCAATAGTGTAATCATGTAATTCTATAAACTAATCAACTATTATTTTGTAGTTTGCTCTGCATCTGGATCGGTTTCATCTGAGGAACCGTAATGCTTACCAGCTGCGTAGTCCTCTACTCCTCTGTCCAGCCTATTGTTAACTGTTTCACCTAGTGCTCTAAGCGATTCATCTAACTCTGGAGAGCGCCCTAATGCACCGCCAATTTCCTTTGCAACTATTGCCTTATGAAATTCAGCTTCCCCGCGAAGTGAATCAGTACTTGAGGCATGATAAAGCTCTACGGCTCTAGCTTCCATTGCTTGACGTTGCTCATCTGTTAATAAGCTATCCGGTTGTTTTGTTTCTGATGTTTTGTTTTTAAATATTTGCATACCTAGACATTAGCATATTAATGATTCATTGTCAAGTTACTAATTAGTACGGGAGTCTTCGCAGATTCTTTGTAGATATCTGATGTTATGGATTGAAGCCATAGTACCGGCTAGAGGCTCGCCTACTTTGAACTGGTGGCGCAGGAAGCCTCTTGAAAAGCCGGTTTTACAGGTGTAGCAATCGCATTTAGGATCAATTGTCTCATTTACCATAGAATGGACATCTGATTTTAAGTTAAACTTCTTCTCGCCAGTGACCCAAACACTTCCATGTCGGGCATTTCTAGTCGGCAAGACACAATCAAGCATATCGATCCCGCATTCTATGGCCTTTCTAAGATCACGCGGGTCTCCCACCCCTAGTAGGAACCTGGGACGGGGCGAATCATCATAAAGCGGTGCTAGAAATTCCAGCATATCGTGCATTTCCGCGGTTGATTCCCCAACAGACAAACCCCCGATTGCGATTCCACCAACAGATGAGTTTTGGACTATCTCAAGACTCTTTTTACGAAGTTTCTTGTCGAGCCCTCCCTGGACCACTCCGAATAATAGGGGCTTTTCTGCGTCTGACATTCCTTCAGTCAATCTGTTGAATTCAGCAATACTTCGCTCTAGCCAACGGTGTGTTCGCTCAAATGCCTCCAAAGTACGCTCTCTCCCCTGTTTATCGAGAGAAACCACATCGTCAAAAGCCACCATCATATCGCCACCAAGCTTCATCTGTATCTGTATCGACTTCTCTGGCGACAGAAACACCGTGTCCCCTGTCCGAGGATCCTTAAAAGTCACCCCATCCTCGGTAATTTTATTAATATGACTAAGTGAAAATACCTGAAATCCACCTGAATCAGTTAATAAAGGTAGAGATTGACCAGTAAAAGCGTGTAGGCCGCCAAGTTTGGCAACAACATCCTCGCCAGGCATTAGATGTAGGTGGTAGGTATTTGCTAAAACTACGCTCACGCCGGTAGATTGGACCATTTCTGGCGTTAAGCTCTTGACCGCTCCTCGCGTACCATCTGGCATAAAAGTTGGCGTCGTTACGTTAAATCCTCGTACAGACAGCACTCCTGAACGCGCAAATTTACCATTTTTACTAGATTCAACAAACATTAAATTTAGTATACTCTACCCCTGTTCAATCCACAAATATTGATTTGTTATCCACAGTATAGTTGCATAAAAAATTCATCTCGTGATATGATTGTTTCTTGTCGGGCCAGAAATTTAATAACAAAGGTCGAGGCCTGTCTATATTGACAAACTAACTAGCTTATGCTAGTATTGGAGTACATGAGTAACAAACCCATGAAACACCAGAAGTCAGAGCTCCAGAAGTTTAAATTATTCTTCGAAGAGACTCCAGCCGCACACCCAGTGTCGACGCGACTTCGACGTAACGATGCTTAGGTAACCCCAGGCCAGTTACGAATCAGTACAGAACACCAGCCAAAGCTACGGTTATATAACCGTAGCTTTTTCATTAAAAGAATAAGCAAAATGATATTTTTCTCGTTTATTCCCCAGAAAAATGATCGTTATCCACTAGCATTTTGCCCAGATGTATGACAATATATGGTCATATGATATGCCCATTTTGTCACTCACCAACTAAAATCTACAATTCCCGCAGCACGCATCAAAAATCTCAGACTTGGCGTCGCCACAGATGCAAACAGTGTGGCCGAACCTTCACTACAAGAGAACGAATTGATTGGACCGGCAGAGTTGAGGTAAAAAGCCCTGACTCCACTACTGGATACAGTCGAGAAAGACTACTGCTCAGCCTGGCTAAAGCCAGTAACAACCTATCGGTTCAACCGGCTATGCTCGCAGAGCTATGCGACAGCATAGAGGGAGATCTACAAAAACTAGGGTTCTTTGCAAAAACAAAACAAGAGTCCGATCTGATAACGCAGACGGCTATATCAGTGTTGCATCGATATAACCCAAATTACGCTCTTCAGTACGTTAATATCGTCTATAGCAACAAACCCCCACTTGAGCTTATAAAGCGCCTCGTAGGGGCTGAGAATGAGCTATAGAGCCACTTATTTCACTGGACTACTTCTTAATTCCCTTGTATGTTAATTTGAACGACTCTAGATATTTGCCAATCAGCAGTCTGGTTTGTGAGTTAAGCGCAGCCAGTGACCCATAGGCAATACTTGTTATTGGTAGTAGGACCCATTGTAAGACCATGAATATTGTTCTGTGACGTTTGTAGCGCTCTGGCCTAGGTGGAAGAAGCTTCATTGATAAAAATATTGAGATAAACAACCCTATCATTGCGATTGTTTGGGCGTAGCTAGCGATAATCGGCAAGGTATGTGCAACTATGCTCTTGTCTGCATTAGGTCCAATAAACAGGGGTACACGAGCTGATAACAGAAGTAGCAATGAGACTGTTCCCCAAGATACGTGTGTATCAAGTAGCCTGGCAAACTTTGTAATAAAATCCCAAAGTGGCACTACCCTATCCTTTTTTCTCTTAAATCCGATGTTGGCTATATAGGGTATATCTGAGGCACCGTACGCCCACCTCTGAACTTGTGTGAACTGATCCCTAAGAGTTCTGACATACTTATCTGATAAAACTGCGTCTTGATATGTTGGCGAATAAATTGGCACTACCTTGTGATTACCTCCAAACGCAAAATAACTTCTCCAGAATTGGTGACCGTCCTCAACTATAGTCCTAGTGCTCCAGTAACCTGTTTCAATCAGAGCATCTAGGCTCTGGGCATGACTTGAGAAGTTTCTGAGCATGTGCGGACGAACTGACTGTAGAATCGTGAAGAAGGTATTGCCTACAGCCATAACCCTCATCGGAGCCGGTACATCCCAGATGTTATTAGTGTAGAGCGCCAGGGGTTGGTACGATTTGTGCTTACGATCTTTACTGAGGACATATGCATATGTAACATGTGCCAAATAGTCAGGGTGTATTCTATTGTCGGCATCAAGACTAGTCACAATAACGTGCTCGGCTTTTATGCCCTTTTTAAGTAGTCCTGGGACGTACTTTTTAGCGGCCCAGGTTATGTTGCCACCCTTACCGACTACCTCGTTTGGTAAACCATCAGGGTGCTCGATAGTCGTAGCATCATAAAAATGATGACCGTATTTTTTTATCAGGCCATGTGCGGTCTTTTTTGGAACTTCTCCACCCCTCTCCTCATAGGCAACAACAAGTATCACTTTTTTAGAATCATAATTTGAGTCGATTATTGATTGAATTGTCGGTGCAATAACCTCATACGACTCCTTCCACATCGGTACAATAATAAAATGGTAAACCTCATCTGATCTCATATTATTGAGCTCCGGATCAACTAAATAATGCTCGAGATTCTCCAGATGTATTTTGGCAGATTTTGAAAGCTCTTTACGCCCAGTCTTTAGTCTTTTTATAGCCGGCTCTGGATCATTAATATCATCCATCCACCTTTGCCAGTCATTTTTTGCAGATGATTTAAGGTAGTTATACCCCTGTAGAGTCCTGAAAGCCATGCCAACTGCACGATAGAACCAGCTCATCATAAAAAAGAGGATAAACAAAGCCGCAAGACGTGAGGTTGGGTCAATTATGCTCAGAAATATCGGAAGAGCTAGTATTGACCACGTCAATAATCCTGGTAGCATCTCAAAAAAACGATATTTGGCTGTTCGCTTGCCAATTGGAATCTCAAACTCAGGATTAAACCCGCTCATACCCTGGCAACAAGACCAAGCAGTGCATTAGTTGTCAGAAGTCCAAAAATTGCCGAAACACCAAAGATAATAAGAGCTATTAGGGAGTAATTTCTTTCACTCTTGTGAAGTCTCTGAGCCAAAATAAAGGTTGCTACACCTGTAAAAATTGCAAAGATTGCAATCGAATAAAGCGTAAACCACTGAGATACCTGGAGTACAGCCCCATCATTTACAACATACTGAACTGGCACTTTAAAATCGTGAGATCTAAGTCTTGCTACCACTACTCCAACAATTGAAATGATTAATAGAGAATCTAGAGTTAGAAGCAATAGTACTAATCGATCTTTAATAAACGGCACAGGTTCAAGGTTTTTACTCATTATTCTCCATTATAACCCAGGAAACTATTAATTCTAACAATGAAATGGTTTACCATGAGCACATAGAACGGTGCGTGCACAGAGAATATACTACAAATATGTCAACATTAAATAAAACAACCATCGCGATGGATGGTTACTTTATTTATGGCGGGCCCGACCGGATTCGAACCGGCGATCTCCTCCGTGACAGGGAGGCGTGTTAGGCCAGCTACACCACGAGCCCTTAACTGGCGTCTAAAGACTAAGCTATAGTAGCAATTTTCTATCTGTAAAGCAATGTTTTTAACAGTTTAGATATCTTATACTTTTGCTACAATACTACAGTTAGGCCGATGTAGCTCAGTTGGTAGAGCGGCGCTTTCGTAAAGCGTAGGTCAGCGGTTCAAACCCGCTCATCGGCTCCAATAAGCGGGTATCGTATAGTGGCTAATATGCAACCTTACCAAGGTTGAGAGCAGAGTTTGATTCTCTGTGCACGCACCATTACACATTGACTATATTTCTATTATGTGATATTATTCTTCAATCGTCCACCTTGGATGATCTGTGATAACGCAGCGCACCTATTGGAGTACGCATTGGACACCCTCCACATTACGGCAATACCACGCAGGTTCACGTGGAACGGCGGCACACCCGCCGCCATCGACCTTGGAGCAACCGTGCTGGGCATGCAGCGGGTCATCGAACTGATGATGGCCGACGGTCAGTTGACCCAGAAGGACAGCTTCGGCTTCGCCATGGCCAACCCCACCGCCGTGCTGAGTGAAGTCTGGGACGACCCCAGCAAGCTCATCGCCATGGTGATGTACTGGGGCTCTGATGGCCTGAAGTACGCCGCCAACGCCTGTCGCAAGATCCGCCCCTCGGCCCGCACGGGCCAGGACTCCGAGACCTTGCGACGCAAGCACCCTGAGCTCTTCCGCGACAAGGTCGAGAGCGTTGAGGCAGACGGCACCTTCACGTGGGGGGACTTCCCCTACGGTGGTGCCACCTACCTCACGGTGGAAGGCCACTTGCTGCTCGGCGCCGTCAGTGCGCTGCCCCAGGTGGAAGACCCGATCGCATCTCGCCTCCTCACCGGCATGGCCGGCCTGGCGATGCACCGATCGGACGAGATGCTCGCGTAGAGATACGTAGAGCTCAAACCGCCCCGGCGGACTCTAATTCGCACCTCGTGCGAGTGAAGAGTCCAAAGGGGCTTCTTCATGCCAAAAAATAGTTGAGTTTTAATCGTCTTTGGTGGTTTTGATGTATCGTTTTACTTTGCCGGTTTTTTCGTATTCTTTTAGATAGCTATCCATGTCTTTGACTTTTATCTGGATAATCGATAACTTTACGTTGGTATCGCTTGGCTGATCAGTTACTTTAACGATGTAATAATCACCATTTTCTGTCTCAATAACATCACTCACCTGACCTGGTTGCAAGGAGAACGCAACTACTGATACCTCGTCTCTCAGTTTAGCCTTACCCTTCTCAACAACCCCCAGATCACCACCAAGAAGTTTAGACTCTAGGTCGTCGGAATATTCTTTAGCGGCATCCTCAAATGTTTTTCCAGCTTTGATCTCATCTAGAACTTTTTGCGCCTTTGCCGGTGCCTCCTTATCAAGTGCATGGGCTACTTTTAAGCGCAAGATAGCTTCGCGCTTCAGCCGGCGGAAGTCTTTGACGTTGTAGTTATACGCCTCGGCGATAACTTGATCGAGATTACCACCAAGTGCCTGGACCCTATCTACTGCTGCGTCTACCTCTGATTCTTCGACTTTAATGTTATTTTGACTAGCAAGATCTCTGGCTATTGTGTTGGTCATCGCCCTATCAAGAGACACTTTTTTATAGTGCTCAATCTGTCGTTTACCATCTGGCGATTTAAGATCAGTTGTGCCATATTGCTCTAGCCAATATAAGCTTGGTCGTAGCTCAAATAGGTAGCTCTCATAAGATGTGAAGTTGCCATCGACTTTAGCTACAGGGAAGGGAATAATTCGAGTTACTTGTGATGTGAACTGACTTGTACTTTGGCGTCGATACAATTGGTAGCCAGTTATAAGAGATAGAATTAATAAGCTTGCTACAACAACGGCTACCGATGTAATAGCAACTCGGTGCTTAGAGTGCTGAAATGGATATTTAAACTTTCTACCCTTATTTAAAACCTCATCACGGTGTTTGTTGACCGTATCTGAAGTCACCTGCTCAGGAGACTTTGGCCTACTGTCTCCATCTGTTTGGTTTTTAGCAGTCTTTAATTTAGCTGGTAGAAACTTCTTCATCTAATACTACTCCGCTTTCTTTTATCGCTTTTACGACTTGTGCCTGGGTTTGTGCGGGATGCGGCACATTTTTAATAACTAAGTCACCCACCAAGGTCTGTATTATTATTGTACCAAATCCCAGGACTGTTTCGAAGAATCCGTGGATTTCATAATTGACGCTAAGTATTCGAGGCAAATTAATATCATTAACTGTTCTTTGTTTAAAAATACCTTTTTGGGTAATACTGACAAATCTCTCATCTGTAACTATGCACAAACTATAATACCAACCTATCCAAAAATAGAAAAAGCCTATTAACCCCAACAATAAGCCAATACCTACCGGGCCAAAAAACTTGGTGAAGAATTCGCTAGTTGAGACTAAGTCTTTACTATTAAACATTCCTATTAACGCACCAATCAATACGCCGGCACCAACAAAATAAAAGCCTTTTCTCATAACTATGGGGTGTCGCCTGAAAACTAGTAACACCTCCTCATCATCAAGTTGTCCAGCAAACTGCTTGTTGTTACTCATTGGGGATTATTATACAGGGTTATTCTAATTAATATGCATAAATATTGACCCGGGCCGGAGGGCTGCGTGCGCCAAAAGATTCAGGAATCATCGCTCCTAGGGCAGGAGGACGCTTCGCTACTCCCTGCGACTCATGCTCTAAGCTAGCTTCTGCGCGTGAGTCTTGTGATCGAACCTTGCGGTTCGGGTTCGCTATCGCGAGTGACCAAGTCCTAAAAACTATCTGCGATAGCTTCCACGACTTGGTGCCCCGGGCAGGAGTCGAACCTGCAACCTTTTCCTTAGGACGGAACTGCTCTATCCAATTGAGCTACCGAGGCATACAGACAAGTATACCAGGGTAACTGTGAGATTTGCCGCCCCTCTGATAACTATTTATTAATTTGATTCAGTTACTGAAGGAGTTGATTCGTTATCGCCAATATTGATTGGAGCGATTTCAATAATTTTATTAGTTGAAGGTCTATACAGATAGGCTTTTTTAGCTTTAGTAAAAATTAATACCTTGTCACCGTTTTCGGCTTTAGCAAAAAATGCTTGAGATTTTAACTTATTGGCGTCCTGAACGGTGGCAAGTGTTGGCGACTCATCTGTTGGTAAATCTGTAATCTTACCCACTAAAGCTACCAGCTTAGTTACCTCGTCTTTAGCTGCCTCTTGTGGATCTGACAATCTAGCGATCTTAGCATTTTGGTCGCTAATATACTTATAAGTCACAAAGCCACCAATCCCAAAAACTAATACAACTACAGCTATGATAATTCCGATTTTTAAATATTTATCGTTACTTTTTGACTTAACAACTTGATATTGATCTTCTAACACTTTGGTCCCTCTTTTTTATAAAACTTATACTTAAAAATATTATACCAACACAGGACTAGATAATACAAACATTATTGCCCTATACTTACTGCGTTTTTCGCATCCTTTACCGATAGTGCCGTCCATGAGAAATTTATATCGTTAACCGCTGGGTCTTTTATAACAATTGTGAAACCTGATTGAGTTAAATCTTTGTATGAGTATGTTACAAACTGCCCATCATTAACACTGACAGTAACAACTGGTACATGTGGGTAATCACTAGTAAACTCGATCTTTACCTCTTTTTGACCGGCCTTAATCTGGGCAAACCCACCGCTATCGTTGTTGAAGGTAGCACGTCCAGCAAATGTTGTATCGCCGTTAATCAATATTGAGCCATTAAAAGTTACTAGCTTATCAAAGATTGTTTCTCCGTTGAACTCAGCTAGACCGTTAACTGTTAGTCCATTGTTAACTATTAACTCCCCGTCAACTGTTAGGTCAAGCGCAACTTCAGCGGTTTGAATAGTTATACTGCCCAATATGTCCGAGTTTACTGTTTGGCTAGAGGGTGCATTTAAGCTTGATTCGCTATCCGAAAGTCTATTGCTAAGGCTAGAGATCTTATCAGTTAAGACCTGGAGCCCCTCTATCTGGTTTGCTACTATTTTATCTGCAGTGATAGTTCCGCTAAATATAGCATTTCCATCAGCATCAAATGATATGGTCTGTTTACCGTCTTTATCCTTGGCGCTAAATACCTCTGCTGCATCCACCTCTGCGGAAACCGCGATTCGTTTACCGGCAAGTTCGAGGCCAGGAGCGGCTTGATTGGCAGAAATTGATACAGGACTAGCTTGTAGCTGAGGGCTAACGAACAAACTCACAGTGCTGATAGTATCGCCATTATAATTCTCTAGGGCCACACCAACAATTGCCCCGGAATTCGGGCCAGCTTTCTCTAATATTCCTGAATCTGATGATAATGCTAACGAATCACCGGATGAAATTGGATCTTCGCCATCGTGAGTGGTGACTTTAACTGGTACGCGCCCAATAAGCGCGATCGGCACCCATTCAGCTCCACTCTCCGGTTCTGCGCTGGATGATAATCTAAATCCTGGATTTCTAGAAACAACGCCCAGAACCTGCTCTCCTCTTGTAGCTCTTTTTACATGTTCTGGGTGGGCTTGATCAACAGATACGGGCTCACCGGGCTCAAGAGTGCTATCGAGTGTAGGATAATCTTCGGCGTAATCAAATGCTCCCCCTGAAGTAGTTATACCGTTTGAGAATGTAAAGGCTCCATAATGACCAGAATTATCTGATAACTGTTTGTCTCCAGAGAAACTTATAGACCCAAAATTTGAACTACCTGAGTCAAACATTAGTGCAAATGAATCCTGGCTCTGCTTACTCCAGGTATATACAGAACCAACGCCATTTGTACCGTCGTCAGTTCCTAAATACATCACTCCATCCTTGGTGATTAACGATGACACTGAGTTTATCCCTGTTTGAGACCCAAAAGTACCCCTCGTAGTGTTAATCAGACTCCACTCACCAGGGGTTCCCGGGTATTCGTATAGTGCCGCAGTGTCCTCGCCGGCCGCTGTTTGAGATCCGGCATACAAACGACCATTGTAGTTACGCAGGATAATTGAATCAATATTTGCAGTATCTGTAGAGACTAGCTTACCAACTGTTGTAGTTACTCGGAAGAAGTTTGCAGCAACGTTTGCAATCGGTGTGGTTGCTTTATACCTATAGACAGCAGCCGCGTTGGCTTTACTTACCCCAACATAAAGCGAGCCATTCCAAACAACTAAACTGGTGACATCTATGACTGCGGTTTCGGCACCAAATGTTCCTCCACCTGTCGCTGTATTTAACATTGTCCAAGTTGTACCGCTACCTTGATATGCCGAAACTGAGGCTGTAGTTGAGCCAGTTATGCCACCCGCTATAAGCATATTATTGTAAACAGCTAGCAAGAATCCGTCTTTATCAGCCGTAGTCTCTGCTACCGCCTTTCCGTCCGTAGCAGTAACTTGGGCAAAAGTTGTACCACCGTCGTAACGCACAATCTCCGCTAGATTAGGCTCTATAGTCGCTATGTAAAGACTACCGTTAAACACTGCCATGTCTGAGACGCCGTCCTGACTTGCAGATGCAAATGTTCCACGCGTAGCGTTAACCAGTGTAAATGAATCAGCTGTTGTATCCGCTGTACTGCTCTTGTAAACTGCTCCGGTGCTAGAGGCACCCGTCTTACTACCGATGAAGAGCTCTCCGTTAAAGACTGTGAGAGTAAACTCGTCTATATTGGCAGTATCGCCAGTGACAGCTTTACCGACAGTGCTATTTGTAACCAGAGTCCAAGTTGTTCCTCCATCATAACGATAAACTCCTGCGGCGTCTGTTTCTTTTGTAGAAACAAACAGTTTACCCTTATATACAACTTGTGCACTAATAGAGTCGCGACCTATCTGTGATCCCAATGTACCTGCTGCAGAATTTATTAAACAAGCGCATCCAGAAGCAAAATTATGGCTTGTTGCGTCTGCTTGAGCTCCAATAACTACATCCCCGTTGGCCTCAATTGCGGTGTCCCAACCAGAGCCAATGGAAATTCCTTTAGAGTTAATAGTATCCCCTGGGTCAGTTAGGGCGCCTATCTTGATACCGTTTACGTAATCTACCCCAGCAGAATTAGTTGGGCTAAAAGCGTCTAGTTCTATCCCGTTATAAGCAAGTGCATCGGTAGCACCACCGGTGAAACTCGGTGTAATATGCAAAGCATCTCCAGACGCATTAGAGGTACCGAATGTCAGAGAGATACCGTCTACTCCATTAACAGTGGAGTTCAACCCGACATCAGTAATATTAAGTAAATCTAGCCCAGGCGATGTACCACCGTAGGCTGCAATTGTCACATTAGTGTCAGAATCAATTATAAACAATGTGCTTCCTGTACCACCTGGAGCAATTATTAAATTTTGCCCACTGGTAGTTGTAATATCGGCAGAAGCATCATTTGTAGCGTTAAATACCAAAGATGAATCAGTGTCAGTTGTTATAGTTAGATTATTTGTACCAGAAGGCGCAAATTGAATTGCACCAGTGAATGTTTTGGTTATATCAGCATCCAATGTGTATGTTGCTCCTGATGCACTGACAGTGATGTCCCCTTTATCTCCATCTGAAACTCCGCCACTACCACAGCCAGTACATGATGATACGGTAAGCGCTCCTGCAGAAGTGATTTTATAAGCAGAGCTAAAAAACTGTATATCACCTGTAGAGCTTGATGCTAGGGTCAGCGAACCGCTCCCTTTTGCAGAAATAGTCAGAGATTCGTTTGTACCCGATGAAAGTGTTGTAATCGCTAATCCGGCACCGGCAGCTGCAGACTTAATATTTAGTCCGGTTGCAGAAGATGCGGTTGAGGCATCTATATTAAATGCGGGATTAGTTGTTCCGTTTGCACCAACAGCAAGTGCATTAGCAGATGTTGTCGAAATTGTTTGATTACCCGATGCCAGTGTGCCTCCAGACACTGTAAAGCCCCCAGTCGCAGTCGCTACTGTGATATTTGCTGTACCATCGAAAGATACTCCTCCGATAGTTCTTGCATTCTGCAAAGCAGTTGCAGTACCAGCATTTCCACTTACTGTTGTTTGGTCGCCCGTGTTCGTGCCTGAAGAAGTTCCAGAGAAATTTGAAGCACTAATAGTACTAGAGAAACCACCGGTTGTTCCACTTAAACCTGCGCTACACGCAAATGCCCCGGTTGAGCTTGTCAGCGTACATCCAGTTGAGCCTGAACCTCCACCAAATGTTATATTCCCTCCTGATGTTGAATCTGTGTCGATACTTAAAACATTGGTTGTATTGTCGTATGAAATCAAACCTTCATCTACTGTTGATGCGCCAATATGAAGAGTTTGGCCGCCCAGATAAAGATCCCTAAATCTATGGGTATTATCTCCTAAATCAATTGTGTCGTCAGTTCCTGGCAACAAAGATGTATTGATAGCCACGCTTGAAAGATTACTCAGGGCTGTATTAGCGCCACTGCCACCGGATACAGTTGAACAGTCCCAAGTATCAGTAGATTCTACCCAACTAAGCACTTGCCCGTCGGTACAACCCTGCAGAAGTGATAATCCATCACTATAAGTAGCTAGACCTGATGCTGATGATGTACCAGACCTACCATCAAGTGCGCTAACCAAGGTCAACGCATCCGCATCGATTTTCCCAGATGCAAGTGTTAGAATCTCATTGCCAGAGCCAGCAATGATAGAGCCTTCAAAATAATTTTTTGAACTAGCTCCTGCAGAATAAATGTTATAACTAGCGCTCGAGCCAACAGATGACTGATCATTGATATACAGTCCGTAATTATTTGTTACAGTCCCTGTAAACACTAAGGGTGATGCAATATTTATAGCTTTTGCAGTATTGATTATGCCGCCGCCGCCCCCACCAGAATTATATTGAAGAATAGTTGCTGAAATAGCAGTTGCTACGTCTATTGTGCCACCACCTTGGTTAAAAACCGCTCCGTTGACTCCCACAACTGAACCAGTTAGCGTCCCTGTACCTGAGTGAATAATCCCACCATTAAATCAATTTATTCCTCCGCTACTAGTTAAGTCTTGAGCATTACCCGGAGCAACAGTTAAGAATCCGTTTAGCCCATTAGCCTGTCCATAAGTAGCAGTTGAAGACGGATTGAGTATGTTATTAACCAATAGACCATCGTAGGTAACTAAGGTAGATCCCGACGTCGTATTAGTCTCATAAACTCCCAGCGTTGAAACATGGCTAGTTGATCCAAACAAACTATCTAGCCCGGTCAAACCCCCATTAACTGTTGCTCCTGAACCAATGGATGCTTTACCCTGAATGTCAGTAGTCCCATTAACTGATAGCGTATTTGTTGGATTAGCTGTGCCGATGCCTACTCTCTCATTGGTAGTATCAATGTTAAAAACCGGAGTCCCGCCGTCTGCATCATATACCGTAAATCCAGTATTAGAATCTACTGTATTTTGAAAAACAAGGGCTCCGGTATTACCCACCGAAAGTACATCGACTCCATCCTTCTGTAACTCCAATATATTTCCACTAGCACCAGTTTTATTCAAAAACAAAGAGGAGGATGTCGAGGCGTCAACCTGTACACCCTGGGCTATCTGTAGAAAATTAGTAGAGCTTAATCCACCTAGGTATTTTGTATTAAGAGCAAATGGACTTGCCCCAAGTGATTTAAATGGTGACATCTCACCATCATAGGTTGGACTGCCCCCTGTTGACGTGCCACCGATGTCTATTGATAGCCAAAGTGTGTCCTGATTCCAGTCAACGCTACTACCAAATGCGGTAACTGAGCCCAGATAAACAGAGAAATAACCATTTTTAACCGTTACTCCTTGTGAAGCACTATTTTGCCTGGTCTCAGTCCATTTTAACGTCTCATCTCCGCCACCTAAAACTCCATCTCCGTCTTGATACAGCTTAAAACGCATATTGTAGCTACCGTCTGGTACTACGCCTCCTGTTGAATCTAACAGCCTGCCCTGAAAGTTAAACTTTTCGTTTATACCTGTCGCGGCATGTGCTGGACTGAAGATCAAAAAACTAGCAAATGACGATGCTAGCAAAATTAACAGAACAAAGAACCCAGCTACGCGATAACGGAGCCTTACACTTTTAAAAAAGTTTGTGTTGACTAGTTGCATTTTTATATTTAGTTTTGACTGTTTTTGTATAATTTATTTATGCACCTTCAATTGTAGTCCTCTAATCTGTAAAATGCAACTATTTTATCCAAAATATAACAAAAAATTGCTAGCAAAATTGTAGATTAAAATAAGTAATGTATAAATTACATCATTTAACCAAACTTGCCCTTTTATACCGATGTAAGAGCCATCTCTCGCCTAGCCAAAAACTGAATGTAGATAATACAACGATAATGTAGATTTGCCATACTCTGGTCAAAATCGGTAACGTTTTAGTAGGATTCTTTAAGAAGCTAGGTGCATAAACTATCGGTTTTCCGTTAACAATCACCATAGTTTGAATACTCGCTTTATTGCCTAAACTATCTACTGCTTTAACTGAAACTTTATAGTCGCCTGCAAATTTATAGACGTGTTGGATTTCGAATTCATCACTTGAAGGTTGGAGTACTAAGTCTTCTTTGCCATCTCCCCAACTCACATATACTGCGTACGGTGCTTGACCACCCATAACTCTCGAGCTCAGAGTAAACGATGACTCAACAATTACACCTTGGTAAAAGTTATCTGTTATTACTACCAGTTGTTCAAGGGCGAGAGATGAATTCGTATACGACTGGTTTTTATTATCACTGGCATTTGATGACTGATTATCAAAATACACTGTGATTGTAGACGAATCAGGCCCTTTTTGGTTCAAAGAGTCGTACGTTTTGGCGACCAAGTCGTTTTTACCATATACTAGATCAACTTTTAGATTAAAAACACCTCCACTACACAGTGTGGAGCCAGCAAAAATTTCATTTTTGTATATCTGAATGATTTTACCCGACTCACAAGTACCCGATACTGTAATTGACTGGTTGTCAAAGCGTGAGCCGCTAATTGGGGATAGAATTTGAGCTGCGACTTGTGGAGGCTCTCCAGGTACAGTTGCACTTACAGTTACTCCACCAGATTGTGATTCTGCTACGGCCATCGATATATTTGTAGCAGCATAAAGTAGAATTGCGAAGATTATATAAATTGATAGTACTACTATGTATTTTAAGTGATTCAGTTGTATGTTAACTGGTTGTTCTATCATAATATCGCTAAATTTTATTTAACCGCGTTTATTATTTGCTTTTTTAATAATATGTTTATTGTAACGTTTGATAAGTATAACTGCGAGCACAACGGCCCCTATTATCATTGCAATTAGTCGATACGGGATAACCCAAAAACTAGTGTCTTTTGTGAGCCTCTGATTATTACCATAACTAATATCCATTGTTGCAGTATATCTGCCAAAAAGATTACTCTTGTTTAATTCTTGTTCAAACTTTCTGACACTATCCGGAAGTACATTTCCGCCGTTTTGATTTACTTTTAATTTTGCGATCTCTGTACCTCTAAAGTTTTTAACTGTAACCGTACCGGTAGGCTGAAAGTGAACGTTGCCAGTATTCTTAATTCTTTCAAATATAGTAAGTGGTCCGCTCTCGAAAAAACTACCTGACTTATCATTTTTTGATACACCAAACTGTTCAACTGTCGCCGACTCCTGTATATCTCCTGAGA
Source organism: Candidatus Nomurabacteria bacterium (assembly GCA_020631895.1). Taxonomy (GTDB): domain Bacteria; phylum Patescibacteriota; class Saccharimonadia; order Saccharimonadales; family UBA7683; genus JACKGR01. Next base: position 30,636 of record JACKGR010000003.1, read on the forward strand.
CCTTAACAAGAACCAGACTGCCGATACTAGCCGATAATGACACTCCTGTGTCTTTAACTTCAGGTGCAGCAGCTGAAAATCGAATAACACCATAGTGGCCTCCTGGTGAGGCATTGGCTGGAACATTCATCACAACCTCAACGACTTGTTGCTCTTTTGGAGCAATTGTAAGGTCTTCAATATTATTAACCCAAGTTTTTATTCCGTATGAGCTCGTGTCAGCCGTTTCATCCAGGAGTAGCTTTGGCAGACCTTCTTCTCCCTGAGCAATAAAATCATTAATATTAGCGCTCGCAATAAGAGTTGAATCTGTGATATTCCTAAGTTTAATCGTAGCGGTAACTGTCTGACCTGGATCAGCATCAACCTTGAGAAGTGGTGGTGATATTTCTAATCCCTGGCCAAGCTGATTTGAGCCCGATTGTCCAAAAACGTGACTGCCCAATACTACAAAAAGCGACACAATTAAAATGGATACTGTAGCTCTTCTAAGCAAATATAACTTGTCTCCTCTGATCTTCATCAAAACTGCCTCTCTTAAACTACAATATACCACAACTAATAAGTTGCTGTACAAATATAAGTTATTGTAGATGTATAGGTGCCCGGATTGGTAGTATTGCTAATATTAGCTATATAAGAAGCTGTATAAGTATTGCTGTCGGTTTGTCCTGATGCAGATGCAACAGTGTCACCGGTTAGGAACTTAAAGCTATCGGCTGTGTTATAACCTGTTTGAGCTGTACCGCTTCCGGATCCTGTAACATTCGACCCGACACTTGGCGTAGTATTTGCTTTTAAGTTGAATCCATATTGACTAGAGCCCGTAGACGATGCTGCGCCGCTTAGGGCAGTAATTGTATTTGCACCTGATGTCAAAGTTGCTCCAGTATATGTAATAGCATAGCCACTAGTTGAGTTGGTAGCGGCATCCATTTTGCTTGTGCCAGAAGAGGTCGAGGACGTACTAAGAGTGCCTAATGCCACTGTGGAGCCGCTAGCGGCGCAGTTTGCCCCGGTGTATACACAGAAGGTTAAAGTTTCATCGACCGACGCTGAAACCGTTATTTGGTTTGCTGTGCTTGCTGCTACAACTCCTGTGTCGGTTGGTCCCGTATTTCCATCATTACCTGTATAGGTTGTAATGCGAACAAAGAATGTAGTATTTGTTGTAGATGGATTTGTAATTGTTGTAAAAGTATTACTCACAGCTGTACCTGATGTAACACTTGCCGGGGTCCTTCCCACAACTATATTATTTGCATCAGTAAATCCTACCGTCAAACCAGTAACTCCTGTTTGAGCACTTAAGCTTGCAGAGGCGACATTAAGTCCCGTAGGGGCCACACAACTTCCAGATGCTGTTGTACAATACTCGTATTTAATCGACCCAACATTTGCTGTTGTTGCAGTGGTGAAGTCAAATTTATGGGTCGTAGAGGCTGAGGCAGCGCTACTAGTTAAAGTAATTTTTCTTGCTGTCAATCCTGCCGCAAATACGCTAGTAGGAAATTGCAATACAACAAATGAGACTACTACAAGTAATATTGCTAGCCTATCAAAATGTACGTTCGCAAAGTTTATAATTGCTCGGAGCATATCAGTATAATCCCTCTTCTCCTAAATTTTAACTTAGTATAAGCGGTATTTTATTAAAATGCAACTTTTTTTAATTAATACGTACCTATACATACCAACTCCTGAGCGCCACTATACGCTCCACCAGGAGTAGATGTGGCTATATTGGCTATATATGATATCTCGTAATCAGTTCTGCCAGAGCTTTTTGTTGCCCTGGCTACAGTTTCACCATTAACATATTTATATAAATTGGCTGTATCATATCCAGTTGCGGCACCTCCATAAGAGAACGCAGCCGAAGGTACCTGTGTTGGATCTGACCCAAAAGCAATAGGGTTTGTGTTGGCTACAAGATTAATTCCAAACTGCTCTGTACCAACACTAGATGCTGTTGGTGATGCAAGGGCAGAAAGTGAATGGCCAGGGATACTTGGTGGCGTACCAATAATCTGGATTACGTAGCCATAGCTTGTGTAGTTGTAAGCACTAAACGTTGCTGTAGCAGTTGCGGCACTCCCTAAAGATAAAGCCCCAAAAGAAATATTGGTAGTATCTACTGCAAAAGTTAACGCTGGCTCATCGGGAGTATTATAGCCCTCGATAACTCTATATGTGCCACCAGAACTATCTCCGGCATCTCCAACTCCGATATCTCCGACACTACCTATACTTGAATAGTTAGCAGAGCTACTATCGAGGTCCCCGCTAGGACCAATAAAACTTTCCCCTATCTTATAATTTGTAGATTCAAGAGTTTGCGCATAAAGACTTGTCGGGACATAGCCCTGATACAAGAAAATAGTTAGTGACAGAATAATAAACTTGAGCCCCATACAATAACTATAGCGCATTCGGACAAAAATTATGATTCTGGAGTTTTGGGAACTCTACCCCTGAGAACTTCTTCATGTACATTTTTATATTGATAAATTTCCTCTGGTTGAAACCAGAGGGCGATTTCTTTTTTTGCTTCATCCGGGTCGCCAGACGCATGGACCACGTTAGGCAGAGTTCCGTTACGCTCATTTGTATACGCTCGTGAAAGATGTGTGAAGTCGCCACGTATCGTACCCGGAGGAGATTCAAGCGGGTCTGTGGCCCCAACCATCTTTCTGACATGCTTAACTGCTTCTATTCCCTCTAGAACTATTGCTATGACTGGACCCTCGGTCATCTGGCTTAGAGTAACATTGTATATATCTTTGCCCCACCTGGTTATTAACTGACTAATGCCTTCATAGTGCTCGTGGAAGTGTTTTTCATCAGGCGAAACCATCTTCATGCCGACAATCTTCAAGCCTGCCTTTTCAAAACGAGAAATAATCTCACCGTTTATACCTCTTTGTACTGCATCTGGCTTTAATACCACCAAAGTCTGTTGTAATGCGCTCATGGATACTCCAATTTATTAAAATAGTTATGATACTATTTTAACAGTTAGAACTTAAAACGGTTAGCCCTAAATAGTTATGTAATAAAGACAACGTTATTTAATACCAATTACGACGACATGGCTACAGCTCAACAATTGAAACAGTATTGAACACTGATTGCCCAACAATACTATGCCGGCCGTCAATAGTTCTGGCATTAATCTAGTGCTTAGACTAAAATAAGCTTATGGCTCACTATCTTTCAGATACGATTATAGACTTTCTGGAGTATCTTGAGATTGAGCAAAACCGATCAATTAAGACAGTTGAGAACTACCACCACTACCTAATGCGTCTCGTAGAATTTGCTGGCGACCCAGATGTAGATAAAATTACTACAGAAACAATTCGTAAATGGCGCTTATGGCTCAACAGACATGAGAATGAATCGGGTGGTACAATATCCACTTCAACCCAGAATTATCATTTAATCGCACTCAGGAGTTTTTTAAAATTCTGCTCAAAAAGAGAGATCAAGACCTTGCCTCCAGAAAAGATTGAGCTAGCTAGGACAAAAAGAAAACAAGTTACCTTCTTAAACCCAGATGAACTTGCTGCACTTTTCGCTCAGCCCGATGTGAACACAAAAATAGGTATTAGAGATAGAACCATTTTAGAACTACTTTTTAGTGGCGGACTTAGAGTATCGGAACTCGTTTCACTAGATACTGCCCACGTTAGTACAAAAAGGCGTGAATTTACTGTACGTGGCAAGGGCCAGAAGGACCGGCCTATCTTTATGGGCGAAGCTGCAGCTGTTTGGATTGATGCCTACCTAAAAACTCGTTCTGATTCGTCTCAGGCATTATTTATTAGATATGGTGGTACAAAAACTCAAGATAACTCCGGTGATTTTTTAAGATTATCACCTCGTAGTATCCAGCGTATCATCAGTCGTTACGCTAAACTAGCCGGAATAACCAAAAAGGTATCACCACATACACTGCGCCACAGCTTTGCAACAGATCTGCTTATGAACGGAGCTGATATCAGAAGTGTTCAAACAATGCTGGGGCATAGTGATATTTCAACTACGCAAATATATACCCATGTAACCGACCCACACCTAAAAGAGGTTCATAAAAAGTTTCATAAAGATATTAAATCCACTTAGTCTGTAAGAGGATTGCAGCCTGTATTGCTAGTAAATACGCTAGTATCATTACCTAACACTAGCTGCTTGCATATCCCTTCTCCCGCAACAATCGCTGCGCCAGGACCATACTGAATCTGGAAGTTACTTAAAGGAACGGCTTGCTGTACTCTACGATATGTTCTATCACCCGCCTTACCAGTTATATCTATCAGTGCTTGGCTGTTTTTTAGAGAGACTGGATTTACGCCATCAATTAGCTCAAGGCTGAAGTTTGTCGCTCCATAAATAGAGCCTACTCTGACGTATATAGCTGAATCTGTGAATAAATATCCTTTGATATCTATAGTCTCCATACAGGAATAAGAGTCCATCTCTGGAGGGATAGACGCCTCATTTGATTCATAACACTTTGAATTATTAAATAGTTGATCTTGTTGTGTCGATACATCATTATCTGATTTTTTAAAGTTAACTTCGCCGTCGTTATCATTACTAGCTTTTGTTGGATTTAAGAATACTTTTCTCTGATTAATATCGCTACGAGCAAAACTATCGGGTTCAATCGGGTGATCAATAACAGTCACCTCAAGAGGTGGATGTATAGGTTTTGAAGGATTCCCGCCTACGAGCCAGTTAGAAAATGGTTTAAATTGCTTAGAGGCTCCCCCTCTTGGAAACAAAACTGGTTCGGTTGACCCTGCTTGAACCTGTTCGGACCATCTGGCAACTAGCTTTAGATCGGAGACTACAGGAGCGTTTGGCTCTAATCTAATCATTGCGTACTGTTTATTTGGGATCACCTCCCCAGTTAGCTTTGTTGGCGTAATCGTAATAAGCTGACAATTGTATGAAAGGCCAAAATCCGGGGCATTAAAGTCTGGGTTGGAGTTTGAAAACGGACTACAAGTATTTTTATCGGCTAACTTAGAACTATCTAGTCGTATCTCACGTATTGTATCTTGCACGCCAGATTCAGCAGAATAAAAAGCTCTGGTACTTAAGTCATAGTTTGTAGATTGCTGTTGCGATACGACCGCGCTTCTTAAATAGGCTGTTATAAGCACAGATATAATAGTAGCGAATATCACAACGCTTATAATTGCCACAGCACCTCTTTGATCTAATTTTTTATTCATTACTTATTACCTCTGGAATTTATTATAAAATCAAACTTTTCGACTGCACAAGTCTGGACTACACTACCAGCTGAACTTCCCTTACATTTTGTTTTATAGGCATCAAAATTACCATCAATTCGCTGTTGAACATAATCACCGTCATTATCCGATGTGGTCAGAGCCCCTAGATTAGCTGTATGTATAATTCCCTTCACCTGGAACAGCTCGTTTGTGAGCGGCGTAATAGTAAACTTCTCTACGACATATCTAGGATCGACTATCTCAATCTCTCTATCAAAAGTCTCGAAGTTGCATGGATTTGAATCTCGGTACAGCCCACCTTCTCCGCTAACATGACTTGGCCAATAGTACCTTGACCCAGAGAAGCAAAGCACATTGTATGGTTGAGTTGAGCAATTAGGGTAAGTTGGAGGATGTTCGACTTCGCTACAAAAACTGCTTGTACCCGAAGGCTGAATCTGAAGCAAAGTAGAGACATCACCACTGATTTTTTGAACCGATTCCGATAATTGCTTTCTTATAACCCCTCTAGTATAGGTTCTATTTATACCAATAAAACCAGCTGTACTAACAACTAAAATAACCGAGAATAGCCCCATCGCTAACATTAGCTCAACCAAAGTGAAACCTTTTTTATCGAGCTGTCTAATCATTGATTTAACCTCACAATTACTTGGCTACTCTCTTTAGTTTGAACCGAACCAGAGCTGTTGTCCCAACAGGCTCTAACATAAAAATCTGAGTAAGTAGCACCTGTAAGACTGCCAGCTTTTCTTTGAACATAGACATAAAATGGTCTATCGCCAATTTGTTTAACTGAATCAACTTTATCAATAGTGTTATTGTTGGCAGTTAAATACCAAGCACTACCGCCGGTTGGAACAAACGAGCCCGATACAATACTACCGTTGCAGGCGTCTGGATTAAGTGCACCGGCTGGATTATAAGTAAACAAAACGTTTCTCGAAGTCGGATTTGCCCATTGGGCCTTAATAATCTCAGCCTGCTCCTTCACTTGATTAACCATCTCGGTTCTATCTTTTGCCGCCAAAGTAATTTGGGTGGCCCTGTTGGTGATTCCCCAAGAAATAAATAAAATCGACGTCAGAAGTGCCATAGAAAGAACAACCTCTATAATAGTATCGCCATTTTTACTTAACTTTAACATCAACATACTCCATTAAATTCTAACTTAGGATCGGCACTTGTTGGTGAAACGATCAGCTGAGCCTTGCGTCTTGAAAGCTGATAACATATTTTTTTATCAACGAAACTGAGAGCTACCGTGCTAAGTTGAATCTGTGAAGTACCGGGCGCCTCTAAAATAAATCTGTGAACGGAGTTGTTGTCAGGTGATTTAACGTAACCGTAACCAGTTGGGTCAGAAATTTGTGTCAGGCCGTTTGTATACTGGTAAGTACTCTCTGTATCTAGTACTCTGGCATGATTGCATAAGGTTATAGCCTCAATTGAGTAAGCCTCCTCCGTGCAGGCTCCTTTACTACGTAGGGCAATAATCGGACGGAAATTAACTTTTGATCCATCAAAAACAGCTAGCTTGCCGACAAATACGCAGGTTGAAGAGTCCGGAGTACCACTTTCGACTTGCAGTATCCCACCTGATTCTGAACAATCATACTTTGACGAAGCCGTATTTTGACCAAGCTCAGCTGAAGAAATCTGTTTTGTAACGTTCTCATTAAGTCCTCGCATTGCAGAGGTAAATCTAACATTAGTAAGTCTAGGAGCTAGTCCTAGTAATGCGACTAGAGTTAAGGCGCCAGAAATAGCCAAGAATAGTGAAACTTCTAGTAATGTGTAACCCCTTATATTCACTCAATCTCCTATGCTCTAATTTTAGCATAAGCGAATCTGTTTTACAGCCCACTAAAGCTTCTGTAAGCCCTGATAACTGAATCACCAAACACGAACGATAGATATGCGGCGGAAAGCAAAAATGGACCAAAAGATATCCGCATACCTTTTTTGTACTTTCTAAAAATAACCAAGCCAACTACTACAAATGTTGCGATGTATGATGCTACTACAACTGCCAATAATCCTTTTTGCCATCCAAGCAAAATTCCCAGAGCTGCCAATAATCTCACATCACCTCCACCAATCCACTTACCACCAGAAACCTGATAAATTAACCAAAAAGTACCAAAAAGCACTGCCGAGCCTATAATCGGGCTGATTAAAAGACTAAAATCTCGATTTATTATGGAGTTTGTTATAACCAATAATCCTGATAACCCTCCAAACATATAAACTAGTTTGGTTGGTAGCAATTGCCACTTTATATCGATGATGCTCATGCAAAAACCAAGTACCAACAAACATAGCCAGATGACAAACAAAATATATCCCGTACTGTCTGTAAGATCTAAAGGCCAAAAATGATACGAGACAAGTACCGCGATTACAAAAAGAATCTCGACTAAAGGATATTGGACAGAAATTTTCTTTTTGCAGTAACGACAGCTACCTTTTAGAAAGATCCAACTAATAACAGGTATCAAATCTGCTGTTGAAAGTAGATGCTCACAATCAGGACACATTGATCTACCGCGGGATATCGAATATTTAGCAGATTTTTTTAACTTAACTGAGGTCGACTGTTTACTAATACGCCACGCAAAAGCATTAACAAAGCTCCCCAAAGCTAGTCCAAAAAGTGATAACAAAGTATAAAACATTACCTTAAAGAATACCGGATTAATCAAAACAAAAATAGCCCTGCAGGGCTATTTAAAGTTATTGAATAATCAACTTCTACTGATTGTCTCTACAGGCACTACCTTTTTCTAGCTTTACTATTACGGCATAATCACCTGTATTACCTGTATTATTCATACTGTTGGCAGCACATTTACTTCCGTTGTGAATTGCCATATAAGCAGTACCTGAAGTTGAATCCGGATAGCTGCTCACACTAGTATCGTATCTCACCTCATACGTGATGTTATTACTAGTAAAGCTACCACCAGTACTTCCGTTATCCGTACCACCAAGATATTGGTCTACAAACCCGCCAATATATGTCCCTGAATTGAGGGCAAACCCGTTTGTGTCACCTTTAGCGTTTTCTATCTCAGATATTACCCTGGCGGCTTCACTTCGGCGTGATGTATCTCTTCTGTTCTTAGTTGCTTGGCCAAATGCAATAAATGCAAGTAAGAATATCAATCCACCAATCGCAAGTACAAGTACAACTTCAATAAGAGTAAACCCTGATTTATTTGATCTCATTTTTTTTGCTTTAAACATGCCACCCCTTTTAATAGTTATTCTTTTTATGCTTATAATTATAGTCTAACCACTGAAACTGTCAATAGTTATTATGCTTAACCAAGTGATTCGCTTGCAAGCCCATAAACTGGAACAAGTATTGCAAGTACTATACCGCCTACCACCACGGCAAGAACTACCATCAAAATTGGCTCTATTGTAGTACTGATGGTTTTTATCTTGTTATCAAGCTCATTCTCGTAATAACTAGCCGATTTACCCATCATTTTGTCGATTGAGCCAGACTGCTCTCCAACTTTTAACATTTGCGGGACTAGTGGTAAAAATACATCCTCATCTTTGAGAGAATCAGACAGCGCTTTACCACCCTGAACCTTTTTAGCAGCTCTATCAATTGCCCTGGCGACATGAACATTATCCACCGCCCTAGATGTAATTCGGAGCATCTCAAGCATCTGAACTCCACTTGCGACCAAAGTTTGCCCGGTTCTTGAGAACCTTGCCATATAAAGCTTTGTGAACAAGTCGCCAAATAATGGCACGTTCATTTTTAAGTTATCTGCGAGGTCTGTGCCTGAAGAGGTTTTCAGCCATCTACTCAAGAAGAAGCCGATAGCAATCAGAACAATCAAAATTAACCACCAAAAATTAATTAAGATATTGGCAAATCCAATCAAAATAGCTGTCAAAAACGGTAACTCTTTATTAAAGTCTTTATAAAGTAGTTGAATTTGAGGCACCACAGTAGTTAGTAGAAATATGACTACCGCGCCAATTACAAAAGTCACAATTACTGGATAAACCAATGCGCCTCGAACTTTACTAATCATGTCGGCATCCTTCTCTTGCTGATCTGCGATTCTCTCCAGAGCTTGATCAAGTGTACCTGAGCTTTCACCTGCCGCTACCAAGGCAATATATACATCGTTAAATACCTTGGGATGCTTTGATAAAGCCTCCGACAAGGCAACTCCGCCTTCTACAGTACTGATAACCTCGTTAATAATTACTGTGAGCTGTTTGCTCTCGGCTTGCTCTGAAACTGTGTGAAGACTTTGTGTTAACGGCAAACCAGCATTAAGTAATGTTGCCAACTGACGTGTGAAGATTATCCTGTCCTTAGCTCTTATTCTGCTCGTGAAACGACTGAAAAATCGATTTCCCTCTTGCTTAACAGTAATATCAGTCGGAGTTAAGCCCTGTGCTAATAGAAGTTTGGCAGCAGCACCTTCAGTCTCAGCCTGAACAATACCTCTGGTTGTACCACCCTGATTATTCTTTGCTGTGTACTGAAATGAGATCATCTTACTACTAACCTCTCATCAATCTTTCAAATTCTTCAAGATCAACTGCAAACGTTTTTGCATCATCATAAGTAATACTACCGGCTTTAATGAGAGAAATCAGGGTTCGGTCCATTGACTGCATCCCTTTATCAGCGCCAGTTTGTATAACCGCATCAAGTTGATGGCTTTTACCCTCACGGATAATGTTTCTCACAGCGGGGTTTGCAACTAGAATTTCTGCCGCGGCAACACGACCTCCACCAATTGTTGGTACCAATCGCTGAGATACAATTGCCATCAGAATATTTGATAATTGAGATCGAATTTGCGGTTGTTGATGCGGCGGAAAGACATCAATCATTCTATCGATGGATTGTGCGGCCGAGTTTGTGTGAAGTGTTGCAAAAACAAGGTGCCCAGTCTCGGCAATAGTAATAGCTGCAGAAATTGTCTCTAGATCTCGCATCTCTCCAATTAATACAACATCGGGATCTTCACGAAGACTGGAGCGAAGCGCAGCACTGAATGAGTAAGTATCGTAATGTACTTCTCGCTGAACAACTACTGATTTGTTTGATTTATGAGTAAACTCAATCGGATCCTCAATCGTAATAATGTGCTCAGACCGCTCTGCATTAATTTTGTCGATAAGTGCTGCCAGTGTAGTTGATTTTCCAGATCCAGTTGGACCAGTTACTAACACCAGACCTCTAGGATAATCGGCAAATGTATTAACAACCTCTGGCAAACCAAGTTGCTCAGTTGTTAAGATCTCGTTAGGAATCAACCTAAGCGCTGCGGCCAAATTTCCTCGCTCGTGAAAGGCGTTTACACGGAAACGACCTAACTCTCCAAAGGCAAAACTGAAGTCAAATTCTTTATCTTTAAGAAGTACCTGTTTTTGATCTTCATCTAGAATCGCAAAGATTAATCCCTCTATAGCAGCCTCGTCCAGCACTGGTGTATCTGCAATGGCACTCAGTTTGCCGTCAACTCTTATCATTGGTTGAAGTCCAACCTGGATATGAAGGTCTGATGCCTTGTTTTTTATAACGTGTTCTAATAAATTCTCTACCCTAAGTGCTGTTGCCATCCCACCTCCTTTATGCGCTATCCGCTGCGGTTACACGGTTTACTTCTTCAAGAGTAGTTATACCCTTAAGTGCCTTCAGATATCCATCTTCACGCATTGTAACCATACCCTTCTCCACAGCCTTACTCTGTATTACATTTGATGTAGATCGTTGAAGAATTAAACTTTCAATCTCTGAGTCAACATCTATTACCTCGTAAAGTCCAACCCGATTCTTATATCCTCCCGGGGCTTGTGAAGTATCTTTACCTCTGTATAGAGTATAAGCTTTTTGACCGGCAACTGGCAAGTCTTCGTAGCCTAAGTTTTTGCTAACCGAGGCTACCTCGTCTTGAGTTTTTGGCAATAATCGTCCTAAGGTTGTTTGAATAGCAACTGTCTGTGCTTCGTCTGACAAATATGTAGTTTTATTCTCAGAAACACTTCTAACAAGTCGCTGGCCAATTATAGTATTGACCGTCGAGGCTATTAAGAACGGTTCTATGCCCATGTCGAGTAATCTAGGTAAAACTCCAGCGGCTGAATTAGTGTGTAGCGTCGAAAACACTAGGTGCCCCGTTAAGGCAGCCTGTACTGCCAAGTTTGCAGTCTCTTTATCTCGAATCTCTCCGACTAAAACTACGTTAGGATCCTGACGAAGAATAGACCTAAGCCCAGTAGCAAATGTTAAACCGACATCAGGGTTTACCTGGATTTGATTTACTCCTTCCATCTTATATTCAACCGGATCCTCAAGTGTAACTATGTTGATAGTGTCGTCTTTAATCTCTTGGATAAGGGCGTATAAACTGGTTGATTTTCCAGATCCAGTTGGACCAGATGTGATTATCATTCCATTAGGTTTTGTTAAGCCCTTCCTGATTGCAGCCAAGCTCCGACCAGCGTAACCAAGATCCTCAAGTTTAAAACTAGTGTTACTTTTATCAAGAATTCTTATTACGACCTGCTCACCCCATACAACCGGGCTGATCGCAATACGTAAATCAGCATCACGTGAGCCTATTCTGACTGTAAATTGGCCGTCCTGAGGAATTCTATGCTCATCAATTTTAAGATTAGATAGTATCTTTACACGCGATATTAATGCCGGCTCAATTGTTTTAGGAAGTTTCATAATCTCTCGAAGAACCCCATCAATTCGGCACCTAATTCTAAGTGTGGTCTCTAGTGGCTCAATGTGTATATCAGATGCTCTAGAACGTACTGCATACTCCAAAATTGTACTCAGCGCACGACTAATCGGCGAATCTTGAACAATGGTCTTAATCTCATCTTTCTCTGACTTCTTTTTATCTTCACCAAGTAGCTCTTGTAAGCTATCGTCACTGGCGAGCTCGCTATCAACTGAAGTCATTGCATCACTAATGCCTTTTTGAAAATCAGCATTATATTGATCTAGGACATGTCGAATACCCTCCTCTGAAGCCATATAAACTTTTAGCGGCCGACCAATTTTATTTGACAGAAAATCGACCGCTTGGACGTTATTTGGATCTAACATCGCCACTGCTAAGCGATTATCCATTTCGCCAAGAGGAACAGCCATAAATCTATCTGCAACATCTTGAGCCAGTAGATTTAATATACTCGGATTGACTTTTGATGCCACCAAATTTACATATGGCAAACCTAGCACTTGTGCTGTGGCTTTAGTAAGTTGCTCGCTTGATATTAAATCTTTCTCAGTCAGAAAGCTAAGTAGTGGGATTTTACTTGAGGCAGCCTCTTGCTTATATTGCGCTAATTGCTGAGGTGTTAACTCTTTTGCTGCGACCAACAATTGCTCAAGTTTTTTTTGATTTTCTTCAGAAAGAACGCTCACAGACCATCCTTTCTTTAGTTTTCAAAAACGCGATCAGAACCCGTTCCGCCACCCTGAATCTCTACAGTTGCGTCAATTGATTTATCATTAAAAACACGATTGTCAGGAGTTGGGAAGGTTGATTTTATAGGAGTGACATCCTCAACTTGCACAGGGTCGTTTTTAGGGTTACCGATTATTGTGTTGGCTACGAAAAACGAGAACACTCCGGCAATTGCGACGATCAAAACAATGGCTGCAATATCATTTTGTTTCATTATTGTATCTCCTTTTTGCCAACGCCTAGATCACGAGCCGGTTGATAATATGTATTAGCCGTAATAACAGCTTTAATCTGATCATTAGTCCCGGTATATTCAATCCCGGTTATATGAATAGGCCTAATACTAAATTCAGTATTTTTTATAAACTGGACAACAGAGTCATATGATCCGTTAACTTCGATATTTAGTGGAATCTCCAGTGGTGAGGATACAATTGAGCTCGAAACTGCGCCCGCTGATATATCTTGGCCTACTGAACCCGGCAAAGTTACCCCTGATTGCTGAGCTAATGATTCCATATAAGTAGCCAAGGCTGGATAATCATAAACTGGAGGCAAAGCGTGTAAAATTGTTTTGGAATTTGTAGTTGCACTTTTATCTAATGCCTCAAACTGCTCTAATAAGGTATCTAGGTTTTTATTGTTGGTCTCAAGTTGGTCTCTAGCTTGCGACTTTGCTGAAATGACACGAGCGTTATAACCCCTTCTAGTCCACAAAAACTTGATAGATATAATACAGAACATTGCGATAACAGCAGCAAGCGCAACAGCAACAAATACTGTTGAATTAGCCTTACTAATCTTCTCTCGTTTTGATACTGGTTTTTCAGTCTGCGGACTCATTACTGCGCACCTCCTACGAATGGTTTATCTGTCGGAAGTAAAAGCTCCTCAGACGAAGCATTGACAGAAATCTTACCATCTTTAACAGATTGATCAAATATTACAGGGTCTACTTTAAGCGTAATCTGAAAACTTACATTCTTGTTTTCTTCTGGCTTATCGCTCTTAGTTAAACCGTCAAATACTACATTTGTAAAAGGTGATACGGATTGCGAGTTATTTGATTTTTTAAAAGTGAATTTTGCGCTTTTTATATTATTAGCCAAAACGTTTGCTTGCTCAAAATTTGTAGCATTACCCTGCAAAACTATGGTTGACTCAGTTAAATTCATCTTTATATTGCTGTAAGATACATCTTTAGGAGTAAAGCTATTTAGATAGATAAATAGGTTGGACGTTATCATTTTTTTATCCTGAAGTGATGGTATCTGCTCTAATGCACCCTGGACCGTTACTACCTTAACTGCATTCTTTTTATTTTTTGAATCATTCAATGATTTGTCTATGTCAGATTGGATACTCTTTTGTTGTTGCGGTTGAATTACTTGTACATATATAAACATCAAGGCTAATAAGCCGATGGCACCCAGAGAGACCAACACTGACCCCACCACAACTGTATGTTTCATCTGTTGAGCTTTTAAATACTCTCGCTTGACAGCAGGTAATAAGTTAATTTCTATCATAAACCACTCCTCAACGCCAACCCAACAGCCACTGCAAATTGGTGATTAACACTCATTAACTGCTCGTGCGAAGAGTTACTATAGCTTACATTTTGCCAACAATTTCCCGCCTGCACAGGGATGCCCCCTGCGGCCTCAGAGATATACTGATGAAAACCCGGCAATAAAGCTGCGGCACCAGAAGTTACAATGCCTGAGAGCTGAGTATTTTTGTACCTATTTGTAAAAAACTTCATTGATTTTTGGATCTCCGTAACAATAACCTGGGCAGTTGGTTCAAGCGATTTAAATATCTGTCCCTCGAGTTTAGTCTTATCAAATCCAAATTTGTATACAAACTGTCTGGACTGATTGTCATCGATATTTAAATTCTGTTTTGCTGATTTTAATAAACTTTGGGCGCCAGTCGGTATTGATCTCACTAATCTTGGAGCTCCTCCGAAAGTCATAACTATATCTGTTGCATACTCTCCCATGTCCAAAATCATTTGGGCGCTTTGAGCTCCACTTGATGGTGTAAGTGACCTGGCAATAGCTAATGATTCTGGTTCTAAGCCAATAACATTAAGTCCGATAGACTCTAGTAACTCCATTCGCTTCTCGCTAAACTCATTGGCTACGCTCGCAAGCAACACCTCTGTTTTTCCAGCTTCTTCGGGTGAATCTCCAAGAACTGACCAATCAATCTTTGCATCATCAACCGCCATCGGGATGTATTGATCTGCCTGGTATTTTATTGTACTTGCCATCTCTTGAGGACTCATTTTTGGTAAATCTACAACCGTCACAAAAGTCTTGTTGGCTGGCAAACCAACCACCACGTTTTTTGCTGTAATATCAGATTCGCCCAAAAGTTTGGTGATTACAGCGCCAACGGCCGTTCTATCAATCTGGGCATCTGATAACGCCATCTGGACATTTATTGGTGCCGCACCATGTTTAATAAGAGTACGATTAGTACCAGATCCGCGAAGCTGCACAACTCGAATAGCAGAACTGCCGATATCAAGTGCGAAGAACTCGCCCACCGCGTTGAAAATTGAACTTTTCATGCTTATAACTAGTCTAGCATAAGCATAATAGACTGCCAACGGTTATTCATCTTAAATAAAGCTAATTTATTGGTGGGAGTTCTAAAGTACTAACCGGAACCGCCTGTAATGACTGTGGAGGATTTAAATTTAACTCAGAGATATATGCTTCTGGACTGAACTTAACAAGTTCTGCCGCACATCTCTGATACCTTTGGACCATCGTATCACTGTTAGTAATAACCGGTGGAGGAGGTGAATAATCCGGGCTATCTATGTAATTAGCAAAATAGCATGTTGAATCTGCTGCCATATCTTTTTCTCTCAGAGTACCATTGGTGCGCTTGAACAAAATTCTCCGCGCCGCAATTGCACCGTTAATAACAAGGCTTGGGTCCTGCTTGCACGAATCAACGGTCATCCTACCGTTAGCAGGCCACTCTCCGGGTAGTGGACCATCTGAGGCAGAGTTGCTAAACTGCCAAACCATGTCACTACAAGTATCAATAATTCCATCTTCTGGATGAGTCGGGTCACCTGTAGGCATGGCAACTAGTTCTGCATCGACTCTAGTCACACCCGATTTTATAAAAATATTATCAGCAATTATCTTAAGGCTTGGTACTGTGGTTGATGAATAGGGAGAGGCATAAGTAATATCATCATCAATTGTAAGATCACCTTGGACAATCAAGGTCTTATGTACTCTTGGGGAAAGGTTTACGTTGCCCACCGTAGGATTTCCATCAACTAACTTAGATCCCGAACTCTGTGTATTCAAAAATATTTGAGCGGCATTTGGCGATACATCAACGTTGCCAGCCCCAGCAAGATCAGCTGAAATATCAAAACATGGTAAAGAAGGATTAGACCCACCATCATAAAAGTTCCCATACTCACTTATGCTAGGGTTGGTCCAGTCCTCGCTTGCAAAAAGTCCGTCACTTAGATTCTCTGTGGTACCTGACTGAATTCTTCTATAGCCATAGTTGGCCCTAAAGGTATTTCTACCAACGCTATCTTTACCGATATTACCGCTAGCCCATACTCCGTACTGAGCATTTGATGATCCCTTTAGCCCAGTTTGGATATCGTTCCCATGAAACCCGTTGGTATATATGTTAGCTGTAGCTGCATCAATATCCTGAATGCATGTTTCATTTTTTGTAAAATTAGCTCCACTTATAACATTGCTACCCTCTATTTGAAGATAGGGGAAATTTTTTGGTGGCGGCGGTGTGCACGGTGCTCTACTAGGTTCATGATCAAAGATTAAATCTACTTGGATTGGTGCGGTAATTACTCTACCTAGTTCATAGTTACCTCCAGCATAGCCTCCTGCACTTTGATCACGCCACTGATACACAAAAAATCTATTGTTAATATCTCCGACAGTTAAGTCACCCCCAGGTAATAACTTAAAGCCAAGCGTGCCGTCCCCCTCATTTGCGCCAGTTACTACTTCATCTCCACCCACAACCTCTTTGTATGGTGGATCACTTATGTCTGATTCATTACTACCTTTGACGATATATTTTGACTGATTCCCGCTTTTATCTCGAATATACAGCCCGCCACCCCCTGGTATTGTGTTAATATTTCTTAGTTTATTGGCGGCGTTATCAAACATACTTACCAGCAATCCATCTGTGTCACCGTTATTTTTATTAGCATGAATTATATCCCAAGATACTCTAATACTTTCAATCTGTTCGTCAGGACAAACATCGCTGTTGTTTCTCACCGTCCAACCACCAATTGACAGTGCATCACCAAATCCGCAACCTGTATCTTTGCCATCGTTAATAACGTTAGAGTTCGCTGATGGACAGTCTCTGTTCTTTTCATCCGCCCATCGGGTATCCCAGTTGCCCGTACCTGGATTATGAGTAGTTCGATGATGTGGGCTGAAGTGATTATTTGATCCCTGGTCGAGATATGGACTATTTAATGGATCAATTGGCGCTTGAATTGTTGTTGAATTACCAATTACTGTGTTTGCAGGTATAGAGTCGGCAGTTATCGGCACTGTTACAAAACTGGGGGCTCCCTGCCCTCTAACATCGGTAACAGAAAAAGATAGTACGCCTAAAAACGCGATCAATAGTAAGGATAAGATGGGTGCCCTACCTTTTAACAATCGCTCGGTCAATTTACTTTGCGTCCTTGATTTTTGCCATAACATCTTCATGAAGCCAGCCAATCCTTAGCACCAGTTATCTTATTTTCATCATCAGTCTCATTCATAGTAGTCACCTATAATAATATACTAATACCGCTCATGATTAAAGAGACCAAGGCCATACCCAATAAATATACGTGATCACAATAATATTATAAGAAAATTTGGACTAGAACGGTTGGATATAAATTTTTCGATGTTTATTTAGATCTTATATATTAAGTACTACCGTACTATTTTCGGCGTTTGTTTATATATGCTCGTTTTGCAAGTTCGATAGCAAGGCGACCTCGAATTTTAACTCCTTCTTTTGATGAGAGAGGAATATACTCACCGGCTTTAGGGTCATAAATCTGTTTTTGCTTGCCTTCTCGTTTTGCATATCTTGATGTACCAAAAAAAGGTGTTGCCGTCTCATTAATTAGTTTTTGTAAATAACTTGCTGACTTTGAGAGTTTAGTACCGGCCACAATTTTATCAGCAAACTCCTCAGATGAGCCCGATTCTGTATTATATTGGTCTTTACCGCCAAATAATCGACGAAGTCTATCATTCCTAGACCCTATTGATATTCTTCCACCAATCTTTGTGACTTTATACATCGCCTCAGCAGCGGCTCTTGCTGGACCCGGCTCGTCAAGAGACATATGAGGTAAAAGCCAGTACGAGAATACAGCGTCAAACGTCTCTGGTTCATACACATCTGTAAGCTTGGTGGCATCCCCTGCTACATACTCAACATTTGACGGAGCACCAATTGAGACTTCTTTAAGAATTTCTGGATCAGCGCCATAACTATAGTCAAAATTAACCCAAGTAATATCAGGTCTCAGCTTTGCAACTTCAACACCAAAAGGTGAAGCGCCCGCTCCAACATCAATAACTTTAGCGTATTCCGGCAGTTGCTCTGCAAGCTCAGCAACACTTTCAAAGCCATGAGCTCTCGCTAAACTCTCCGCGCTACGATGGGTTGTAACGGCATTTTCATAGACTGTATTTGTTTTATGCATTTTTATTTTGTCTTTCTTAATCTAAGACTATATCAAATTAATACACTTTTGTCAATAGTAACACATCTGTTATAATGGTACATATGAGTTTATCTATTGGGATTGTTGGTCTGCCGAATGTCGGGAAATCGACTCTTTTTAATGCGCTTACAAAAAATAATATCCTTGCGGCCAACTACCCTTTTGCAACAATCGAGCCAAATACTGGAATAGTTCCTGTGCCGGATCCGCGGCTAAATCAACTGTCGAATCTTTATAACGGAGCACCGATTGTTCCAGCTACAGTTACATTTGTAGATATTGCAGGACTAGTTAAGGGTGCCAGCCAAGGTGAAGGTCTTGGTAACCAATTTTTAGCCAATGTTAGAGAATGTTCCGCCCTTGTACATATAGTCAGGGCGTTTGATAACAATGATATTGTTCACGTCCATGATAAGATTCAGCCTGAACACGATATCGATATTATTAATACAGAATTAATGTTAGCTGATCTACAAACGGTTGAGAAAGCACTCCCCCGTCTGGCAAAAGATGCTAAAGCGAACCCAAAAAATAAGCCGGTTGTGACGCTAGTTGAATCTGTCAAAGAACTTCTTGAAGCCGGAGAGATTACGGCAATTCAAGATTTAATCCAAAAACAAGATCCTGAATCTAACGAGATGCTTGAGCTAAAGAGTCTACAACTTATAAGTACAAAGCCCGTAATTTATGTATTTAATGTCGACGAATCTGATCTGGGTAACGATGAAACGAAGAAGAATCTCCAAAAAATTGTTCAACCTGCCCAAAGTCTATTTGTTAACGCGCAATTAGAATCTGAGTTGAAAGATATGTCGGATGAAGAATCAATTGAAATCTTAGAAAGTTACGGCCAAAAAGAATCCGGCTTAAGTCAGATCATCAGCGCCGCTTATAGTACGCTTGGTCTGCAAAGCTACTTAACCGCTGGTGAGAAAGAGGTTAGAGCCTGGACTATTAAAGTAGGATCGACCGCTCCTCAAGCCGCCGGTGTTATTCATGGTGACTTCGAGAGAGGCTTTATTGCAGCTGAAGTTGTCAGTTGCCAAGATCTTATAGACGCAGGGTCTCTATCGTCAGCTAAGTCAGCCGGAAAAGTCAGGACTGAAGGCAAGACTTATGTCATGCAGCCCGATGATGTAGTCGAATTTAGATTCAACGTTTAATAAAAGTACCGACATTATTTAAAGCAGGCTTATGTTATTCTAAATTCATGAAAACGCTGTTAATGGCTATAGCTATCGTACGTAAAAACGACTCTTTACTACTTAGAAAAACAGATCCCGACAGAAATCCATATCAACAACCTTGGGCTCTTTTTGGCGGTAAGATTGAGGGCGACGGCGACATCACCACTCTTCTTAACAAAGAACTTGAAGAAAGATGGAGCTTTACAGTAATAATAGATGAAAGACTTTGGTGGGATGAAGACATAAAACTTGACCACGACGGCGAAGAGAAGAGATTTGTCTATATTGATGCGCTATGTAGGGTTGAAAGTGGCGAACCGAGCCCTTTGAATCCAAATGAGGAGCTTAAATGGGTTAAGATATCTGACCTTGGTAATTACGAACTGAATCCACCAACTCAAAATGTTTTAAATCGTCTAAACTACGTTTGAATTTTCATAGCCAGAATCAATATTAAAGCTAGTCTATGAAAAATATCCCTATGCTGACATAATATATACATGCTAGCCGACGAGTCATCGCGCAAACAACTTCTTGATTTCTTTCATGGTGGAACAAAACTATCCTATAAAAAGGGAGACTCTGTCGTTAATTCAGGCGATAGCCCAAAAGGAATACATTATATTGAAGAAGGCTTTGTGAAGGCTTACGCGATTACAAAGTATGGTGAAGAAAATAACCTTATCGTTCGACAACATGATGATCTATTCCCATTAATCTGGGCTTTTACAGGACTCCATCGAGATATAACCTATGAGGCTCTTAGTGATACTACATTGTGGAGAGTCGCCAGAAGTGATTTTCTGAGTTATTTAAAAAAGAACGAGCATGTCGTTCCTGTCCTACTTGATATGGCAATAGAGGCTTATCGACTCCACTCTGAGAGAGTGATGACTCTTGAGTATCGAACAGTCCGCGAGCGCCTAGCTAGCTTTTTACTGACACACGCAGAAAGATTTAATGATGGCTCATCAAAAAAACTAGCACTCTCTGCTCCAATTCGTCGCCAAGATATTGCCAGTTCTATTAACGCATCAAGAGAAAGTACCAGCCGAGCCTTGTCTACTTTGTCCAAGCAAGGCCTCATCAACCTTAAATCGCGATTTATTGAGATCAGTGACCCCGATAAACTTAGAGAATTACTTTAAGTAGATAGAACCTCTCGACATTACCTTTTCCACCAGCAACTGCACTGTCGGATTTTTTCAAGATAACAAACTTGTTTTGCCTACACCAAGTCTCAAACTCCTGAAGAATATCACGGCGCTGAGCACTGTTTTTTATGATTCCTTTATTGAGTTGACCCTTACCAGCCTCAAATTGTGGCTTTAACATGGCAACAACCTGGCCACCTGACTTTAGTAGATTGACAACGCTTGGTAGAATCATCCTCATCGAAATGAAACTCACATCTATAACTGCAACATCTGCTTTTTGATTAGGTTTAAAGTCTCTGATATCAGTCTTCTCGTGCAACTCGACCCTCTCATCAGCACGTAGGCGTGGATGTAACTGATCAGTCCCAACATCAACAGCTATTACTTTATCTGCGCCATGCTGGAGTACATAGTCAGTGAAGCCACCTGTACTTGAGCCAACATCCAGTACTATTTTATTCTTAAAATCAAAATCTAAAACATCTGATACTGAGGCGAGCTTAAGTGCAGCCCGACTTACGTACTGCTCAGTCATCCCAAAATCTATTTTGGATTCTTCTGAAACAAAATAGCCGGGTTTTGTGATTGATTTGCCATCAACTTTCACTTGCCCTAATCTGATATATGTCTCGGCCTGACTTCTGGTTGTTACAAGCTTTTTCTGAACCAAGAACCTATCTAATCGGTACTTCATAAATTCTGCCCAAGAGGGAGAACGGCTGAAACAACCTTCTTGCCCCTATTGCTATTCTCTCTTTTAGCATTAAAAATAACTACCAACGCACGTACCACTAAGCTGCTAGACAAGTACCCTTCTGTTAGATGAGGATTATATCCCTCACCGAGCCACTCAGGGTTTTGGAATCTTACGCCTAGATCTTCAGCTAAATCAAACAGCTCGTGATGGACTAGAATTAACCCATCGCTTTTTACTTGCTGGGCTGGAATATCACTAGCTGGACCTACCAAAATCTCTTTGAATGGATTTATCGCTAATATTGCAGAGTTTTCACAGATTGCAGTAGCCCCACTCATAAATTCATCTTCTACTCTTGAGATGTCCATCCAAGGCAGGACTGTTATATGGGGCGGAACCTTCTCATACTCAACCCCCAGCGCCGGTAAATCAACCGCAGCGATAACCATTGTATGCTCTAGCGGAGCAGGCAAAGCTAATCCTTCTTCCGTTCTCGATAAGAACCAGTCTCAGTGTCTACACTAATGACATCACCAACTTTTATAAATGCCGGAACCTTTACAACTAAGCCAGTCTCAACCGTTGCATTCTTTGTAATCGAGTTGGCAGTGTCACCCTTTACTACATCCTCAGAGTAAGTAACCTTGAGATAGACGTTTTTGGGAAGTTCAATATTTATAATTGTAGAATCAAAAAATTGTAGCCCAACAATATCACCCTCTTTAATATAGCTGAGGGAATCCTGGCCGATTTCGGAATTCAAGGTGAACTGCTCGTAGCTAACTGGATCCATGAAGTGCATCTCGGTATCAGAATATAGATATTGTACTGATTTGGTTTCAACACTTGCCGGCTCAATCTTGTCCGCGCCCTTAAAAGTCTTGGCGAGAGTTGACCCATCAATTAAGTTCTTCAGTTTAACGTTGACGATAGAGCCACCTCGACCCATTACTTTTTGAGAATAATCAGTCACCCTAAAAGGCTTGCCATCAACCTGAATAACAACACCTTTTTTTAAGTCTGTAGGACCATACATACTGAGCTACCCGTGAGCTACAAATGGTAGCAAAGCTAGATGTCTAGCTCTCTTCACAGCAGTTGCAAGTGCTCTTTGTTGCTTGGCTGAAAGGCCAGTTTTACTGGCTGGTTCAATCTGACCAAACTGATTTACAAACTTCTGCAAAGTTTTTATATCTTTGTACTCAAAGTATTCTGCATCTGGTTTTCTTTTGTTATTACCGTTCATAAATTATTCCTTATCTTTAAAATGGGATCTCACTGAGATCAATTGGTTTATCATCAATTTCTTCTACCACAACATCATCGTCTGACTTTTTAGAACCTGAGCTTGGCGCACTTGAATCGCGATTTGAGGCACCATCACCAGATCCGCCACCAACAAAGTTGAAGTCTTCAACCACAACCTCTACCTTACTGCGCTTATTTCCATCCTGCTCCCAGCTTCTCTGATCTAAACGACCGGATACTAAAATTGGGCGGCCTTTTTGAACATATTGGGCGATAACTTCACCAGTTCTTCCCCAAGCTACGCAATCGATAAAGCTTACAGCCTCCTGTGTGTTACCGTCTTGGCCCTTCCAGGTTCGGCTAATCGCTAATGAAAAGTTAGTAACGCTTTGCCCATTTGGTGTCTGACGAGTTTCGGGATCTCTAGTTAGATTTCCCATCAATATTACTTTGTTAAAACCCTTAGCCATACTAGCCCTCCTTTTGATTATCGTCTTCAGGCTCTTTATCTTTAGCAGGTTTTTCGCCTGGCTTAGGAGCCTTTAGGTCTTTTTCTACCATTAAGTAGCGGATTACTTCATCTGTTATGTTAAGAAGCCCCTGAACTTTACTAGCGCTAGCAGGTGCTATAGCAACCTCAAATAATACGTATACGGCAAAATCCTGTTTTTTAATCTGGTAAGCAAGCCGTCGCTTGCCCCAATTATCCTGTTTGACTACTTTACCACCGTTGTCGGCAATAATGCCTTCTACTTTTTTAACTGGCTTTTCAAGATCTATCTCAAGATCAGGATGAAATAACACAGTAAGTTCGTATACTTTCTCCAAGTGATACTCCTTTCGGTTCTCCGTCATCTGACGAAGAGCGTACACTATAATGCACGCATGAGTTAATAATGTAACAACATTATATCAACTATACCCCTGTTAAGCAAGCTCTCACAGATTATAAATATCTCACATCATATCGATTCATGATTTAATAAGAACATAAACAAAAGTAGAAAGGTAAATTAATGGAACCTGACAACATAAATAACGATAACCCTCATGCGGGATTACCAACAGAGAGTAATCTACCAACTCAGTCACCTCAGACGCTACAGCCTCAACCGGCTCAGAACAGTAATAATTCATCTCAACCAAATAAGCCAGGAATAATAGTACTGCAGTGGCTAACCTACGCATTTTGGGGATGGACTATAGTAGCACTTGGGACACTGCTTGGTACAACTGTCAGTTATTTAATAGATGGAGCAGACACCGGTGGATTTACACCTTATGGAATTGCAGCAGTTCTTGTTTTATTGCCAATATCTGCAGTATGTGACCTCTTCTATTCTAAGTACGAGCCAACCAAGAAGACTGGTGCAGCGAGCGTCGTAATGGTCATCCACGCTGTTATCTTTGCGCTACTTGCTATTGGTAGCTTAATCGCTGTCGTATTCTCATTGATTTCTCTTGTAACTTCAGGGTCCGAATCTAAACAAACTCACGTCGCAATAATCACCGCTCTTTCTCTATCAATAATTTATAGCATTACTTTTCTTAGAACATTACACCCAGCAAAACTTAAGTGGCTCAGTCGTGTATATTTATTTGTTATGCTACTAGTCTCTTCAACTGTTATAGTACTTGGGATTGTAGGTCCAGTTAATAATGAAAGATTGACCAAAACTGATAAGCTCTTTACTAATAACGCATCTGTACTAAAGCACTCCATTGACTCATATGCAACTAAAAATTCTGATCTACCTAAATCCCTAAAAGATATTGATAGTAAAAATCCAAACGTTAATGCATTAGTTAACAGCCAATTATTAGACTACACTCCTAATGTTAAAAAGAAGAGTCTAATCGGTGGATATACATCGTCAAAATACCTTGATGAAGACTCTCAATATTACAATAACTACACTTACTACTATCAACTTTGCTTCAAGTACAGTAAGTCAGACACATCGCCGTCAAGTTACTACAGCGATTCTCTATACAACGATGAGAAATATGTCTCATATATAAACACATACGGACATGAAGCTGGTAAAGTTTGCTACAATCTCAAAACCGGCTACTAAGATCGTTTATCACTCTCAAACTTTAGCCAACCTTCCAGCCACTGAATAACGTTATGGCAATCGCTCGAGAAGCCATCTTCATCTCCATCAAAAAATGATTCACGATAGCTAGGACTTCTAAATATTTTATCTGCTAAGACAAGTTTATAAGCTTGCCTAACCGTTCCACTTGAACCTAGCCACGCTTGTATGTCATCAACATGTCCCCACTCAAGCTGTCTCCTTGCTTCTAAAACTCTTTCAAACATCCTCTGGTATCTATCAGCAATCTCTTGAGTTTCTTTAAGGCTTAGGTAATCTAAAAGCGGATGATGATCTGCTCTATATTTTTGATTATCCCTGATTGTCTGTAGGTATTTATTACCAAAATAATCCGTTGCAGAATCAAGCAAAACATCTCCTTGCGAGAATCCTTCTGAATCCTCAAAAAAATGTCGTGCACCATTTATATCTACAATTTCAGTTGTTGTTAGCTCTAATATCTCTCGCTTCATAAAGCCAGTATATATAGTTAAGTTTTTCTAAACAAAAGCGGAAAAACTAAACTTCAATCTCGGGTTCATCTATTGAATCGATATCTTTGGCACCAAACACATCATCCAGACTCGTAACTAATACCTCTCGAGCCCGTGCACCGTCAGCAGGACCAATAATACCTTGCTCTTCCATGTCTTCAACAAGTCTGGCAGCGCGAGAGTAGCCAATTCTAAGCCGTCTTTGAAGCAAGCTGGCAGAGGCTTTGCCACTCTCTACCACGCATTGAACCGCGTCTCTGAACATTGCATCGTCTGAGCCTGTGTCAGAATCCATTACTAGTCCGCCCTTATTGCCGATTTGAACTGGTTGAGACACAACCTCATCATTATAATCTGGTGGACGCTGATCTTTGATAAATGCTGTGACCTTGTTAATCTCAGAATCCTCAACAAATACACCCTGGATACGCCGAGGCTTTGGATTTGCCGCTGTTGTAATCAGAAGATCACCCTTACCCAGTAGCTTCTCAGCACCACCTTGATCTAAAATAATTCTGGATTCAAGTTCCTGAGCGACTGTAAAAGCTATACGAGCAGGAATGTTAGCTTTGATAAGACCGGTAATAACCGTTGCACGAGGGCTCTGGGTAGCTAGTACAAGGTGAATTCCAACCGCCCTGGCCTTCTGGGCTATTCGTACAATAAGTGCCTCCACATCTCTGGCAGCAAGCATCATCAGATCGGCTAGCTCATCAATTACTATCACAATATATGGCATATGATCTTCTAGATTAGCTGCGTTATAGCTTTGAATGTTCTTCTTATTTTTATCAGCAAGTAGTGAGTAACGTCTCTCCATCTCATTAACAGCCCACTTTAGTGCTGAGATACACTTCTCAGGCTCAGTAATTACACCCGTCAGAAGGTGCGGGATGTGGTCATAACCTTTAAGTTCAACCTGTTTTGGATCAACAAGAATCAACTTTAAATCAGCTGGTGAATTGCGATACAACAAACTCGTAAGCAGTGTGTTCACCATAACAGATTTACCTGAGCCGGTTTGACCAGCAATCAAAAGATGTGGCATACTCTCAAGCTCTCCCATCACAGGACGCCCAGAAATGTCTTTACCAATTGCAAAACTCAGCTGAGATGTATGCTCCGACCAAACAGGCGATTCAATCATACTCTTTAGATTAACAACGGCGGCTTTTTTGTTAGGAACTTCAACACCTACAGCATGCTTGCCCGGAATTGGTGCCTCTATTCTAATAGCTTCAGCGCCAAGATTTAGTGCCAGGTTTCCATCAAGTCCGGTAATCTTAGACAGACGCACACCGGCCGATGGCTTAAGTGTATATTGGGTAACTTTTGGCCCAACATTGGCCTCCTCCATCTCAACCGATATCTTAAAGTCTTGCATTACATCTTTAATAACCTGGGCAGTGTGTTTAATATCTCCAGGATCAGCCTTACCTTGTTTATTGCTCAGTAGATCAACCCCGGGCAAGTTCCAATTTGGGTCACTCGCCATAGTTAGGGCCTCTTTGCTCTCCTCAGCTTTGTCTTGCATAACACTATTTCTCAGAGACGAAAGTCTAGAAGAGCCGGAATTTTGGCTGTCATCCTCGACTGGTACACCAGTGTTTAATTTAATATCATCAACCGAGCGTGATAATTTCTCGACATCTTTTGAATTTACTCTCATCTCATCTTTATCTTTAGGCGATTCTTGTTTGAAGATGCTAAAGAAGGCTTTTAACACATCCTTAATCGGAATCTTTAGAATAAATAATAGTGCTATCAGCATTAGGGCAAACAAGACTACGCCAGCGGCAATATTACTTAAAAAACCAGACAGAAAACTATCGAGTCCTGAGCCAACCACTCCTCCACCACGACCATCCTTAACTACGGCAGAAGATTTTGCTGGATCAACAAACAGATGAATAAAGGCACTGAAGCTAGCCAAAAATATTACTGCGCCGCCGTATACACTACCGCTGAGCTTGTTCTCGTCGCTCAAAAACTTTTGAACTGTCAAAGTAAGCAGAACAAATGGGATAATAAATGCACTATAGCCAAACAAGCTTCTGGTAAATTCAAAAAAAGCCAAAGGTGCAGGACCGGCTAGATTGAACATAGCAAGCAGCAACAAGATTCCAGTCAGTCCAATAACAGCACTAACTACCTGTTGCCACCAACCACTTGGCAATATATGTGCAGCTTTTGGCGTGGCTTTAGAGCCCGCTTTACCCTTTTTAGATGACTTTTTTCTTTTTGCCATATCAGAAGTAGTATAACATAAGCGTATAAAAATTACAACACTTCTTTAGGATTATTCAATTCTTTATTGAGCGGCGTCGGCTACTGGTTTTGGTCTAGTATTTGATTGACCATTTAGGCCTACAACGTTTACGACCGGGATAAGCACTGGTGATCGTTTGGTGTGCTCGTACAAGTAGTGGCTGATGTGATCTTTGAGCTCCTGTTTGAATCTATCGAGATCAACTCGACTAAATCGCTGTGAGGCGGCTCGCTTAAGCTCAGCTCTTAGACCATCCATAAGTTCAGCATTATCTCGAATATAGATAAAACCTCGAGTAATGATATCTGGACTAGTGAGTAGTCTACCGCTACGCTTATCGATTGTGAGCATAATGACAACCATACCCTCCTCGGACATTAGTAGTCTATCTTTTGCAACAAGACCAGGTACAACCGCGCCAGTTTGATCAACAAGAATTGCGCCCGCTGGTGCATCGCCTGCCTCGTACATTTTGCCGCTAGCATCAAACTCGATCATTGATCCATTTTTAGGAAGTATAATATTCTCTCTTGGTACCCCAGCCTTAACTGCTGCATCGCCACCATATTTTCTATCAAGCATCCCGCCATGAATCGGTAAAACATACTTTGGTTTTGTCATTGTAGACATCTCAGTTAGTTCATCTTGATTAGCGTGACCCGACACGTGGAGTGGCCCACAACCATCAAGCTCATGTGTCACTTGTCTAAATAGTGACACACCGATTTCAGCAAGATCGTTTCCGATTTGCTGATATCTAACCTCATTACCAGGAATTGGTGAGGAACTTACGATAACAGTGTCCTCAGGTTTTAGCTTGATGTGCTTATGTTCACCAATGCTCATACGCTGAAGCGCAGCATTTGGCTCACCTTGTCCTCCGGTACAGACCACCACAACTTGATCGTCTTTTACATTGGCAACTTCTCGCATGGCAACTACCGAGCCCTTTGGAATCTTTAGATTGCCGGTTCTAACAGAGATCTCACTAACCTGCATCATACCTCGACCGTCAAAAGCCACCTTGCGACCAGCAGCTGCTGCAGAATTTATAATCATCTGAACTCGGTTCATATTAGTCGAGAAGATTGCCACAAATATACGGCCCCGGCTCTGAGCAAAAATATCATCAAAGCTCTTCTGCAAAGTATGTTCAGTTGGCGTACGGCCCCCATACCTTGCATTAGTACTATCTGTCATAAGTAGCAGAGTTTTACCTTCTGCGCCAAGTTGCTCCAATCGATGAACATCTGATGGATGCTGATCAAGTGGTTCAGGATCAAGTCTGAAATCTCCAGTGTTAACTATTCTGCCGACTGGTGTGTCGATTACTACTGCCGAACAATCTGGTATGGAGTGAGTAACCCTTACAAACTCGATTGTGAAGTTTGGTGTAATAACGTATCTCTCGTGATTATCCATCCCGAGCACAATAACATCAGGCGTTAGATCAAGCTCTCGCTCCTGATTGATATTCTCGAATTGCTTGTCAACCATACCTTTGGTGAAATGACTGGCGCAGAAAATTGGCGCAGGATAATTCTCATAGACGTAAGGCAAGGCCGCAATGTGATCCATATGACCATGAGTTACAACGTATGCTTTTACTTTATGTTTAATGCTTTCAACATACTGAGTTGCCGGGATCGCATAGTTTACACCGGGTAAATCAACAGATAGATCAAAACCAGCGTCAACAATGATTGCGTCGTTATCAAACTCAAGAACCATCATGTTCTTCTCGCCGATTCCTTCTAGTCCACCGAGAAATGTTACTCGCAGACGGTCTTTGTGTTGCATGCCAATTATTCCGGCTTGCTTTTCATGATGTTTCTCAAACACATTCCACCTATCAACTGCCTTATCAGCAGTATCAAAGTTTCGGCGAGCAGTTCTGATGGCTTCACCGCGGTTTGTCTTCATTTGAGAGTTATTAATTCTCTCGCGAGGTACATTATTAGCTCGATTAGATTGTTTATATTTTTGATTTTTCTCCCGAGGCTGTTCGGGTTGTTTTGGTTGCATTCTTGGTTTAACCATTATTTTTCTCCTTTTGACCTTGCAATCCTAAATTGGATTAGAAGGTCTGTTTTATTATTTAATT
This sequence comes from Candidatus Nomurabacteria bacterium, assembly GCA_020631895.1. Taxonomy (GTDB): domain Bacteria; phylum Patescibacteriota; class Saccharimonadia; order Saccharimonadales; family UBA7683; genus JACKGR01. The sequence continues at coordinate 60,409 of JACKGR010000003.1, forward strand.
TGTTTCAAAATTCTTGGGATTTTTGCAAAGTCAGTCAATAAGGTCTGTCTTAATCCCCCGTTATATAGTGCTGCTGCGGGATGAAATAACGGTAAAATCATCCAGCTACGCTCCGGCGTGTCGACGGTTTGAAGTTGCCCATGTACATCTCCTATCTTCACACTCGGCAGAAAATATTCCATGCTGTGCCGGCCTAATGTCACTACCAATTTTGGTGATATGACATCCAGCTGACGCATCAAGTATGGTAAAAATGCCTGCTTTTCATCTGTTGAAGGATCTCGGTTCTTAGGAGGCCGATACTTTACGATATTAGTAATATACACGTTTTTGCGCTCTAAACCAATTGAAGCCAACATTTCATTCAAGAACTTACCGGCTGCTCCAACAAACGGCAGTCCTGTCTCATCCTCCTTTTTACCAGGAGCCTCACCAATAAAAACTATCTCCGCATCAATACTCCCATCTCCAAAAACTAGCTGAGTCGCCTGATCCCTAAGATCAGCACAAATCTCATTTTGCAAAATCTCATCAGATATTTGCTTCAATAAATCTGCTTTACTCATAACTAATATTCCTCCAAAGCCATGGGGATGAATCGCCTGGCTTCTGGCGTTAATGCAGGATAATCTAACATTGTATGTTCATCAACCCAAGCAAGTTCGTCAGCCTCGCTCCTATCAATCACCGCTTCACTAGGGTCTTGATCAAGTTCTGCTAAAAAGAAAGTGGCCTCAAAATGAGTTCTTTCGCCTTCGTAATATGCATCCCAGGCAGACTTCCCTAGTTCTTTAATAACCCTAATTCTTAAAGCAACTTCTTCTTGGACCTCTCTGACAGCGGTTGCTTCAAGATCAAAATCTTTTTCTACCTCATATGATCCGCCTGGAACGTGCCATTCATCGATACCACGCTTTGCTCTCTCTTCTCCTTCAAGCCTTAGAATCAAGACTTTTCGAGTGGCCTTATCAACTACCAGGACTTTTGCTGGATATCTTACGGGCAAATCTGTTGAAATAGACTCAGTCATTTTTGATTCTCCGCTCTAATCTTTCAGCAATCCTGAAGTAGTAACCGTCGATGTTGTAGGCAAAGTCATCAAATCCAAACTCCTCTTCAAGTTTGTTTCCTTTGCTGTCTTCACCCACTGCTTTAAGTTTTCCACCCGACTCAATTCTCAGAAGGTCCTTAGCTTTTACCCAGAAAACCGCGTTAACCTCTTTAGAGTCAATCTTTAAGTCTGAAAGTTCGTGCTCCCACTGATAGATATTTATATTAGCAACAATCCTTCTTTCTCTGCCTCTATGGTCAATAATGGCATTCAGCCGTCTACCGGATGAAGTCAAATCTTTTGGGTCAACTTTGACTCCAAGTTCTTCGTAAAGTTCTCGAGCTCCTCCAGCCTTTGCGGATTCTCCAGCCATTAAATATCCCGCAGCTGAGCAGTCCAATTTTCCTGCATATGAAGGACTATTGAGTGGCCTCTGCTGAAATAGCAACTGAAGCTCAGGCTTGGTTCTATAGAGCCAAACATCAGAAGTATGAAGCCATGAATTAGATCTAATCGCAGACACAATAGACTGCGTCATGCCACTAGGTTTTAAGTCAGGCAAAGTTAATACATCAACTTGATGCTCGTGTTCGTTTCTTGATAATTCTGCAGGAGGCAATATTCGCTCGTACCTACGCTCCTCAATTTTTAAAATCTCATCAACTATTGTCTCCTCAGTTCGGGTGAAGCCTAGGTTTCTTGCAACTGCCTGGCTAGCTTGATTTCTATCAGCAATATAAAGAGCAAAAGATGAAACCTTTACATTTTGAGTTGCTGAAGCAACTAAGGCGCTAGTGGCTCTGGTTACAACCCCTTGGCCCCTGTACTTAGGATCACAAAAATATCCAATGTCGTATTCATCTTCTCTAGTATTATCTACTACCTTCCAAATCCCGATATAACCAACAAGCTCGCCGTTAAAGAATATCCCGTATCTCGCTGCATGAGATTCTACAAAATTATTTATTCTGGCTTCAACATCCTCCTGGCTTTTTATACCAGCAGTCCAAGTGACATAGTATTTAGAGATATCAGGATCAGATTGTAAAATCTCAAAAATTCGCTCAGAATCATCAACCTGAAGTCTGCGCAGTACCACACCGTATGTTCCGGCGATAACTCGTGGAATTGTATCGAGTTGTTCTTTACTAATCATTTTTGTCTAACCAATCAAGATCGAGTTCAACAATATGACCGTTTGGATATGGATCAATGCTATAAAATTCTGATGGATCCACCCCTATCTTTGCGGCTTCAATAACCCTCCCAACACCCGCGTGTGCAACCATCAAAATATTGTCATCTTTGTGTTCTCTCAAAAAACTAATTACCCTGTTATGAAATACTTTAGGATCTTCAGCTCCATCTGACGATGTAAGCTCCTGTGAAGAAATTGCGTGCAAAGGTGTTCCTGTTAATGAACCCATGTCGTACTCTGCAATTCTTTGATCAAACTCTAGCTTGCCCATGTCTAACCCAGCAACTTCCATTATAATTTTTGCTGTTTGCTTAGCTCTTATTAATGGAGAGGAGATGACTCTATCTATTGTCTTACCTGCCAACTCTTTTGCTGCTTGAGCAGCTTGGTTCTCACCTTCTTCAACAAGCGGAGAGTCCTCTTTCTGACCAGCAAATACACCTTCTTCGTTAGCTTTGCTTTTACCGTGTCGTGCAAAATATATCGCCATAATCGTCCTGATTAAATTACTCTTTTGCGGCTTTGATTGAGAGGTTCATCCGACCGCGGTCGTCGATTGCCATTAGTTTGACTTTGACTTCATCACCTTCGTTTACAACATCGGTCACCTTCTCAACACGGCCTTCAGCCATCTCTGAGATATGAACCATTCCATCTACTCCTGGCATAAACTGAACAAACGCGCCAAAGTCCATTACTTTTACAACTTTACCGTCGTAAATCTTACCAACCTCTGGCTCTTCAGTTAATCCTTTTATCCAGGCCATAGCTTTATCGATTGCATCTCCATCAACAGCAGCAACGGTAATCAAACCATCGTCTTTAATATCAATTTGAGCACCCGTCTCAGATGTTATCTTATTAATTGTCTCACCACCTTTACCGATAATTGCGCCAATTTTTTCAGGGTTAATCATTAACTTCTCGATTCTTGGAGCGTACGGGCTAAGCTTTGCTCTAGGCTCTTTTAAGATTGTTAGCATGTGCTCAAGAATCTTAGTTCTACCAATCTTACCTTTTTCAAGAGCCTCACGAAGAATCTCAACAGGTAGCCCATGAACCTTCATGTCCATCTGAAGTGCTGTGATACCGTTTTCAGTTCCAGTTACTTTAAAGTCCATATCACCAGCAAAGTCTTCAGCATCTGCAATGTCGCTAAGTACGTAAGCAGTATCGCCGTCCATCATAAGCCCCATGGCGATACCAGATACAGGGCGTTTAATTGGAACACCAGCATCCATAAGTGCTAAACAGCTAGAGCAGGTTGCGGCCATGCTTGTTGAGCCGTTCTGAGACATAATTTCTGTCACGGAACGTATTGCATACGGAAACTCTTCTTCAGTTGGTAAAACAGCTGCTAGAGCACGTTCTGCTAAAAAGCCATGCCCAATCTCTCGTCGGCCCGGTGAACCAATTCGTCGAACCTCTCCAACAGTCCATCCAGGAGCATTGTAGTGGTGCATATAACGACGTTCACCGTCATTTTGCTCCATAGTATCAACCATCTGGGCATAGGATAGTGGCGCAAGCGTGACTATGTTAAGCGCCTGAGTTAATCCACGCGTGAATATACTTGATCCATGAACTCGTGGCAATAATCCTACATCGGAGCTAAGTGGTCGAATCTCATCAAGTTGTCTACCGTCTGGTCGAAGCTTGTGCTCTACAATTCCCCTTCTAACATCCTCATGAAGTGCTTTAGTAAATGCCTCATCATACTCTCCTCTTAGCGCCTCATACTGATCCTCATGTTGAGAAACCATGTCTTTGTGGAACGCATCTCTCAGTACAGCAACAAGTTCATTGCGCTCCGGGTAATCTTTTCTGATAGCCTCGCCAAGTTTGCCATCAACCCATGCGTCAACTTCTTTTTGAATATCTTCGTTAGGTAGAATAAGTTCGTACTCAAGCTCGGCTGGATTAACTTTTGCAATCAGCTCTTTTTGCAGTGCGATCGCAGGTTGCATCTGCTCATGAGCCCAGGCAATCCCATCTCCAACAACTGTTTCTGAAACTTCACTAGCTCCAGCTTCAACCATAATTACTGCTTTTTCAGTTCCAGCAACTACTAGGTCTAAATCGCTTGCCTCAATTTCTTCTCTGGTAGCAAAGGCTTTGAACTCACCATTTACTCGGGCAACTCTAAGTCCAGCAATTGGTCCATCAAACGGTGCACCAGTTAAGCTCAGTGCCGTGCTTAGAGCAATCATCGCTACTGCGTCAGGGCGGAAGCTTGGGTCCATAGAAAGAATAGTTGCAACAGCCTGGACCTCTTGTCGATAGCCTTTAGGGAACAAAGGCCTAATCGGTCGATCTATAAGCCGACCGATCAAAACCGCTTCGTCACTAGGACGACCCTCTCTTTTTATGAACCTTGATCCGGAGATTTTTCCAGCTGCATAAAACTTTTCTTCATAATCAATAGAGAGCGGAAAATAATCCATCCCACTAACCGGTTTCTTACCAACCATCGCAGTACCGAGTACGACTGTCTCACCATAAGTCACCATGACTGATGCCGAAGCTCGGAATCCAAGTCGGTTAATCTCAAACTTTAGCGGTTTACCGCAAAGTTCAGTTTCTACTACTGTTATATCTTTCCCAAATGGGTTAATGATATTTGACATGTTTATGTCCTTTCTTTTTGCTCGCTTAGAGGCAGAATACAACGCTCCTTTTTATAAAGTAAGGATAGCTGCGGTTCTGCACCCAAGCATTAATTTATTTGAGGTACCAGCATAAAACTCCGAGCCAACTCGTCTCATGCTATTTTATATGAGCGCTCGTCTATCCGGCCTCCTATTTGGAGTCCGGACTAACCAAAGCTCTTATTTTCTTAGACCAAGTTTCTCGATAGTAGCCTTGTAGCTCGAGTAGTTCTTATCTTTTAGATAAGCAAGAAGTTTCTTTCTTTTACCTACCATTTGCATCAGTCCTCGTCGAGAGTGATTGTCTTTTTTGTGAACCTTAAGATGCTCAGTTAGCTCTTTGATTCGCTCAGTTAGAATTGAGGCTTGTACCTCAGGTGAGCCAACATCAGTTTTAGCTCGTTGAGTCTTTTTTATAGCTGCCGATTTCTTTTCAGTTGTAATCAATTTAGTTCCTTACTTTAATTAACAAATAGCTTTATAAGTTATGAGCTAGATAGTACTCATTCAATGACGTTGATTATATATTAACAGATACAGATTATTAGTACAAGTGTTATTTGCCAGAGTTTGATCCAGCATCAACATGCCCAGGGGCATCACGATCGTAATGTTCTTGCACTCGGTCTTCTTTGTAATTTATACCCAAAACAGTTGCTGCAACTAAAGATATAGCTGCAATTCTTAAAACTATTTTTTCTCTACGGGAATAGCTAAAGTCAACATCAGGATTATCTGAACCCTCAACGTCGAATCCGAGTGAATTTTGTAAACGCTGGACTAGGCCAGCTCTTCGAGCTGTTCCTGTATTATGTGGAGTTCTTGTGCTTTCTGAATCTAACATAAACACATCATAGCAAATTTTTGTGTTTTTGTCAATGCCCATAGAGTATAGATAATCATCATTAACCTAGCATAGTAAATCTGGAGGAATCTCTACGGGAAATTCATTTAAGAACCCCCCATTTAGGGCAAAGTTTAAATATTGCTCTGGATCAACCCCATCATAATGAACACCTTGTGCGTCTTGTACTGTAGCTGCTTTTGGGCGTCCATCATCATCTCTAAAATCGTCCTCTAAGTAACCAGTAACAGAGCCACCGTAAAGAAAATCCTCACCTATCCATTTTTTACCAAGATCACGTACTGCTAGCCTTACGCAAGCTGATTGTGGTTCAATAAAAGCAATCCTTTGTTCATCGCCTTGGCCTGTTATAGAGACCACCCTTGTATGGTACAAGCCGCGTTCATCTTGATCTACTTGGATTGCAGCGCGGCTATAACCTTCTCTTGGGTCTAGGGATTCTGCCTCAGCGTACATTTCGACTATTGCATCGGCATCATGTTGATCACCTTCTAGATCAAGCCCACTCTCTAAATAAGATCTAGCGAAATCATCATCAACTAATCTTGTGTCCTCATCCCCTTCAAAAACCCACTCGAGATTAACTGGCTGATCTGAAAAACGACTTGCCCTATCTAAACCGATTACTCGTGCTAAGTCACCACGATTACGTGCTTCCTCCACCATGCCTTGCAGTACTGCGTTTACATGCACTGACAAATCAACTGCCAATTCACTTGGTTCTGGAGGATTTTGAGTTGTGTTAAATGATTTTTGTGTTTCAATTGGCATACTTAGCTCATTATACACTATTTTGACATATTTATCAATACCTAGTAACGGCTTAACCCCAGGGGTGATATAATAAATGACAATGGAACGAGACTTTAATACCCCAACCGACAAGACTCCCGAGACTAAGTGGGACTTTTTTGAAGATTTGGATGACGAGGAAGATAAAAAAGATAATGACAAACCTCGTAAAAAGTGGTTCTCAGACGAGGAAGAACCTGACATTAAGGATAAAAAGCCTAATAAAAAAGTTGAAATTGAAAAAGATACTGAAAAAGAGCCTGTAAAAGATAGAGCAAAAAAGAGCATTGCTGAAACTGAGGAATTTGCCAAAATGACTCCTGAGCAGAAAAAGACAGCTCTAGCCAAAGAGTATGTCGAGAACCGATCAGAAGAACTCGAAGAGGAGCTTGAGAATGTACCTGAAGGGTCTCCAGAAGCAGTAGAGATTTCGGCCGATCTTGAACTTATTCAAGCCCTCAGCGATAAACTTGAAAACCCAGACATAATTGCTGACGATGCCGTTGAAGAAGCCTACCAGCAAATTATGGATCGTCTTGATGAGATTTTCAACGAAACCGAAGATGATGAGGAGCTACTCCCCGCGCTTGAGGAGGTTCCTGATGAAGCTGAAGCCTCAAAAGATGAAACTCCCTCAATATTTGCTCGCCCACGCTCAAAAACCAAAGCCAAGAAGACTGGACCCGACAAACATACTACAGACTCAGGAGGTTTATCAGCTAAGCCAAAAACAGAGAACCAACCTTCACCTGTCCCGAGGAGTAATGGACCCAAACTAAAAGAGGTCGTCCCTACATCGCCATTTCTAGCTCGGCAACGTCGTACGGGCAACCTAGCTGTATCAGAAGCAATGAACCAAATGTTATCACGCAAACCAGATCAGACTCCTGGAGAAATCAAAGAGTCTGAAATACCTATGAAGCCTAAGTTACCGGAGACTGAGACGCCTTCAATAACTTCTCAACCCGAACGATTTGTGAACCCAATAAAACGCTCCGTCGAAGAAAAAGAGCGACGTGTTCGCCAATTTGCCACAAAGCAAACACTAGGCGAGAACATTAGTGCTTCTATTTTTGATTCTTCCACACCTTCAGCCACCCCAGAATTTCAACCACCAGTACCGATTGAATCTCTGAGACCGGTTAGTTATCAAGAGCGACCAACGACAACCCCAGCCCCTGAAAGAAGAGTTACTCCAGAGCAAAGTAGAGATTTAGCACAATCATCAACAGAACAACTACTCCAAATTGCCGATAAGATTCGCGTTGACGGCACCACCCTACGCGCACTTTACGCTGATAATAAGATTGATCGTGGTGGGTTGACCAAAGTAATTAAAGAAGCTCTGAAGGGTGGAGACGTAAAAACCGCGTTATCCAAGGCAACTCTTGGAGCCGAGGCTCAGCGAGGACGTAAAATCGAAATGCGACATGATGATCAAACCTTTGACGACGTCAAAGGCTACCATCAGACAACAGAGGCAGCCAAAGCCAGGACCGACAGAATCCTCGAATCACTCGACATGGTCAACCAAGCCAAAAATAATCCTACCAAATCAAGTCAAACTGAACCTGAAACCGATACTACAATACATGCAATGCAAAAAGCTCAGGCTGCCTCAAAAAAAGCCAAACTGGCATTTGTTGCAGTCATAGCATTAGCGGTAACAACAATAATTACCGCCCTACTCTTGGCTTTTTAAGATTATCTGGTTATCTAAATGGAACTTGATTGTAGTCAATTTCTTCACCATGTGGCAAGCTTTCATCACGTATATGCTTGGGCGATCGATTAAACTCTTTCCATGCATTTGCCGCAGATTTTGTAGTTCCCTTATCATCAATTACTTTATGATAACCCCCATTACCACCGTGATCATATGTAGTAGAAGTTGTACCAGGTATTACAGATGTAATTACTCCTTCTTTAGAAATTTCACTAGTTTCATAAGTGAATTTTTCAGTAGCCAAATCAATATCATCTACTGTATTTGAACTTTCTACCTCATCCTTTAATTCACTTTCTGCAACAGCAGTTTGCCTGGCTTTTTCTTCGGCAATTGCTCCAGTTGTATTGGCCCATTTCTCCATCTCTAACATTCTGGCTTTTTTTGCCTCAATCTCTTTGATTTCGTCCTCCGTAGGTGCCATCTCTTCAGCTATTCTTTCCTGTTCGGCGCGCTCATCGATTGCCCTTTTATGCTCTTCCTCTGTTGCTCTGATCTTATCAGCATCTCTTTCTGCAAACTCAGCTCTTTTTAATGCTGCCAAAGTTAGTGCATCTACTGAGCCATCCAAAGCAGATTCCCCTTGTCCTGATAAGGCATCCGCTTTTTCGTTAGTTGCTGGTGTATTTGTTTCGTATGTCATATTAATTCCTTTATTATTACTTTCTATTTTGCCTCACGCTGACGACTCTCACCTTTTTGAACTGCATTCCTAACTTGGGCTAACTTAGTAGCCGTATCAGATACTACCGAATCTAAACCACTTGGGTCTGAGTTCCCTTCCTTTGGATAAATTCTCTGAGGATAACCATAATGTTTATTGGCATAAACAATATTACGAGAATCTGGATGTCCAACTGCATATTCTCCAGTCAATGAACCCTGTTCCGCTGGTTGCGAATCTGTTTCGCCACTCGGTGATGGGTTTCTATATCTAGTAACCGACGCATCTGTTTGGCGCCAATAATAAGGATTTTGTACGTCCTTACTTTCCCCAACGATTAGCAAATCGTGCATGCTATCTGAATTCTCTGGATGACCTACTTTGAAGCCTCCCTCACCAGAAGCCCTATGCTCTAGATCAACTTTCGATGCACGATCAATAAGCTTGTCAGCTATACGACCAATTTGCTCACCGTATTCCTCGGCGGACTTTGGATGTTTCTTTTCTGAAGCTGTTTTTGATATAGATTCACGCATTTTGTATTTGTTTTACATTTTGATATTTTAGAAACTAGTTCGATAATACATCATGCTTGTGCTTTTGTCAAGTGTATTTTTATATCTTAATCTTAGCTAGGAGACACTTCAACCACTGTGCCGCCCAGTGATTTTGTAAAGTATGAATCGTGTGAGATGTAGAGTATAGAACCGTGATATTGGCCTAGCGCATCCTCTAACTCCTCTATGCTCGGTAAATCAAGGTGATTAGTCGGCTCATCTAATATCAGCATCTGGGGGTCTCCGGCTAGCATACTAATAAGCTGAAAACGCGCTTTCTGGCCACCGCTTAACTTTGATAACTGCATTTGCGCGTCAGTATGAGGATTAAATAAATAATCACTGAGCAGTTGTTTTATCTTCTCGTCAGTTATCGGTAAGCCCCGAGATAAGTACAAAGTCTCAATTGCGTCACTGAGTTTTGCGTCTAAATACTTTGAGCTAATTTCTTGTTCATAAACCCCAATACGAACACCTTTTTCATGTTCGATTGTTCCTGAGAATATTTTTGCATCAGGCTTATTACCAGATACGGTATCAAGTATAGTTCTAACGATTGTAGTTTTTCCGGCTCCGTTTCTACCCTTAAGCTCAACCTTTGCCCCGAGTCTTTGCTCAAAAGAAACTGGAGCAAATAATGACTCGTCTTTGTAGCCCAGGCCAAGGTTATCAACTTTAAGAATCACGCGCTCACTCTTATCAGTCGATATTTTCGTCCGTACTCTAATGTTGCGAGCCTTATGCTCCTGGTATGATTCGCTCAGTTTAGTACCAAGATCACCAGCAGATTCACGGTCAATCCAGAAGGTTGGCTTCTCAAGCTCTTGTAGCTCGGCTAACTCTTTTGTGGCTTTGGTTTCAAGTGATTTAAACCGCTGAATTGTGCCTGGATCACGTGCTCTCTCCTTCAGGCGTCGGAACCTAACGATATCACTCTTTAGATTTGTAATTCTTCTCTGTGTGTTCTCAAATTCATTAACCTCTGAGCTGATATTTTGTGTATTAGATTTAAGATAATCCTTATAATTACCTTTAAAACTGAAGGCTCGCCCATCCCTTATTTCAATAATTCTATCAACCTCACCCAGAACGTCTCGATCGTGCGTAATTACCACCACAGCCTCATCAGCAGACTTTAACCAATTAATAAAAGAAGCCTTTGCAACGTAATCCATGTGGTTAGTTGGCTCGTCAATAAGTGCAAGATCAGCACGTGATCTTTGAACTTTTACTAGCTCAACCATCCGTTTCTGCCCACCACTTAGACTGCCAAGAGTTACATTACTAACATCAATGCTAAGCTGATAATCAGCTAACTCGCGGTTAACGTCATTCTCGATCTCGTAGTAGCCGAGGTCATTAAATCGCTCTAAAGCGTCGCTGTATTGCTGCAATTTATGTTTACTCTCACCCATTATCTCTGGGTATGTCTCTAATATGTGATGAAGTTCACCATACTCTGGTAAATCAGCCAGGATGTAATCCAAGACTGTCATATCTTCATAGCCGTGATGCTCTTGCCGGCTCGACACCATAACAATATTCTTGCCCAGATCAATTTCTCCGTCATAATCAGAATCAAGACCGGTCATAAGATTAAATAGGGTCGATTTACCAGTTCCGTTGCGCCCAATCAGCCCAAGTTTCTCACCTTTCTCAATTCGAATAGAGAGATCTTTATAGAGCTCATTACTACCAAAACTCTTATTGGCTATCTTAATATTTGCTATCATCAGTTTCTCTTATTCTTTGATTAAGTAAATGAAATTCATTGTCCCGCTAGATTAGTGGGCCCAATTAGTTGTCTGAATTTTACCAACTAAAAAAATGCTCATTGTTTTTAGTATAACAGATGAGCATTATCAACCTTACTAATCAATACGTTTGGTAGTATAAAATTATAAACTTTTTTATTTTATTAAATATTGAGGTTCCGTTTTATATAATGTCGCGTGCAATCATCGCTTCTACTACCGAACGTGCGTAGATATCTAACATCGAAAACTCATTTGCGCTATCTGTAGCAAGAGAAGCTGGACAGCCCAATGTCTCGCCAAATAATCCATTCTCTGGCTTTGGCGGCAAGCCCTCAATAGTTACCCCGTCTGGACTTCTATGAATATATTCTTTTAAAGATTGACTCGGTGTATCAACCACAGAGTGAATATGACCAAGGTTAAATCCTCTAATCTTGAGCGCAGAATTCAACGCGTTTAGGGTGAACTGACGCTTACTCTCCTTGTCAGAGTCCTTTCGGTCAGAAAGTTCAATCTGAACTTCTCTCACTACATCCTCAAATACAGTTCTAATTGTTGGCCCACCTTGAGAAACAGTTTCACCAATTGTTTTAGGAAACGTAGTACCTTTGAAATTCTCAGATATTTGTAAATAACGTTCAGCAACTCTTTCAAGATTACCGGGATGCTGGTCAATTTTCTGACCAACTGATTTGAACAATTCCTCAATATCATCAAACAGTCCCTCAATCTTATCGGGTTTATCAGATTGAGATTCAAATTTAAACTCAAAAGCAGGCTGCGAATCCGAATCTGTAGATAACTCTTCAACTAAACTACCCGTCGCTTCTTTGATTACTGCAGCCGCTATGGCCGTGCGCTCTGCCTTATGTTCAACGTATTTATTAGGTAGGGTCTCTTCATCCCGCTCTCGATTGGTAACCATTATACCGTGTAAACTCTCTGTTTCAGATTCGCCATTAGCAATTAGTTGTTCAATTACTTTCTTTACTTTTTTCTTATTGCTTTTAATCCTGTTGCCGGGATGTTCAGGTTGCTCTACATCTACCTCGGCTACATTGGCTTCTGCATTATCTCCAGAACTCGTGGACATATCTGTAAGATTGTATTTTCTCTCAAGATGCGATTTGAGATCATCAATAAATTCTGGTCTAAGAGGCAAAACCTCAATATCATCAGCAAATCTATTATCAAACTCATTTATCTCGGATTCAGCCTCAGCTATAATCTCAGATTGTTTCACCCGGGCTTCATTGCCCCCCTCATCATCTGACTCAATACCCATTTCAGTTAAAACAAGCTTCTCGAACGCGTCATCAAACCTGTCTAGGATATCCTCAGTTGCACCAAAATTTCCAACTTCAGACATCCACCAATCTGGGGTAATCTCGAAGCCAGTGATCTGTTGAACTGCAATTACTGCGTCATTAATATCTCCAGCGAAAATTTCACGAGATTTTGGTATTTCTAGTACTTTTATTTGTTTTTCTGGATTTTGAGATTGTGCTTCATGTGCGACCATGATACTTATCCTTGTCTACATCAATTACTATAGCATAAAATATACTATTTTGTCAATATATAATCGACTCGTCCGCGTTATTTAAGTGAAAGAGAGCTTTTTTTGTTCTTGTTGAATAATCTCTAAATCCTCTTTATCAATCTTGTCGGGTTGCTCATCCATAAGTTGGTTCAAATAAGTAATCACAGCGTTAAGTTCTTGTTTAGTAAGATTCTGGGTCATCTCGCCATACCGATTTATCTTCATTGTACGAGCAGTGCGTTTAGTATCACCTGAGGCATAATAAACACCCTTATTGCTGAGACCTTTATTTAAAACTTGTACTCTGTAGAAATCTTTATCTGAGTTTGGAATATCGACGGTTAGCATAGTTCCTGTTCCTGTATGGAGTTCTAAGAGCTCTACATTTACACTTTTAACAGATTGACTAGGGCTAACTTCAATTCTTATAATCGGTAAATTAGCCGACTCTGCATATTTTATAAGCTCTTCGTTTTTATGGGCTGAGCCAAGAAGTTTGCCGTCTTTAGTCTGTTTTAAAAGAATCCCGATAGGTTTTTTGCAGATACTAAATCTGATATCTACTTGGTTATATTCACTTGGCGGGCTCTTAGTAAGAATAGATTCAATCGAATCCATCTGGCCTGGCTGAATCTCCCCGCCGACGTCAATTCTTGAAATGCCAGTAACTGCTCTTGGTGCGGGCTCAGCTACTACCAGACCTCCCCAGCCTAAGAATGTACCTTGATGGTTATTGCTAATCAAGCTCGTCATCAACCTTCGATCATCTTTTGTTTTGGAGCCCATTTCCATTGCTCTCTGCTCAACAGCGCCAAGAACAACGTGCACCAAGAATCTATACTCCTCGTCTGAGCTATACACCTTATCTGATGGCTTGGTTAACTTAAAATTTAACTGATCACCTCTGTTGACTAACGCCATGAAAAACTCCTAAAACTATACAAATTATACTATTTTATCGATTAAAAGAGAGTCTGAGATGTTAAACTCTCCAACTCTAGTTCGTCTCAGTTGGAGGCAGTATGCCCCGCTCTTAAGAGCTTGGCCAAGGTCTTCAACGAGAGCTCTTATATAAGTTCCACTACTAACGTCGCAAACACACTTTAAATAAGGGTAATTGTATTCTAAAAGCTCAAGTCGTGAGATAAATACCTGTCTAGATGGAATTTGGATCTCTTTACCCTCGCGCGCTAGCTTATATGCTCTCTGCCCATTTATTTTAATTGCTGAAAAAGCCGGTGGTACTTGGCTAATCTCGCCCAAAAATTTTGATAATACATTTAAAACTTCGTCTTTTGTTGGTATTTCGTCCGATACCTGCGATATTTCACCCTCAGTATCGCCCGTCGAACTAACTGCACCCAATTTTGCGGTGAATTCATATGTTTTATTAAGCTTAAGAAACTCATCTGCTCTTTTACAGGCATCGCCAATCAATATGATAAGTAGTCCGGTTGCAAACGGGTCCAGAGTGCCCGCATGACCTACTCGGAGCTGTCTTTTTGTTGGTTTGATGGCACGATTCTGAAAATTCGCCCTAATCTTACCTCGAATTTTTGCCACTACATCAAAACTCGTCCATCCCTCTGGCTTATCAACTAGCAAAATATCATTCTCGATCTTCATTAACTGACAGTATAACCTAGGACCTTAACTCGAAGGAGGTAAAGGGAAGGTTGTGTGATCATCGTTAACAGGTGGTAGACCTTGTATCTCGCGGTTTTTATCGGCCGCTGCATCATACTGAGCCCCAAGTTGATCTAGCTTTGCTTGCCTAGCAACATCCTTCTCTGCCTGTTTTGCGGCTACATCTTGACCTGCCTCAGTCCATGAGTTTTGGCTCTGGGGCATGCCCTGCATAAATTCTGGTCCAACTTGAGGTTGAAAGCCGGCTGTTGGATCTATTGACGGCGCCGGAGGTGTTGGTGGCAACATTCCAACTTGAGAATCTGTTGGCATTGGAGGCATCGGTGGTAAAGGAGGTAGGTTGGAGCCCTGTAATGGAGATGTAGCCGGAGTAGTTGCTGGGTTATTTGGCATATTTGGTGCCTGAGGGGCTTCAGCATGTGGTTGCATAAATGCGTCTACTGGAGATGGTTCTGCTTCTAGTGCTGATTTTTGGATAGAAGCCTCCTCTTGCTTTTGACCCGCTGAAGCATCAGGAGTCATAGGGTCCATGCTAGGCAATGGCGGCAATTGAGGAGATGCAGATTCTTCCTCATGGACTGGCGGTAATTGCTGTGCACCAACCGATTGGGTTGGATTATTACTAGGATCAAATGGCAGCTCATTTGATACGTCCTCAAGCGCTGCTCTAGCTGCAGCCACAGCGTCTTCAGTTGATGAATCGCTATCATGCTCTAATATCTGGTTATTTGAATCCTTCTCGCGCCGTTCTTGATCTAATCTATCCTGTTCTGCTTGACCTGTTGTTGCATTTAAAGTTCCGCCAAAAGCAGGTTTCTGCGCCTCGTCTTTATCTGAATCCGATTGAACAATTTGTTGATCATCATAAGATGATTCAATAATATCGTGTTTAGGCAACGATGGTGGTGTTTCGGTCTGTTCATTGCTTGATCTATCTATCGGAGTCTCATCTTTGACCTCTGGCAAAGGAGGTAATTTAGGTAATTCGGGTGGCGTAGTCGCTTGTTCTGCAGATTTTGTGTCTGGTTCTTCTTGAGCCTTTTCTACTGGTTCAACCTTATCATCTTCTGTTATCTTTCCAGGCTGAGTTTTTGGTAATGAAGGTAGGTCGACTTCGGCTGGCTTCTTCACTACTGGCTCAATTGGATCCTGTGGCTTCACATTTTGAATCTTTGGCTTTTGCTCTACATCACTTGCCGACTTTTTACTCTCATTAGATGACGATGATGCAGATTCAGACTTCTTTCTATTAGAAACGTCGGTTTTGTCCTTGACTGATTCACCTGAAGACTTGTTATCCTCGTGGTCTAACACCATTTCTGCATCATCATGAGGCTCATCAGCTTTTTTAGTGCGAATCGATTCGCTAATCATGCCCTCTTGTCTTAGATTTGATGCAATAAGTTGCTGGTTGGCTCCGGCTGCCATTAATTGAGCTGACATAGTCATTACTTTTGGACTTGTCTTCTCGTTTGAGAATCGATTAGTTTCAGCTACAATCCCTGTCAAAAAGGCCGTGCTAATCTGTTCATCAATCAACCCACTGCCAAAAGACTCACTTATACTTACGAGCATCTCTGCAATTGAACTAGCTGACGTATCAGACCAATCAACTGATCCTAGGCTACTCTTTTTATCACTAGCATTTATTGTTAGTACTTCGGCATCGTGTAAAATTCTGCCGTGTGCCACAATTGCCTTATCGAGATCCTCTCGCTTTGATATACCAATAGCAATTACAACATCAACATTGTAATCACCCTGGCTAAACTGAAGGTCCTTCTCGGTAATCGTCGTTTTATAAGGAGTTATAAAGACTTTTACTACATCGTCTTCAACTTTGTATCTTAATTTGTCGGCTTTTTCTTTATCGAGCGCAATAATAAAATCTCTGAGTGAATCGACAGACCTCTCAAATGTTTTGTCTGGGTCAAGAAAATCAATCGCTGGAGGTGTCTTGCCGCTAAAAACTGCAGTTGCATGCTTGCCGAGCTTGCCAAGCAAAAAAGTAAGACCAAGTGCAGATGCAAGTTCGTCTACAGTTGGATTCGAACCTACAGTCACAAGCACATTTTTAGCACCATTAACTTTTTCTACAACTTGTTGTTTTACATTAGCAACTGGCTCCTCAACCTGAGGTACGATATCAGCTGGAGTTTGATTTTGCTGTTGTGGTTCCATATTTATTTGTTTATTTTAGTACTTTACATAACCAGTATAACTTTAAATCCAAACATGTCAACATTTCTACTACTGATACAACTCTTTACCAAATCACTAATCTAGGTTATACTAGCTTCATAGACAAACTTATAAGATAAAACGCCTCTAACTACAGAGGTAAAAGGAGCTAGATCGTACATGCCAATCATTAAATCCGCTGTAAAGCGAATGCATCAAACTGTAAAGCGCAAAGCACGCAACCAAGTAACCAAGCGAAACCTGAGAGACGAAACTAAGGCTTTTGCCGTTGCTATTGCCGCAAAAGATGCAAAAAAAGCGGGTGAAGAACTGAAAAAAGTTCAAAGCGCTCTAGATATTGCCGTTAAAAAGAATATCTTGAAGAAGAACACTGCTGCACGCAAAATGAGTCGTTTATCAGCTCAAGCTAAGGCCGCAGGTGTAAAACCTTTAGCATCTGCTAAAAAAGCAGCTCCAAAGACAGCTAAGCCTGCTGCCAAAGCACCTACTAAAAAAGCTCCTGCCAAAGCTACAACCAAAAAACCTGCCGCAAAAAAGTAATTTCTTTTTAGATTAACAGTTACAGACTTAAGAGTGTTTGCTCGAGGGCTCGCCAGGGGTCATAGGCATTAGATTTTAGTGTTAGATCTAAGTTAGCAACCGTATCGACAATTCTCCTTAACCTACTTGTATTGCTTTTTGTGGCCAGCCTTTTGGTTTTTGAAACTACATAAGGATTTATCTTATGAATCTTAGAAATTTCAGATTCATGTAGTCCGTTAGCTGTCTGAACAACAGCTAAAATATGTGTCTGCCAAATCAGCATCGATGCAATCTGGAACGGATCCTCATGAACAGCCTCTAGCGCTAAAAGTTTACTGACCGCTTTAGTGCTTTGATCACTCATCGCCAGCTCGAGCAACTCAAAGATTGTATCGCTAGTGTTTCGCTCAACAAGAAGTTCGATGCTCTCTTTAGCAATAGTTAAGTCGTAAGCCAAAAGTTTTTGAATCTCATTGCTTAGTCTAGTTTGGTCTGGTCCGCAATATTCATATAACAGTCTTGCATTTGCAGAATCAATTTCTCCATCACTTGTTTTTACTTCTGATTGAATCCAGCTTACTAGCTCAGACTCTCCTAGATTCCCAAATTCCTTAAACTGGGTTTCTTTTTTTAGTGTTTTATATAGAGATGTCCTTTTGTCGAGATTTGGCTCAATCAAAACTACAGTAACCTCATCCGATACCGTTTTTATCTGGTTTAAAAGAAAATCGATCACCTCTTTTGCCTCAACGAGGCCTCGGATTACGACCATCCTGTTAGAGGAGAATAAAGACACCCCACCAAATGCATTTGTGATTAGTTCAGGAGTTAACTGATCACCGGTGTAGTTCTCAATCCCATCGTCACTATACTTTGTCATGAAATCAGATTTGATCTGGCTTAAAAAAGATCCAAGTTCAAAACTATTTGTACCAGTTAATGTATAGACCATCTTTAATCACCCCTTTTTCTGTAATAAGTATATCAGGGCGCAGAAGTTTTTATCTTCTGACACTTCGGACAAATATGAGTACCCCTACCAGCCACACGAATTTTTACAATAAGTGTATCTGGATGTCTTGAGCATGGCATACCTTCTTTTCTAAACACCCGAGCAAAGTCAATATAGCTGCCTCTTTTACCCTCGGCATTAACGTAATTTCTATCTGTTGAACCACCTTTTTCTATTGAAAGTCTGAGCACAAATTGTATCTCTCTGAATAAAATTTGTATCTTAGTTTTTGAAACATATTTAACCAGTGTAGATGGATGAATTTTTGCGCCCCAAAGTGACTCGTCTGCATAAATATTGCCGATTCCTGCAAGCACTGTTTGATCCAATATTGCCGCTTTAATACAAGTATTCTTTCTGCGCTGGAGTCGCTGAAAAAGTATCTCGGCAGTAAAATCATCCTCAAGTGGCTCTGGGCCTACCTTCTTCATAAAATCTATATTAGGTACTTCAATAGTTGGTAGAAGTCTCATCCAACCAAACTTTCTTTGATCGTTGAAGAATAGAGTGGCTCCGTTATCCAACTCTATTTGAACCCTGGTGGACCTATCTGGTAACTTGCCGATTAAAGAATCATTAGGATGGCCAGCGCCAAAATTCTTAGCTCCACGATAAACGAGCTGCCCGGTCATCTTAAGATGTATTACGAGTGTATATTTGGTATCCAGGTCTATCATTAAGACTTTTGCGCGCCTTCTAACATCAACGACTTTCGCGCCAATCAAAAACTGAGACACATCACCCGGGCTATTCGGAAAGCCCTTTAGTGTATCATGTTCCTGACTAACTATTTTGTGCCCGACCAGTAACTGCTTTAAACCAGCGCGGACAGTCTCAACCTCAGGTAACTCTGGCATACACTCAGTATACTAGATATCATTATCACTTCTCTGCAGATACTATTAGACCAACGTCATCTAGCCCTTCTGGTTTTATTACAAGGTTTGTACACGCTCTCGCACCACATTCAGGCGCAACCATTAACTGCTCTGAGGAGAGGACCCAATCTCGATAATCTCGAGCATCTTCCCCACCATCTCTTACCCCAATAGCTGTTGCTATTTCCGGGGAACCGTTACCAGTTACAAATATTCCCAGCGGGCTTCTTAAGTCGAAATATGCCAAAACAAATGCCTTTTTATTTTTATGTTAATATTTGCACCTCTACATCCGTTATAACGCTTGTGTTAGTAAGTGTCAACAGCTGTTTCGCATAGTATTCTTTTGGCAATTTCTTAACAGATGACTTAATAGAATAACTGCGTAAATTATCACAAAACTTTAGAAATTAATTTTTACATCAAGCTTGCTTAATTCAGCGACTAGTTGATTCACATTTTTAAAACAAATTGCATTTAAACCCGCTGACTTGGCGCCATCGCAATTGACTTCCCTATCATCAATAAACACCGCCTCGTTTGCCTCAATACCCGTGTTATTTAAATGAATCTCAAAGATTTCTTTTGATGGCTTCACGGATCCAACCTTAAACGAAAGTGTTTGCTCGGTAAATATATCCAGATATCCTGTTGGAAAATAATGCTCGAGTGGTGAGCCAACATTTGAGATGATACCTAGAGAATATTGCTTACTTAGTTTTTTCGCAAAATCAAAAACCTCCTCGTTTGGATGCAAACTTGTAGTGATCATCTTGTGCACAATCGCTTTATCAACTCCCGTAATATCTGAGACTCTTTGCAAAAATTCCTGATAAGACATTATACCTTTATCAGCAAGTTCGTTGGCAGCGTGCAAATCATCCATCATTTTAGGCTTTGCATACTTTTTATAAAATGCCATCCAGCCGTCTTGACTCAATACCCCAAAACAATCAAAAATAATCTCTTTAATCATTGGCCCATTGTATCAAAAAAATTAAGCCGCTTGTTCTGCGCGGGGATGACGCAGATAGTGGGTTAGATCAGGGTTACCCAAACGATCCAATATTTGAGGTTCTATTATGACTAATATATCAGAGGCAAAATCATCAGCAGCCCTCTCTGATGTCATTGCCCTATGAGCTTTATTTGTCATCTTAAATAAGTCTTCAAGACTATCAACTCCGTATGCGCTACTAACCGCAGGCCAATTATCTCTTATATATTTACCGTTAGGTGTTGAAGGATCCATAAGATCAGATGTACGCGCACCCTTCAGCGGCAACTTAGATCTCTCCGCCTTCTGTCGTTGTTTTAACTCGTCTGACCGGCCTTCGTAATCCATAAACTCTCTTATGTGCCCAAGTTCATGCAAAAAAACAAAGACGTGCAGTTGTGCAGGAGTCAGCTCAGCTGGGTCTAAATACAACTTTTCAGCTATCATTTCTCGAAGGCCCGGGACTCTATCCAGTGTGTCCTTCATAAGCTTAAGACTACCCTCGGTATCGGCTAGCCTAACATGTATCTCATATTTTCCAGAATCGCTAAATTCTGAGTCCGCAGAACGAGCGAAGGCTGAACTCCGCTTGCCGTACTTTGCTTCATCTAGTGGGACAATAACTACGTCGGCTAGTCTATGATCCTGCTTGACGGCCTCGGTATATGCATCAACAAAAATGACACCAAGTTCGGAATTAACTAGGAGATCGTAATTTTTATCAAATTGCGACTTCTCTGTTTCAGGACTTCTTCTCATTGCATCGCTACTACCTGTAGGCTCTAAACCTCTTGACTCATCACGAATCCATCCTTTTCCATCAGGAGACTCAACCCAACCCTCTATTGATACTACGTTATCAGTACCAAGTTCCTCTTGAGTATCACTAGAGCCTGATTCTGCTAAGCCTAGGTTATCTGTGGTAATTTCTGGAGAAGAACTTATTTTTGGTGATTTTTCCATATTTTTGTTTAATGATTTTTGTAGCTTTATTTAAGCATAATACAGCTCTATTGTCAATATGATACAGTGTCCGCTATAGATCGCCCCAGGTTTTGCCGGATTTTACGTCTACTTTAAGTTTAACCGGGAGCTTGGTGTAAATATTCTCCATGGTTGAAACTAAGATCTTCTCAACTTCTTCTACTTGAGAAGTTTTGCACTCTACCATGATTGAATCATGAATCTGAAGGAGTTGCTTGGCTCCATTTGGAATCACCTCATCAACTTTAATCATGGCCATCTTCATCAAGTCGGCCTCAGTCCCCTGTATCGGCATGTTCATGGCAGCTCTCTCGGCTGAAGATCTTACGATAAAATTGCTAGAATGAATATCTGGCATCGGTCTTCTTCTACCAAAAATAGTCTCGACATAGCCTTGTTTTTTAGCAAGTTCAATTAGACCGGCTGTGTAGTCAAACAGCGGCTTTCGAAGCTCTTTATACTTCTCCAAAAACTCTTTTGCCTCAACTAAACTCATCCCGGTTGCAACAGCTAAACCATGGGTACTCATTCCATAGAGAATTCCAAAATTAATCACTTTGGCGTGACGACGTTGCTCGGGCAGTACCTCATGTGGTTTGATTCCATAAATTTGCGCTGCGGTCTCTGTATGAATATCAGCATCTTGGTTGAAAAGCTCAACTAGCTCCTTATCACCTGCCATTGCCGCCGCAAGTCGAAGCTCAAACTGAGAGTAGTCCGCACTAACAAAAGAGTTGCCTTCACCTGCAACAAAAGCATCGCGAATTTTTTTACCAATTTCGGTCCGTACTGGGATGTTCTGCAAATTAGGATCTGCCGAAGACAAGCGTCCGGTTTGAGCAATTGTCAGTCTGAAATCTGTATGTAGTCGTGAATTCTCGTCAACAAGTTTCGGTAGAGCGTCGACATAAGTTGATTTAAGCTTTGTATATTCACGATACTGAGTAATAAGATTGATTATCGGATAATCCCATCTCAGCTTATCGAGTTCACCTACCGCAGTTGAGTAGGCCGTCTTGCCTTTTTTTATTCCATTTGTTGGAATCCCCATATCCTCAAAAAGCACTTTGGACAGTTGTGCAGGCGAGCTAATGTTGAACTCTTGATCGGCGTGACCATATATCTCCTGCTCAACATCAGAAATAATTCCCTCAAACTCTACACTCATCTTCTTTAGATACTCGGTGTCTAATTTAATCCCTTCATACTCCATTCTCGCTAGAACGTGAACAATTCTCCACTCAATATCATGTGCAACTTTCTCAAGTTTAGGATACTTAGCTAGGTCATCGCGTTGAAACTTTGTCAGTGACCATATTCCGTTAACGATTTGCGGAGCAAACTCTACAAACTCATCGTCAGAAGCACTATCAATTCCGGCACCACTTCCAAATGCTTTGTGCATCAAATCCCCAAGCTCCTGACTTCTCAGTAGTGGATTTAATAAAAATGCACCAAGATGTACATCGTGGGCTACTTTAGGCAGTGGAACTCCAAGATTAATCAGAACTTTTAGCATGTGTTTTGTATCGTGCCCAACCAAACCCATGCCTTTAAGACTTTTAATCAACCATTGTCCTAGATCTTTTGCCGAAAGTTTGTCACCAAGACTAATAGTGTAAGATGATTTGTTGTCGCTCGATACAATCAAATACTTTAATCCTTTGCCGTGTGCTCCAGTACACCTGGCGTGAAGCAATAGTTCGTGTCCTGAAATACTAGGGAGTTTTTCAACATCCGATATCTGGACATTTTTGACAGAACTATGCGGCTGGGCTTGCTTGGTGAAATCATGCGCTGAAGAGCCATCACCCCTGTCTTTAAGATAATCCGGGAGTTGTCGAATTAAAGTTCTAAACTCTAACTTCTCTAGAAGATCCTTGAGAGCTTTAACATCGATTTTACTTCCATCCAGCTCACTCTCATTAAACTCAACTGGAGCATCAGCCCATAAATGAGCTAACTTTTTACTCATGTATGCTGAATCTTTTCCGGCCTCTAACTTTTTGGCAGTGGTATCTTTAATGAGTGCAATATTCTCGTAAATTCCATCCATAGTATCATATTTTTTTAGAAGCTCGAGGGCTGTTTTTTCACCAATTCCAGGTACACCAGGGATATTATCTGAGCTATCACCTTTTAGGCTTTTTAAATCCAAAAACTGATCAACTCTAATCCCATATTTTGCCTCAAAGCTTTCTGGATGGAATCTTTCTATGTTAGTCAGGCCTTTCTTAAGAATATAGACATGCGTTAAATCACTTATTGCCTGGAGCGCATCAAGATCACTTGTAACGAGTTCAGTTTCAACACCCTTTTCATCGGCCTGTCGTGCTAGTGAAGCCATTATGTCATCCGCCTCATAATCATCTAGTTCATACAGTGGCCAACCCAAGGCCTCGAGCAGCTCATGCAAAATCGGAATCTGCGCATAAAAATCAGCTGGCGGTGGTTTTCTACCGGCTTTATATTTTGGATAAATCTCTAGTCTTTTTCTTATATTTGTTTTTGGTTTATCCCAAGCAACTGCTACATAATCTGGCTTGAGTTGTTTCATAAGTTGAATCGCTAAAGTTGCAAAACCATATACTCCACCAGTTGGAGTTCCATCTGCGGAAGTTAAATTTGGCATTGCATAATAGCCTCGATAAAATACCGATTTGCCGTCAATTATTGCGAGTTTCTTTCGCACACTCATCCCGTTAGAAATCCCTTCGAATTTTCGTATTGGCCTTTTTTTCGATAGAGTTTCCCGCCGAAATTTCTAACGGGACTCATATGGCTATTATAGCCCATCAGATGGAATTAATATCAACAGATATATTTAATCACGATATGACCTAGCTCAGTCCCAGCGCTTTCTCAGCTTGTTTTAGAAACTCAGGTAATTCTGTGTCATTATCTAAAATTACGTCGGCTCTTGGCTTAATTCCGGATATACTGAATTCTGAATTTACCTCACCGTTCTCTTTAGCTTCTCTCTCTCGAAACTCTTCAAAAGTATTAAACTTTTCTCCATCACGAGCCCTAGATATTGTGCGTATGTAGCGAGTCTTTACTGGTGAATCCGTAAAGACGATTAGTCCGCCCTGTTTCCTTATCTCTTCAGCCTCGGCCCACGCCCTAAATCCGCTGACGCACACACCGCCAGGATAGCTCTCTCTGTAAGATTCATATTGTTCAAGCGCAAGCTTACTTAAAATGCCAGCCCCTTTTGTCTCACGCAGCTCATTTGCTGTTTTATACAGCACTGGCCTCTCGATCGATCCATACTTTTCCTGAGCATAAGTTCTGACAATATCTCCAGTTGAGATGTGCTTTATATTAAACTTCTCCTCTAAATGACGAACTAGCGAATCTTTGCCAGATGCAAAAGTTCCTGCTAACCCGATAATCAGAGGTTTAGCTAAGGTACTCATATAGTTTTTTAGCATCCTTGTGCTTTCTTAGCTTAGCCAGTGCTTTAGCCTCTATCTGCCTAATTCTCTCTCTAGTAACGGCAAACTCGTGACCAACTTCCTCTAATGTATGATTTTTACCATCCTCTAAACCAAATCGCATTCTAACAATCTTTAGCTCTCTCTCGGATAGCGCCGACTCTAAAATCCCTTGAACCTGCTCTTTTAGAAGTTGCTCAGTAGCAGTTTCGTCTGGACTTTTTGTATCCTCATCCTCTATAAAGTCACCCAACACTGAATCTTCCTCGTCGTCCCTAACTGCCGCATCAAGCGAGTTAACATCTTGCTTAATCTTCATAACGTACTCGATCTTGTCTGGCTCCATCTCAAGCTCTTTAGCAAGCTCATCAATGGTAGGCTCTCGATTAAGCTCTTGAGTCATTCTACGCTGAGTTCTCAGTAGCTTATTGATAGTTTCAACCATGTGTACTGGAATACGGATAACTCTTGCCTGGTCGGCTATGGCGCGCGTAATTGCCTGGCGAATCCACCATGTCGCATAAGTTGAGAACTTAAATCCTTTGCTTGGATCAAACTTTTCAACAGCTCGAAGTAGTCCGGTGTTACCCTCTTGTATCAGATCAAGAAAGTCCAATCCTCGGCCTGAGTAGCGCTTAGCAATCGAGACTACAAGACGCATATTTGCCTCAGCCATCTCATCCTTAGCCTTCTTCTCGCCAGTTACCACTCTATTAGCTAGAGCTAACTCTTCTTCAGCTGTTAATAGCGGAATCTTACCTATTTCACGCAGATATAGTCTAACGGAGTCATCTGAAATGTCATCAAGATAACTTGTGTCCTTAACAATCTCTTCCTCATCTTCATCCTCAGTTGTCTGCCAAATATCCTTCTCGTCTGGCTCGTCTTTTGTTGTTATTGCAACTCGTGCCTTCTTAAGTTTTTCATAGATATCATCTAGATGATCCTGTAGGTTGTTTTCTTCTACAGCCTCAATAACATCTTGCTGGTCGATAATTGCGCCCTGCTTTTTTGCTTTTTCAAGCAATGACTTCTGAACAGATGCAAGTAAGTCCTCTGAATCTTTTTTTGATAGTTTTGCTACTTTTGGAGCCTTTGTTTGTTTATTAGCTGTCTTCTTTGGTGTGCTTTTTGCCACTCGATGCGCTCCTTGCTATTAAATCTTGATATCTCTGTAACAGTTCGGCTGCTTTTTTAACATCGCCACTTTCCTCGGCTTGGCGAATTTGATCAGTTAAATCAGCTTTTAGTTTGTTTTGTCCGGTTTTTAGAATTCTGCGCGCTAGTGCCATCGATTC
Organism: Candidatus Nomurabacteria bacterium; assembly: GCA_020631895.1. GTDB lineage: Bacteria > Patescibacteriota > Saccharimonadia > Saccharimonadales > UBA7683 > JACKGR01. The sequence goes on from JACKGR010000003.1 coordinate 86,187, forward strand.
TGCCATTAATGCAGACGGGCTAAAGTTTAAATACTTTTCTTCAGCGGTTAATAGTAGTATTTTTACATAATCCTCGTCCAGATGCAAATCTCGAGCTAATTCTTCATCAAGTCGCTGGCTAAATTTTACGTTATTTAATGAGTCAAACAGCTGATTCCGACGCTCTGTACTAAACGGAGTGTGAAGCAAAAGCCTAAAGCTCTCTCGAGTGTCTGGATAGAAACTGATGAGAGCTAGATAGTCATCCTCATAGGCAGTCTCGTCGGGACTTAGTTGAGCTACCTTTGCCTTTTTAAGAACCTTGGTTTTGACTGGTTTCTGAGTAAGTTTGCTGATGAGAGCCTCTTTTGAGACATTTAAATCCCGTGCTAAGGCCTCGATATGATGCTCTCTCTCAACTGGATCAGTAATTTTTGCGATTATTGCCAGGGCCTTGCTCGATAATTGCTTTTTGCCTTCAGCAGTAGACTTGTCAAATTCTTTGCCGTAACGTTTTAAGACCCATCCAACAGCATCATCAGCCTTATCAATCACATCTAGCCACTTTTCTGCACCCTGCTGAATTAACTCATCAGGATCTTTAACACCCTCTGGCATAGAAACTACCACGAGATTTACTCCAACTTCTTGAGCAATCCCAATAGCCCGCTCAGTTGCGTTTAATCCAGCCTGATCTGCATCAAATGCTAGTCGTACATTTGAAGTAATTCTACTAAGGTTTCTAAGATGATCTGCTGTCATAGCTGTACCAGCACAAGCGACCACATTTTGAACTCCTGCCTGGTGCGAAGCAATAACATCAAGATTACCTTCGACAAGAACAACAAAATCCTGCTTTCTAATTGACTCCTTTGCATGATGATAGCCAAAAACCTGTCTGCCTTTGTCGTAAAGTAAAGTTTGTGGAGTATTAAAATACTTTGGTGCGTTTTTATCATCTTTTAAAAGCCTTGCTGTAAAGCCAACTATATTACCCTGAGCATCGCACAGCGGAATCATGATTCTGCCCCTGAACATATCACCCAAACCATCGCGTCTGTTTGTAATTAACCCAGCCTTAGATAGCTCGCTATCTGAGAAACCGCGGCTAGCTAAAAACTTGTACAAAGACTTACCGTCCTCGGGTGAATATCCAAGCTGCCACGTCCTAATGGTATCGGCCGTAAATCCCCTAACTTCTTTAACGTATTTAAGTGCCTCAGGCATTTTTGATAGGCATAAATGATAAAACTGTCCGGCTAACACATTGGCTTCTAGGATTCGTATTTTAAGTTTGGGGATTGCACCATCGCTAGTTTGATATTGTTTGAGCTCCACCCCTGCTTTTTTAGCTAAAATCTCAAGAGCCTCTTTAAAATCAACGCCCTCGACCTCCATAATAAAGCTGAAGATATCGCCACCTCGATTTGATGAGAAGTCATGCCAAATCTGTTTTTCTGGGCTCACCATAAAACTAGCTGTCTTCTCGCTACTAAAAGGAGATAGAGCCTTAAAGTTGCGTCCAGCACGTCTGAGCTCGACGTATTCGCCAACCACTTCCTCAACTGAAAGCCTCCGCTTTACCTCGTCTTTGCTGTCCATATCTCAATTATAGTTGATTGGGATACAAATCCTAACCATGAGCACTAGTTTTTAAAGTGTTCTTCGCTTTTTTGCCATCAGTTATGCTTAAATATAAGCATGCAAATACCAAAGCCAAATTTTGGACAACCTCAAAATGATGACCCCTATGTAATCCCGCAACCAGGGTCTGACAAAAAGAAGCAAGGCTTATTAATGTTTGGTGGGCTTGCAATAATTCTTTTGATACTTGGCGTGTTAATATCTGGCGGAAAGTCGGCTGGTGGCGAAGTCGAAATGAAGTCAGTCATCGACGAGACCGGCGAAAGCATTGGAATAATTACTACATACGATAAAAAACTAAAAAGTCTAGACGCACAGAACGATATTGCCTTAGTTCAAATAATTTTAAGAGGTAACTACCAAAAACTAGGCGCCCTTTACCAAGAGACTTACGGTAAAAAGAAGACAGTGCCAAGCTCACCCAAAGCTGACGTTAATTCAATTAACACTCTTGATGCCGCGGTTACAAATGACACGATTGATACCGAAATTTTTGAGGTACTAAGTCCAAAAATATCTAGCGCAAGCAAATCTCTGGGACTAGCAAAAAGTAACTTTACTAAAGCCGATTCATTAGAGGCGATTACAACTGCTCAAACAGATTTTGAATCACTAAATAGCGTTCTAAACAAACAACGATAGAAGAAATACCTTAATTTAGCCCGAGCTTTGTTTGCTCATCATGGCTGAGGCCTGAAGAAACTAAATGGTAAGATAGATCGATAAAACTTTTTAGCTCTTCTTCAGGAACCTGGCCAGTACAAATCACCGTGTTCCAATGCTTTTTATTAAGATGATAACCTGGTAGAACAGTCTCGTACTTCTCCCGAAGCGTCTCAGCTAGGAGTGGATCACACTTGAGACTTACGGTTACCGGATCTTTGCCTTCTGCAATTAATGCAAACATCTTAGCCGTCTCAGGCAATCCAACCTTATAGACTGCAACGTCTTCACCAAATGGATAATCTAAAAAGCTGCCTGGCTTACTGAGCAAATATTCTTCAAGTTCTTTATGACTCTTCATCAAAAACCTTGCTACTACTTCTTTTTTAACTTCTCTAAATAAAACTGAAATTCTGCAATCGATGCCTGTATATCATCAAATGCTCTATGAACATCCTTCTTCACGTACTCCGTTTTATGCTTGCCCTGCATCCAAATCTTTAGGCTACTGACATCAAGCATTCGATAATGAAGAAGCTCATCTACCTCTGGCCACCAACGGGTTATGAAGATTCGATCATTATGGATAGAGTTGCCGGCAATTATAGCTGGGTTTTTACCAAAATGACCTTTGATAAATCCAACAAGCTCGTGTTTTACCTCTTTCTCTGATTTTTTAGATTGCTTAATCTTCTCGGTTAAACCACTCTTGGCATGCTGTTTTAACGACCACTCGTTCATTTTTTTAAGTCTACGGTTTGGATGTTTAATAATCGCTTCGTAACTACCGAGCGTTTTAAAGTTAAAATCTGTAACCTCGGCCGCGACCTCTAAGATTACATCCTTCTTGGGGTCCAAACCGGTCATCTCAAGATCAATCCAAAGCAGTTTTGTTGGAATTTTTTTGTAATAATTAACTGCCACCTACTTCTTCCTTTCGTGCATAAGCTCTTCAAACCACTCACGTACTCTGAGTCCAACCTTCTCATCAACAGTTAACCGTACAACATGATACTTCTTTTTATCTGTAGTAATAACTAGATAACCCGGTTGTTTAGCCTTTAAATACCAAAACTCCCAGCCAGATTTTTTAAAGATTGACCCTGCATAAAAAGTGCGCGGAATCCCAGTACCTGGCGCACGCCAACCATTTAGCCTGGCCTTGTTAACAGTTCCCGTAACCCATTCAACGTTGGTGATTGAACTAGCCTCAATATCAACTTGCTTTTTAACTGCCCAAACTTTTTCTTTGCCTTCGAGCACCACGCTCAAGAGCTCACTGTTAAGATTTATCTTCATAAGTAACTACTAGTATATAACAGATTCGAGTAAAACTTTATCTCACGCCAATTAACTTTTAGGACATGAACACCAAAAACACGTACAAAAATGTATTCAAGAATCCTTTGAGTTAGAATCTTTAGGATTAAAACCAAGACAAACCGAATTCAAACAATAGTGACTACCAGTTGGCGACGAACTATCATCAAAAACATGCCCAAGATGCGACCCGCAATTGGCACATAAAACCTCAGTTCTTACCATTCCGAAACTATCATCCTCTCTATATTCAACAGATCCCTCTATTGGCTTTGCAAAACTAGGCCATCCAGCTAGTGTTGGAATGGTCGATTGATACTTACTATCACTATTGAACAAAATCTCTCCGCAAGCCGCACAGGTATAATCACCGCTTTTTTTATTGAAAGTTAGCTCCCCTGAGAATGGAATTTCCGTCCCTTTTTGGCGCATTACCCTATATTGCTCCTCTGTAAGCTCCTCGCGCCACTCTTTGTCAGTTTTCTTAATCATAACCATGGTTGATCAAGACTTCTTTTTATCGAGTTTATCTAGTTTAAGACCCATGGCCACAAAATAAACTACTGCACAAACAGATAGAAACACAATCAAAGAGTACGCTAGTTGCCCAAACAGAAATTTAGCACTTCTATCCCCTATATACACTGTCCAGCTAGCTTTAGATAATCCATCCGAGTTACCGATTATTAACCCTAGTATAGGGTCGATAAGAGATTTAACTATATCTTTAACCAGTATTCCTGCCTGAGTACCAATTGCCAGACCAATAGCTAAGCCCACCACTCCTTGTTCTCTAATAAAGTTTACGAAACCGCTGAGCTGTTTTGACATAAATCCTCCTATAATTTTAATTTAGCTTAGATAGAAGACTTTTTTCTGGTTTTCTCGTCTAGATAGTCTAATAAAGCGGTGTCGTACATCTTTTTAACATCTGTAACTTCTGCGCTAAGCCACTTCCAGGCCGATTTCTGATCATCAGCTAATTTGGTTTTAAATTCAAGCTTTTGCTCATCTGTCATAATATCGTCGACTAGCTCGATTACTCTGTGCTCTATCACCCTGTTAATGCTTTTCAGCGTCTCCGCTTGGACCTCTTGAGGGAGGTTGCCTATGCCTAATTTTTCAATAATTTGCTCATCTGTCATATTAAATCCTTTATCCTACGCTTATTTTAACACTTTATATCGGTCTGTTTTGAGAATTATGTCTTAAGATGCTAGAGATGGCTTCTCACTGTCATCATGCTTATACTTATACATATTATGCTTATACTTGACAAATTTGTGGTATAAAGTATTGACATAAGTTTAATAATATGCTAGATTGTATACATCATCGTTTTGCGGCAACTGTGAGGTGGAGAACTCCCAGCTAGACCGGACAAAGGATTAGCGATGAGTACTTATAACATGGCGTGACTAGCAACCAGAGCAATCTGGTAGTTTTTGACGTTTAACTGGGCTTACATACAATGGCATTGCCAGATATGGCTAGGTTCACAGCTTTAGGAGCTGTTTTATCTGATAGAGGTGAGCTATAAGCTCATCGAAAGAAGAAAAACTGCACATAAACTGTGAGACGGCCATAGATGATAGTGACATTGTATGTAAGTCCAGTTACATAAGATCTCATGGGTGAAACGAGGTTGCCTATAAAGCAGCTTACCTGAGGCACATTAACAAGCTACAGTTTATATGACAATATATTGTCATATTATAGTCAAATCATTACAGTGTATTTTCAATTTTCTACTTACCCGTATCTGGGGGCAGAGTTGTGTTTAGCTGTATATATTCTTACTTCGCCGCAAACGACCTAAGAATATGTACGTCGCTAAGCACTACTCTGCTCCCTGAGCAGTTCTCTACATTTATGTGGATGAACATTAGGAAGTAGCAGATCGATTACTCGGTGCTTGTATTTATACAACGCACTCGAAAACACTTTTTAAACGTTTTATAGTTCATGGAACCACTCTTTTTTAAGGAGCGGCGCGAGGGCTCTGGTTACTGCATTCTCAACCCGATTCGGAATGCAGAAAAAACCAGCCTCCCCTCGCTGCTCCTTACCCGGGGGATGCAGCTGGCCTTTAGGGGTCTAAACCATCCACCGGGAGGGAGGTAACCCATGTCCATCCGTCGAATCCTGATGTTCTACGTCAGCATGATCCTCGGCATCCGTGCCGGGTATCAGCTGGCGTACGAGCCGGACCTGCGGGACCGGCTCACCGAATCGCCGTGGCAGAGCATCGCTCTGCTGCTGGTGGTGCTCGTCACCATCGCCTTCGTGCTGTGGTCCATCGTCCGCCCCAACCAATGGCGCACGGCCGTCACCTTCGTGCTCGGCATCGTCAGCGCGTTGTGGACCCAGGACCTGCTCGAGGGCATCTCCTGGGGACAACTCGGCCTCGTGGCGATCATCCTAGTGGCCATCAACGCCCTGATGTACATCACCACCTGGGATTACATCTTCGGCAGTGCCACCACCCGGAGCCGTCTGGCTTCGAGGCTCGCGCCACCGATGACCAGGCCGGCCCCGCCGGCACCCTGAGTACGACATCACCTGGGAAGGTGGCGGTTACAATCCGCACTTGAGGCTTCGGTCTCAAGATTAAATTCCCCAGCCCACTATCGTGGAAGAGCTGCCCGGCAGAGACCGAGGAAACTTCGTGAATCCGCGCTTGATTGCGTGCAAGTCACGAGGACCACAAAAGTAGTGACAGGTTCCCGCACCCTCCCTACCAATTGGGTGCACGGTCTCGCAAGGAGGAAACCATGCGACGACTCTCGATCCTCCTTGTGGGGATCATCCTGGCCTTGGCGGCATGCAGCTCCTCGGGTAACACCGAGGACACTGCTGTCCGCCCCTGCCCAGAGGTCCAGGCCGACCTCGAGCAGGCCCAGGCCGACCTCGAGCAGGCCACCCCCGAGACCCCCGAGGTCACCAACGCGGCGCAGGCCGTGCAGGACCTCGAGGCGGAGGAGTCGCGAGCGTGTGACAACGCGCCCGACTCCACCACTAGCACCACCGAAGACTCCACCACCACGACCAGCCAGGCCGAGGAGGAGGAAGACCCGGCCAGCGGGCTGCCGGTCGTGGAAGGCGGCGATCCCGCCGCCCCCACGCCCGGCTCGGAGACGAACCAGGACCCACGCACCCCGGTGGTGCGTGATGGCCAGGTCGTCACCGGATGGCGGGGACTCGACCAGCTGCTCGGAAACGACAGCGAGTACATCAACTGTGTGAACAGCACCGTCCCCGAGTTCAACTGGGGACGTGATGTCAACCGCTTCAAGCGGGTCGAGCGGCACGGGCAAGACACCCGGTTCATCTTGGCGGTCAACGTCAGGGCGAACATGTCCGACGAAGCGATCCGCCAGATCGCCTCTGAGGACGTGGATGAAGACGTCAGCCACCTGGATATCCTCCGGGTGGATCAGATCGTCAACACCCGCGGGTTCACGGATGGTGGCTGCGAACGGTTCATCGACCGCCGCAGCATGGTCCGGGTCTCGCTCGGACGAGTCATCTTCAACTGGGACGGCACCGCCCGGGGGCTCGCCAACGACGGCGGGATCTTCGTCGACTGCCACAACCCGTGGCAGCTGACGGTTCCCACCGCCCCGACGCCTGGCACAACAACGCCAGGATCGCCGGACAACCCGGACAACCCGCCGCCCTCTTCCGGAGGCGGCAAGGACCACCGGCTGTCGCCGGTGACTGGCAACCCGTCGGGTTCGTGCGAGGCCTGTCGGCCGAACGTGGACCAGGAGCCGCCTCGTGCGACTCCACCGCCGGCCACCCAGCCGACGGTTACCACCCCCACCACGGTGGCTCCTCCACCGCCACCTCCAACGACCACAACGCCGCCTCGGCCTCCGGGACAAGGTTGCGTCGATCCCGATGGCATCGGGATCTGCCAGGCGTAGGTGATCCTGGGCGGGGCTGGACTTCTTTGTCCAAAACACTCCAATAAAGGAGTGTCCCCGCCCAGTCGTCGGTCCCAGTATCTCTGTGTGAACTACCCCGTTGAGGATTACCTCCGGAAAGTTCCACAGTGAAAATATCACCGGCTCCCTGTCTCAATAAATGAGATAACCCGTGATTAATACTGGGCGCCATAGCGTCAAAAGAGTGTGCTCGATAAGAGTAATCGAAACGCGTGAGCGCTATTGTTTGATCGGAAACGATCAGTTATAACAAAGCGCTCCGCGAGAACCATGTACTTTGTAACGATTTGACTATTACTCCATTAAACAGGGTTTATCCTTGCAAACTATTATTTGCAAGGATAAACCCTGTCGAGGAAAAACTGTAGCTTGGTGTATCAGGTCTGAGTAACTTCAGACAAGATGAACTTTAAAAATTTGTACCGAAGAGATGTTTAAAGTTTGTTTTATTTGAAATTTAATACATTAACCCATCCGCCTAACGGCGGGAAGAAAGGAAGGTTTTATGAAGAAATTTATGAACTTTCTAAGGCGCCATAGCAAAAAGTTCAGTCTCTTTGCTATCGTAGCTGTAGCACTAGCTATGACAGCTGTTGTTGCAACTGCAGGTTTTGGCCCTGACCGACCGACAAAGGTTTACAATGGCCCAGGAACACCTGGATTTGACCATGTAACTTTTAACTCATTCACAAACGTTCCAAATATTGGTGATGAAAGAAACTTCGTAACTGGTAAAATTGCCGGTGCAGACGGTGGATTTTATGACCCAATGACTAAAGTCCGTGGTAACGACGAACTATTGGTTCGAGTCTACGTACACAACGGTGCTGATCCTAGCCTAAACGCTAACGGATCTGGTATTGCTAGAAACACTAAAGTACGTGTTCAACTACCAAACGCTGATACACTTGCTAAAAATCAAAGTGCTAAAGCGTTTATTTCAGCAGACAATGCACAACCACAAGAAATCTATGACACCATAGATATGAGTGCTGAGAATGGCTTACCTTTCGGCGTACGATATGTGCCTGGATCTGCTAGTGTAACCAGTAACTCTGGCACACAAGCAGTAAGTGATGCAATTGTTAGCTCAGGTGTTAATTTTGGCGACCAAAAAGGATGTTTCGAATACATCCGACTTGTAACCTTTAAGGTTAAAGTTGAGGCTCCAAACTACACACTAGCTAAAACAGTTCGTCCTGATGGATCAACAGATGTTAATGACTGGAAGGAAACTTTCAAGACTACACCCGGTGCTACAATCCAATGGAGAGTAAACTTCAAGAATACTGGTTCTGTCCAACTTAAACAGACTAAAATTGTTGATAATCTTCCAAAGAACGTAACTGCCGTAGCCGGAAGCGTCAAACTTTATGACACAAACTTCCCCGGTGGTTACCAGTACCCAGACTCTGCCATTCAAAATGGTGGTAAGCAGATTAACGTAAACATTGGTAACTACAATCCAAACACTCAAGCCTTTGTCACATTTAAGACAAAGATTGACGAGAAGGACAAACTTACTTGTGGTCTTAACACTCTAAAGAACGTTGCATTTGCAACACCTGTTAACGGATACGGCACCATTACTGATGATGCTACTGTAACTGTTGATGGTCCTGAGTGTCAGCCTGACACACCAAACTTCAGCATTGTAAAAGATGTTCGAAAACTTGGTGATACTGACTGGAAGCAAGATGTCACTGTTGAATACGGCGATACAGTTCAATACCGAATTGTCGTAAGAAACACAGGTGACACTGACCTTAAGAACGTTGTTATCAAAGACAACCGCCCAACAGGCGTTGACTACATTGATGGCACACTTAAAGTTAACGGTCAGACGAGCACACAAAACTTGTTCGGAGATGGTGTAAACATTCCTGAAATCAAGAAGGGCGCACAAGCTGAAATCACTTTTGACGCTAAAGTTAACAAGGGACAGGCCGAGCCATGTGAAGTGAAGAAATTCCACAACATAGCTAGCGCTACACCTGAGGGACTTGAGCCAAAAGAGGACGACGCAGATGTTAACACTAAGTGTAATGTTGCACCTGCTTACGCATGTGAAGCATTAGACGTAGCTGACCTAGGTAACAACTCATACCGCTTTAGCGTAAGAGTTAAGACTGAAGGTGGTGCTACAGTTAACAAATACATCTACAACTTTGGAGATGCTACAGTAGACTTCAGCACAGATAAATCTGTTGTTGAACACCAGTATGCAAAACCAGGCGAATATAGTGTTGTAGCCCGAGTGCTATTCAACATTGGCAACGAGCAAAAAGAGGCTCGTTGTACCGCACAAGTTGTTGTTCCTGAGGTGCCAACTACACCTCCTACTACAACTCCACCCGTAACGTCGATTCCATCGACTGGACCAGTTGAATTAGTAGCCGGAATCTTCGGTACAAGCGCAACAGCTTATGGCGTAATGTCATTTGTTGAAAGCCGACGTACTCTTAAGAAGATAAGATAACTTAAAGAGTACTGACCGCTCTCGCTAACCTGCGCGAGTAGGCCAAGCAACCAAAAGCCCCAAGGATTAATCCGAGGGGCTTTTTGGTTTGCATTCTATTTTAATTAATAACTAGTATACCGAGCAGAGCTCCTGCCTTGTTATTTTGGTCCCTGAAGATATAGCCATCACGCTTCATGACCATGTACTTCTCGTAGTAGTGAGTTACATACTTTAGCTTAGAGCGATCATAAACCATCCAAATGTCCATTTTGTTTGATGGTTTTTTATGATACTTTTGACCGTAAACATGAAAGCCTTTTAGTATGAAAATGCTGAGATTTTTACCACTTTGAATTATCTTTGTTTGTCCAAATAAATCAATTTGTTTGTCGTGAACATTGTCATAACGATCACCCTTTTTTATAGGATCGTATCTGTCACTACCAGTATTCTTAATCACTTCAACAAGTTCAGCCTGTGATTTGTCATGTGCCTCAGAGCTAACCGCACGTAAAATAACCTTTTTACCATCAAAGTTTTTAACTAAAGCGTGGTCAATCTTTTTTGAGATTCCTTTTAAATTTAGCTCTTTTGATGTGTCATATTCTGGTATAGAAACCTTGACTATCTTCATATATTTTCACAATCTCTAGCTCAGACTAGGCGTTATTTAGCTAAGCCACTTGGAGGATGAAGCAGCTCATTCTCCTTGTAAAGCCTCTGAATCTCTTCAAGATTATTATCTGCATATAGCGATAACTCAGCTATCATATCAAATAATGCAGTGTCAGATTCACTAACCTTTGCGTCGGGCAACACAATTCTCCAGTTAGCCCAATAGTTCTTGGATTTCTCTAAGCCCTCAACAAATGGCAAGATCTCAATCTTATTGAGCGCCAAAAAGTCACGAATTAAATTGCCTCTAATAAACCACTCGCCAAAAGGTGGGCTAATTATATTATATCTTCTCAAATCAGTATCGATACCAAATTTTCTTGGATCAATTTTACCAGCTCGATATTTTAACCAAACGTCCCCAGCTAAAAGAAAATCTGTCGGTTTTAGATCAAGCGGATTTAGTTCGAGTAGTGTCGACCTATACTCTGAACCGAGATTATCGTGTTTTTTAGCATAATTTTTGATGGTGTTTAACTGAAAATTATCAATCTGTGGATCTACCCGTTGCCATCTACTGCCATCCCAAACCTCACACATCCAGTGATCCTCAAAGTAGCCATCTTGAGCCAAATAAGGTGCAAACCCGCAACGTGCTCGAGCGGCAATACCTTTTGCGCGTAAAATACCACACAGCATTGTCGAGAACTCTCTGCAACAAGCTATTACCCGCTCACCGGGCTCACGGTGCTGAAAAGGTTCTTCTTTATCTATTGCTACAACTGTGTCGAGAAGATCCTCCATACTTGGAGCCAAGGCGCTACACCATTGTCCGGACTTTGGAGTTACATTATATCGCCCTATCCACATATCGTGGAGAATAATGCCCTGAACAACCTCAGTGAGTTTTCTGGTGTCATTAGTGAGGCTATCGACTTTATCAGTATACTTACCTAAGCTGCTCAGCTGTCCAGGTATTTTATAGTATTCGAAAACATCAATCACATCTTCTCCGGAGCGTAGATCCCTAGAAGATCTAGACCTGATTTTAGTGTCCCAGCGTACATTGAGACTAACTGAAGTCGTACACTTTCACGCTCGTCACCAATAACTTTGTTCTTCTCATAGAATCGGTTAAAGACTTGGGCAAGCTCATATAGATAAGTACAGATATAATGTGGCAAAAGCTCTTCAACCGCCCTCTCCACCACCTCGTTATACTCACTTATCTTTCTGAGCAAGCTTCTCTCCCCGGCATGAAGTTTTACACCCTTTTGCAAGGTTGAACCTTGTTTCAAGGACTCAGATTTAGAGAGGATTGAGCTGGCTCTGGCGTGTGCGTATTGCAGGTATGGGCCACTGTTTCCTTGAAGAGTGACAGATTCTTCTACTTCAAAGACTACGTCTGAGCCGATTTTAACTTTTAAGAACTGGTATCTGAGGGCACCGGATACAAACTCGTCTGTCGCCTGCCCCCCTCTAGCCTTCATGGCTTCTGCCATTTGATCGAACAACCAGCCAATCTCTAAAACGTCACCAGAGCGAGAGCTCATTTTACCGGTAGATAGCTTGACCGTCCCTGTAGAAATATTTACAGTTACACCCTTATTAGACTCATCAATTAGTTCTGCGGCTTTAATTACACCCTTAAAATAATCCTTTTGCTCCTCTGCCGTAACTATATAGCTATTATCTGGATGATAGTCGTCACTTTTAAGCTTCATTAACCCCAAATCTCTGGCGCCATACAAACCTCTCCCCGTGCTAGCAACAAATACGTTATCAAATGTTCCGTATTTACTGCCTGGAAACACTAAAGCTCCGTCGTTCTCAAAAAATACATCCCCGATATTAGCTTTTACAATCTCAACTCCAAGCGCATCTGCCTGACCCTCTAGATAACGTCTCTCAATGGGTTTGTTCCCTAGCTTTTTAACTAATTCGTCAATCTGATCAAAGCTCCACTTTTTGCATGTTTCATATACCTGCTTGTAAACACCTTCGGGAGAAAATGATTGTTTGGACAATTTATCAATTTCAGCCTTGGCATCAGGATCATCCTTGTATGCTTTTGTTCCCTCGGCATACATCTTTGACATAAACTTATTTCTTTCAGACTCTGGAATATCATCCAACTTTGAGGCATCATCACCAACGTATTTAAGTATTGAGTACATACTTCTTCCGACATGCGCACCAACATCACCATGATAACTAACTCTATGAACCTCGTTACCAGCCTGCTCTAGTAGATTTGCAATTGTATCGCCAAGTATTGCGTTAAAAGCATGCCCAATATGCATTGCCTTAAATGGGTTCGGATTATTTGTCTCAATAACTACGACTTTGTCTGTTATTTGACCTGATTTTGAATTTGCAAGCTTTGTTAAACACTCGTCCGATAACGTCAAATTAATAAAGCCCGGACCGGCAACTTCTGCTTTTATAACGTCGTCGATTTTTACTGAATCAACAATTTTTTGAGCCAAATCGCGCGGATTCTGACCAAGTTTTTTACTCAGGCGCATTGCTATGTTAGTCGAGTAATCACCAAATTGTTCATCGGTTCTAGTTAGTTCAACTTCAACCTGCTCATTGAACAAATCTATGACTATACTTCTGATATGTTTTGTAATCTGGTCCATAATTTATATCCAAGCCTTTCTAGGGCTTCTCTTCTATCTTCTCCGGCTTTAATTATTACCCACTCAGCCTCTGCAACATCTAAATCTGATTGTAAATCTGAATCACATACGCAATCCTCAGCAACGGCAAATAGATTTGCTTCATAACTCATAAAAGAATTGTACCATCTTACATCTGTTAATAAAAAGAACCCTTTCGGGCTCATTATGGCGGAGGAGGGGAGATTCGAACTCCCGCGCCGGATTTCTCCAACCTAACGATTTAGCAAACCGTCCCCTTCAGCCACTTGGGTACTCCTCCGTATCTGTGGAACTACACTTTAAAACGTAGCTCCTGCCTAAAACGTAATCTCGGGGACGATGCCGTCTCATAACTTACGTTTCACGCAGCAGCCACTTGGGTACTCCTCCGTATCATGTACGGACTATGCGATTATAGCGCATTTCTCCCCTGTTGTCAGTATACTAGTACTATGTTTACCTTGCTTGTATCATCAAAAACCATGGTTCCGAGCGAATGCCCTTTTGATATTGAAAAATCACAACCTGTATTCTCAGAGCAAGCAAAATTGATCGACTCAGTCTTAAAATCCAAATCGCCTCGACAGTTACAGAAGCTAATGCATATTTCACCAAAACTGGCGGAAGCTACATACAATAGAATTCAACAATGGGGCGAAGTCGCTTTAACACCTGCCTGGTATACATTTGTCGGCGACGTTTACAAAGGTTTGCAGATTGAGAAGTTCACTAAAGATGAACTGGAATTTGCCCAAGAACATATGGCGACACTATCTGGTCTATATGGACTACTCAGGCCCTTAGACCTAATCCATCCATACCGTTTAGAGCTCGGCTATAAACTATCTGGTAAAGGCTTTAGAGATCTTTACGATTTTTGGGGAGATTTAGTAGCACAACAAATTGCTGGACGAGGACCAATCATTAACCTGTCTTCAGAGGAGTACATCAAGGTGGTCAGGCCTCATGTTCATGAGAATGATATCATCACCCCTTGGTTTATGCAGGTTAAGCATGGAGAACCTGAATTTCAAGCAATTCATGCAAAAATAGCCCGCGGAGCCATGGCGCGTTGGATATCCAAAAATAGGATCAAAGATCCACTTAGACTCTCAGAATTCGCCGAGGACAGATATTCATACTCAAAAGAACTTTCGACACCGCAGTCTCCTACTTTTACTCGGGAGTTTATTCCAGTAGCAATGCAACGCTAAACTGGAAATCTGATTAAATTTATGTTAAAGTATAAATAATATGTTCCTAGAGAGGTTTCGGCGAGGCAAAGAGACCACCACCCACCACGTAGAGCACACAGACCACGATCACAATGAAGTTGACGAGGCTTTTCATCTGGCTGAGACAAAACTCGGTCGTAAAAAACTACTTGTAGCGGCGGCTGGTAATGTTGCCCTTCTTGGCATGTCTGCGGCAACCGCAGCCAAAGGAAACGCAGACTCTACTTGGATTGAAACTGTTCATAACTTTGGTGATACTAGCTATTACATAATTCCTTGGCTTGCCACAATAAAGTCCCACCTGCACTCAACAGAGGCACTAACATGGATGAGACGAACTTCTTTTGCAGCCGGTAGCTTAGCAGTAACCAGTATGGCAACTTCGGTTTATGAAACCATAACTCACGGGGCTCAACATCCGGAGGCATTCTCAGCCCCAGCACAATTTGCCTTTGCTCTAGGTAATGCAGCCATAGCTTTGTATGTTGCCAAACAGCCTGGAGAGGCAACAATAGATAAAGCGGCAGTTCGTCATGCTAAAAATGATGCAAGAACCTCTGTAGTGGCGGGAATCGGGAACGCATTAGCCCTCGCCTATGCACCACTAAATGCAATCAGTTCTCTTGTGGTTGGCACAATGACCGCTAAGGCTGAATACACAACTGTTCGAGAGGCAACAGAGGCTCTCGGCCAACTTAACTCTGACGATATTGCATCTTAAAGTTTGTATACTATAGCTATGAAGATAACGATCCTGGCAATTGGCAAAAAACACGATCCGAAAATTGTAAGTGCAATAGAAGATTACACAAAACGTCTCGGCCACTACACCGATGTCGGTTGGAATCTTATTGAAGCAAAAATTAGTAGTGCTATGAATCAAGAACAAATAAAGCGGGAGGAGTCTAGCCTTCTGCTGGATCACATTAAGCAAAACGATGAAGTTATTTTGCTAGATGAAACCGGCGAGCAACTGAACTCAGTTGGGTTAGCTCAAAAACTGCAAAACTACATGAACCAAGCTAATAAAAACGTTATTATCATCATTGGCGGATCATATGGTGTTAATGAAGATCTTATGCAACGGTCAAACTTTACATGGTCACTCTCAAAACTTGTATTTCCTCACCAGCTCGTTAGACTAATTCTGGCTGAACAACTTTATCGGGCACATTCAATCCTGGCCGGAGAGAAATATCATCATATCTAATGTATGATTAGTACATATGATATTTTTGATTGCCATAATCCAGGGAATAGTTGAGGGATTAACTGAGTTTTTGCCGATTAGCTCAACTGGCCACTTGATTCTGACCGGTCATTTACTAGGCTTCACGGACGAACGAGCAAAAACTTT
The DNA here is from genome assembly GCA_020631895.1 of Candidatus Nomurabacteria bacterium. Classification (GTDB taxonomy): domain Bacteria; phylum Patescibacteriota; class Saccharimonadia; order Saccharimonadales; family UBA7683; genus JACKGR01. The sequence continues at coordinate 102,077 of JACKGR010000003.1, forward strand.
TGAGATTGTTATCCAGCTGGCAGCAATCCTTGCAGTTGTAACATTATATTTTCACCGCTTTTTAAGATTTATTCCAACTTCAAACAATAATAAGTTAAAGGGATTCAATGGGATTCACGGCCTTCAGACTCTACTGATAACTACCCTTCCTGCAGTGATTGCAGGCTTTATTCTTCATGACTTTGTCAAAGAAAAGTTGTTCGCGCCTATGACCGTTGCGCTAGGGCTTTTTGTCGGTGGTATTATCCTAATATTATTTGAGAGATTTGTACCAAAGGCAAAATCTAAAAATCTAGACGAGATTACAAAAAAACAAGCACTCGGTATCGGCGTAGCTCAAATATTTAGTATCTGGCCAGGTGTATCGCGCGCCGCCAGTACAATTGTTGGAGGATCATTTTTAAAACTTGATCGAAGCACCGCAGTCGAATACTCATTTTTTGCCGCTGTTCCGGTTATGGTCGGCGCAACCACCTTAGACCTAGCAAAAAATATGGATGTCTTAAAAGCCTCAGATATACCACTTTTTATAATCGGCCTAGTAACTAGCTACGTCACAGCAATTATTGCCATCACCTACTTCCTAAAGTTTGTAAAAAACCACTCCTTAGCTATCTTCGGCTACTATAGAATTATTTTAGCCATCATAGTTGTGGTGGTTCTTGTTGTATGAGCAAAGAATATACTCTAATAACCGGAGCAAGCTCGGGCATTGGACTTGAGCTAGCAAAAATAGCTGCAAGTAATAAAAGAAATCTAGTATTAGTTGCTCGAGACAAAAGAGCTCTTGAAAAACTAAAAACTGAGCTAACCGATAACACTGTTGATGTACAAATTCTATCTATCGACCTAACTGATTCGGCTTCAGCATCATCACTATACAATTTCTGCAAAAGTAAAAACATAATAATTTCTGAACTAATAAATAATGCGGGCATAGGTGCCACTGGAGACTTTTTAAATAGCAATATAGATACTCAGCTTGCAATGATAGATCTGAATGTCAGATCTTTAACCGAGATTACGCACAGATTTATTCCAGAGATTGCCCAATCATCTAATGGAAAAATCATGAATATTGCCTCGACTGCAGCTTTCGCTCCAGGTCCTGGAATGAATGTATACTACGCTACTAAACATTATGTTCTAGCCTTCTCCGAAGCGCTCTCAGAGGAGCTCTCAAGCACAAAGACAACGGTTACAGCACTCTGTCCTGGCCCTACAGCTACAAACTTTGCTAAATCCGCTCATGCGGAATCTCTCAGTATTTTTAAAGGTAATCTACCTACTGCTAAGGATGTTGCAGACTACGGCTGGAAATCAATGCAATCAGGGAAAAGAGTCGCGGTTCACGGTAAAAGAAATAAAATCATGGTTCAAATATTAAGATTCCTGCCCAGAAACTTTGTCGCAAAGACAGTAATAAGGGTTCAATCATAATTATCAGCCAAATGTTATTTTAAATCGTACACCGCAGCATCTCTACCATAAGATTTACCTTTAGTGTCTCTGTAGAGTGCGTCATAATCTCCCTGGTCAGTATCATAAATTAATCCTTGAGATACATCGTCAGGTGATATCGTTCTAAGCCCAGTAGCTTTTGAAATAGCTTCAGCAATGCCCCTAGGCTTCCCTACACTACATGATGAAATTAATATTTGGCAATCTTCACTTAATATATCTCGATAAGTCAACCTACCTACACCTCGAGATTGCTTAATAGAATTTATGTCTACAACTCCGCTATGATATTCTCTTCTTTTACCAAGCACAAAATGATCTGGCGCACCATGTCCAGATATCAGTAGTTTCTTGATTGCGCCATAACGCTTACTAGCCTTAATCATATTTTTAGTTAACTCGATGATCGTACTGCACTCATAATATATAGGATGCGAGAAATTGAGACCTTTCGTGACTCTCCTCTGATTACTCAAAAAATCATTCCAGTCATCAGCGGCAGAGATGCAAATCTCAAGATCATCGCCGGCTTTTGGCTCGTAATTTAATTGATCAATCAAATCTTTTGTCGCATATCTTCCAAAATGTCTTATACCGAACTGATCAAATAGCTTCTTTGGTGCATCAAAATCCACTCGTGCCAATTCAAACAAAGCTTTATACTGCCTTGCGATGTATTCTGGTCTATCAGGAATCATAGTTTTATCAAAACGTCCGTACTCCGTATCAGTAGCTTTTGAACCCCAACCAGCGCGTATTTTAGACCCCTGAGCTTTATCAAAACCTAGTGATGTAAATATCTTGTGTCTAAGTGCAATTTCGAACTCACTAAAACCATTGCCCTCTACGGGTTCCCAATCACTCCTGAGCTTATTATCGGCCCGACTAACCGTATCAACATCGATCTCAGACATAACTTCTAGGAAGTCAGGATCGTGCCATAACTCATGAATTTGTGGGGTAAGTATACCTTCTGGGTCTTCTGGATCCTCAAGCACAAGCTGTGCTAGATAATGCTTACTCAATAACTTATACGTGTCTTTACGCTGATACGAAGAAAAACTTAGATTTGGATTGATCTTTGCTTGTTCGGAATTTATTGCGAGCACAGTGTTAAGGTCCTGAATGAATCTCTGATCATCTAAATCTTCCCCGTTCTCTAGCATTCTCTCCATTGATTGAGTGATGGTGCTCAGACAAAATGCTATATCCCCACACGCTAAAAGCTTCTCGTTTGACATTGCCAAACCAGAAACTTGAGATAGTAACTCACTTAGCCCTGCTTGTGTCGTGATAACCGGTAGCTCTTTTTGCGATTTCATTCGACTTCTTTGCTCAGGAGTAAGTGATAAGTCTCTGACAACTCTACTCAGCTTAAACAGCCTGTCGTAAAGTTGCTCCTCAGAAATGTCTGGGCCAAATGCTTCAGGTGCACTATCAAAAAGCTCTCTTATAGCTTCAGCCTCCCATATGCCACGCTCGCTCTCAAAATCGCCCCCACCTTCAGTTTGCGGGATATATTGGAGGTCTTCTTGCGGTGTATCAACTACTCTTTCTGACATTTTTTATATTTTTCTGTTTTATTATGAACAGATCTATCTTAGCAGATTATTGTACATATGTCAATATCAGTTTACGATTACTTATTTTTTAAAAGTTTAATTTTACTATCTAGTTTATTTTGGGCATGCTTAAACTTTTTGTTTATCTCAATCGCATAAGGATTGTCGTGCATAATTGATTCAAATAAATCCCATGTGTCTTTAGCTTGGATCTTCTTCATTGCAAGTAATTCATCATAAGCCAGGGTTGAAAGCTCGCTTTCAGGAATATTCATAATATCCATTAATCTGGCTATATAGTGGCTTAAACCCTGAACGTACGCCATCTCTTTATCATGTTCCTCCGCTGTGCGTCTAAGTAACTTAAGCTTCAAAGATTCAGTGACAAATGTCTCAAGCTTCTTAACTGCATCTTCTGATGCGCGAACCGTTGATACAACACACCTAAGGCCATCAATTCCACCATTCTTTTTTATACTAGCAGGCCCAAACATCGGGTGTGTACCAATAATGCTACAGGTTTTTGGCAGTAGTTTTTCTAATGTCGCCAGAGGCTTTACTTTTACCGAGCAAACATCAATAACCAGAGCATTTGGGTTAATTAGATCAGAATTTGAACTAAAAAATTCTTCAAAAAATTGAGAAGGTATTGATGGAATAATTATTGGACTCGCGAGTACCCGATCAAGTCTAGCAAATTTGGCTCCGTGACCCGCGTTACCTGATTTATATTCGCGCGAACTTACAATAATTTCAGCATAAGGTGAAAGATACTCCACCATCACCTTTGTAAAATCTCCGTAGCCAATTATTCCTACTTTAAACTTCTCAGACACTTCTTCTCCCTAAAACTGCCGTTCAAATTATTTACTTATTCTACACCCCTGGGATCTCAAGTCTAGTTAATAACTTTTATGCTTTGAAACATAGTTGTATTATTATTAAATAAGTGTTATTATCTTGTCATGAAAAAACTATCAACTATATTTGTGTTCGTAGCAGTATTATCAATATTAGCCAGTTCATTAATTGGCATTGGACAATCATCTGTTTTTGCTCAGTCAGAGGACGGAGTATCTAAAACCCTTGGGTTTACAACTACCGGAGAGGATGCATTCTATAAATTCCGTGTACCAGGTGGCGGCATGGAATGCCAAGGTAAAATTCGCTACTACTTTCAGGACGGTAGACAGATTTCTACAATAAAACCAGTTGGAACTGAGTGCTACGCTGTATCAATGAAGGTTGATGCTGGAAACGGCTACTCTCCCTGGACAAATGCCTACAATGGAGAATTCGTAAAAATAGATACCGACGCATCGGTTCATTTTGAGAACATCCTATACCGACTTTGCTCACTTCCTGCAGGTACAACCCAGGCTGTTTGTACAAAAGTTCATCGTGCCCGCTATTACGCACCACCATATTGGACACTTGGTAAATGTTATGAGAAGCAACCCCTAATCACAACAACTTACAAGCAAAATCACCCATGTGTTAAATTCATCCAGGATGCCCTGAAACAAGATAACTACTGGCCTGGCCAAGTAGATGGAATATACGGTCCTAAAACTGAGGCAGCAGTTAAACGATTCCAAGCAGACCCAAGACATAACCCTGTGATCACAGCTGATGGTAAATTTGGTCCACAGACATGGAGCAAGTTCATCAACACCTACGGCTACTTCACCGAGTAATTATTGCTAGATTAAAAATAGCGGAGAGAGCGGAATGTACGCTTGGCTACTCCCTGCGTGTCTTTCTCGATTCAAACATCTGCGAGAGACACTTGTGATCGAACACTAGGACCGAATCAACATTTTCATCAAGAAGAAAAGTGCCCAGCATAAATGCTGAGCACCCTTCTCCTGGCGGAGAGAGCGGGATTCGAACCCGCGATACGTTTGCACGCATACACGCTTTCCAAGCGTGCTCCTTCAACCACTCGGACACCTCTCCAAAACTGAATCTATCCTATCAGCTTCTTAAAATGTTCTCCAGCGCTACATTTAATCTGCTGCATGTTACAATTGCAATATAATTTTAGGATAGAAGGGACAAAGATGGATCCAAACTTACAACCTCAAATAAATCAGCAACCACCTCAAGCTAGCCAAATTCAAGAAAAAGATGGTGTTTCAACATATAGTATTATCACGGTTGTCATGACTGTTTTATTTCCATTCGTAGGCATGATTATGTCAATCATTGGTTTAGTCAAAGCAAAAAAGTCACAAAGCCAAGTTAATAAAATATTTGCATTAGTGTGCTTAGGTTTATCATTGCTAACGCAAATTATTCTCATAGGTGCAGTGATTTTGGCATTCAACTCACCTTCATTTAAGCAACGTAAAGCTGAACAAGCCGCAACTAAACAAGCTGCAGATCAATTGTACGACGAAGTGTCTACTCGGCAAGATGTTAATCAACAGAAGTTTGACAGTATAGAAAATGGAATGACCCCATCTCAGGTTAGAGAGGTGTTAGATAGTTCATATGTGTCATGTGATAATAGTAACGGACCAAGCAGCTCTGGAACGGTCACCTGTAAATGGGGACCAGGAATAGCTTTGTATAAGAATATAAAAGTAACTTTTACAAACGGTTTGGTGATAAGTAAATCAAAAGAAGGTTTTTAAAATAATCCTACTTTGGTTTATCGTATTGAAATTAATAAGCTAGTTATATTTTAATGCTACTTGTCTAAATTCAGTTAAGTCAAAATCCAAAAAGCAAAACATTTAACAGATGGGAATTAAGCTGTTTATGGTTGGTTTACGGTGCACGCTAGTCTACAATGGATACTAATGCAAAGTATTGAATTAGTCGAAATTAGTAAATCGTTTGGTCTCGGAAATGGTTCAACAAATGTACTAAAAGAGATCTCACTATCGGTGCCCCGAGGTGAATTTTTGGTGATAATGGGACCTAGTGGCTCCGGCAAAAGTACACTGCTAAATATTATTGGTCTACTTGATACGCCCGATGACGGAGTTTATAAACTTGATGGTAAAAATGTCGCGTATCTAAGCGCGAGGAAGAAAGCAAAAGTACGTCGCAACAACATCGGAATCATTTTTCAGAATTTTAACCTGATATCGAGAATGAATGTTTTAGATAACGTAAGTCTTCCACTTCTTTACAAGCGCGTATCTCTAGTAAAACGTTATGAGAGAGCCAGCGAAATTCTTAAATATTTAGGTATCCAAGAGAAAGAATATTATCTGCCGAACCAACTATCTGGCGGTCAACTCCAGAGAGCTGCGATAGCAAGAGCAATGGTTAATCGACCAAGTATTGTTCTAGCAGATGAGCCGACCGGAAACCTTGATACCAAATCTAGCAAACTTGTTATGGCGGCATTAAGAGAAATTCACGAGGCCGGCAATACTATTATTATGGTGACCCATAACCCTGACCTAGCAGCCTATGGCCAACGCGTCATCAAGATGAGTGATGGTAGGATTGAAGAGGACGTAACTGGTGCAGAAATGAAGAAGGATATCGTCTCTCAGCAAACTGAATCAAGCAAGCTCGCAAAAGCTACTACGGATCTTAACATTAAGTTTAGCTCCAAAAAGAAACCTGTAAAATCAAAGAGAAAACTCAGCCGAATTAAAAATCGGCGCTCGAGCAAGAAGAGGACGTCCAAAAAATGATTATTGAGCATATAAAGCTTGCCCGGAATAGCCTACGATCTAATAGAATTCGTACAATCTTAACACTACTAGGTATTATTATCGGCGTAACATCAGTAACAACAATTATTGGACTAGGCCAAGGAGTAAAGAATCAGGTAAATCAACAGATAGGAGATCTCGGAAGTGACTTAATCACAGTTGCTCCAGGAAGAGATCAAGAAGCCGGTCTATCCACTATAGGCAACATTCTTGGCAACTCGAGCACAATAGCTACTCTTAGCCAAAATGATTTAAAATCGATTAAGCAAATCTCTAACGTCGCTGATGCCGGCGGACTTATGCAATTAGATGGCTCAATATCTCACCACAGTAATAAGTTAAACACCAGAATTATTGCCGTTGAGCAAAATTACCTCTCTATGACAAAGCAGAAACTTGAGGTTGGTCAGTTCTTTGGTGGGGACTTGAAGAACAATAACACTACAGTTCTCTCAAGTAACGTCTCCAAGCAGCTTTTTGGCGATCAAGACCCGATCGGAAGCAGTGTACAGATACGTGGAACTGACTTTATTGTCATCGGTGTCCTAAACAGTGTTAAGGGATTTAATTTTGGCCGACCAATTAATGACATGGCGCTCATACCTTTGCCGGCCGGACAGAAGTTAAATCAGGATGTAGTCTCCTTCCAGCAAATTACTGTCTCAATGAATGACTCAAACAAAAGTGAACAAACAGCCCGCGATATAAAACTTTCACTGTTAAAGAACCACTCAGGCGAAGAGGATTTTACAATTACTACACAGGACCAGCTAGTTAATACCACGAGTGATCTATTTAAAGCACTTACTACCTTCACTGCAGCTGTCGCATCTATATCGCTCCTTGTAGGTGGCATTGGAGTTATGAACATTATGTTTGTAACAGTAACTGAGCGAACTAAAGAAATTGGTATTAGAAAGGCCGTTGGCGCTACTAAAACCCAGATTCTTATGCAGTTTTTAACCGAGGCTCTAGTCATTACTCTTACCGGCGGATTAATCGGTATAGTTCTTAGTTTTATTATTAGCTATATTATTCGGTCTCAAACATCAATTCAGCCATCCTTGGATCCACTTGTCATACTCCTAGCTGTTGGAGTTTCAGTCGTAGTTGGTGTTATCTTCGGAACCTGGCCAGCAATTCATGCAGCTAGAAAAGAACCTACCGAAGCCCTCCGATACGAGTAGCGCTTAAATCTAATCTAGAACAGACCATGATTCAAAATTTTTCCCTGCATAATAGTTCAATATAAGTAGTTTTTAGCTGCGTTCAACTATTCGCTGCTCCGGGGTCTCATCAGGACGAGAATAATCATCCTCTAAACGCCAGGTGGTACCCTTTTCAGGAGTTGAAACTTCAACAATATCACAATCAGTAATGCCGGCAAGGCGGTGTTTCTGACCAATCTGTGTTGAATAACCAACATCTTTTTTAAGTATAGTTTCAGTTATTTCTCCGTTTGCATCCTCCCAAATAACCTTAGCTTCACCCGATACTAGCAACCAGCTCTCTTGCTTCTCGTCGTGTATTTGAAGCGAAAGTTTAGCGCCAGCATTTATATGAATTAATTTGCCCATGTATGGTGCATCTTCAGGCACCCAATGAAGTTCGTAGCCCCAAGGCTTTTCAATTTTTCTTACATAAGAATCTACAGTAAAATTACTTGAATCAAATTTTGGTGTATCGTCAGGCATTAAGCTAACTCCTTTTTTAACTTTTCTATTAGTTCAACTGGTGTTGGGTTTACTCCGTTTAGTAGTGCTAGATATAAGCTGACCATGTCGCCAAGTGCAACAATCCATAGTAGTTGCTCAAGTTTTGTCTTTCCCTCAGCGTGAATCTGGTATGACTTAGGGCGTTTACCAGAAAGCAGTTTGTCAGATATCTCAAAGCGCTTTTTGATCTGCGGATGGTCAAAGCTTGATATTAAATCAAAAACCGCAAATGGCTTTTCTATCGGGCGAGATACCCAACCCATAAACTCATTGTGGTTGAACTCAGAGTACTCATTGCACCACGCAGTATTCTTGGCATTCTCGTTCATATTAATCTTCCACTTATAGGCTGCTGGATAAAGTAACCCCCCGTAGATAATCGGTGTTTTGCCAACAATATTAAGAGCTAATTGTTTGGCTAAGTTGTCTGAGGTTGAAACACTCGGTCCCCAATGGCCCAAACAAGCTTTAAGATACTCAGCTGTCTTATGTATGGACAGTTCAGCCTGACCCTCATTAACAAATCCACATCTCTCCAAAACTGTAACTAGAGCTTTGAATCCATATAAAACCGCATGCCTAGGCTGTAACCCGCTTGGAAGTTCAACATATGTACAATTATTTTTGCTAGCTAAATCCGCTAATTTTCCACCCGCAGAAATCACCACAATGTGAGCCTTTTTTGACAAAGCATCGTTAAATGACGACACAGCCTCCTCGGTATTACCCGAGTAACTTGATACTAAGACTAAAGTTATTTCATTTACGTATTTTGGAACTGAATAAGATCTAGAGATCTCAAAAGGTACAGAATATCCGGGCCAGACTAAAGATAGATTTGCGGCAAGCGCTGATCCGCCCATTCCCGCAAAAACAATGTTGTTAACTTTATAGCTGAGCTCAGGTATTTTAAACTCATGCTCAAGTTGCTTCCATTGATCCATAGTTACACCTACAGCATCATTAGAATCAAACCTAGAAATATATGTAGCATCGTCAAGCATAGTCTCCCCTTGCATTATGGTTATGGTATCAAGTATTATTGTACCTGAACTATTAAAAATAAGTTAAGATCATGGGTGGGAAAATGAACTTGAATCCGTTAAAAAAAGATGACAACACAGATGCCTTAGTAAAGGCTCTTGAAGACGCCAACACAATGGATGGCGCAAATGGGCAGGCTACAGATCAAACTGGAGCTAATGTCTCTACACCTGACGCAAATATGACGCCTGATAGCGCAGCAATTGCGGCGGATCCACAGGTAGCCTCTGCTGGCGTAATGACATCAAGTGATGATGTGGCTCAGGCCGATGCAATGGCGGTACTAGATAGCTCAAAAGGACCTCTGCTTGATGGCGATAAAAACTCCGACGATAGCGCCACAGGTATAGCATTCTCTGGCAATGACCTGCCAGCAGGGCTTAGCTCAGATGCCGACGCTCACCTACCTTCAGGTGGAACTGGTGATAATAGCGAGTTGGATAGCGTAAAAAACTCTGCCCTAGAACAACTTCGCCCACTAATCGAGAAATTAGATCTTGAACCAGCCGACAAATTTGATAAATACCTAATGATGCTAAGAGCATCTGATGATCCAGCCCTAATTAAACCAGCTTTTGATGCAGCCCAGGCAATCGAAGGCGAAAAAGAAAAAGCTCAAGCACTTCTAGACATTATCAACGAGATAAACTACATAACTTCTAGTCAGCAAACATCTTCTAGCTAAATCTAATCTCAAAAGTCAATTTTAGTAGAATTATATAATAATTGCTAAAATAGCTTAAGGTTATTTTGGGGTACATTTCGGGAGCAAATGCTTGGATAAATATATAAAAATTGTTATAAATTATTTCTTACTAATTGTTTTTGTGATGCCTTTAACTATTGTATTGCAAAGTCCATCAACTGCCCGTGCAGACATTACTACCGGTTTAACTGCTTACTACTCCTTCGACGACATTAGTGGATCAACCGCTCCTGATAGTTCAGGCCATGCATATAATGGATCCATAAACGGAAGCGCAGCAACTGTAAGTGGAGCCGTAGGCAACGCACTCAGTTTTGACGGATCCGACGATACGGTTGATATCCCCTATCAGCTGTTGAGTGGTCAAACTCCAGATTTTAGCTATAGTTATTATTTTAAAGCCGACGCAGGCGGTGACGATACCCAATACCTATTGGCCCAGGCTAGTAGTGGGACAAACAACAATGATTGCTTTAGTGTGGCATACGACAATACAGCTCAATCTTTAAAAGTTTTAACAACTAATGCTGCTCAAAATGCAAAAATAACATCTGATATCGATGCGACCAGTTGGACACACATTGTAGTTACAAACTCTTATTCGACTAATGAGTCAAAATTATTTATTAACGGAGTTCCACAGACCGGGCTAGCGATGTCTTGTCCCCAAGAGTTAGGCCCACAGTTTCTGTTAGGTCGTTCGCCATGGGCTGGGTACAATCAGCAATTACAGGGTACATTAGATGAAGTCCGCGTCTATAACCGAGTTCTTAGCGACCAGGATGTACATACATTGGCCACAGAAGGCGATACAAACTCTATCTCTATTTCAACACCCATAGAGGGGGCGACGGTTGGAGGAAACGTTACTTTAGAATCTACAGCCATAGGTTCGCCCAGTATTAGCTCTGTTCAATATTATGCTGATGGTGAGGCGGTAGGATCTTCGGTTTCTCCTAGCCCATTTACACAAACCTGGGATACGACGGTAATTGACCAAGGCAATTATCAGCTGGTTGCTGTTGCCACCGACAGCAACGGGGACAAAGTTTCCTCAGAAGTTATTAATGTTGAAGTGGATAACGCACCATTGGCAAGAACCTACAATGTTCGGAGTAGGTCCCAGACTTCCGCTAC
>JACKGR010000004.1 GCA_020631895.1 Candidatus Nomurabacteria bacterium
TTCCAACCATCTTCATCCACTTTGCACCAAAGACTGGTTTAGCATACCAAACCATTCCAACTGCAAAACTTGATAATGCTGCAAGCAAAACAGCAACATAATTCACATCTACGTTTCCCATACTAGCCTCCTTGTTAATAAGGACAATTATGCTCTACGTGTCGAAGCAAATCAATGCTAAATGTCACAACTATTTAGTCAATTGCTCTAGCCTTGCTTTGTTGGCCCACTCATCTGCGAGTTCGTTTCCATCTGTTCCAACATGAGCTCTAACCCAAGTTAGTTTTGCATTAGATTTTTTATATAAACTACAAAGCTCCTGAACTATATCGAGATTTTTGATTCCTCCCTTTTTCTGCCACCCGTTGGCCTCCCATTTGAGCGACCACTCTGTTACCACTTTTATCCAAAATTCGCTATCCGTTTTGATCTCATACTCTTTACCGTCAGCGTACTCTAGTGCCGCTATAAGCGCCCAACCTTCCATCCTAATATTTGTAGAATCTGGGTGAAAACCCAGTCTAACAGGCTCACGATCTTCAATTACCGCAAAACCGCCCGGACCCGGGTTCGGGCTACAGCTACCGTCTGTATACAGAGTATGCATTTATTCAGTTACCGTTATCGTACCGGTCTGGCTACTGTCAAGATGATCATGGAAGCCCCATTCGCCTACTTTACTAACAACAAAAGATGCGGATTTACCTGGTGATAATACCGAAAGATTCAATTCTTGATTTAATCTATGTGTCGGATGATCATCTGATGAAAATTGCATACTATCAGAGGATTCATTTTTTACTACAACTGTTGTTCCCTTTTTTACGGTCAATTCTGCTGGGCTAAAACCGTTATCTTTAAAAACTATGGTTTTAGAATCTGTTGAGTGATCGGCATTGTTGCCATTTTCTGAAGAAATCGAAGTCCCATTTGAACTCGATTCTGTCTCCAAACTCTCGGACGGTGCATTTGCACTTCTGCCAACAAGTACCCATATTAATAAGGCTAGGCCTACGGCAACTGCTAAAACTACTCCGACGACCAACTTTGAATTATTTTTGCTTGATTGCATTGGACTCTCCAGTCTTTTTATCTATTTTATAATTTAATATCAGGCTAACCAATAAACTTATACCATAAAAATACCAAACTGTTTTATACCATCCAGTCGAAAGCTCGCCACCCAATGTCAACGCATGATAAAAAATAAATCCCATCGCAACTGCTTGTAAAGAATCGATAACTCGCCAAATTGGCTTGTCTTGGAGCCAACGCTTGAGCTCAAACATCATAAATATAATGAATGAAGTCGTTCCGAGAATAATCGCTACCTTCATAATCGGCTCGCCATAAACCGTTAAATAACTAGAGGGGGGCAGACCAAAGCCATCTTTATAAAGAGCAAAGATTAGTAGGCTAGGATGTAATAAAATCAAAAGTAGCACTACTGCCCCACTTATTGAGTTATAGTTTTGATTTGCATCTTTTGGCAACCCAATATACCTGCGAACCGATCCAAGTATATAGTGCGTCCACATTAGACTGAATGCCAATAAACCTAATAGTGGGAACCAGTCATAAATCGATAATGACCTACCATCAAAACGAACCCCTTGCCAGGTGAAAATTGCTAGCCCGCAAACGACTGCAGCCAGCCCCCAAGATCCATATATTAGTCGTCTCGTAGCTAAAGCTGTTTCCATATACCAATCATATACTATAAACCTGGCCAGACGAAATATTTGTTGCCTAATTTGAATTAATTAAATCTCCAAACATTATAGGGTAAAAATTTGCTAGACAACATCTTAGCAATCTGTTTCTATTTATTTAAGACTTTATTTTGCTGACGCTTGCTTGATTCATGAATCGCATCCCAAACCTCAATAACGAGATCTGGGTCAAGACCTTCCTCTTTTGCTATCTCCTGAAGCCTATCAACCATCAAAGCAAATCTTGTTGGTTGGTTTACCTCTTGTTTGGTTTCTTTCTTAACTTCAACCACCATATCAATAAGTCGACTCCTCTGCTTCAACAGAAGAATGATCTCTCTATCCACACTATCAATAAGCTCTCTAATGTCTTCTAATTTTTCGGGTTCAATAGTAGTTTTCATGATTAGATGTTACCACGATGACATTAGGATTCAAACTTAAGGACTCTCTTATCAATTATGCAGTGGCCTCATCAAGTATTTTTGCTGCCCGAATAATTTTAGCGACCCTTGGCATGACTTCTCTTAATTTCACATTTTTTGGCACAATTTCACATACAAGTTTTGCTGCCTTTACTCTTTGGCTGGTTTCTTTTTCACTTAATACCAAACCTTCAACCTCTTCCCACCCGACAGTATAGATAGCGGATTCACTGTTACCACTTAAAATTTGGTTCTCGTGCACTTCTCCATAAGCATATGTACCGTAGCCAGACGATCTCCCATCGGCTCGAACTTCAGAATGTATTAATTGAACGAAGTTACACGGTTGTTCAACCCTATTTGTAGTCTGGCCAATAGTGCGTTCGCTAATATCAGACTGTATGTGGTATGACTTACCTAATATCCCAAAGCTACGAGCCTCAACACTTGCTGTCTCGCCAGTGAAGGCGTGCATTAAAACTCCGTCTTTATAATCCTGTGTCGCATAAAACGGGCAACTTGGATCGACCATTACCAACCAATAATCGCGTCTTGATGTTTCACCGTCAGAATATATTTCGTATTGAGGCGCATTTATAATTACTGGGGTTAGTCCAGTAAATCCTGCTATTTTTTCAGCAAATTCTAAAAACGCAATATATTGTGCAGCTTCACCGTCAAAATCATTTTCAATTTCTAATAATAGTTCATCATCGATATTTCTTCCAAAATAGTGCAGCAATGCCCCCTGTAGATTACCAGCATAAAAATCATCTTGACGGACTTTATCAACTTCTCCATCTAATAACCCGAGGTACCCCAGACTTGCGGCTCTTCTAACAAATTGCGCCTCCGCCTCTAGTGTTAGTGCTCGTGACTCATGATCCTCAAATCTTGCCGAGCTATATATACCTCCTATGGTCTCTCTCAATCCAGAGTGTGGGATTGCTCCAGCATTGAATGTTCTCATACAAAATCAACCTTTCGTTTACCTTTTTACGGTATACCGAATCGATTAGTTATATGAGTAAGACAATTTACCTAAAGTTTAAATTACTAGCGTACAATCGTTCAGCTCGCCGCTTTTTGCTAATCCGACTTCCGACTTCAATTTAAAATCTTTTGCAGACCAAAACGTCAGACCATTTTGGGTTTCAATTTCTTTTTTATCTCCAGTATACAATCCGTGCCATATCTGCCCCGTGCGGTGACATACTGTTTCTTCATCTTCTTCATAAATTACATTTAAGGGTGAGTGAAATTTAAGATCTTTTACGTCGGCAAGATCCATTTGTTTTCTAATAATCATCCTCTCCGCAGTTGCCTTATAGTTTGCACTAATCCTCAGCTTACCAAATGGCAAACCCGCATAATCGAGCAGTGGCTGTCGACGACTTTTATGTATGAGTACTCTACGTTCAGAATCTTCGAGCAGTAACATAACCCCACAAGTTGGTCGAAGTTTGAACCTTTTTGCATCAAGCGACATTGCCTCTACAACAATTCTGCCTAGAGCAGACAGCGTATAGCCTTTATCAGATTTTTCGATTAATTTTTGCTTAACTAAAAAATTAAGATGATAATTAAATGCATTGCCTGCCATCCCATCCGGCAAAAGCTCAGTGTGACTTAAATATTTTGAGTAAGTAAGCTGTCTAAGAACCGCCTGTTGTATATGATGGAGCGCATCTAGGTTAGAGACAAACTCGTCCATACTAGGCGCAATTTTTTTCTGCTACTAGCCTTGTAGTCTTAGTAGGAACCCAGAGACCAGCAGTGGCTGCAATAGCTGAGATTGTGTGCTCTCGTCTTTTAGCTTTACGCTCAGTCTCAGTCATCTCCCCGTTAGGGAACAACATTCTAACTCTATCTTCACTATGTCGACATGTTCTTCTAGCAAGTCGTGCCGCCTCAATTGCTGGCATTCTGGCGTCGTTCTTCTCCGCAATTGTCATTGACGTGCCACTACCTGCTGAAGAAAGTATCAACGAAAGTCTACCTGAAGCAATTGCAACATATTGATCTGCAATTACAAAGTCTGAAAGTTCTTCTGGAACTTCAGGTATGTCTTCAACCGCTTGTAATGCAACTACCCCAGCGAAATCATAATCACGCACCAATAATCTGGCACGCGCATACATATATTCAGAGGCAAACCTTTCTCTCCGATATCTATGCAGCACACTGCTGAGCCCTTCGTATGACTCTGCAAGCATATCTACGCCTCTATAGACTGAGCTAGTGCCTTGTCTCGCCCTGACTAAATCTATACCTTCGTTTCGCAGATCTGCAAGCTGCTTAACCTCATCTGGCATGTCACCGTAATATGATGCCTCAAAAGCAGCTTTCTTCTCTAACTGGGTTGTTGAAATTCTAGACATAAACTACCTCGCTAATTATAAATATTATACACTTTTTACAATCATATGACAATAATATCAACGTCCACTTTAAGAAAGGATTTTCGCTTTCTTGTTTATACTTTTATTTAACAAGCTCTCCATCAACAAATACATTTGCACCATAGTCAGCTTCATCGCCAGTATCCACTGATTTAAATGACTTTACATCTCCAGTTTCTGGATCGACAATAAGTGCGTTAGATTCATAAGGCGGAGCTGTTGTTTTGAGCCCGGTTTTTTCAGATATCGCTTCACCAACACCATCCTCATGCCCAGTATTACACGACTTTAATATTACCTCACAGTCCTTTGATAGTAGCCCTCTCTCAACCAGACGTTCAATTCCTCTGGATTCCAAAATTGCATCTACGGTTATTGCATTTTTTCTCTTTTTACCCATCCCCGGGTACATCCCTATTTCAGAACCATGGACTTCAAAAAATAGCCTGTTCACGGGTCCGTGAGTTTTAGTAACATAAACTAATCTACGCGCAATATCTGGTAAAGAACCTACTTCAGCATAGACTGGATTCTCCCAACCCGATTGATCAATATTTTTTTCAACCGATTTAATAGCACCATTCCAATCAGACTCAGCTGTTAGAGCTAAAGTAATACCTTCCGGATTATAGCTGGCCTCTTGTTGTGCTAGTAGTGTTTCTGTTTTATATCTAGTAAAGTTTCGTATCCCGTATCTACTAGTCATTTTAGAAATATCTACGCCTGCATTGTTTAGTTCTATTAGTTTAACGACGTTATTTCTCACATTATGCTGACGTTTTTCCACTCTTTGGTCTTTTTCTCTGTCGTTCATTACCCATAAGTTAGCCATGTCCAAAACATCATCTCTATTTAGACCGATTAGCAAACCTAATTTTTCCCATACCATTATTTCCTGGTCATTCATTTTTCGACCCTGAGATATAGCATTACCCGCCACTGCATTAGCAGCCAATATTAATGTATCTGTTGCTGTTTTATGATCTGTTGATTCTAAAAATTCATCAAAGTTATAGTGCTCAATACCAAACTTAGCCATTAAGCTTGATAGTTTTTTAGTGGTACTATAATTAAAATTTCCTGATTCTCGAACTAAGCTTGTAAGAACAGCGAATGATTTCAAAGGTACGATATCCTGCCCTTTAGTCAATTCACGGTTCCCTACTCTTCCCGGAGGTAGCAAATCCTCTAACCTTTTAAAGATTGTGTTTGAGCTGCTTTCAAAGGCTAATTCTGCAAACTCTCCCGATTCTCCGCCATTCACCTCGGCCATTACCTGTTTTGTAAACAATAATATATTTGTTGCGTCAATAAGAGCTTGAGGATTAAACTCCAATCCTCTTGAGGCGGTTCTAAAATATCCTATTGGCTTTACTGCCTCTTTGATTACATCACGGATCCTTCCCGCAGCTTCCCACTGTCCCTCGCCATATATTCTATCTGTTTCCGGCATTCCTCTATAATAATCTTCAAAACCCTGTGCAACAGCTCTAAACTCTGGGTCTACAATCACTTCAGCGTTAATACCCGAACCTTGCTCTAATTCATTGGATATATCAGATATTTCCATTCCAGCGTTCTGATCGTTAGTTGGTTTTTCGGCTGTTTTAATCATTTTTTGTTTTATTGTTATTATTAACAGTATTATCTTAGCATATTATTGCTATATTTGCAATATTTAGATGCTACTGACTATTTTGGATAAAATTATCTTTTAACTAATAGTTCCTACTGTCGTATGCCCAGTGTAACAATGCCTGCCTTTGGCGTCGACGACAGGTTAATTCGCAGGGATAGCAGTTCTTTTTAATTTGAGCTATATGCCTTGTCATTTGCTTCCAACGTTTGATTTGTCTTTTGTCCTCTTCGGGAATTCTTCGGCCAATGTAGTATCGGCAGTACCACTGAAACCAGCCTCGCGGATCGTCTTTGTATATCCAACCTTTGTCCTGCCAAACCTTCAGAGGTTGGCTTGCTGACACCTCGAAGAAGTTGAAATTTGAGTCTGTACCATGGTCACTCAGCCTGGCATTTTTAAACCAATCTGCTAGGAATTCATCCTGGCAGTCATTTAAATATGAGCCTCCAAAGACCCCGAGCTCAAGCATATCTTTAGGTGTGAGCTCGGGTTTAAAATCCACTGCAAAGTTTTTGCCAAGCGGCTCAGTAAGTTCATATGAGTAATCAGTTTGAAATGAATCGCTGACTGAAACCTTTTTCTTCATGCTATGACTTTACGAGTGAATCAATACTCTGACGTTTTTGCTCTGTTGTATCTCTGTCACGTATAGTTACAGTGTCATCTTCTAATGTCTGGAAGTCCACTACTACGCAGTATGGAGTCCCGATCTCATCTTGACGTCGATAGCGCTTACCGATATTACCGTTGTCATCCCACATAACGTTTCCGTATTTCTTCTTCAAAGCTTGATAAACTTCTTTAGCCTTTTCGACAAGCTCTGGTTTGTTCTTAACTAGTGGAGAAACAGCAAATCTCACCGGCGCTAAGTGCTCAGGAAGTTTTAAATACTCACGCTTCTCACCGTTTACTTCATCTTCGGTATAAGCTGAAGTTAGGACCGCCATTATAGCGCGCTCAACGCCAAAGCTTGGCTCGATAACGTGAGGTACAAAAGTTTTACTGCCATCCTTCATGCGATAATCCATCTTTTTACCACTGTTATTTTGAATGTTCATCAAATCAAAGTCGGTTCTGTAAGCAAGGCCTAGTAGTTCATCTCGACCGTGAGGAAAGTCAAACTCTACATCAATCGTCCTTTTACTGTAGTGTGCGCGATCAGCCTCTTCAACCTCGAGATTATGAATACTATCTTTTGGAAGACCCAATTTATCAAGAAAATCAGCGATATAACTTACCCACTTTTCAAACTCAGCCTCCCAGTTATCTGGATCAACAAAGTACTCAATCTCCATCTGCTCAAACTCTCGCGAACGGAAGACAAAATCACGCGGTGAAATCTCGTTTCTAAAAGCCTTACCTTGTTGAGCAATACCAAACGGCAAATCTGGGCTAAAACTATCAACTACATTTTTGTAATTAGTAAAAATACCCTGCGCTGTCTCAGGTCTTAAGTAAGAAATCGACTCCTCATCCGCTAGTGGCCCAACATTAGTTTTAAACATCATATTGAACTGTTTAGCTGGCCCAAATGAATCCTTAGTGCCGCAAGTAGGACATTTAGAGGTATCAATCTTGTCTTCTCTAAAACGTCCGTGGCAGTGGCTACACTCTACTAGTGGGTCGTTGAAGCCTGTAGCGTGTCCACTAGCCTGCCAGACTTTTTGATTCATGAGGATTGCCGCATCGACGCCGTACATATCGTCACGATCTTCAACAAAAGTCTTCCACCAGAGATTCATAATGTTCTTTTTTAAAGTAACTCCATGCGGGCCGTAATCCCAGGTTCCGCTAAGTCCACCGTAAACTTCTGACCCTTGATAAATAAATCCGCGACGTTTACATAAACTAACTATTGTTTCTAAATTTGTAGTGCTCATTTTAATTTTCTGCCTTTCTGATTTAAGGTTTACTGCTTGATTAAAAAATAGTGTGAAAAATAGGCCTGCTTACGCAGCGCCACCGAATACACCACAAGCAACAACACTCAGAATCTGCGCAAATTTCAGGTCAGTTGTTGATATATCAAGCATACTCATACTAATTAATAGTATAACCCGAATCTAATCTGTTGTCATCAATTACATGACGATTATTTCATGAACTGCGACAGCTCGAGAGTGAACAAATCTTTTAAGGTTTTTGAGTGTTCAGATAGATTTTTGATCTGTTTTAACGACTGTGGTTTATGCTGAACCATCAGCCTGAGCAGTTTTATATCATCAGGTTTATAGCGTCCCGATGTCGATGCCTCGAACCCCATATTGTCTGGTGAAAAATTATAACGCTCGTCAGAACTTAACTTTTTACCTTTCACGTCCTCAGCAGTATTAATCTGTGTTCCCTCAATAAAAAGCAACCTCGAGTAAAACCAAACTTGCATAGCTTCTAGCGGAATTTCAGAGTCGGCTAGCCCAGCTAGAGTCCCTTTTAGGAGATCATAATAGTCCCGATCCGCCTCATCTTCAATATGCTTATCAATTTGCTTCATGGCCTCGTAGCCAAACATCATCTTTTGCAAATCTCCAATAATTCCATCCCAATGTGTATCTAGCCGAGTACTGACTATTCTCGCCAAATCACCCCTGGTATACATAAATGTTATTGTGCTCTCGGAGAACAGCTCAATGCCACCAGCTAGCTTGCTTTTTGATCTACGAACTCCCTTTACCATCGCCTTAACTTTTCCGATTGGAGTCAAAAATGTGACTATTCTATCGGCCTCGCCATAATTTGTACGTCTGAGGACTATTGCAGGACTGGTTTGTTGCTTCATATATCCCCCTTGGTAGTTCTTTTTGAAAAATGAAGCTCTACTGCATTTACTAAATCTTGAGGCTTTGTACTTGGTTTATACAAATACTTGACTACACCATATTGGCCCCAGCGTTTATGATCCATTCCAAAATCACTTTCCGATACGGCGCTCAAAATTACCACAGGCGTCAGTCTTGTATCGTTATATGAGGCTAACTCATGTAAAAGTTCAACCCCACTATGGGTATCTAAAAATATATCTAAAATAATCAAATCTACCGATCGTGAATCAAGAATCTTCAAAGCCGCTCCTGCAGACTCGGCATATTCCATAGAAACATCCTTGAGTCTCTCGAGAGCTTGCCCGTAAAGCTCTCTTAACCAAGCATCGTCTTCTACCAGTAATATTGATATCATAGCTCAAACAAACTTAATTGATGTGACAGCTGTAAGTTAACCAAAAAGCTAGTCCCATTTCGACGCCGAGATAAATCCAGAGTTCCATTCATCGCTTCAGTCAATTGGCGGGCAATATAAAGTCCAAGACCAGTCGTAGAAGCCCATTGTGGAACCGGTCTCTGCACTCTGCCAAATTGAGAGAACAACTTTTTAAGTTCAGATTTTTTGATACCTGCTCCGTAATCTTTAACTACAAGTTGTGCCTTGCCACTTCTGCATCTAGCCTCCATTTCAATAGTTGATTCAGGATTGGAATATTTTATAGCATTATCAAGAAGGTTAAAAAGCACAGCGTGGAGGCAACCCCTATCGGCAATTATTGTGGATTTTTGTTTACTCCTAACAGCCAGTAGTTGAGCCTGTTTTTTTGCATGTGGCTCGAGCTCGTGAGCGACCTCATCCATTATAAGTTCGGCATTAATCGGTTCAAAGTGAAGCTCAAGCATTTCCTGCTCGAGTTCGTAACCTCTCAAAATGCTATCTACCAAACCGATTAATCGATCAGAAGAAAACTGTATTCTCTGTACATACTGCTGAAACTGTCTACTAGCAAGCGTAGGTTCTTGTAGCTCTGCTGATAATCCACTAATTAAGGTAAGAGGAGTTTTTAATTCATGCGCAATCCCAGCAAGCAACTGCTGTGAATGTCTAGTTATACCCTCGTCACGCATTCTTTTACCTCCAGAATCTAATGGTAGTATAACCGAGATTCTACGTTTAGCGCGAGCATGAGCATAAACATTGTTGTAATAATGTAATGCTTGAGAGACAGGCTAAGGGACAAAAGTTAGTTGCTTTAATACAGATTCAAAATCAGCAGCAAAATCTTTATTCTCAGTCCACACTTTTAAGGTCTTGTCTCTTAGCGGGAATATAACCATTGTTCCTTGTTGATCTTTTTTAAGCAGTCCATCAAGCCGAGTTCCTGTAGTGCCGGATACGGTAATGGATACTGCTTTTAAATCGCCTTTTTTAACTTCAGCATCGTATGATTTTATCTCGCTGGCAAATTTTTTGGTTGATACATTCATCCTAAGCGCGTAATTCACTCCTTTAGACGGCACGTAGTCCGGATGCCCATAATAATCAATACTACTGCCGGTGTCAGTTACAAAACTACTCCAAGTTTTAGGAAAAGTTAATTTTACAGATCCATAAATTGATGGACTTGTGTAGGTTTTATTTGGAATCTTTTCACGCTCAGCAAAATCTTTATCAAGCTTTTCTCTTTGCTCAGTTTCTGCAATCTCAACTGCGTTACTAATTTTTTGATTAACATTATCCCTTTGATCAACAAAATTTGTGTAATAAACATAAGTAGATATAGCAAAACCCACCATTACTAAGGCCGATAAAACTAACGGAATTAAGAGCGGATTAATTAATCCTTTGTTGTTTAACTTAACCATTAACACTACTGTAACTGCCTATCAATATTTTGTAAATACCCTCATACAAGTCTTCTTGGACTTGTATAAGTGATCGAGGTTGGTTTCCCGTCCTTTCCTATTGTTGATTCGACCAGGCCCCCGTCTTTTGTTACTAATGCCGAAACCCCATCTCTTCTAATTACGTGGGCTGTGCCATGTACTCCAATCTGAAGAGCATGGACGGGAGTAAAATGCTCACCACTAGCAGAAACAGAGTCTCCGCTAGGATCAGTCAAATCAACCCTGGCATCTGGTAACGATGCAAGTATTTCACCAGGTGTTGGATTATTAGGGCTTTTCATGCAGCCTCCTTCAAATCAACTGTGATTATACCAAGAGCTACAGCTCGTTCTCGAATTTTTGCTGTCCCAGCCTTTGATAATCTTGACCTATACCCAAGAACACTATCCCTAAAACTCTCTACTCCTATAGATTCTACGACTTTTTCTATCATCTCATCAATTCTCATTTCGGCATCACTGCGCTGGTTTTCATCAAGAGAATTATAAAGCTGGTTGACAACACCATCATACCCTCCGATTTGATCAAACACATTTCGTACAACGGCACTCGATTGATTACTGTAATAAGCTTCAGGTACGGCCAATGTAACATCCACCAACATATCAATTCCTACTGCTAGGCCTAGCGCACTATAAACTTGCTCGGCAGAACCTCCGTTAGGTAATCCAGCCATCGTTTTAGTTATATCAAAACCAGTTGCCAGCCGGATATCTTGAAAAAGCGACTTAATATCTTGATAGCCCAGCTTTTCGCCGCTAAAGAATTCAGCACGTCTCTCCTCGATGTTTACACCAAGTAAATTATCTAATCTTAAATCACTCTGGGTATGAACATACTCGTGATTCAAAATAGCTACGTCTTGAACAAAATCGTCATCTGTATAATGATTCGCACGGTGTTCAATATCATCGCTATAAGCAATTTTTTCGGCGGTATCAGCGCTCATACATAAATACGTTACGCCATTTAAAGTTGACACAAAAGCCATATAGTTTTCATCACCTCCATCGAACTCTTGAGAGAACTCTTTGCCCCGTTTTAGCAAGCCTTTTTCCCACGTATCTTTATTGTCCCACTCGTCTGAAGCCTGTCTTGCCAGCTCAACTTTTTGGTCATAAGTTTTATCTTCATCGCTCCAAACTGGAAAGTCATAACCAGAATCAAATCCGTAGACCATAAGGTCATCCTGCGCTTTTGATAATACAACTAACTCAAAGGGTTTTTCTGTCTCTTCCGTGATACCTAATTTGTCACGAACCGTACCTAACAAATCGTCTCTTCTGATACGTTCATTTAAGGCGTCAGTCAGTTCTTCTGAGCGATACTTCTCTAAAACCGCAATTTTATGATCATCACTGAATGGTCCATTAGCTTCTTGCTTCATTTCCATTACTACGTCCTCAAAATGTTCATCGACGTAATCCTGAGCTATCAGCAAAGTGGCATCCGCTAAAAATTCAAACAGCTCTGGTTGCGTACGTGGGTTCTGCCCCGATTTCTCTGCTTTAACCATCTTTGAACCTAGGCTAAATAGTAGCATCGATCGCGCGCTACCGTGGTCACCTTCATAAAATTCTGGCTTTATTCCAAATTCACTACCTAATATGCCTGCAGCTTTTTGTATTTCAGGGTCACCAAGCACCTCCAGCCCAGTACGCTCAGACAAAGAATTAAAGTGTTCATGAATATCAAAATCAGGAACTTCTTGATTTTCTGCTGATGGTTTGAGTTGTTCTGTGTTTTTCATTTTTTATTTTAAAAATCCTATACTTGAATATAGCACATTTTTGCTAGTTTTGCAAGATAGTTGTAACTAGTATATATAGAGGTGCATTGCGTCGACGGTTTTATGGATTTTTTTATTAGGTATTTCAAACGAGTAACTAACTAGCCTTGTCTTTGGTTTTAGATCTCTAGTCAATTTTAAATTGAGTCTTTCCATATATTTATCTAGAAGAAATACAAACACACCTTTTGTTTCAGGTGGAATAGTTTCATCCCAAAAATTCTTCATTTTTATAGTTACAAATTTACGATATTTCCAAGTCCTGATTTTGGCAATTATATAGATGTATGGGTTAATCTCGTAACCGATCCCTCTTATACCTAATTTAGCAGCTTGAATTAATACTGCTCCATCTCCACAACCTAAGTCGACAAGTAATTCGCCTTTTTTAAGATTAAGGAGCTTGATTGCTTGAAGCGCCTGTCTTTGTCTTGTCGGTAAGTAAGGTGCACCAAAAAATAGTACGAGCGAAAATGGCAGGACAATAATAAATGCAACTAGCCAAATCATAATTATATCTTTAAGCAAACTTCTTTTTTATAACTTCAACTTTATTCTTAGCCTTATTCAATTCATTTTCAAGCTCCGAGGCTATTTGGCCGGCTCGCTCATATTTATCCAGGGCTGATTCTACGGTTACCTCATTAGACTCAAACCAAGTTAAAAGATCTTCGAGTTCCTGAATTTTTTCTTCAACGCTTTTTTTATTAACTGACATCTAATACCTCCGTGATAATAATTCCATCTGATACTTCAACACTTAATCTATCTTTAATTGTAACATCGCGCGTACTTCTTACTATTACTGAATTTGTCCTGGCAATCGAATAGCCACGCTTAAGTGCCAGCGCGGGATCTAGTTGGACTAATGTCCGTTTAAGAGCCAGGAGTTCGGTCTGTTTTAACTGCACAAGCCTGTTAACCGATTCTTCTATGGTTAAGAATATACTGCGTGAATCTTCTGAAATATTGGATAATAAATCCATTAATACACCCTCGATTGCTATCGCTGATTTGCTTGCTTGTTCTATGATACTTTTTTTGTCTGGCACCAAGAGTTCTGCTGCATTACTCGGTGTAGCCGCCCTTAGATCTGATGCGAGATCTGCCAAGCTAGTATCAACCTCGTGTCCCACACCAACTATCGTCGGCGTTCTACTTAGAGCAATTGCCCTAACAACGTCCTCGTGATTAAATCCGGCTAAATCATCTAGACTTCCACCACCACGAATTACTGCGATTACATCGACTGGATCACTTAGCTCATTTAAGTGTCTCAGCGAAGCTACAATCTGGCCCGGGGAGTCTGCACCCTGAACATTAACATCAGCAAGTACAATGTCGAGCCCTCCCCATCTATTACTCAGTATCTTAATAAAATCTTTATATCCTGCAGCACTCGAGGAGCTAACAACTCCAATCCTCTTAGGATATTTTGGAATCGGTCTCTTTCTTGATTCATCAAACAAACCTTCCGCCTCTAGTCTCTTTTTTAAAAGTTCGAATGATTTTTTTAAACTACCCTCTCCAACCGGGACAACTTCTTTAACTGTTAGGCTAAATTTACCCCATTTTGTCAGCTTTGGCTGTGCCAAGACTCTAATCTTCATACCATCTTCAATTGGATACTTCAGCTGAAATAACATCATAAAGCAGCCTAGCGTACTAGATTCATCTTTAATATCAAAAAAAATATACTTATTTTGATTTACTTTAAATGACGAAACCTCACCCTCAATTAATATCAGAGGGCTCGCCTGCTCTAGCGCCAAGTTAATCAAATCGATTGCTTCGCTTACACCTAAAACTATGTCATCCATAATTTAACCTAGCTTATCTATCGCTTTGTGATAAAAATAATATCCAACCGGTAGGCTAAGAGCCATATTGATGACTCTATACATCACAGTTACAGATATAGCTAGTCCAGCTGGCACGCCGGCTGAAATTAGAACAGCTGTCATAAGACCCTCATAAACACCTATGCCTCCGGGCAAGACTGCAATCAATCCCGCAAAATTGGCTAGGGCATATGCAATAATAACTGCGCCTGGATTAACAAATTGACCATATGCAATATAAACAACATAAATAGTAGCTAATTCAGTCACGTTGGCCAATATCGAGTAGAAGAACGGACTCTTCATTGCAGGAAATTTCTCTTTTAGTAGTAAATAATTGTCATGCGTTTCGTTAAACACCTTCTCTACTCTTTTGAGGTTAATAGTCTCAGGATGCTTAGGCCTTATGACATGAATCAGCTTATTTACGTAGATTGTAAGGGTCTGAGTAAAACTGTGTATTCTTTTTTTATTGCTTATAACGTACATCCCAACAACAATCACAAAAACTGTCAGAAACGCCAAAGAACACGTAATGAGAATCGTCATATTACTAGCACTGCCGCCTAGCGCCAACATAAATAATCCGATGAACAGTAGGATGACAAAACTCGCAAAAGTTAAAATAAACCTAAGAGTTTGAGTCAACGTTGATTGTGAGGTGCTAACACCATAAGGTTTTAGGCGTGCAGTAAAATAACTAAATCCGGATACTCCACCACTCGGAAAAACATGATTTACAAAATTAAGTTCTAGTGCGATTTTATACATTCGCTTTAGTGGCTGCCTACGTCCTAGCATTCCAAGCAAATCTTGATACATATGTGCATATGCGGAGTAATTTAATAACTGCAGAGGTATCATTAAAATAAGTGCTATGGCATTAATTTTGGCAAAATCAGACAGTACGCTACCAACATCTTTGCGAACAAAGTATATAGCAGCTCCAAGCAATACAATTGTTACTGCATTTAAAATTGCCTTCCAGTTTTTTCTGAGAAAATTCTTCATATCAATACGAGTTATTATACCTCATATCGAGTCTTGCCCTTAGTGCCCAGATAGAAGATACTATTACTACATGCAACTAGCAATTTTAGGACGACAACCGAAGCTATCCATTGCCGAACTTGAGGCATTATTTGGTGAGGACTCGCTTAAGCAAATCGGAAATGATATTTGTCTAATCAACTCAGACACTGAACTACCCCAAAAAAGGTTAGGTGGAACAATTAAGTCAGCAAAAATACTAAGCAGACTGGAGAACTCTGATCTAGAGTCTTGTTTTAAATACCTTGAGCAATCAATCCCTGAACATCTTCACTACCTACCTGAAGGTAAATTACAACTTGGGGTCAGTATTTACGGAGCCAAAGCCCAAAAAAATTGGATATTAAAACGGATGCTAGCACTCAAGAAGATAATCAAAAAACATGGCCGTAGCGTTAGAGTTATTGAGAATAAATCGGAGATTCTCGAGAGCGCTGTTGTTCTATACAACAAACTAACCGGATCACTTGGCTGGGAATTTTTATTAGTTAAAGATGGTAATGACTACATACTAGCGCAGACAACTGGAGTACAAAACGTTGATGACTACTCAAAGCGAGACTTTGACCGCCCAAACCGAGATGCATTTAACGGCATGCTGCCTCCAAAGTTAGCCCAAATTATGATTAATCTGGCAGTTGGAAGTTCGCAACATCAAAACGCCCCTAATTCCCCCGATATTTTAGATCCATTCTGCGGTTCTGGTGTAGTTTTACAAGAAGCACTACTTATGGGTTATAAAGCACACGGATCTGATATAAACCAAAAAATGGTTGATTACACAATCGAAAATCTTAACTGGCTGTCTGAAAATTTTCAAATTTCTAATTCTAAATTTCAAATTGAACAAGCAGATGCTACCTCCTACCAATGGACACCAAATCCCAAATATATAGTCTGTGAGACTTTTCTTGGCAAGCCTCTCACATCACTACCACCTTCAAATGAATTGAATCAGATTATAAACGAGGCAAACACTGTTGCTGAAAGATTTTTAAAAAATATATCCAGTCAATTATCTCTGGGCTCCAGACTTTGCGTAGCGCTTCCTGCTTGGTACAACGATGTCGAAAATTCCAAATTGAAAATTCCAAATTCCAAATATATTCACCTCAAAATGCTTGACCATTTAACAGATATGGGGTACACTCGTATAGATTTAAAACATGCTTCAAACGAGGATCTAATCTATCATAGACCAGATCAAATTGTAGCTAGAGAATTAGTAATACTGGAGAAGAAGTAAATATATGTCACATGTAAAAGCCGGCGGTACAAGTAAAAACCTCAAAGACTCCCAAGGTCAACGTCTTGGAGTGAAGCGTTTTGGTGGCCAAGCAGTTCGTGAGGGTGAAGTTATTGTAAGACAAGTCGGTGCCTCAAAAAGAGCTGGCGAAGGTACTTTTATTAGCAAAAACTTTACAATTCATGCAGCAAAAGATGGTATTGTTGGATTCGAAAAGCGAAAAGTAAGAACATTCACCGGTCGCTCAGTCCCCCGCGTCGAAGTAACCGTTAAATAATAATATTGGTTGTTAAAATAAATACTAAGATGTTTAATCTTTTGTCTTAGTGAGATCTAACTCTTCCCAACCACCATTTTGAGTTAATTGCGTTCTTTTACCTCTGTTATATATCGATAGCACAGCACTACCAATAACTGCCAATCCAACCGCCATCACTCCCATAATTAGTTCTTTTGAGTGAATTCTATTCCGATTTATCCCAAGCTCGGGATTACTTAGTGTGCTCAAGATGTTGCCTAATCTTTGCGATAACATCAGCAATTACCACCTGAGATTTAACTAGATAGTCGTCCACTCCAAGACTCTCCGCTCTCTCTTTGTCCTTAGGCTGACTTAATGCAGTTAACATAATTATTATGACATTGGCTGTTTCTGGAGTGTTTCTCAATATATCCAAAACATCAAAACCACTAATCTTTGGCATCATAGCATCAAGCAAGACTAAGTCGGGTTTATATTTTATTGCCTCAGATAAAGCGTCTTCACCGTTTTCTACGTGAGACACATCAAAACCTTCAGCCTTAAGTCGCATAGTATATATTTCAGCAAGTGAATTGTCGTCTTCAACAAAAAGAATCTTTGGTTTAGCCATTACTGTTTTATAGTAGCAAGCTTAACGGGCTTTTTCAATGAGTTAATAAATCCTACAAATAGAGGGTGTGGTCGATTAGGTCTAGAGGTAAATTCTGGATGAAATTGACTTGCAACAAAAAATCTATGGTCTTTCTTCTCAATTATTTCAGCCAACCCCTTCTCCTCCCAAACTCCCGATACATCCAGACCCTGTTTATTAAGAGCCGGAATATATTTACTGTTTAGTTCATACCTATGACGATGCCTCTCGCTAATCATTGTTTGTTTATACAATTTTTTTGCTATACTCCCAGATTTTAAACTACACTTATAAGCCCCGAGTCGCATTGTTCCTCCGGTTCCCTCTTTGCCAACTTGATCATCCATTGTATTTATAACTGGCTCTGGAGTTCTCGGATCAAATTCTGTAGAATTTGCATCTTTAATTCCCGTTTGCCTAACCGCTGAAATTGCTGCAACTTGCATTCCAAGACACAAACCTAAGTACGGTAAGTTATTTTTTAAGGCATAGTCAGCTGCCAAGATTTTACCCTCTATGCCTCGATTACCAAAACCACCTGGTACCACAATCCCGTCAACAGATTTTAAAACCTTGCCAACAGTCCTTGGTGACCGCTCTAGCCTTTCAGCATCAATCCACTCTATCTGTACGTCTGCTGAATTATCCCAGCCCGCTGCCTTTAAGGCCTCTACTACAGAGAAGTAACTATCCTCATTATCAAGATATTTAGCAACCATCCCAACTTTATATAGCTTCTTCTTGGGTGCAATAACGTGATCAACAAAACTTCGCCAGCTTTTGTTTTTTGATTTTAACAGACCCAGTCCTAGTCTTTTAGTAATATAATCCCCACTACCATTATCCTCAAGTGTTAGTGGTACTTGATAAACAGTATCGGCATTGGGCAGAAGAGCAATTGCCGCTTTGGGAACACCGCAAAACAAACTTAGTTTATCAATAGTATTGTCAGGCGCTACTTTCTCTGATCTTGCCAAGATCATATCTGGCACTATACCTGTGTTTCTTAAATCTTTAACAGCATTCTGTGCGGGCTTTGTTTTAAACTCTTTGCTTGCACCTAAATATGGGATATATACTACATGAATATACATGCAATTCTCTCTTCCGTATTTGATACCGAGCTCTCTAATAGCCTCTACAAAGCCCTGCCCCTCTATATCGCCGATTGTACCGCCAATCTCTACTATGTGTACGTCAAAGCCCTCAGCTGCCGCCTCAATGTGCTCTTGCATAGCCTTAGTTACATGCGGAATATACTGAACAGTCTTTCCCAAATATTTTCCGGCTCTTTCATCTTCGATTACTTGTTTAAGAATTTTGCCACTCATTGTAGAGCTCTTCTGAGTTAATTCTACATCCATAAATCTCTCGTAGTGACCCAGGTCTAGATCAGTTTCAGCACCGTCAGCAGTTACAAAACACTCGCCGTGCTCAGCTGGATTGAGTGTTCCGGCATCTACATTAAGATACGGATCGAGCTTTTGAATGTTCACTTTTAAGCCACGGCTTTTGAGAATATTGCCAACAGATGCTGCTGAAATTCCTTTACCTACACCAGATAATACACCGCCTGTTACAAAGATATATTTTGTTTTTGATTTCATCAACACTCCTTTTTTGATTCATTAATAAAAAGAAGAAGAGGCCGGTTGTCCGGCCTCTTCTTGTGGCTATCTGGGTCTTTGGTGATGATTAGAATGATTTTGTTTTTCAATCCAAAACTAAAACCTTCACTCTTCACCAACACCTCCTTAGATAATGTATGACATTATGCATAACTACACTGAGTTTTGCAAGCTATTTTTTTAGATTACTAAATGCTCGGTCTTTTTGAGGATCACGCCCGTTGTTGAAATCATCTGCAGTTAATTTAACCTCTTCATCTGGCATAATGCCCGCTTTATCGATGTTTTTACCCTTAGGGGTGTACCAGCGTGCGACAGTAACTTTTAGCTTGCCACCACTTGGTAAATCAATGAGCTCTTGTACGCTACCCTTGCCAAAGGATTTCTCTCCGATTAAAGTGGCGACTCCGTGATCGTGTAGTGCTCCAGCTAGTATCTCACTAGCCGATGCAGATCCACCGTTAATCAACATCGCTGTTGGAATGCCCTCTAATATTGGATTGTTGCTAGTTCTAAGTGAGTCAGTCGTCTTTCCACCCTCTCGCTCCTCAACTACAACCTTGTTATTTAGCCAAATGCCGGCCACTTGTACTGAACTGTCAAGCAAACCGCCTCCGTTATCTCTAACATCGACAACTACGCCTCTAACATTTTGCTTTTTAAAATCTGTTGCAGCCTGTTTGGCTAGCCCTGCAGTGTCATCACTGAAGCGACTAATCTTTAAATAACCGATTCCATCTACTACCTTACTGGTTACACTTGGAACAGAAATTTCAGCACGAGTAATAATAATCTCAAGTGGTTTGCCATCCCTAACAAATACTATTTTTACATCCGTTCCTGCCTCACCTCTTATCTTTGTAACAGCCTCTTCTACCGTCAATTTTGTGGCATCTTCGTCGCCAATTTTTACTATGGCATCGCCAGCTCTAACTCCGGCCTTTTGTGCAGGCGAACCATCAACTGGTGCTATCACAACAAGCTGTTTATTTTGAATTCCAAGCTCTGCTCCAATACCAGTAAAAGTTCCGTTCAGATCATCCGTAAATTGCTCGGCTTCTTTTTGGGTAAAATATGTCGTATATGGATCCCCGACTGCGTCTACCAAGCCTTTTTGCAATCCCTCCTCAAGAGTCTTGGTGTCTAATTTGCCATCATACTTTTTTCTTAAAATATCATATATTTTTTGAGTTTCAGTCAGATCCAAATTTGAGCTTAAAGTCTGATTTCCTTTGTTAGTGTATGGCGAAAAGAAGTAATCACCAATAAACTGCGTTCTGGTGCCAACCGTGAATGCTATTAATATAGAAACTAAAAATAATCCTAGTGAAATCTTTTTTGACGACTTAGTTTTAGTGTTCAACTTTGTCGAAGAATTTTCTGTTTTACTATCATTCATGTACTAAAAATTGTACCATGTGTGTAGTACTTATGGATACATTGATAAAAGTAGAAAAAATTACCTCAGCCGAATTTAATGGCCTGAAAAAATCACTCATGCCAGTGATAGTTCCGCTTGAACAATCACCAATTTGGGGCAAATTTGATGACAGCAATCCGGGCAGATCATTTTTAGGAAGTTATAAATTTACAGATAAAAATGGTCTACTAATTGCGATCGGTAGCGCAACTTTATACAAACAAAAAGGTCGTGACTGGATTTGGTTTAAGCACGGTCCAATTTTTGCATCTACTCCAAACTCAGAGATTGTCAGTAGTTTGTGCCAAGCTATGAAGCGATATTTCTGTTCCATAGAAGAAGTTAAACCGGTATTTATACGCCTTAACATGCCTACAAAGTCACCAGGTTTAAGTTTGCCATTTGAGCATACAATGTATGATCAAACTGTAATTGTTGATTTATCATTATCTGAGGATGAGATTCTAGCCGGCATGAGTCAAAGTGGACGTCGTGGAGTCAGATCATCAGCAAAATCAGGTGTATTAATTGAGGAAGTTAGAGACGAAAGATCAGATTTTTTTAAAAAACACTGCTACCCGATTCTGAAAGAAACCGGCTCTAGGGATGGATTCGGTATTCACCCACTAAGCTTGTACACTTCTATGCTTGATGAGCTTGGAGATATTGCCAGACTCTACGTTGCCAAAAACGGCTCTAAAGTACTTGCCTGGGCAATTACAACGGAATACAACACACAGGCAATGTACTACTACGGCGGTAGCAGTGCAGAGGCTAGAGATACTTTTGCAGCTTACGGGCTTCATTTTGAAATTATTAAGGACATGAAGTCACGAGGTAACAAAACCTATGATTTTATGGGGATAGCTGGCAAAAACTTTGAATCACTTAAAAATGTTACTCAGTTTAAGATTAAGTTCAGCAAGAACATTGTTGATGTGCCATTCACCTATGACCTGCCACTTCAGCCGGCAAAATATAAGCTTTTATCACTATCAATAAAAGCTAAAAGAAGCTTATTAAAGTGAAGTTTGTCATTCATGCGAAAGCGAGAATTTCTAGACTAAAAAGATACCTGCCTTCGCAGGAATGGCAGGAACGATAATCCTAATCTCTAATTAGAAGTGAATAAACTGAAGGCTACCTATGTTAATCCACATTTCGCTATACTCACCACGAACTGAGTAATTATATTGACTGACGTAAATCCTGTTACCGTCTACAGCTTCTACATACATTACATGCCCGTAATATCCACTCATCGAGACTGCGACGTCACCGACTCTTGGGTTGCCATCGACTGGGATTCCAGCAGCTCGTGCGTTACCTGGCCATTCATTTGCATTACCGCGTCCACCCCAATAAGGCATGTTTCGTCCAGATTGATAAACCTTCCATGCCGTATAGCTAACACATTCGCGGTTATACATCCCCCAGCTGTCTACTAATGAGTCTTGCGGTGCATTTGCCCAGCGTGAAGGATATCCACCTTTAGATGGGTCTCCAGCAACCGCGCTACCACCAAGACGGCTGTTGGCAGCTCTTTGCTGAGCCTTTAGGGCAGAAATCTGAGCACTTTGACTCTGAATTTGAGCATCAAATCCAGCTTTGCTCTGATTAACTGCACCAAGCTTTGCACTAGCCTCGTTATTCTTTTCGTTCAAAGAACCCCTGAGAGACTTCTGCTCATCGAGAATTCTTGAAACCTCTTTCTGCTGAGCATCAAGTTGAATTTTAAGTCTTTCGATCTCATCAACAGTTTTTACAATATTCTCTTTTATCCGGTCTCTGTACTCTTGCTTATCAACAAAATCGCTGAGATTTTTAGAACTCGCAATCATCTCTAGTGGTGAAATATCGCCTTCAATGTACATTGATCGCACGCTAGCAGATAGCATATCCTTCTGCTCTGCAAGCTTCTTCTGTGCAGCTTCAATCTGACCATTAAGCTCATTTTGGCGAGCAGTATTAATGTCGATTTGTGCCTGGATAGTAGCTATTTGGGTTGCTAGGGCGTTAATCTCGCCCTGAATCCCCTGCGCTTGTACAGCAAGCCCACTGGAAATACTTGAGTTTGCATTCTTCTGTCTCTCAATTGCATCAATTTGATCCTGCAGAGCATCAGCTCTTGCAGCAACGGGTGTCAAAATAGTAGTCAAGACCACAACACCGGCCGCGATGAGCGGAGTCAGTTTAGGAACCTTTTTTACCTGTTGATTGTGGTGGATCATAGTGTTTTTATTTTATCATAACCCTTATGCTTATTCCAATTTTTACGAATTGTAACTATATAATACATTATGCTTATGCTTTTGTCAATATCCTATTAGTTTGATATTTAAACCACCCAAAAAAATTTTGGGTGGTTCACTAAATCTATTATTTCGTTTTATTTAGAGTGGCTAAATCGGAGGTGTTTTCTGATCGCAAGGTATGCTGAGAATGAGCCTATTAAAATGCCGATTATTAGTGTGGCTGGTACTATCATCCAAATTAGACTCTGGAACTTTTCGACAGATGGTCGAATTTCCTCAACATAACTTCCTAGTTTTGGCGCTTGGCCTAGTACTAACAAATAGAAGAATGCGGATGCAAAAATACCGGCTATTGCTCCGTAAATTGAGGCCTCTACCAGGAATGGGCCCCTGATATACCACTTGCTGGCTCCAATGAGTTGCATTATCTCGATCTCATCTTTACGATTGAATATTGCCATTCTGATAGTGTTTAAGATAACTAGTATTGAAATTGCTCCAAATAGTATTGAGGCGATGAAACCTGCGTTTCTAAGGAACTTTGCAATATTCCCCAGCCTATCAACTGCAACTCTTTTTGCGTCATCCTTGTATGAATCTTTGTATACTATCTTGGAGTATTTTTTAGCCCTGGTGATTTCCACCACATTTTGCAGTTTGGCAGTATCATATGTTTTCACTTTTATACTGGCGGGGAATGTGTCATCGTTAGTTTGTGATAACGATTGCAGTTCTTTG
The DNA here is from genome assembly GCA_020631895.1 of Candidatus Nomurabacteria bacterium. Classification (GTDB taxonomy): domain Bacteria; phylum Patescibacteriota; class Saccharimonadia; order Saccharimonadales; family UBA7683; genus JACKGR01. The sequence continues at coordinate 23,706 of JACKGR010000004.1, forward strand.
ATACTATCTTTAATGCTCGCCTCATAAGTTGCCCTGGCCTCCTCTTTGGATACATATGTCACCTCTTTTACGCCAAGACTTGTATCGTTTCTAATTTCTGATGAGACTTCATCAATCTGTTCTTTTGAGACATTCGCATTGAAGTAGATCGATACATCAATATTATCTGTAAATGACTTTACGGTGCTAGTTAAGGTGTAATTTGCAAATAGAGTTAAGAGGATGCAGGCCAGAGTTATGCCCATAACTACAGTAGCGGCAACTGACAGCCAAGCGTTTCTGATAAAACTATGCGAGCCAATTACAAATACTCGTCTGGCATTGATCAGCTTTCTTTTAAAGTTTGAGCCTTTCATGCTATTTAGCCCCCGCTTTAACAGATGTATCATTTGATATACGCCCACCATCTATTGTGATAACTCTTCGTTTTAGTTTTTTAACAATATCTTGGTTGTGAGTTGTCATTAAGACAGTTGTGCCGTGCTGGTTAATCTTCTCAAGTACTGCAACTACATCCCAAGCATGTTTTGGATCTAAGTTACCGGTTGGCTCATCGGCAATCAAAATTTTAGGCTGCCTTACAACTGCCCGCGCAATAGCCACTCTTTGCTGCTCTCCACCGGAGAGTTCTTTAGGGAAGTTCTTCTCTTTCCCATTTAACCCAACTAGGTCAATCACTCTTGGAACAGTGAAATTAATCTCTTTACTAGTCATGCCAACTATCTCAAGCGCAAAAGCAATATTCTCAAAAACCGTCCTGTTTGGTAGAAGTTTAAAGTCTTGATAGATTGTACCGATTTTGCGCAAGTAAACTTTAGCGAAACTAATGGATTTGAGTTTGTGCTGCCAGCGGGAACTTCTGATGACGGACTATACGGTCGTTTCTGGCTTAGCCCTGAACCGCCAACACCTGGTTTATTGCTGGTGGGTGTTCGATTTAGCGGAGCCTCTTGGGAGGGCAGTAGCTCAAATAGCATCGCAGTGTTCAGTTTACTAGACAGGCTAGTTGAAAATAATGCCAATGGGGCTGTGACGGGTGCGTATCAGGGCCTAGCGAATGAACTAGTTGGCGTGCTCTTTGATCAACAGTCAGACCAGATTGAGTTGAAACTGAGCCAGCCTATCCCGGTGTCGACTAACCGCTTTGTGGCAGTATTAGATGCAGAGAATCTACCAATGGGCCAAAAAAGTGTAATATTCCCAGATAGAATAAGGGTTAGTAGCATCGAATGGCTGTGGTCAGCACCAGAATAATTTATGTTTCTAGTAATAATTGCTTGACATTACTAGGGTACTTAACTTACTATGTATAGAGTTCATTAATAGTAATGGAATGGAAAAATAGATAATTAAAATGAAAAATAAACTTTCTAACATGACAAGCCCTTCCCATGGCTTGAAAGGCGAATCGAAGGGTTGGTTTAAGGGACAACAGCCAGTAGTTGCTCGTTTGCGACAATTATTAGCTAGCTTTAGTTTATTGGTAATGTTGACAGCATTGATGCTGGTCGGAAGTTTTGGTTTGCCGGCTCAGGATAATAACCAGGTAGCCGCCCAGTCAGCCCAGCCGACCTTTAAATGTGGTAATAGTTTTTATATTTCATCTGGTGATAATATCGGCGATCCGTCTCAGCTAAGCTTGGTTGTTTTTAGTGGGCAAACTGCTAGCTTACAAAACGTCGGCAGCCCAGCAGGCACATTTGACTACAATGGTATAGGCTTTAACCATCTCGATGGCTATATTTATGGTGTTAGCTCCGATAATAATCCGGGCGAAATTCTTCGCATTGGTTCTGACGGTAGTGCAGTGAGCTTAGGTATCCCAGCTGGTCTCCCGGTTGCTACCAACCTTGTTTATAATTCGGGTGCAGTGGGCGACAATGACCGATATTTCATACATCCAGCAACTGCAGGTGGAACACCTAATAACGACGTGTACGAGATTGATATCAGTACTGCCACCCCCACAATTGTCGCTACGCATACTTTTAGTAGTTTTCAATACCAAGATTTTGATTTCAATCCACGAAATGGCATGGCCTATAGCTTTGATGGTTCTATTGATAGGGTAGTTCAGATAAATCTTAGTACCAACATCGTTACTCCGGTCGGGCCAGTCATAACATCCATTGGTTCTAATATCGGCGCGATCTTTTTTGATAGTGCTGACAACATGTACGTTGAGGCCAGTAACGGAAAAATCTTTAGGATTGCGATAACTAGTTTCGTTGTCACCGAGCTCGCAGACGGACCTAGTGTTTCTAGAGTTGACGGCACCTCCTGCCCCTATGCTCCAACCATCACCAAAGACGCTACCCCCCGCACTGTAGTTGCCGGTGGCGAAGTAACCTATAGCTACACCATCAGTAATGGGCATCCCACACTACCGATTACCGGCCTCGATTTTAGCGACACCATGGATAGTGGCCGAACCTATATAGCGGGTAGCTTAGATAACTCCGAAGTGGGTGGTACCGCTAATAGCTACGGTGGCACTAACAGCCTGACCATTACCGATATTACTATTCCTCCCAATAGCAGTCAGGTAGTGACGGTAAAGGTGAAGATACCGAATGATATTACTGGAACCGTTACACTTAAGAACCAAGCCTGCATCGAAGGTGGTGGTTTGGGCAATCTAGCTCAGCCAATCTTTGATGAGATCTGCTCTGATGATCCAACTACCCCAGCCTTTGGTGACCCCACCAACATCGAGGTTAACCCAGCTCCACCAATTCCGGGTCCCCCAGAAACTGGGCTGAATAAAACAAACAGCAACCAACTAGTAATTTCTTTTACGATTATCGGAATAGTGGTGCTGTTAGCTATTATTGCAAGATTAAAAAAGATAGGTGCGTTCTCCAAGTAACTTACCGCGAACCCCTGTCCAGCAAAAATCTACAACAGTATTAGGTTTAAGTATGAAACTACAAATACAGTATACCAAAATCTCTAGCTACAAAATCCGAGAAGCACTTTGTAGTCAACTGGCGCAATATTTAGTACTGAATCATCCGTACTTTCTAGAATATACGATGTACCTAATTCCAGGGGGGGCATGTCATAGCCCCGAACCCTTAAATCCGCAGAGCCACGGATGAGGAACACCTAGTTGAACGAACCTCAGCGATTTAGTAAAACTGTTAGGCTTCATGAGTTTAGTGCGCTGTATCCTAAGAATGGTCTTGGTGCCACTAAAGGTTTCTTCAATTTTAAAGCGGTGTCAGTAAGTTTTCTAAATTTTAGTCCGACTACGGCTGAAGTCATGATTCATGGTTAGTACTATGGAAATGGAAACTCATGTACAGACGGCTTTTGATTTGGGGTTACGAACTGAGGGCTTGCTACAATGACTAAACGTCCGTCTGCCTCGCCCTTTAATGAACAAGAGTATAGGGTAAGTTTTGGATCAGTGCTCAAGTCTTCTATTTTAACTGCGTCACGAGCTACTGAATAGCTATTTTTAACCTTATAGTCGTACCATTTACCCTCATAATGAACGCGGATGTTGTCGCCCTCACTGAGCTTATCGATATTATAAAATGGAGACTTTACCCGAGTGCCCCCTGGAGTTAAGCCGAGACTGAAACGGTGAGCGCTGAGTATGAAGTTTCCTCCTTTTATTGGGTTGCCGCGATCTGAAAAACGCCACCACGCACCTTTCTCTAAACTCGCAGGAGTGTTTTCACCAGGCCCCTCCCCATAATACGGAACTTCGATATTTAACTTTTCTATCTGAATACGATTTCTGTTGTCGTGTGCATCGTCTTCGGTATTTAAATCAATACTTGAAGCTATGTGGAACCTATTATTAACTATAGCCGGGGACTGGGTTAAAAATAATAAGTATGCACCCCCCAGCAGAAGTATGATCGAGACAATTAAAACAAGCACTGATTTCTTTGATTTCTTCTTCACTGACACATTGTATTTATAATACATGTATGATCTATTGGTAAACATCATCTAGTATTATAACATAAGCAGTCGTAGTTAATCTACTCCGCAAGATTGATAAAACAGTCAAAAACAAATACATAAAATACTACTGTTAACATACGTATTGGCGTTGTTATTTTGTATGACTAAAGCGTAGATGTTTTCTGATTGCAAGATACGCCGAGAATGAACCAATTGCAATCCCAATCAGCAGTGTAGCTGGGACAAGTAACCAAACTATACTCTGGAACTTTTCTACAGCCGGGCGAATTTCTTCAACGTAACTCCCCAGTTTTGGCGCCTGTCCTAATACTAATAAGTAGAAGAATAAGCTCGCAAACACACCTGCAATCGCCCCGTAAATTGAAGCCTCCACCAGAAACGGACCCCTTATGTACCACTTGCTCGCACCAATCAACTGCATAATTTCAATTTCGTCTTTTCTATTAAAGATTGCCATCCTAATGGTGTTTAAGATAACTAGTATTGAGATTGCCCCAAATAGTAAACTGGCTACGAATCCCCCGTTTCTTAAAAACTTTGCGATATTACCGAGTCTATCCACCGCAACCCTTTTTGCATCATCCTTGTACGAATCTTTGTAAACAATTTTGGAGTACTTTTTAGCCCTGGTGATTTCTACTACATCTTGTAGCTTGCCGGTGTCGTATGTTTTTACTTTTATACTGGCCGGGAAGGTATCATCATTGGTCTGCGACAGTGACTGCAACTCTTTAATGCTATCCTTAATACTAGCCTCATAATTAGCCCTGGCCTCCTCTTTGGAGACGTATGTTACCTCTTTTACGCCTAAACTTGAGTCGTTTCTGATTGCCGATGACACCTCGTCAATCTGTTCTTTTGAGACATTTGCATTGAAGTAGATAGAAACATCAATATTGTCTGTAAATGATTTTACGGTGCTTGTTAACGTATAGCTTGCAAACAATGTAAGTAGAATACACGCGAGAGTTATGCCCATCACGACTGTTGCCGCGACTGAAAGCCATGCGTTTCTGATAAAACTATGTGATCCGATTACAAAAACACGTCTAGCGTTAATCAGTTTTCTTTTGAAGTTTGATCCCTTCATGCTATTTAGCCCCTGCTTTAACAGATGTGTCATTAGATATTCGGCCGCCATCAATTGTGATGACTCTTCGCTTCAGTTTTTTAACAATATCTTGGTTGTGGGTTGTCATTAAGACAGTTGTGCCGTGTTGATTAATCTTCTCTAAAACTGCCACAACGTCCCAGGCGTGTTTTGGGTCTAGGTTACCTGTTGGCTCATCAGCAATCAATATTTTTGGCTGTCGAACAACTGCACGTGCAATTGCGACTCTTTGTTGCTCACCGCCAGATAGCTCTTTAGGAAAGCTTTTTTCTTTACCATTTAAGCCAACAAGATCTATCACCCGCGGAACTGTAAAGTTGATCTCTTTACTTGTCATACCGACAATCTCAAGTGCAAAAGCAATGTTTTCAAATACAGTTCTGTTTGGAAGCAGTTTAAAATCTTGATAGATTGTACCAATTTTACGTCTTAAAAGTGGTATCTCGCGATCTTTTAACTGATCATAGTCAATGCCACCAACTACAATTTTACCTGCAGTAGGTTTTTCCTCACGAGTTAGAAGTTTTAGCAAGGTGGACTTGCCTGCTCCACTGGCACCGACTATTAATACAAACTCTTTTGGAGCAATATGAAGTGAAACTCGGTCAAGTGCCAGCCCCTTTTTGCCATATTTTTTTGTTACTCGGTCAAATAGAATCACGCTTACGATTGTAACAAATTTTTGGCTTAGTTCAAAAAGGGATCGAGGTCGCCGTCTAAAACTTTTTGTGCGTCTTTAACCTCAAACTTAGTTTTAGTATTTTTTACTTGGCTATATGGATGAAGCACGTAATTTCTGATTTGATTTCCCCAGGCTGCCTCTTGGTTTGGCCCTTTGAGTTCAGAGATACGCTCGGCGTGTTGCTCAACTTGAAGCTGGGCTAATTTTGAGCGGAGAATCTTCATGGCAGTCTCTTTGTTTTGAATCTGAGACTTTTCGTTTTGAATTGAAACTACAATATTGGTTGGAATGTGTGTAATTCTAACAGCGCTGTCGGTTGTGTTAACACTTTGCCCACCGTGGCCACTGGCCCTGAAAACATCTACTCTAATATCCTTTTCATCAATCTCTACCTCGTCCGGCTCATCAATCTGAGGCAAAACCTCAACCATTGCAAAGCTAGTTTGACGCAAGTTGTCTGAGTTGAATGGACTAAGTCGAACCAAGCGATGCACACCATGCTCAGACTGCAATTTACCGAATGCGTTTACACCCGAGATGGTAATTGTTGCGCTTTTTATCCCTGCTTCCTCTCCTCGTGACTCATCCACCAGTTCTGCCTTATAGCCGCTCTTCTCTGCCCACCTTAAGTACATCCTCTCAAGCATCGATGTCCAGTCCATTGCATCAACTCCACCCGCTCCGGCTTGGAGCCTAATAACTGCATCATGATCATCGTATGGACCGTTATATTTAAGAGACTTCTTTAAATCATCAAGATATCTTAAAGCTTCTTCAATTTGTTTTGATATTTCACTTGATAAAGACTCATCGCCCATCTCCGCCAACTCTCGAGCCTCATCAATCTTTTGTTTTAAAGTAACCCATGGCTCAACCGTCAATTTTAATTTAGCTTGTTTTTTTGATAGTTTTTGCGCATTTTCAGAATTATCCCAGACATGAGGATCTTCAAGCTCCTTATTTATTTCATCAAGTTCTAATAATTTTCTATCAAAATCGAGCTCACGAAATGAACTATCGAGCTCTCCAGAAATTATTGATATTTTTTTAATCTGATCCTGCATACAAATAAGTATATCTTACTTATATAAAGTCTGCTGTCCAATCCTGAGATTCAAACTCTTGATTATAATCGTAGTCTGACGTGGGCACCTCAAATGGTAAGGTATATTCATCGCTTCTCTCGTGAGCCAAGTGATATGCTTTTCTAAGCTCTGCTTCTTCCCCGACACACTCGAATGGCTTCTCTAAATCGCCAATTCCCATAATTGCCTTAAATGTTTGAGTTAAACTTTCTTTTTTAAATAAATTCTCTCCATTAAATATTGCTGATAGATCACTCGGCTCTACAAAAGGTGCAAATAGAAGAAAACTGTTAGCGCATTTTGGGCAATTTCCGCACCACCCAAGTTTTGAGTTATCATTACCTAGCTTATAATTAAATACATTACACGATGAAAATTCTCTAGAATAATCATTCCATGCATATTCAACAAACATTTCTGCTATCTTTAGCTCGCTATATCTTCTGAGCGGCGAACCAACATTGATATCTTTAGAAATATAACTTTGAACATAATCGGAAAATGCTACTTCCGCTAGCCACGTTTTAGACCATTGATGGGCCACAGGAAGGTCGCCAATATATGAGTATGGCTCTTCTCCTTCGTGACCAATCGCGGTAAGAACGGTTTTCTTACCAAGCAGTATCGCTTGTATAAGTGCTATTGAAAGTACAATATAAGTTATCGGGACATGTCCATCTAGCGCTCCCCTATCAGATGCAAGTCTCAAATTGTTCATATCGATTTGTCTTTTTGATTTTATGACAGGTTGATCAAATGTATCTAAAACTTTCGGATAGGCGCTAGAATTTGTCATATACCATGGTGAAAAATCTTGTCCTTTATCTTTTAGAAGCTGAGCTAGTAGAAGAGAATCTTTACCTCCGCTCTGTAGAACTAGAGGGGTATGATCTTTGGTTTGATATTGAACTGCTTTTGGGTTGCTTTGGATTGAAGTTTTAAAGTGACCTAGATCTTCTCGATTTAATTTATTCTCATAAGCGAATTGGCTCAAACCTTCTTGATATGCGGTTGAAAAAAATGATGCCTGAGTCTCATCAATTTCAAATTTTTTAGTATCAATATCCGGCAGAGGGAAAGTTTTATAATATGATGTTCCGATAAGAATAAATGCCAAGAACAAAGCTTTATCTAGGACTTCTTTATCGTAATCTTGGATAACGTCAGTAAATTCTACAGTTTCTGTAAACTCTATGCCTGAATTCTCGTAGGAGAAATATGCCTTGTTTTCAGCTTCAACAAATTTATAGTTCTTTAAAACAAAGCTCACTTTAGTTCTCCTACAATTTTTTGATACTGCTTACCACGCTCCTCGAAATTTTTAAACATGTCAAAGCTCGGACACCCTGGACTTAGCAAAACTAGATCACCTTCTGATGTATAACTTTGAGCCTTTTGAATAATAGCTTTGAAGTCTTTACTCTTTATAATCTCATAATTATTGTAGCCCGCATTATTTAGGGCTGTCGCTATAGTCTCTGCCGTTTGTCCTATCAAAACAACTTTTTTAACTTCTTTTTTAGCAATGACCTGTGCAAGTTCCGAGAAATCAGCTTTACGGTCAAAACCACCAGCAATCAGAACAGTTGGTTGATTAAATGAACTTACGGCTGCTCTGGTTGATGCAGGATTTGGACTATAACTATCGTCATAATATTTAACCCCGTCTAATTCGCGGACAAATTCGAGCCTATGAGGTAACCCCCTAAAGTTTGTTACAGCATTTTTAATGGCATTAATATCCTGAGTGTAGCGCCATGCAGCAGAAACTGCAGCGCAAATATTCTCTAAATTATGAGGACCCAGTAACCCGACTTCTGATATATCACATATGATATTGCCATCAATATTTATTTTTGAATTCTTGTCGATATGGGCACCTTCATCTGTCATATAACGTACTTTTTTGGCTTGTGAACTTTGTGCTGCCTTTTTACTAAGTGGATTTGTAGGATGGTAAATCATTAAATTGTCTTCTGTCTGAAATCTACCAATATTACTTTTTGCCATTACATAATCATCCATATCGGCATGAATATTTAAATGATCCGGCTCAATCATTAGTATCACAGCTGTTTCTGGCGATTTCTCAATATCCCACAGCTGAAAACTTGATAGCTCAAACACAACAAAATCTGAGGATTTTATCTTCGGTAATACCTCGAGTGCAGGTACGCCAATATTGCCGACAAGTTGTACTGTTTTGCCACTCGCTCTCAAAATTTCAGCGACCAATGAGCAGGTAGTTCCCTTGCCTTTTGTGCCAGTCACCCCGATTATTGGAGCAGGGCATTCCTCAAAAAACTCATTTGTAGCTGACCAAATCTTTCCGTCGGTTTTAATTTTGTCTGGATTTAAACTTGCAGTTCTAACAACGAGATCAAAACCATTCAATTTTTTAAAAACACCTTCGCCGAGCACAGTATCTGCTCCTTGCGGTAGTGGACGTGCTGTCTCTTGTGCCTCGTCAAAAATAGTTACGTCAGCTCCTAGTTTGGACCAATATTTATAGTTCTCCTCTCCCTCCACTCCGTAACCAGCAACTGCTACCTTCATACTAACTCCAGAGCTTTGCGAGCTCTTCATGCAACTCGTCTACTAGTTTTTGACCGCAGCTACCGAGCACTCCAAAGTCCCACAAGGCTTCTTTGTGAAACTCCTGAGCGATAGAAGTTACCCGGTTCATGGTAACGCCCTTTATTCTTTCGGGTATACGCTTGTAATCCATAACCTCACCAGTTATCGAATACTCATAGCTATAGCCATGCAATATACTCCCAACTGTTTGTGCTCCCATCTGGAAGCTTCCAAGTGCATACTCCTTGGAGGCTTTGAGCTTTTCTGGTTTTAGATTACCTTTTAGAACTGTCTTTAGGTGTTTTACTATAACACCTAGAGCCTCTTTGGCATTTTCTGGACTAACCTGAAAATCAAAATCCCAGATACTATAATCATGTCCACGATTACCGCCAGAAAATATATAATATGCCAGACCTTTTTCTCTTATATCACCCAATATAAGAGAGTCAGTAGTTGCGGTCAGAATATTATTCAGGGCATTTAGCGCATCAATTTCAGGTTCTGAAATACGTCTTGGTAGCATCATTGTAAAGCTTACATAAAGTGACTCGACAGTTTTATTCTCTATATATAAAGGTTCATCGTGATGAGATAACTTAGTTTCAGGAAGAGAAATTTGGCTGCCCTCTGGTAATTCAAGATTTTTCTCTATTATATTTACAAATTTATCCCGGCGTCCTTGAAAATCACCGGCGACTACAAAACAGATATTTGATAAATTATGAGTTCTTTTATAATGAGCGCGAACATCGTCTATCGTTACGTTATTAAGTTTGCCTAGACGTGATCTATCACTAGTAACTAAAAATCCAGCTCGCTCATAAAGTGCGAGACTTAGCTGTCTAAAATAATTACTCAGGTGCCCCGAGAGCTCCTCTTTAACACTTCCTACCTCTGCAGTAAACTCTTCTTGTAAGAATAGTGGCTTTGAGATTGATAGCATTAAAAGACTTAAAATTCTATCCCACTCAAAGTCTGCACATTCACCTACGTAGCCAACGTTATACATATTTGTGTATGCATTAGAATAGGCACCGTTCTTTTTAACTTCAGCTTCAAACGTCCTGGCTTTTCTGAACTTTTGATTAGCACCACACAGAAGATGTTCCATTACGTGTGGAGTCTCCCATTTGTTTTCAGGAGCAAGAAAATCACCAGCCCGAACTGTAAAATCATAGCTCATCACTTGTGCTTGGGGCACATCAATAAGTAACCCACTGACACCATTGCTTAGTTTTATTTCACGAACTGTATGTTTCATTTACATTAGTATAGAGGTTTTTTAGCCTATGGGCTAGGTAAAAAGATACTTTTTAACTAGTGTTTCTTTTTTCGATTCTGACGTTGCTTTTTGCGAGTCTTTTTAATTGTTGTCTTCTTTTTACTTGTTGGAACACTGACTCGTTTGACTACAGTACCTTCAAAATCCTCTGCGCTAGAAGCCACTCCGGTGGTAATTTGGTTAGCGTTATCGGTTGCGGCTTGGGCGGCTTTTGTAAGTTCAGTCTCAATCGCTCGATTAATCTGGTGTGGTTGTAAGTGGTTAAGGCCTCGTACAACCTCGTTTCTCAGCGTCTGTTGCATGGTCTCAAATAGTGCCTGACCCTCACGTCGATACTCGACAAGCGGATCTTTTTGGCCAATTGATCTCCAGCCAATTCCGTTTCTTAAATGATCCATGTTCTCAAGGTGCTGCATCCAAAGTTGATCAAGAACCTGCATAACAGCCTCTCGCTCAATCTGACGCATAATGTCCGCACCAAGCGCACTCTCTCTATCTACGTATAGTTCGTAGGCAAACTCTTTAAATTTAGCTACTCGAGTTTTTTGATCTTCGGTCTTTTTAAGTTCCTTGAGTTGCTTCTCACTAAATGGGAATACAGTCTCTAACTCACGATAAAATTCTTTTTGATCAAGCGGTACTACACTAGCCCAGGTTTCAGCCTCTTGCTCAACCATTTGTTTAATCTGCTTACTGATATCTTCGGCCATTAAGGCTCGGCGTCTAATAGTGTAGACGGCTTTACGATGACGGTTCATGACATCGTCGTACTGAACTACATTCTTACGGGTGTCATAGTTATAGCCTTCAACCTTCTTTTGAGCGTTCTCTAAAGTTCGGCTAACAGCTCTATTCTCAATCGCTTGATCTTCAGCGACTCCAAGACGCTCCATCAGTGAGGCTATTCTCTCGCCACCAAAGATTCTCATAAGATCGTCCTCACAACTAACGTAGAACTGTGTCATTCCAGGATCACCCTGACGTCCACATCGTCCTCTTAGCTGGTTATCGATTCGTCTTGACTCATGTCTCTCTGATCCAAGAACCACCAAGCCACCTAGCTCTTTGACGCCTTCACCAAGTACGATATCCGTACCACGACCAGCAATGTTAGTTGCTAGAGTTACCGCACCTTTTTGACCGGCTTTAGCCACAATCGACGCTTCGCCCTCGTTGTTTTTTGCATTTAATACTTGATGAGGCACCTTTGCTTCGGTTAGTAACTCTGAAAGTCGCTCGTTATTTTCAATTGACACAGTACCAATCAAGACTGGCTGACCTTTTTTATTTAGGGTTTTAACCTCGCTAATTAAAGCCTTAAACTTCCCGGCTTCGGTTTTATATATTCGATCAATTCTATCTTCACGAGCTATTTTACGGTTTGACGGAATCTCAATAACATCGATTCCATAAATCTGGTTGAATTCCTCGGCCTCAGTAGTTGCGGTACCGGTCATACCTGAGAGTTTGTCGTATAATCTAAAGTAGTTTTGAAAGCTAATCGTAGCAAGAGTCATGCTCTCCTCTTGAATCTCAACACCTTCTTTGGCTTCAATAGCTTGATGTAGCCCCTCATTATAACGACGGCCATGCATCAATCGACCGGTAAATTCATCAACTATGATAATCTCTCCATCGTTGGATACTACGTATTCTTTATCACGATGGAACAATGTCTCGGCTTTAAGTGCTTGATCCATATGGTAGATTAATCTTATGTGATCAGCATCATACAGGTTGTCTACTTTCAGTAATTTCTGGACCTTTTCAACACCCGTGTCATTTAACGCAACGCTACGCCTTTTCTCGTCAAGCTCATAATCCTCGGGAACTAGCTGGCGAGCTATATCAGCAAACATTGAGTATCCTGCTCCGCTAGCACTTGATGGTGCTGAAATAATCAAAGGAGTTCTAGCCTCGTCAATCAAAATTGAATCTACCTCATCAACTATTGCAAAATTAAGCTCTCGCTGGCGTAGGTTCTCTACGGTATTAACCATATTGTCGCGTAGATAATCAAAGCCAAACTCGTTGTTTGTACCATAAGTTATATCAGCGGCGTAAGCTTCTTTTCTTGTACATGGCTTCAGCTTCTTCATTCTTTTATCGTCATGGTGAGAGTTGTCATAGTTTGGGTCAAAGATAAATGAGTTCTCGGCAATAATCACACCCGTGCTCATTCCAAGCGCATGATAAACCTCGGCCATCCAACCAGCATCACGCTGTGCAAGATAATCGTTGACAGTAACAACGTGTGCACCTTTACCACTCAGGGCATTAAGATATACCGGTAAGGTTGCAACCAAAGTTTTACCTTCACCTGTCTTCATCTCTGCCACATTGCCTTCGTGTAACGCCATTCCACCTATAAGCTGCACGTCAAAATGACGCATTCCTAATGTTCTTTTCGACACCTCTCTAACTACAGCAAATGCATGAGGTAAAATATCATCTAATGTCTTTTTATCTTTGAGTTGCTGACGGAAAACTTCTGTCTGCTTTTTTAAGGTTGGTAGCGACATCTTCTCGTATACAGTTTCGAGCTCATTAATTGGAGCAACCTTTTTGCGAAGCCTTTTAACGGTCTTTGCTTGTGGGTCACCAAAAATTTTGTTCAGCACTCTAGTCTTCATTTAATAATCATCCCTCTTTTTACAAATTCAGAAATACCCTCCTAGTATATCGTAGAAGGGTATTATTTTATACTGAATTTAAGCAAAATCATTGGCTCATCAGGATGGATCTTGGGTGATTCAGAAGTTATTTTATCAGAGTAAAACATAGCCGTAGCTACGTTGAGCGAAGAAAAATAATTTCTGGACATCCGAATACATTTTGGGAGTTGATGATTTTTGTGTAATTTCAGTATTGACGATTTCGCTGCCATTACAGCTCATCAGCTTAGCTATTACTCTAAGAATCGTCTGAGAGGTGCGCCCCGAAGGGCGCTCACTCTCAGTGAAGATTTTAATGGCGTCTTCCCGCCAACTGTTTTCCTCTGCGAGCACAGTAGGTGCGCTCACTTCATAGGATGACTCTACAGCCAGAGTTCCTCTACCCGAGAAGGGTGTTGCTATCCGTTTCCGGAGTTCGCGGACGGAACCACGATCGCGGACTGCGACCCAGGCCAGCAGGTGAAGCCCGCAGGCACCGGCTGACGTGCCTCCACCATCTCGGCCAGGGTGTCGAAGCACCGACTGACCAGGACGTTGGGGGCGTTGCTGACGCTGTCCGAGAGCTCGTTGTTGGCTCGCGCCTGCGCCTCCGCCGTCAGCTCACGCTGTTCGGCGATGCGAGTGTTGGCGATCTCCGCCTGGTACTCGTTGAGGCGCCTCTGCGTGTTGTCGTCGTAGCGGATGAGGGGGATCGTGATGCTCAGCACATCGATCCGACCGGCGACCCGCTCACGCATGTCCGTGAGCACATCGTCCGAGAGGTCCCCCAGATTGGCGAGGCCCTCGGCGTTCTCCGAACTCACCGCGTCGAGCGGGTTGAACTCGCCCAGCACGGTGTTGAGGGCGGCGTTGAACTCCCTTGTCACTACCGAGTCACGGATCCTGTCCATGTCCCGGTAGTCGCGGTACAGCTCATCGCCCTCGCCTTCGGCGATCCGCCAACGGATCGTGTTGTCCACGCAGGCGGTCGACTGGTTGCCGATCCGGATGTCCGTGCACCTACCGTCGAGCTCACCACCACCTTCGTCGGCGTAGGTGTCGGTCTGGATGCTCGCATCGAGCTCCGGGACCTTCTCCCACGGCCACTTGAGGTGGATGCCGTTGCTCAGCGTGTCGGTGGGCCGGCCGAAGCTGGTCACCACGCCGATACGACGAGTCCCGACAACCGTGAGGCTGCTGAGAACGAGGAAGACGATGGCAAACGCCACCGCAACACCAGCGACGAACTTGGCGGTGCTGGCGCCATCATCCGTCTTGGCAACCTTCTTGCAGATCAGCGCCACGATCACGACCAGGATGGCCAAGATCATGAACACGAAAAACCATGGAAGGGGCATCGCCCCTCCTTTCTGTCGGGCTCCTCAAACTTCAAGGAACATTGGATACTCCAAACCTTCACAGGAATGGCTGTAATATATTAACATATTTTTTTTAAATAATCAATATTATTACTTAGTTTATATCCTTTCTACTCGGGATGTGAATGTACGTGGTTTTAACGCGCCATGCGAGGTTTCGTCACAAAGTGACAGCTCCTCAGCCCGGTTGGATTAGATCCTCCCGTAACTATTTATTGGCACAGCAAATAGAACAGATACAGGAGTATCTTTTGGCACACGAAAAATAATAATTAGTCACTAATAATTAAAAACAGTTTAGTTGTATAAATACTGAAAGTTACCGAGTAATAAAAAGACTGGGCAGAGCTTGTATACAGATCTGTTAATAGATAAATTGTGTGTTATAAAGCAAAGTTAAACCACGAGCTTCTGTATCCTCTACAGTTAGCTCTAAACGCGTTCTAACTCCGTTTGACAACTATTTTTTTCTGAAATGTGCGTGCAATTTATTCAAATGCACTAAAGACATTATAGGTCATTTGGGTAATATTGTCAATAGACTATATTGCATCTTGTCGGGGCTTACGCCGTAAAAACTTACGCAAACGACCGTGCCTATCCTGATGGTCTCCGCCATGTGTGGCTTTATATTTGTTAAGTTGATTCTTGAGCTTCTTCTCAACAATATCTACTGCAGCAAACATATTAACAGTTGAATCTTTGGCTGTGATCATTTGTTCTGGCAAATGCATAATCACCTCGCATTGATTACGATCAGACTTAGTTTTGAGCTCCTGAAGCACAACTTCAACTTTAATACTCTTACGAGCATGACGTGGAACAAATCGATCGAGGCGTCCTATTTTTTTACGAATATACTTTTTAATATCGGCTTTTGTCTCGTAGTGGATACCTGTTATATCGATTTGTGTAATCATTGGTGCTCCTTTTTATGTGGTACTTCTATTATACCGCACAAGCACAACTACAAACTAGATTTTTTCTTTGCCACCCATGAAAGGTCGGAGAACTTTTGGAACCAAAATTGAACCGTCTTCTTGCTGATAGTTCTCTGCAATAGCTTTTAGAATTCTACCGAGGGCAAAAGCAGTTGCGTCATTAGTATGCACAAATTCAAGCTCTCCATTAGATCTTTTAACCTTTGTCTTTAGACTTCGTGCCTGATAATCGGTCATGTAATCTGCGGTGTGAGTCTCTCGATATTCACCCTGTGCTGGCATCCAAGTATTGATATCGACTCCTTGGGCATTAGGCTTACCGATATCTGCTGTGCATTTTTGAATCAGCTGATATGGTAGCTCAAGTTGCTGAACTAAGTATTCTTGAATAGCAACTAGTAGTTTGTGCTCTTCTAGACCGGTGTCTGATGTACTAAAAACTTCCATCTCAATCTTATCAAACTGGTGCATTCTAAAAATTCCTTCGGTGTCTTTTCCATACGAACCTGCCTCACGACGGAAAGATGTTGCATAAGCAATGTATCGTATTGGCAGTTGAGATTCATCGAGTGTCTCGTTCATATACATTGTGCACATGCTGTGTTCTGCACTAGCATTCATCCAAAGCTCATCTTGAGAAAGCTTGTAAGTTACCTCCTCGGCATCTAATCTGCCTGATGCTTCATAAGGTTCGGTCTTGACCATTGCTGGAGGCAAAACTGGAACAAACGGCTTGGCTTTTAAGTTTAGGCCCTGGTCATCGATAATCTTCTGAATTATTTTCTCATCAGAAAGCGTCTGCAAAACAAACTGAATAATTGCAAATTGCATCTGTACTAACTCACCCTTGATGTAGGCAAAACGTGCACCAGCAACCTTAGCGGCTCGTTCTTTATCTATGCTGTCGTTAAGTTGACCCAGCTCAGCATCGCTCTTTGGTTTAAATTCGAACTTTGGTACTTCACCGACTGTTTTTTGAACGACATTGTCGTCTTCCGATGATCCAACAGGTACAAAATCTAACGGTACGTTTGGCACTCTTCTAAGTATGCTCTGATATTCATGTTCAGTTGGCTCTAAGGCGGCTTCGAGCTCACTTAACGATTCTTTTATTCTCTTACCTTCGGCAATCAGCTCGGGGCTTGGCTGGCCGTTTTTCATTTGGGCAGCAGTTTCGTTTCGGGCTTTTCTAAGTTTTTCGATATCTTGAAGAGACTCTCTACGTTTGTGGTCGAGTTCAAGAAGTTTATCTATATCAATAGCGATATTTTTATGCTTTGCTGCTTGCTTTACGGCCTCAGCATTATCTCTTATAAACTGAATATCAATCATGCCAACTAGTATACCGTATTATCTATCAAATTAGCTTAAAAGGGACTGGCTTTTGTTGCCAGTCCCTCCCGCTGTTTGTTTTGTTTAGTATACCACTTATGTGAATTCTTCAAATAGATTGTTGTGCTAAATACACGTTAATTTTTGGGTGTACCAATAATTTGTTCAGTAAATTTTTTAACATCCTCAACAGTAGTAAATTCGGTTGGAACAAGCAGCTTTTCAGCTGAACTGTCACGCTTACTTTCTGCCGGATCAATACTGTAAATTCCAGACTTTGTTGTAGCAGATACTTTTGTGAATATTCTATTCTTTTTACTCACCCAAACATCAATTTTCTGGACTTTTGAAGAGTCTAGTTCTGAACATTTGGCACCCATCATCCCCATCATTCCCCCACTACTAACACTACTAGATAAATGATAGCTATCCTGATCGTTAACTTTTTCATCAGCCAATTTAATAAAATCCAAATTGTTAGACTTATGCTGAATAAATTGATTGATTAGCTGAGCTTGCATATCACTAGAGCTATCAAAGTTTGACATGCTACAACTATCTGATCGATCGCTTGATATTTTTATCCATTTATCTTCGAGACTACCCGACAGTTCTCTTAGATAACTACTATACAACTTAAACTCAGCATTATTAATCTCGGCTTTTTTGATTGAAGACTCTATATCATTCAGTCTTAAATAGTAGTCACCGTCAGCGCCTACTACATCACCTTTAAGCTCAAGCGGAACCCTAAAAATCGCCAAATCAATTTGCGCCGAGCCCTTATATATACTATCTTTTAACATTCCGTCGGTATCAATTGCGACAGCAATACTTGTACCAGGTTTGGCCGGAGCAAACTCAATCTTAATTCTTCTAAATCCATCCTGTGATGAAATTAAGCTGTCCGAATTTTCAATTGCATCCGATAAAATCTTACTTGGGCGACCATTTTGATAGTTCTGAAAGGCTAAAGCTCCTACACCCACAATCAATACTAAAAGTAGCAACGCACCAACAATTAATAGTACATTTTGTCGTCTATTATTTTTTTGAGATTTAGACTTAGGTTTCATTGTTTATCTTTACTCTGTTCTCAGGGCCTCAATTGGGTCAAGTTTTGATGCTTTACGAGCCGGCAGTAGACCTGCAAACATAGCAACTATCATCAGTGCGCCCACTAACATAACCATTTGCTCCGGCTTAAATTCTAATAAGCTCACTCCACTACCAAGCTCCAGCTTCTTATTGATAATCGGGTTAACCAAACTGCCTAGCGCATACCCAAATAAAATGCCCATAGTGCCTCCAATAAATCCAATCCACATCGCCTCAAAGATAAATAGCATGTTGATAGATCGTTTTCTCATGCCTAGAGCCTTCATGAGACCAATCTCGCGGGTTCTCTCAAGCACCGAGATATAAAGTGTGTTAACTATCCCAAATATTGAGGCAACGACGGTTATTACCGAGAATACAACGATTACAATCTGAAGCGTTGAGATAAAATTGTTGATTAGCTTTTGTAAATCTTTTGAACTTTTTGAGTAATATCCGAGCTTCTCTATTTTAGATTGAGCATCTAAAATTTTCTGCTCGTTTGTGCCGTCTTTTACACGAACAATTGCAGTTGGGTTACTCCTAAAGTTTGGCTGATTTTTAGTCACAATATCTTGGAGAAACTGTAAATCTGTGTAATCAGCATACAGCGCAAACTCCGTGCCCGGTTGTTGTGTAGCGGTGTTTGCTCTGACACCGACGACCGTAAATGGTACTTCAGTCAAACCTTTTTGCTGAGATTCAGAAACTGCTTGGGCTGCATCTGCTGCAGATTTCTGTAACAATGCTTGTACCTCGTCCTGACTAGGAACCGATTGAGCTCTCACTGCAATAATAATCTTTTTTCCGACCGCATCTTGATTTGAGTTAAAACCAAGCGATTTTACAAATGGCTCCGGCAAAATTACCTGTCGATTATCCTGCTTAACATTCTGATTCCCAGCAACTATGGATAGACTTTGTCTTGAGCCGAGTTGTTGAAATGTTGCAATGAACTTGTTTTGCCCTTCTCGGGATACATATTCTGGAGAGACGGTTACAACAGGTGTAACTTTTTCGCTAAACTTCTGACTTCGTAATTTCGATATGTCATCTTGAGTCATAAGTTTTACGGTTGTTAAATTGCCACCATTGCCGGCTACCGAACCAAGTGCGCCCGAATCGTTGTACTCTTTTGGTGAAGATTTGTCCTCATCACCAAACACTGCTTTATCTTTATATACAAATAGCTCGGATGGATCAAAGTTCTCTTGTAGAATTTTATCTACATAAGACCGTGCACCGTTAGTTGCAGCAAGTGTGATTATTAGAGTAAAACCTCCAATTGCTATTGCTGTAGCTGTTAAGAATGTGCGCATTTTTGCGCTTCTCAAGCTTCTCCCAGATCTTCTTGTTATATCGCTAAGTTTCATTTTGTAACCTTTCTAACAGAAGTAAACTTTTTGGGTGAAATTTTCTTTACTATCTTGCCGTCTTTTAAGATAATCTGGTACTGACAGAGTTTAGCCAGGTCCTCATCATGAGTAACAACTATAAGTGTAGCGCCGAGAGTTTTGTTAAGCTCAAATAATTTTTTGATAATCAACGATCCTGTCGAGCTATCTAAGTTCCCGGTTGGTTCATCGGCAAAAATTAATTTTGGCTTATTCACAATTGACCGGGCAATCGCTAATCGTTGTTTTTGTCCACCGGACAACTTCCCGGCTTTTTGATTAATCTTCTCCGACAGATCAACTGCTGCTAAAGCTTCTTTGACCATCGATTTTCTCTTTCTACGTGGAACTCGTGCTATCTCAAGTGGCAACATCACATTTTGAAGGCAAGTTTGATTAGCCTCAATAAAAAAGGCCTGAAATATAAAGCTCATCTCTGACGCTCTAAATTTATCAACAGCCTTTTGCTTCATCTTAGCTATTTCTGTCCCATTAATCATAACTGAACCAGAAGTTAGACGATCTAAACCACTCATAACATGCATTAATGTCGATTTACCCGACCCACTCTTACCAATTATTGCAACTGTCGAACCTTCGGGAATAGTGAAGTTAATATTGCTAAGTGCAGTAAACGCACTATCTTTTTTACCGTAAACTTTAGTAAGATTTTTAACCTCTATCACCGTCACTCGCTTTCATTAATACACTAAGTATAACCCAGATAGCCTGTTTTAATCTATGGCGTGATTTGGTTATACGTATCTGTTGCTACGGCCTCAATGTACCAGCAAATACCTGCCAAGCCAGGGCTGACTTTGCAACTAAACTTAGTATTACGTAAGCCCTCTCACCATATAGATAGTCGGACCATCTACCGATTTTTTTATATTGCAAGATCATATTTATAGCAAACAGGTTAAAGAATACAAATATTGATACAAATATCCAGTAAACAAATGTCGGAGCAGAACTTCCATTTTGTGCCGAAAGATAAAAATACAAAGCCACAACTACCCACGGAACTATTCCAGCCAGACAACCGATCCAGTATGTAACCCAGTATGGCTTTTCTCTACCCTGATTAGTTATCTCCATAGCAAGACCGAGTAGATTCATCACAGAAGTTAAGCTAAAAATCATGATCAGGCTACCAAGATCATAAATGCCAACCAAGAGAGAAATAGCGACCATCATAAGGCTGGCAGACAAAGAATATTCTATCCAACGAGCTTTGTTTATCCCCTTCTTTAAATCCGATTCATATCTTTTTCTGTAAACGGTTGCAATTACTAAGTGTGCCGCCGCAGACAAAACAAAGAATCCAACAATCAACCATACTAGTGATAAATCAAACAAAACTTTACTAGCTGGATCAAGTCGTTGAGTAGCAATATTAAAGGATAGATAGTTACCCGAAACCGGTAACATAAACCCGGTGCTTAGTACCAAAACTGCAAGTGCTGACGCCGCATGTAACAAGCCAGCTATTAAATTAAGCCGTCTTAGTTTAGAAAATTTAATTGATTCTGATTGACTCTTTTTTGCCATATCCCCTCCTTGGTTATCTCAATATTACCAGAAGTGGTATAAAAGCGTAAACGATTTAAAGATTGAGGTCTGGATAAATTCCCCGTGTTACCTCATCAACTTCAGCTCTAAGCTGAGGAAATGGGACGCCCTCCCTAGCCGTAACCCCTTCAAGTATCCAGAACAGCCGCTCAGCATGGCCGTATCCGCAGGTTGGTGGCATACCGTACTCAAGCATTTCTACAAAATCAATATCAAGCATCATTGCCTCGTCATCACCTGAGTCACGCAGCTTTTGCTGCTCAGTAAATCGACCGAGCTGATCAATTGGATCATTTAACTCAGAGTAGGCCTTGCAGGCTTCCGTTCCACCCAGCAATAGATTAAACTGATCAGTTAACCGATTGTCTCCGGTTTGTAATTTAGCAAGCGGCTGTAGAAAATCTGGAACGTCAACTAAAAAGGCTGGTCCGGCAAGTTCAACTCGAATCTTCTTCCAGAGTTTATCAATGACTCTAGACTTATTATCAATCTTCTCAACTTCTCCACCAATTTTTTTAAGTTCAGCAACAGCCTCTTCTAGAGTACAATCAAAGACATCGAGACCGTATCGTTCTTTTATAACTCCGACAAAACTAACTCTCGGAAAGTCCTCACCATCTTTTCCGAGATCAACTTCTTGACCATTCATAAGTTTAAACTGTCTTGTCCCCCAGGTTTTATCAGCTATAAATCGGACCATGTCCTGAGTGAATTTCATACCATCTTCCCAGTCTGCATATGCCCAGTACCATTCCATTGCAACGTGCTCTGGCAAGTGCTCATCGGAGTAATTCTCGTTTCTAAATCGTGGTCCAATATCAAATACCTTCTCAAAACCCGCTCCAATCAGTCTCTTTAGGGGAAGTTCATGAGAAATTCTTAGGTAGAAGTCTTGATCAAGTGCATCCATGTGGGTGACAAAAGGATTTGCATCCGCGCCACCAGTAGTTTGTTCGAGTACTGGGATATTAACTTCAACAAAATCATTATCAAGTAGAAAATCCCGAGTCGCTCGCCAAAAATTTGACCGTCGAACAAACCTTTGACGGACATCTTCGTTTACGTTCATATCAACGTAACGTCGTCTTAGTCTCTCCTCTTTGTTGGTAAAACCTTCTTGCTGGGTTGGCATAGATCTTAGGGACTTTGTGAGTAGGCGTAGTTTTTTGACTGCAATTGAGATCTCGCCAGTTTTACTTTTGATTACTTCACCCGAGGCCTCTATAAAATCACCTGAATCTAAAAGATTCAACTGCTCCATACTAAGTTCGCTATTACCGTAATCTGGATCATCCAACTGGCCCTCTTTAAAAAACAACTGAACTTGACCAGAATCATCTTTCAAAACGACAAACGCTAGCTTGCCAAACTTTCTAATACCAATAATCCTACCATCAGCAGTCACATCTGAACCTTCTAACTTATCAAAATCATTCAGAATTTGATTAGCTTTATGTGTCCTATTTGATTTTGCAGGGTAAGGATTTACACCGAGCGCCTTTAGCTCGTCTAATTTTCTGAGTCTCTCATCACGTAGTTCTTTTAAATTCGCCATATGTATCCTATTCTATCACTTGTTCTAAATTTTCTGCAGCTAAAAACTCCCTGGCTTTAATTCTAGCGACAGGGAGTTTATTAATCTGTAACTTATTCTGTCGCTACTTTATCTCTTGAATCTCAACCTTAGTCTTACCTGCTGGAAGATTGATCTCGGCAGTATCTCCGACCTTCTTACCAAGTAGGGCTTTACCGATTGGTGATTGATCTGAGATTTTAGACTCGGCTGGGTTTGCTTCTACTGAGTCAACAATATGATACGTTACGATTTTTCGGCCAAGTTTAACAGATACAGAATTACCGATGCCAACAGAACTTGTGCTAGATCTCTTCACAATTTCAGCGTTTGCTAGAATATGGGTGACTTCTGCCATTCGGCTGTCTAAACGTTCCTGATCCTCTTTTGCGGCGTGGTACTCTGCATTCTCTTTTAAATCACCCTGATCGCGAGCAGTACGAATATTATCAATAACTTCTACGAGTTTGACCTTTAATTCAGCAAGTTCTGCTTTTAGTTCTGCCACGCCCTGTTTGGTTAATTGAAATTCTTTTTTCATAACTATGTCTCACTAACTCTTATTGATAAAAAATAAATACGTTTCTCCAGAAACGTATCGGAATGATTGCCACCTCATTACCGAGCTCGATTGTATCACTACAAATTTATTTTGTAAACAGAAGCTTCACTATATTTTGTGTACTAGTGCAAGCATGTACGCTATATGTAGTGTAATTACGCTACTTATAGCGCCTTATTTAATATGCCCAGAAGTGTAGTTTTATCTAACATTTCTGCCGATTCTGCCGATCTTGCTTTGTACTCAAGTCTATCAGCTTCAATTGTTTTTGCACTGACAACTACCCTATGAGGCAGTCCAATTAAATCGGCATCGGCAAATTTTTCACCCGGCCTTACATCTCGATCATCATATAACACCTCGATACCACAATCAATTAGCTCCTTATACAGTTGATCGGCAGACTGAACGGTAGATTCATCCTCACCAATTCTAGCTAGGTACACTCTTGCTGGCGCAATGTTTTCGGGCCAAACTAAACCTTTATCGTCAGAGAAGTGCTCTGCTATCGCACCAACAAGCCTACTAATACCTATACCATAGCAACCAGCAATAATTTTTTGGTGTGCGCCTGTTTCGTCAACGTAGGTTACTCCTAAAGCATCGGTATACTTACTTTCAAGCGGAAAAATATTTCCAACCTCTATTGATTTTTTCTCCTCGAGTTTTGTTTTATCTATATCGACTTGATCCAACCTTTTATCATTTAGGACCTCTTTGTTCACGGCCAATTTATTTTTAAGATCAACAAAAATTGTATCTTCTCCGATATCGCTTAGCATCTGAAATTCATCACTAAATCGCTTAGTAAAAATACCACCATCAGCATATGTTCTGTATGTAATATCACCAATACCGAGTCTTTTATATACTCTTTCATATGCAGTTGCAATCTTCTCGTATACTTCGTCGTGTTCGGATTGTGTTTTTGAAAAACTGTACATATCCTTCATTACAAATTCACGACCACGCAGCAGTCCAGCTTGGGCTCTAAGCTCATTACGAAACTTTGTCTGAATCTGATAGACCATAACTGGCAAATCCTTATAAGAGCTAATGTAGTCCGACAACATATCAACTATTGGTTCTTCGTGAGTTAAGCCCATGCCAAGTTCAGTTCCATTTAAGAGCTTCGTTTTAAACCAGTTGTCAACTTTTTTGTCATCCCATCTATCAGTTTTTTCAAAAATATCTTTTGGCTGCAAAACGGTCATTTGTACCTCTTGGCCACCAATTGAATCCATCTCTTCTCGTACGATTGTTTTAATATTTTCGAGTACCTTAAGACCAAGTGGCATAAACACATAAACTCCCGCCATCTCTTTGTGTATAAATCCTGCCCTTATCAGCAACTGCGCATTTTTGGCGACCTCATCTGACGGAACGTCTTTGCGAGTTTTTGTAAATAATTGTGAGTATCTCATTAACTTATCCTACCACAAATTTTGTTATTTGCTCGCCCCTCATATCCGTTGATGGCATAGCAATAATTGATTCGATGCCGCTACTGCTAGCCTCGCAAGCTGCCTGAAATTTTGATACCATTCCGCCCCTCCCTGTACGATTTTTATGTTTACTTGAAGTTCTTTTTGATAACATATCTTCTATGCGCACTTTATTATTAGGGTCTATAGTATCGACTAAACAATTCTCGTCATCTATTACCCCACCTTTGGCTGTAAATAGAACTAATTTGAAGGCATTAACTTTTTTAGCTATATGTGCAGCAAGACCGTCATTATCTCCTCCGACCGTAAGCTTCATTAATTCGGTATCACTGAGTGCGTCGTTTTCATTAACTATCGAGACTACTCCTAATTTAAGTGCTGATTGCAAAGCAACCACAAACTGTGGCCCCTCGCTTGTGTCTTGAAGCTCATGATGAGTGACAAGCAAGCCTCCGGCAAGTACATTAACCTTTGCAAATGCCGATTCCCAAGCCGAGACGATACTCGAGGCTCCAAGTTGAGACAACGTAACCTCTGATAAGTTGTTACCAGATTTGACAAATTTTTTTGCTCGAGCTTGCCCGGCTTTAACTGCTCCGGAAGTTACTACTATCAAACTTGAAGGTAAGTATGTACTAACCAATCCTTTGGCATATTGGTCTATAAGTAACTGCTTGACTCCCGAATTGTTGGTGACTAATTCGGAGCCAAATTTAACGACAATTATTTTATTCATTATATTCCTTTACAAAAAACCCACTCTTTGATCTGAGCGGGCGTTATTTTAATGATAATCTTGAGTTCATCAAATTTACACCCTAGCGGGTGGAGTCGGTGAGCCTAAGAATATCCTAAAATATCTCATATTACTTTTATACCACAGTAGTAACTAGAGCACAAAAAGCAATATAAATGCAACACTGTTTTTAAGTGCATGAATAAATATTCCCGGAAGAATACTTCTTGTTCTGTCCGCAAGATTACAAAGGACCAGACCCAATACAAATGTATCAAGCGCAACATTCCACTGACCGTGCGCTAGCGCGAATAAAGAGCTAGAAATTAGCGCGGCCAACCAAAACGGACTACTTAGTCTTATACCTCTAAAGATAATTCCCCTAAAAAGAGTCTCTTCGATTATGGGTGTTAGTACAACTATGGCAATAAAACCGGCGATTTTATCTACAAGACTGAGAGGGCCGGATATACCAACATCTTGTGTCTGATTGGGATCAAAACTTTTAAACAAATAACTGATCAAGATAATAAGTAGTGAGCTAAATATTAAATATCCTATTACTGATAGTATGGTTAATTTTAACCAGTGATTCTTTGGTTTTCGGAGTCCCAGTGATGATATACCGCCACCGTATAGCTTAACCAATATCAACAGAATAAAGGCAATTGAGAAACCCAGCACTGCGGTATTAAACAGAGTTTTTATAGAATCAGAATAAGACTCTATCGGAATAATGCTAGATAAACCTAGCGAAATAAGTTGCGAGACCATCAAAAGGCCAAAAGAGCCTACTAGTATGTAAGTTGGTGTTCTAGCCAGCTTCTGAAACATCTCCTGGCGAACAATTTTATTCATACCAAATCTAGAAGAACCGTTTAATATCTACTATTGTGATGATAAGCCCAAGAGCCAGCAACGCCACCATACCAGTACCGTGAATCTTCTCCTCAGTCTCTTTGGTAAGGGGTTTTCTCATTAATCTATACAATAACATTACAAATAGTCTGCCTCCGTCAAGAGCTGGAATTGGGAGCATATTCATAACAGCTAGCGAAACCGATATGACACCTATCAAAAATAAGACAAATACAAAGCCCTGATTGGCCAGGTCTTTCAAGATAACCACTATGCCTACCGGACCAGTTACACTTTCACTAGCCTTCTGGCCTTGACCTGAAAATAGATTGCCGACTGCACCGAAGATGCCTTTGACAGTCTCAACAGTGAACTGTGCTGTTGTTCCGACCCCTACTATAGGAGCAGACCAAGTTGATCTTAATAGAGTTTGTTCAGCTAGAGATACACCAAAGTTACCTTTTTTTGGATCATCGCGAAGTTTTGTAGTTTTTGTGAAAGTTACTCCCTCGCTCCGGTATGCCACTTTAACGGTTTTTCCTGCATTGTCTTTAGTAAGTTCTTGCAGCTGCTGGGCGCTATCAATCTTTGTATCGTTAACGCTAATAATACGATCTCCCTGGGATACACCGATTGACTTTGCCGGAGAATCATCTGCAACCGATCCGGCAAAAACCTCTTGCTTGGCTACCTTTACATCACTCTTAATCGAGAATTGATTCTTGATAATCTGCGGCATTCCAACCAATGACAATGCCGTAAAAATAACTATTGCAGCCAACCAGTTCATAATTACACCAGCGGCTATGATTCCAACCTTTTGCCTAAACCTAGCGGCGCCAAAACTACCCTTTTCGGTTGCGCTGTCATGCTCACCCTTTAATTTAACAAAACCGCCTATAGGCAACCAGTTTAGCGTGTATTCTGTCCCATTCTTTTTTGTAATTATTTTTGCCCTAGGCGGAAAACCAACCCCGAACTCTTCTACCTCGACGCCACTTTTTTTAGCTACAATAAAGTGTCCAAACTCGTGAACTACAACGAGCAAAACAAAAAGAATTATTCCGAGAGCAATTAACATTAATTACCCCCAAATCTTCGGTTGCGTCTAGCAAATTCATCTAGCGCTTTATCAAAATCTTCTTCAGAAAATGCCGGCCAATGCTTGTCGACAAAATAAAGCTCAGCATACCTTACTCGCCAAAGCATAAAGTTACTGATTCTCATCTCGCCACTGGTACGAATTGTAAAATCTATATCTGGGACCTCAGGATGATACAAATGCTGTGAAATTAGCTCATCGGTGACCTCATTTTCACCAAAACCCTTGGCAATAATTGCCTTGGTCGCATCCACTAACTCACGCGAACCGCCATAATTAAAGCAAAGTGCTAGTGTTCCGCCTGTATTATTTTTTGAGTCTTCTTCTGCATCTCGCCATGCCTTTACGAGTTTTGGCGGCACTTTATCCTCTATGCCTAAAACAACTATCTTAATATTCTCTTTAATGAGCTCTTTTGAATCCTTGACTGCTAACTTCATTGCTAGGTTCATCAAATAATCAACTTCGTCCTTACTTCTACTCCAATTTTCTGTTGAGAATATATATGCAGAGACATATTTAACACCCTTTTCAAAAGCAACTTTAGCAATTGTTTTTAGGTTTTCATATCCTTTTCTATGGCCTTCGAGAGTAGGCAAGCCTTGATCTCTGGCCCATCTACGATTTCCATCTAATATAAAACCAACATGGGTAGGGATTGATGATGAATTATCTTGATGCATTGGCGTTCATTATACCTGTTTTAAATCAATCAATATAGTCTGAAAGACCGTTAGACTTTCATGATTTCTTGCTCTTTAGCTTTATGAGCAGATTCAATTTTTGATTGATACTCAGTAATTGCATCAGTGATTTGGCTATCGACTCTTTTGTAATCGTCTTCAGTAATTTCTTTTGAATCCTTAAGTCGCTTAGCTTCTTTAAGTGCATCATGTCTGATGTTCCTCAGGCTTACTCTAGCTTCTTCTACAGTATCGCCCAGAGATTTAACTATCATTCTTCTACGTTCCTCTGTTAGGGGTGGCATCGGTACTCGAACAACTCTACCGTCATCAGTCGGGTTTAAGCCCATAGATTGATCATTTCTGATAGCTGTGGCAATAGCTTGAAGATTAGTCGGATCAAACGGCGTAATTTGAAGAAGTTGTGGCTCAGGCGCAGTAATGTTAGAAACCTGGTTTAGTGGCATCATTTGTCCATAAACTTCGACCATCAAACCTTCAACTATGCTAGGGTGCGCTCTACCGGTTCGCACTTTTTTAAGCTCATCCTCAAGATGATCCACCGCTGCCTGCATTTTATTTTTTTGGCTTTGTAAATCCATAAGTCTCCTT
Source organism: Candidatus Nomurabacteria bacterium (assembly GCA_020631895.1). Lineage (GTDB taxonomy): Bacteria > Patescibacteriota > Saccharimonadia > Saccharimonadales > UBA7683 > JACKGR01. The sequence goes on from JACKGR010000004.1 coordinate 52,332, forward strand.
GTTATATCTAGTATTATACAAGACTCAGTCTTTACTTAGTTAACTTCGCCAAGTTCGATTCTTTTGAATTGACGAATTACGGTGTTTTCGCCAAATTTTGCAATATTTTCTTTTAAGAACTGCTCTACTGTTTGATCTGGATTTTTTATGTATGGCTGATCAAGCAAGCACTTTTCAGCGAAGTGTTTTTTGAGCATTCCTTCAACAATATTCTCTATCATGTTGTCTGGCTTGCCATCATTCTTAGCTTTCTCTTTAAACTCCTCTGCTTTTGCATCACGTTCGCTAGCTGGTACTTGCTCGCTAGAAACAAACTCCGGTGCAGATGCGGCAATGTGCATTGCAATCTCATGAACAAACTCTTTAAATCCATCTGTTCTTGCTACAAAGTCAGTCTCGCAGTTAACTTCAACGATTACACCGATTCGGCCACTGTGGACGTAGGCATCGACAATGCCCTGTCTTGCCTCGCGCTCACCTTTTTTCTCAGCTTTTGTTAAGCCCTTTTTTCTTAGAACTTCTAGAGCTTTATCAAAGTCACCATCTGCATCTGTTAATGCTGCTTTAGCATCAGTTAAACCGATTCCAGTTAATGCTTTGAGTCTCTTAATATCATCAATTGAAACTGCCATATAATCTTATCCTTTCTATTCTTCTGTCTTTGCAACTTTTTGCTTTGCTTTTCCTTCATTTATCGCTGAAACCACATACTCAAGTAGTAATTGGATGGCCTTTAACGCATCGTCATTTGCAGGTATCGGGTAATCAATGTTTCTTGGGTCTGAGTTGCTATCAACAACACCAATAACAGGTACGCCCAACTTTCGAGCCTCTTTGACCGCAAGGTGGTCTACACATACATCTGTAACGTAAACTAGGCCTGGCTTGCCCTGAAGATCTTTAATACCGCCATAAAGATAGTTCATCTCGTCGATTTCTTCTTGGAATCTTTGTACCTCGAGTTTGTTGTATCGATTGGCAAGCTCACCGCTAGCCATCTTATTTTCAAGATCTTGAAGGTGCTTGATTCGACCGTTCATAGTCGTAGTGTTTGTTAGCATACCGCCAACCCAACGGTTCACAACATATGGCATGCCAGTGTCTTCGGCCGCTTTTTTTACAATCTCAACTGCTTGTCTTTTTGTTCCTACCAAAAGCACTTTTTTGCCATCTGAAACCGCTTTTGTGATTACAGGCAAAACTGCCTCAACCGCCTCGACAGTCTTAGTCAGATCAATAATATGATTACCGGCTCTTTTACTGTGAAGATATGGAGCCATTTTTGGGTGCCACCGACTTGTTGAGTGACCAAAATGCGCACCCGCCTCTAATAGTTTTTTAATGTCTACAGATGTAGCCATGATAGTTTAATCCTTTCGTTCTTCGCGGTAAGCAACCAATTGAATCTAAAGTTAGATTACAACCAGAAGGATTTTCTCACCGTTGCTTAATTTATTACTAGGTTATTCTAACAGATGGTGCACTTATCCGCAACAGGTGGTAACGATATTGACTATTAGCTCATTAACAGATATACTGGCTCAGTAATAAAACTAAAGCGACTGCAGGTGGCCACTGCTAACCGCTCAACTCTAATGGCCAGGAGAAATATTGTGAAGAAGGATCTGCACCCAAGCAGCTATCGACCAGTTGTCTTTCAGGACACATCTAATGGATTTGCGTTTTTAACACGCTCAACCGCTGATACTCAAGAAACCATTAAGTGGGAAGATGGCAACGAATATCCTCTAGTAAAGATTCACATCTCTAGCCAGTCTCACCCATTCTTCACCGGTGAAGAAAAGATTATTGATATCGAAGGTCGAGTTGATAAGTTTAAGGCTAGAGCTGAAGCTGCTGCAAAGGCACGTGATGCCAAACTTAAAGCTGCAAAAAAGCCGGCCAAGAAATCCGCTACCAAGGAGTCTAAAAAAGAAGATTCGAAAACTACTCCAATAGATGAAGCTGTTGAAACAAAAACCGAAGAAGCATCAAGCGAAGAGTAAATACAAACCCTTAAAAAACACCGCCATTATCAATACGGCGGTGTTTTTAGTAAGATATAGTTAAGATTATGGACAACACAAAGCAGCTAAGAGATGAACTTGCAAAACTAACAGAGCAACTTAGTGCTCCGGATGCTTTTTCTGATCCAAAAATTGGTGAGAAGAATCGACGGCACGCTGAGCTCAAAGAGATTATCTTAACTTTTGATGAGAAGGATACTCTATCGGGTCAACTTAAAGAGGCTAACGAAATGCTTAGAGCTAACGATAGCGAGCTATCAGAACTTGCCAAGCAAGAAATTCCGGAGCTAGAGGCTAAAATATCTTCATTAGAAGAGAAATTAACAGAACTGCTAACGCCTAAAGATCCTAACGATCACAAAAACGCCGTTATTGAAATTAGAGCTGGCGCTGGCGGAGATGAGGCTAGCCTATTTGCTTCAGAGCTTCTTAGAATGTATCTACGCTACTGCGAGACCCACAACTTGAAAACCGAGATTCTTAGCGAGAACGCTAACGATTCGGGCGGACATAAAGAAGTCATCATACTAGTCAAAGGCGAAGGCGCCTATAAGCAACTAAAGTTTGAGGGTGGAGTGCACCGCGTACAAAGAATCCCCGCAACTGAGAGCCAGGGCCGAATACACACATCAACCGTTACAGTTGCGGTCATGCCAGAGGCTGAAGAAACCGATGTTGAAATTAATGATGCAGATCTGAAAATTGATACATACAGGGCATCCGGCCATGGCGGTCAAAGCGTCAACACCACTGATTCAGCTGTCCGTATCACCCACCTTCCAACCGGCATTGTTGTAACCAACCAAGACGAAAAATCTCAAATTAAAAACAAACTAAAAGCAATGAGTGTCCTCCGCTCTCGCCTACTACAAAAGCAAATCGATGATGAGAATGCCAAACTTTCTGATCAACGAAAATCACTAATCGGGTCTGGTGACAGATCTGAGAAGATTAGAACCTATAACTTCCCCCAAGATCGAATCACCGACCATCGCATCGGTTACTCAAGAAGCAACATCCCACAAGCAATGAACGGTGACATAGAGGATCTAATCGAAAACCTCCAATCCTACGAATCTCAAATGTCTCGAGGTAATTAATTATGGGGAAGTATTTGATAGCAGGTCCTCCTGGTTCTGGAAAAAGTTCAGTTATAATAGAACTCAAATCTAGAGGCTTCAGCGCATACGATACAGATAGTCATCCAGGTGCAACTAGGCTCCAAGATAAAAATGGCAATAATGTGCCGTGGCCTAGTGGTACAATCGACTGGGAAAAATATGAATGGAACTGGCAGTCCGATGTAATAAACAAACTTCTTATAAGTAGCCCTGATGTGTTTTTGGGTGGTATAACAACTAGAAACAAAGAGATGTACCGTCTTTTCGATAAGATTTTTGTAATATCTATCAACGATGAAATACAAACTCAGAGATTACTTGGAAGAAAAAACAAAGATTATGGCAAGCACCCTGACCAGCTCGCCGGTGAGCTAATCTATCGCCCAAAACTTTATGCAGAGTTTGCTAGACTAGATAATTCGTCACAGATTGATGGAACATTATCAATAACTAAAATTACAGACAAGATTCTGGAAGAAACGGGATTAATTTCATGATTCCCATAATCACAAGTACATCTAACCCTAAGATTAAGTGGGTTAAAAGTTTGCAGAAGAACTCTACTCGTAAAGACGAGGGTGTGTTTGTTGTTGAGGGAGCCAAAGAAGTTGGTTTTGCGGTCGACAATGAGTTTCTACTCCATTCTATATTTGTCTGCCCAGATATATACGGCCAAGTTCCATCTTTTGGAGACAATATTGAAATTTACTCTATAAACAAAAATTGCTACGAGAAGATTGCTTATCGAGGATCAACAGATGGAATAATTGCTGTTTTTCATAACAAAATTAAAAAGCTGGATGATCTTACTATGGGTGAGACCCCATTTTTTATCGTTGTTGAATCGATCGAGAAGCCTGGTAACCTTGGTGCGATAATCAGAACAGCGGATGGCGCTGGAGCCGATGGAGTCATCGTTTGCGATGAAAAAGTTGATATCTACAACCCGAACGTCATAAGAGCGAGCGTTGGCACAGTATTTTCTACACAAGTTGTATCTACAGATGTAAAATCCTTGCTGGATTTTTTAAATAAGCATGAGATTACGTCTTATGGTGCAATATTATCTGATAATTCAACAAAATATTCTGAATCAGATTTCACCAAACCGACAGCAATAATTCTAGGCGATGAACACAAAGGCCTAAGCTCTATCTGGCATAATAATTCAGAACCAATCCAGATACCAATGCTAGGAAGTAACGACTCTCTTAATGTAAGCAATGCCGCAGCGATCTTAGCTTATGAGGTCATTCGCCAAAGAAAGTCCACTTCAGAATAAGCCATGTTAACTGTCCAAAATTGGCTATCAAATAATACACTAAGGCTTATGAAAGCCGGTATCGATTCCGCTAGGATAGATTGCCTTGTCATGCTAGAAAAAACCTTACAAAAGCAACGTGAGTGGCTACTAGCACACGGCGAACACTTAATTTCACACTCTAAGGAAGAAGAATTAAATAATATGTTGAGTGAGAGATTGAGTCACAACCCTCTTGCATACATTACCGGATATAAAGAATTTTACTCTAGAAATTTTGTCGTCAATCCAAACGTTCTAATACCACGACCAGAATCTGAAGATATAATCGACTCGCTTTTAATGCTCGATAGAAGTTTTATTGAAAACGTAATAGATGTCGGTACCGGGTCGGGCTGTCTTGCAATAACTGCCAAACTTGAACTTCCGGATATTAAAATTGTAGCAAGCGATAACTCTGAAAATGCCATATTTATTGCCAAGCAAAATGCAAATCTTTTGGGTGCCAAAGTTGAGTTTAAAAAATCAGATTTACTCAAATCTATCACGGTAAACGATAAAACTGTTCTTCTGGCTAACCTCCCATACGTGCCTGACGGTTTAATTACATCTCAGGAAATTATGATGGAGCCATCTACAGCAATTTTTTCTGGAGAAGAAGGGTTTGATCATTTTATAGAGTTCTGGAGCCAGCTCGCGGATATAAAAGCTCAGGCAATAACTGTTATTGCGGAGAGTCTAATTAATCAACATGTCAAGATGATGGAATTAGCAAAAAAATCAGGATTTAATCTCATTAGAAAAAAAGGTTTAGTTCAAGTTTTTTTGCGAGCCTAAATATTTGGTGCTTTATCAAGCTTGATAGTTACTGATCTGGTCTCACCACCACTTAGTACGGTTAATTTTACCGAATCTCCTACTGCGTAACTGCCAATGACTGTATTTAAAGGATGGTCAGAATCAAGAGCTCTATCATTTATTTTAGTAATGATGTCGCCAGGTCTCAAACCTGCCTTCTGCGCCGGACTCCCCTCAATAATAGAATCAGTGTCTGAGCTAATAAGTGCGCCATTGTCGGCCTCTAAATTTAACTGTTTGGCTATCAACTTATTAACCATGACAAACTTAACTCCTAAGAATGGTCTCTGTACCTCTCCAGTTCTTTTTACGCTAGCAATTATGCCCTTGGTCTCGTTGATAGGTATAGCAAATCCAATATTTTGAGCATCGGCTGCAATAGCAGTATTTATGCCTATTACTTCACCACTATAGTTGAGTAGCGGGCCACCGGAATTACCAGAGTTAATAGCAGCATCTGTCTGAAACAAATTTGTCAGGCTCTCTGATTGGCCACTATCCTGATCTCCCGCCTCAATAGGTCTGCCCACACCTGATATGATACCGGTGGTGACAGTATTTTGGAATTGGCCTAAAGCATTTCCGATTGCAATCACCTTTTGACCAGTTTTTACCGAGTCGGAATCTCCTAGTTTTGCAGGTATAAAATCTTTCGGATTTTTTACTTTTAAAATCGCTATGTCGTTTAATGGGTCTCTGCCAAGAACTGAAACGTCTTCATATACTGTTCCGTCTGAAGTTACTATTTTGACTGAACTACTTCCCTCGGGGACTACGTGTTTGTTAGTAAGAAGCGTCCCGTCAGCATCAATTATTACACCGGTACCTGCTGCTTGGCCAATGACTGATCTTTGACCAAAATATGAGTTAACAATACGGTTTTGTTCAGTTATTACCGAGACCACGCTTTGGCCTGATTTTTTTGAGATATCTGAAATTACCTCGCCCTCTGATACAATAGTTTGTCTACTCTGCTCACTTCTCAAAGAAGGGCTAGTTCTTATTGCTACAATATAACCAACGCAAACTAAAATTATTCCAATTAATATAAAAATTACTGTTGCAAGAGCCAATAATGCAATTTTAACTGAATTGCCGGTTTTTGTTTTTTTGTCATCTGCTTTTGATAAAGATTTAGTACTCATTAAACCTCCAATTGTTTTTGATCTAAAGTATTGGGCTCCATCCTGAACTAATTAAAAGTGCAGCAACTGAGATTACGCTGAGAAGCGTGTTCTCAATAACTAGATTTCTGGTTAATTTATCATTTTTATAGGCGTGATAAAGACTACCGAGAGTTAAGGAAATAATTGTAATAAAAATCGTAACACTTGCAATCAAAAGACCGCCCACTGAGAAGTACTGTACCCAATGTAAAGCAAACCAGACTGTCTGAAGAGTAATAAAACTCCAAAGTAAGCTTAGTGCTCGGTAATGTGGTTCATCATAGTTGCTAAAATAATGCCTTGCTGCTGCCCAAGATACAACCCAAGATAAAGCGCATACGAGTACAGCATGTTTCACTAATTCGGTTGAACCAAACAACATAGTTATGCCCAGAGTTTGCGCTGTAATTGCCTGAATACTTATCCATAACGCGCTACTCCTTGGCTTAATAAAGAGCAGCCAAATTGCATAAAGTCCAATCCAAGCGTAAGCAACAGTAGATTCTTTGGATTGATGCATGAGTCCCACACTACTAACCCCAACCACAACATCTACTAAGTTAGCTTTTATATTGGTTACCCAGAACCTTGGCTGAACAGCTAGAGTTCGCCATTTACTAAGTAGCACTAACACTATTGCAAGTGGAGTTAGTTGCCAAATCAGCACCATAGCGCCGAGCACCAAACTAAATCCAACATTTACACCAAAATGAAGTAAATCACCGGTATCAAAACCTGGCCGTTTGCCCCAAAAAGATTTTTTTGCCTGTAACATTTCTTCAACTAGTATAACACTTTATTTTATTGGGTGGATGAACTAGTTGAGGCGCTAGACTTTCCTAAGATAATTAAGAAGTCTGCCTTATATTTTGATGCCTCAGGTACCGATGTTTTATCTGATGCCGTCGTAGATAAATCTTTGAGCAGATATGATTTTGTTTTGGGTTTTTTGCCCGCAGAATTATCAACAACTATACTAGTTGGCCTGTCTACGCTAGCATTTGATATTAAAATTACCTCTACGCCCTTCTCAGATAATTTTTCAGCATATTTTTGAGCAAGCCCTGTTTGACCACTACCATTTAGGACTACTGCCGTGGCTGCTTCTGTTACCAATGGATCGGTACTTGTAAGTTTTTTAAAGAACAATTTTATATCTGCAAAGTTATTTATTCCTGCTTGTGGCATTACAATACTTTGGCCAGAATACATACCTGTTGTTACTAAGGGTTCATCCGGATTAGCTAGATCGATAGATTTGATATTTGAAGATTTAACCTTTTTAGATAATTCATGAAGTCTTCTTAGCTCACTTGTGTTAAAGTTTGTCGATACATTATCACCCGCGGCATCTAATAAACCACTAATTTTAGCAGGATTCGATAAGACGCCGACGCTCAGCGCCTTGTCTTTTAGTGCTATCAGCATTTTACGTTGATACAATGTTCTATCAAAATCGCCTCTGCTCATGCCATATCCACCCTTGGCATTTCTAGATCGTGCCAACGCAAGTGCGTGTAATCCGTCTAGCTTATTGACTCCATTCTTTAGCCTAACTGGGCCACCGTCTTTAGGCTGAATGTTTGGATCGTAGATACCTCGCGGATCATTGCTTTCAACAGTAATTTCTATACCACCAACTGCATCAACCGAGTCTTTAAATGCAGTGTAATCAATTTTTCCGTAATAATGTATTGGTACGCCAAAATTTGTACTGACTATCTTTGAGAGGAGCCCCATGCCACCTTTTGGATAGCCTGGCTCATCAAATTTAACCGACTCTCCACACTCAAATGCATTATTTATCTTGCCAGCATAACCAGCGGCACACTGCTCATCGTATTTGACCCACAAATCTCTAGGAATACTAGTAGTAAACGCGGTATTGTTTTTTGTATCGACACTAACTAACATAATCGAGTCTGTTAATGACGCGCCTCCGTGATCTGGCCCATCATCCTCCGAAGTTCCTGCGAGTAAAATATTAACCCGTCCCTCATCCTCACCTTTTAATTTTGTAGTCCTTAGAAGCCCCAAGACGTTACCATCAAAAACTTTTGATGAAGTCTGCAAAAACTTCCATCCAAAATATCCGCCTACAATCAATAGTAAAACAAGAATAAAAATAATGATTCTCTTCTTCTTTTTACTATTTTTTTGGTTGCCTTCGGAGTTTTTTAACTCTCGCTTCTTTTTAAATTGCCAAAAATGCGGCTTTTTGATTGGATTTTTAGCTTCAGGATTACCACCAAGCTCAAGATTTAATGTATTATCATCAGTCCATCTCTCGCTCTCAAAAGATATTTCCTGAGTAGCTGGCGATCTTCTAATAAACCCTTCTTGTGAAGACTGTGAGGCGTTAGATTTTTGTCTATTCGTACCTAAATTAGCTGGCCGTCTTCGGACAAAGCCATCAACACTAGAATTATTTATTGTTCTATTTTTTGGTCGCATATAACTTATCTACGAGTATACCGGCTTTAACAAAAGCGGTAAACCCCGTGATTTATATTATTAGTACTGGTATACTTAAATCAGATATGAGTCAAAACAGTCAAAATAAACCTACGCAGAACGATAGCCAAATTACCATGCCTAATCAAACATCTCAACAAACAGAGTCAAAAGACGCCACACAAGAAAATACCGACCAGAACCTTGTCCATTCTTCCCAGGATTCTGAAATAGCAAGCTCTGATGTGACCGAAAATAAGCCAAAAAAAGAAGGTGGCATTGTATCACTCTTTGTTACAATTATCGTCGCTCTCTTGTTAGTTCAGGTTATAAATGTATTTTTTCTGCAAAGCTACCGCGTATATGGTAGTAGCATGTACTCAACTCTCTCAAATAACGATCGACTCATAATATCAAAATTTAGTAAAACAGCATCAAAAATTACTGGTAAAACCTATCAACCAAAACGTGCAGACATTATTGTTTTTCAAAGCCCAGTTGATCCAGATATACAACTAATTAAACGTGTTATTGGTCTACCTGGTGACCGAGTTGTCGTTAAAGATGGTAGCATTACTGTTTATAACAAGGAGAATCCGAACGGTTTTAATCCCGACAATGCACCTTACGGAGAAGATTTGCCAAAAACTAGTGGTAACGCCGACATTACTGTTCCTAAAAATCACATATTTGTAAGTGGAGATAACCGTGAGGGTGGTAACTCGCTAGACTCACGCAACGAGCTTGGTACTGTGCCTGAAGAGAATATTATAGGCACTCTCAAAGTCCGAATTTGGCCCCTAAACGACGCCAAATTCTTTTAAACCAACTGTTTTAAAGTAGGCTATTGATCAACTTTTCTAGGTGAGAATCATCATTAAATCTGATGACCAATTGGCCACCTTTCGCCATATGTTTTACGGCAACTTTTGTATTAAGTTTTTTTGCTAGCTGAACCGTTTCTTTAGTTTCAGTCTTTGTTCTATCGATAACTTTAGGTTCTTTTGCTGCAAGCGTTTGCTTGTGCCCAACCACAAACTGTTCGGCCTGACGAACCGTCCACTTATTTATAATAATCAGTTCAAGTAGTTTTAGTTGGGTAGGTTCATCTTTTAAGGCAACTATCTGCCTAGCGTGACCTTCTACAATTACACCATCATGTAGAGCCTTTTTTGCCTGAGGTGGCAACTTTAAAAGCCTTACAATGTTGTGTACTGCCGATGGACTCTTGCCAACCTTAGCAGCGACTTCATCAAAACTTAGTCCAAATTGATCATGAAGTTTTAGGTAGGCAGAAGCAAGGTCGAGAATAGTTAAATCTTGTCTTTGGATGTTTTCAATCAGAGCAATCTCCAGCTTCTCTTGCTCACCAAATGATCTAATTATTGCCGGTACTTCTTTTAGGCCGGCAATCTCAGCTGCCCGATATCGCCTCTCGCCGGCAATAATAATATAACTGCCGGCATTTTTTGCCACAATCAGTGGCTGAACAATGCCATGCTCTGTAATAGACGATGCCAGCTCAGCCAGTGAAGTCTCATCAAAATGTTTTCTTGGTTGCTGTGGATCAGGCATTAAGGCAGTTAGAGGTATATTCTCAACTGTATCTTGATTTGAACCTACTGCAAGTGCTTCTGAAAGCATATCATCAGGAATTAACGATGAAAAATCCTTACCTAGCCCCTTAGACATACTGCTCCCTGACAGGGATTATCCCTGCAAAAAATAATGTATTATTTTGAGAAATGAGTAAATTTTGTATCTCTTTTTGCAGGGATAATCCCTGTTCAATAACCCCATTCACGATAGCCGCTCCAATACCTCTTTAGTTAACGCCTTATAGGCGCGGGCACCCTTACTCCACTTATCGTATTCCCCCACCGGCTTACCGTGACTTGGTGCTTCCGCTACCCTTATATTACGCGGAACTACCGTCTCAAACAACCTCTCTTTAAAGTTAGATTTAAGTTGTTCTTCTACCTGTGCAGACAACGTAGTTCTAGAGTTATACATCGTCATGACAACCCCTAGTATAGCTAAATGTGGATTAAGTGCCTGGCGAACTAGCTTCATTGTCTCAAGCAGTTGCCCTAGGCCCTCAAGCGCATAGTACTCGGTCTGAACCGGTATAATTACTGAATCAGCGGCAGTCAGCGCATTAACAGTCAGAAGCCCAAGGCTTGGCGGGCAATCAATTAGAACAATATCAAAATCTGACGTTTGAAGTGCTGATTTTAATCTCAAAGCTCTATCTTTAGCAGTCGCAATCTCAGTCTCAAGAGTAGCTAGTTCAGCATCGGTCGGTAGAACCGCTAGGTTATTATAATCAGTTGATTTTACTGCTTCATTTAACTTAACCTTACCAGTAAGGACATCTCGGGTTGTTTGATCTGTTTTACTAACATCCAGGCCACTAGAAGCGTTACCCTGGGGGTCAAGGTCAACTAAAAGAACTTTTTTACCGGATTTTGCAAGATTATAAGCAACGTTAATAGTTGTAGTTGTTTTACCAACTCCGCCTTTTTGATTTGTAACCGCAATAATCTGCCCCACGTTTTGTTTTCCTCCAAATCTATAACTCTAGTATACAGGGTATTTGATGTCTGTTCTAGGCAACTAAAAATGAGCCCTTGGGCTCATTTTTTTGTAAATACTTTCATCTATCCGATTTTAGTAATTTGGATAACACTGTGTTGCTGCCGATGGCCACGAGTTTTATTAACTCGTTTTTTTGCTTTGTAGCGTATTGCTGTTACCTTGTCGGCTTTAACATTATCTTCAAGAACTTTTGCTTCAACCACTGCGTCTTTAACGACTGGCTGACCAACCTGAACTTTTTCACCATCAATTATCATTAGTGGCTCAAACTTAAGAGTCTTTTTATCACCAACAAGCTCCACTTTAAACTTCTCATTCTCAGAGACGATATATTGATGACCACCAGATACAATAACTGCTTTCTTCATTCTTAACTTCTAATCTTTCCAATCGTTACGTCCACATAATGTAGATTTATTAAATTCAATCAAAAACTAGTGTATCAGATGTAATCACTCCTGTAAAGCTCTGTTTGTTTCAAGTTCATGGATGCGTTCATGGTCGAGCCCAAAGTAGTGTGCAATCTCGTGCCATAGGGTATGTTTGATGCGTTTTTTAAAATCTGATTTATCTTTTGATGCATAAAAAAGTGGCAACTTGAAGAGTGTAATTTTGTCCGGTAACTGTCCAGAAAAACCATTGCCCCTTTTGGTTATAGGAATACCCTCATATAACCCGAATAGACTTTGGTTACAGGCAAGCTTCAATTTTTGTCTTTGCTCTTTACTAGGCTCGTCCTCATAGGTGATTATCACGTTGTCTAACTTAGACGTATATTTATCCGGAAGCTGATCCAGGGCATCTCCGATAAGTTCTGCGAATTCCTCGTCTGCCGGAACGTTCATCAGGCTAGCCTCTGCATTAATTCGACATTCTTCTTGTTTATACCATTCGAGACTCTAGAGAATCCATGACCTTCAAGTATTTTGAGACAATTTCCTGCCCGTACACCAGTTCGACAATACAAAATTATGTCTGAAGTATTTTGTTTAGCTTTCAATTCATTTACTACTGATTCGTCCAAGAAGTTACCTGACGGTATGTTAATCGCTCCGCTAACATGGCCCTCCAAGAATTCAAACGGCTCTCTGACGTCTATAATTAGCTGATTAGCATCTATCATACTATTAAGTATACACTTAAAACTATGATTTTTTAAGTGAAATTTTTAGCTCGCTATCTTCAACTTTTACAGTTACTTCATATTCATCAGAAACAATTTCAGACATTTTGCCCAATGTTTCTGATTCGATAGTATCTCTGTGTTCAGTTATAGCATTTGATAGTTCTTTGCTATCTGTTAATAGACTCAGCTCTATCCTGTCGTCAACATTAAGCCCTGCTTGCTTGCGAGCGTTTTGGACAAATCTTATAACCTCGCGCATTAAGCCTTCGCGCTTTAGCTCTGGTGTTATATTTAGATCAACTTTGAGCTCCGACTCAGGATCGTAGCTTACGTTTTTAACATTCAATTCTTCCTTTAAGACATCTGCAAAATCAACAAATTGTCCTTCTTTTGGAATCTTCAAACTGGCTAGAGGTTGACGTACCTTAATACCCTCTTTTGCACGAATACTTAGCACCTCATTAACGTAATCTCTCACTGTCGACATCTCGTCTAATATTAACTCGTCAATGTGGCCAACTTTTGGCCAATCAAGAAGATGAACCGATTCTCCACCAGTTAGTTTTTGAAATAACTCTTCTGCTAGAAAAGGTGTAAACGGTGCCATGACCATACTTAATTGCACCAAGACATAATGGAGAGTTTTGTAAGCATTATTTTTGTCCTCATCATCACCTGACTTCCAAAAGCGCCTCCTGGATCTACGAACGTACCAATTTGAAGCATCCTCTATAAATGGTAGGATTGGCTTAACAGCGTTCGGAATATCATAAACATCCATATGCTTTTCGACCTCCGCCGTCAGTTGATGGACCCTACTAATAATCCATCGATCGAGCGAATTAGTGCAAAACTCCGAAGGGTCTTGATGACCTCCGTCGTATTCCCAATTATCAACCTCTGCATACATTGTGAAGAAATCGTACATGTTCCAAATCATACTCAGTTTTCTGGCTACATCACCTACGTCTTTATCTTGAAGGGCAAAATCTTCACCGTTTAGAACTGGACTTTGAAGAAATAGAAAACGTAAACTATCCGCAGAATATTGATCCATCAATTCATTTGGATCAGTATAGTTACCATAGCTTTTGCTCATTTTGCGGCCGTCATTACCCGAGATATTACCCGTAACGATAACGTTTTTAAATGCATTGTGACCAAATAGCCCGACATTAACTGCATGCATATAGTAGAACCACGCTCGGACTTGGCCGACATACTCAACTATAAAATCGCCTGGAAAGTTAGCCTCAAACTTCTCTTTATTTTCAAATGGATAATGGAACTGAGCAAAAGGCATTGAGCCACTCTCAAACCAGCAATCCATCACCTTATCGATTCGTTTATAATGGACACCGTCAATATCAAATTCAACGTCATCAATCCAGGGTCGGTGGTAATCCTCTAACTCTACACCAGAAAGCTGTTTAAGCTCGTCGTAGCTGCCCACAACATGGATCTTCTCGTTACCATCTTTATCCTCACCCTTCCAGACAGGCATTGCGGTGGCCCAGAATCTATCTCGAGACAGGTTCCAATCAGGTGCAGTCTCAACCGTTTTCTCGAACCTGCCGTGTTTAATGTGATCCGGGAACCAAGTGATATTCTCAGAGTTCTCAATCAGCATCTTCTCTTTTTGACTCTGAATATCCATAAACCAGCTCGGGTGTGCCCGGTACATCAGTCTAGTGCCACATCTGTAACAATGAGGATAACTGTGTTTAACGTAATCTATCTTCCAGACAACTTTTCTCTCTAAAAGATCTTTTGCAATCTGTTTATTTATCTCCCAAACATTCTCACCTTTCCAGTCTCCTTCTCTAAAAATTCCGCTCTCATCAAGAACGTGTATAACCGGTATCTTATCTTCATTTGCTAGAACAAAATCTTCTTCACCGTATGCAGGTGCCAAGTGAACAATGCCTGAGCCATCCTCAGCACTTACATAATCTGCGTGCCAAATCTTATGAGCGTTCTCTCCACGATCGACAAAAAGAGGCTCGTAGGATTTGCCAACTAGCTCTTTGCCCTTGAGGTCTCTTAGTATTTTATATTCAAGCAGTTGATGCTTCTCATCCCTTAGGACTTTAGCTACTAGATCTTTTGCGAGTATCAGTTTTTCACCGTTGATCTCAACTTCTTGATAATCCATATCTTTATGAACCGCAACTGCGGTATTAGCTGGCAATGTCCATGGAGTAGTCGTCCAAGCTAGAAGTATTGTATCTTCTCCGACCAATTTAAATTTAACAAAAACACTTGGGTCAGTTACGTCTTGATATGCACCAGCGTCCATCGTAACCTCGTTTTTAGACAATGGAGTTGCGTCTCGAGTACAATACATTAATACTCGCTCGCCTTCATATATCTTGCCTTTGTCATACAGGTTTTTAAAGGCCCACCACACACTCTCCATGTACTCTTTGTCCATGGTTTTATAAGCACCCTTAAAGTCTACCCAGCGACCGATTCTATCAACAGTATCTTCCCAGTCTGAACCCGTTGAAACCATGTTCTCGCGATTGGCTTTTATATAATCCTCAAGACTAATTTTTGTACCAATATCTTGTCTGTCAGTTAGACCTAACTTTTTCTCGGTATAAGTTTCAGCAGGTAGGCCATGGCAGTCCCATCCCCAAACTCTCTCCACACGCTTACCCTTCATAGTCTGATAACGAGGCACGACGTCTTTTACGATTGAACTTAGTAGAGTTCCGTGATGAGGTACGCCAGTGATAAATGGAGGTCCGTCATAAAAGACGTATGCGTTATCCTTAGGGCGCAACTCAACCGACTTCTCAAAAGTTTTATTCTCTTTCCACTTTTGAACAAGATCTTTCTCGTATTCTAATGCGCGTCGCCGAGTATTTGCCTTAAACTTCATATTCGCCTTTCTTAAACAACAAAAATCACTTATTTTGTCTGTCAGAATCCACTTGTTGCGGACGGTACCATCTGACTTCCAAAAGAAGTGATTCTTTTAGCTCTTATTTATTTGAACTAACGGGTCAAATCCGGTGAGGTCTAATCCGATTTCTCGTTTCTTCTCACTAGCTTCGTGGTTGATAGCCACTTATCTATTTCTAGAACGCTTGTATGCTTATATTACTACTTATACTTAGGATTTTCAACTACTGGGCGTAGAAACTCAGCTCTGAGGCTGTTGGCCACTTATCTTGCTCTAGCCAAGATTCCACTAGTGAGTTGTCATCTCTGAGCGCCAAAATAGCCGGTATTGACGTAATGTCATGAATTCCAGCTAAATCAGCGCCCTCAGGAGAGTCATAGTCCATAAGGCTTAACTTCTTGCCGGTAGCGCGATGAAAATTTTCAGCGTACTGATTGGCGGACGTATCGTGCTCACTATTTGGTCGGAATAACATAATTACTTTCATAACTATTAGTATACCTCAAACAGCTTATCCTAATGAAACGCCCACATAATCTTACCTACCGAGTAATATTTAAGAGCAACCAGAGGTTGTACCGCAAGATGTACAGACGTAACAACTACCAGCACGTTGTGTAATGTTTCCGCAGCTATAGCAAAGCGGGGCAGTTTCTGCAGAACTTATTGTTCGTCTCTCATCTGAGATTGACTCATTTTGCTTGGAAGCTGAATCGATTGGAATACTAAGAATTGGCTGTTCAATCGACTGCGCATCCTGTAATGATGCCTTGGTATCATCTAGTAGATTTGCTTGATTTGCAGATGCTTCAGCTTCTAGATCATCTAGACTAACCAATCCTAGCTCAAGTTGATCATCTAGACTGAGGTATGTTTTTGCGAGGCGCCTGAAAATGTAATCTACCAGACTTGAAGCCATTTTTATCTCAGTATCATCAGTAACTCCAGCCGGGGCAAACGAGGTGTTTATAAACGCCTTTACGTAGCTCTTTAGTGGCACGCCGTACTGAAGGCCATGACTAACCGATATAGCAAATGCATCCATTATTCCTCCCAAAGTTGATCCTTGCTTAGCAATCTGTAGAAATAGCTCGCCCGGAGTTCCATCATCGTACTCACCTACCGTTACAAAGCCTTTACTGTCAGCGACTCTGAACGCAAATGTTTTAGCTTGTCTAGTCCGAGGTAGTACGCGTCTTAGATGCGGCTGCATAGCAACGAGTTGCTCTGTAACTTGATCAGCTGTTTGAGGAACGTGAGCATCAAGCTTGTCTTCTGACTCAGTCTTGTCTTTTTTGTCAGACATCGGCTGGGCAACTTTTGATCCATCACGATATATTGCTACCGCCTTTAGGCCGAGCTTCCACGAGACCATATGCAGTTCTTCAATGTCTTCGACTGTAGATTGCTCGGGCATGTTTACAGTTTTGCTAATTGCTCCAGAGATAAATGGCTGTACAGCGCCCATCATCTTAACGTGACCCATATAATGGATTGCGTTTTCACCAACTGCACAAGCAAAAGTATCATAGTGCTCCTTCTTCAGATGCGGTGCGCCCACTACTGTACTCCGCTCGTGGATATAATCCTCAATATCTTTAATCTGCGCCTGATTATACCCCATTGTAGTGAGAGCGCGCGGGACAGTCTGGTTAACAATTACCATATTTCCGCCACCAACAAGTTTTTTATACTTTGTTAGTGAGAAGTCCGGCTCAACTCCAGTTGTGTCACAATCCATCATAAAACCAATTGTTCCAGTTGGCGCCAAAACTGTTGCTTGAGAGTTTCTAACTCCGTATCTTTCTCCTAGCTCAACAGCATCATCCCATGCCTCTGCAGCTGCCGACAGAAGCTCTTCAGCCACTAGGCGCGGGTCAATCAGTCTAACAGCATCGCGATGCTGAGACAGCACCTTCATCATGCCTTCGCGGTCTTTATTAAATCCTGAGAAGGTTCCAACCTGTTTAGCTATCTTTGCGCTTGTAGCGTAGGCGTAGCCAGTCATTATAGCTGTAATTGCAGCGGCTTGAGCTCTACCCTCATCACTGTCATAAGGTAACCCTTGAGCCATTAGTAGCGCTCCGAGGTTTGCATAGCCCATTCCAAGCTCACGGTAAGCTTTTGCATTTTTACTAATACTCTCAGTTGGATATTCAGAATAACCAACTAATATCTCCTGTGCAGTGAAAACTACTTCTACAGTTTGTTTAAACGCCTCAATGTCAAATGATCCATCCTCATTTAGATATTTCAACAAGTTTATTGATGCCAGGTTGCAAGCTGAATTATCGAGGTGCATGTACTCTGAGCATGGGTTTGATCCGTTGATTCTACCGGCGTTGGGAGTAGTGTGCCAATGATTAATTGTTGTGTCGTACTGAAGACCTGGATCTGCGCATTCCCAAGCACTTTCAGCTATTTGTCGCCACAAATCTCGAGCTTTTGTAGTTTTATAAACCTTTTTATCTTTGACTCCAACTAACTGCCAATCCTCGTCGTTCTCAACCGCTTTCATAAATTCATCAGTTACACGCACTGAGTTATTAGCATTTTGATATTGCACACTAAAGATGTCGGTACCGTCCAAACTCATATCAAAGCCTGCTTCTTGCAGAACTCGAGCCTTACGCTCTTCAATCGCTTTACACCAAATAAACTCTTCAACATCGGGATGATCAATATTCATAATCACCATTTTTGCGGCTCGACGTGTCTTTCCACCAGATTTTATAGCACCAGCCGAGCTATCAGCTCCACGCATAAAACTAAGTGGGCCAGAAGCCTTACCTCCGCTTTGCCCCAATGCTTCAACCGATGATCTAATAGAACTTACATTGACACCAGATCCAGATCCACCCTTAAAAATCATACCTTCTTCTGCATACCAATTAAGAATTGAAGGCATCGTATCTTCTACTGCCAAAATAAAGCATGCACTAGCTTGCTGTGCACGAGAGGCAGCTCCAATGTTAAACCAAACCGGGGAGTTAAAGGCAGCTCTTTGTGACGCTAAAATGTATTTAAGTTCTGCGTTGAAAATTTCGGCTTGCTCGTGTGAACTAAAATAATCTTCTTGCTCGCCGTGACGAGTAATTGTATCTGCTACACGATTAATTAGGGTTTTGAGGCTATCTTCTCTATCTCTAGCTCCTGGAGTACCGCAAAAATATTTTTGACTAACAATGTTAATCGCATTCATGCTCCAAGTATCAGGAAACTCAACAGCCTTTTGTTCAAAAGCAATTTTTCCTGTTACTGGATTATCGATTTTTGAATCTCTTCGTACCCATTTGAACATATCATACGGATCAGTTCCTTCTTTTGTAAAATAGCGCCGAATATTGAGCACTGTAGCTTGTGCCATATAACCCCTCCTA
Organism: Candidatus Nomurabacteria bacterium; assembly: GCA_020631895.1. Taxonomy (GTDB): domain Bacteria; phylum Patescibacteriota; class Saccharimonadia; order Saccharimonadales; family UBA7683; genus JACKGR01. The sequence goes on from JACKGR010000004.1 coordinate 71,234, forward strand.
GGTTCCCCTTAGTTTGTTTTAAATGTTTGTTTAGAGCGTCAGCGGGCTCTCGCCCTCCACCTAGTCACTCCCCCGGATAATTTTAATAAAATAACCCAGGGCAATTACTAATCATTGCCCAGTCTATAAACTAGTTATTAGTGAATATGTTAGTTCTTTTTACGAGCTTTTAGTGCGTCTAGACCGTCTTCAAAGCTTTTAATACTTGTGAACTGTCTGTAAACACTAGCGAATCGTACGTAGGCGACCTCATCTGCTCCGATGAGCTCCTCCATAACCATTTCACCAATTTCCCCAGCCCTCACTTCAGGCTTACCTAAATCGTACAACTTACGCTCAATACGTGCAACCATATCTTCGCGCTGTGGTGCTGAAATTGATGTCTTTTCGCTAGCCCTCTCGATACCGCAAAGTATTTTATCGCGATTGAAAACTTCTCGAACGTTATCTTTTTTTACAACAATAAGATTTGGCCGTTCTACGCGTTCATATGTCGTAAATCGAGCCGCACAAGAATCGCATTCACGTCTACGTCTTGTGCTCTCTCCGTTAGCCACATCACGTGATTCAATCACTTTTGAGTCTACAGATTGGCATTTTGGGCATTTCATATTCACTCCGATTTGTTACATTTGTTCTAAGTAGTTATATCCTATATATAGCGTACTTCTGCATTAGTATACCGCTAATGCTAGCGTACGTGCAAGTACAATTATTTTTCTTTTTCATCGTCTTCAGGAGTAGAATCATCTTCTGTATTTTTTTTGCGTCTAAATCGTCTCAAAAATGCAGGCACTTCTCTCTCCTCGGATTTTTCATTATCTTCATGCTCATCATCACTTGCCCAAATGTTCGATTTTGGCACATCTTCTTCCTTATGAAAAGGCGTCGGCTCGTCATCGTCATCTACCTGATGCTCAGATTCATCATCCATATTAATTGTTTCTACTTCACCCTCGACATCACCTAACTGATTAGAAATACCTGTAGAAATCTCATCTTCATCGTCATCTTCAATATTTTGAGCTTTTGCAAAGTATGCGGCATCAAAACCGGTAGCAACGACTGTTATAGAAACCTGATCTTTCATATCTGGCTTGATAGTTGCACCAAAGATTATATTTGCATCTGGTGAAACTGCCGCGGTTATAACTTCAGCGGCCTCGTTTACCTCATGCATTGATAAGTCTGTACCACCAGTAACATTAAATACAACTCCCCTAGCTCCATCGATAGATACTTCTAGCAGTGGTGACTCTATGGCTTGCTGGGCAGCGAGTACAGCTCGGTTCTCACCAGTAGCGCTACCGATACCCATAAGTGCCGATCCGGCATTACTCATGATTGACTTGACATCAGCAAAGTCTAGGTTGATTAGCCCATGCTCAGTGATCAGATCAGATATTCCTTGAACTCCCTGACGTAAAACATCATCTGCAACGACAAATGCCTCCAGTAGAGGCGTATTTCTATCAATTGTCTGAAGGAGTCTGTCATTTGGTATGGTTATTAATGTATCCACATATTTTGCAAGGTTCTCAATTGCATATTCGGCATTTTTACGTCGGCGTTCGCCTTCAAATGCAAAAGGACGAGTGGCAACTCCAACTGTGAGAATCTCCATCTCTCGAGCAAGGCGAGCCACTACGGGACCGCCACCGCTACCAGATCCACCACCGGCACCAAGAGTTATGAAGACCATGTCTGCACCAGTAAGTGCCTCTTTTATCTCAGATTCTGACTCCTCAGCAGCTTTTTGACCGACAACAGGATCAGCACCAGCGCCAAGCCCTCTTGTGACTTCTTTACCTATATGAATCTTTACCGAAGCTTTAGAGTGATACAAAGCCTGAGCATCAGTATTTATGGCTACAAACTGAACACCTTTAAGCCCAGCTTCTGCCATGCGATTTATTGCCGAACCACCTGCACCACCAACCCCAACAACCTTGATTGATGCGAACGCTTGTATGTCTGCTGGTTTTACTTCTGGCACAATTTATCTCCCACTTAACTTATGCTCTTAGTATAACTGTTAGCTAAATAAAATCAATCGTCCTGAAAAAATCACTCGTCATCAGGGGTGACGTCGAACACTTTAAGTGTCCAGATTATAAAATATTGTGTTCGAAACTTAGAATCCGATTTTATTTAATATGCTTTTTAGCATTGAATGAGCTTGCTGGGCACCTTGCTTTAGACCACCACCAAGCCACTTGCCTCCAAAAGCAGATTCTTCATCTCTATGTAAATCAAGTAGCATTAAACCAGCAACAACTGCTAGTTCTGGTTTAGCGAGTCTCTCTTTGAGTCCTGTAATATGCTCTGTCGGAAATGATACCCTTGCAGAAACAGAAAGCTCTTCTCTAGCAATTCTATCGATTCCAGGTAGCTGAGCAGTGCCGCCCGTCAAGCAGACTCCTCCTGGGAGTTTTTTACTAAGTCCAATTTTAGAAAGCTCTTTATCAACAGCATCAAACAACTCTGCAAGCCTAGCTGAAATTATTAGCTCGATGTCTTTAGTCAAAAACACATGCTCTTGGCGTGATACCAACACCTTAATGTGCTTAGGTCGTGTTTTACCGTTTTCTCCAAGATATTTATAATGCCGCTTTACAGCTTCGGCAACTTTTAATTCTGTCCTAAGCCCAATAGCGAGATCATTGGTAATGTGTGTACCTCCTATAGGCAAAACGCTAACTTGTTGAACATCACCATCTTCGATAGTAATTAAATTTGTAGTTGTTGAACCGATATCAATCACTGCTACACCGTGCTCTTTTTGATCACGAGTTATTGTTGCCTGTGCCGCGGCTAAGCTAGAGACACTAATCCGGTTAATTCGTATATTTGCTGTCTCAAAAACTTTCTCTAGGTTTTTAAGGGCAGGGGCTGAAACGGTTACTACATGCGCATCAACCTCAAGGCGTGTCCCGCTCATTCCAATTGGGTCTTTGATATTCGCCTGACCATCAACTGTATAGCTTCGTGGAAAAACACTTAATATTTCGTGATGTTGAGGTATCTGAAGAACGGTCGCTGCGTCCTCGACTCTAAGTAGATCATCTGTATTAATCTCTTGACTAGATGTAGCAACAATACCCTTAGAGGCGATACCTTTAATGTGGGTCCCGTTAATATTAACAGTTGCACTTGATACTTGATGTCCAGCCATTCTCTCGGCCAATGCAATCGCCTGATCCACAGCCTGGGCTGTCTCAGAAATGTTGACGACGCTTCCTTTTCTGAATCCACTATTTGGCGCTTCGCCAACTCCAATTAAGCTTACGGATTGATCCTCTTGTTTAATTAAGCCAATGGAGCACCTTACCACCGTGGTACCGACATCGATGCCCACCGCTAACTCTTGATGTTCTTGCATAACAAGTAGTATACCGCTTACGCTAGTTAGGATGCAACCATCTGAATATAAAAAAACTAAAGTGAAGTAATAATTTCGGCGGAGTCTTTGGTGATTAAAAGAGTGTGCTCAAATTGAGCTGAAAGTGAGCCATCACTAGTTGATATTGTCCACCCGTCGCGACCCATTACTACATCATCTCCCCCGAGAGTACTCATCGGCTCAATACAAATAGTCATTCCTTCATTTAAAACCCTACCTGTCCCAGCAATTCCATAATTTGGTATATCAGGCTCTTCGTGTACTCCATGACCAACTCCATGACCAACTAAATCACGGACTATTCCAAAACCATGCCTTGTCATTGCTTTTTCAACAGCTGCACCAATATCACCGGTTTTTACACCATCATGAAGTGTATTTATTCCTGCCTCTAGCGCATCTTGTGTCCCTTTGAGTAGTCGTCTTTTTGCGCCGGTTCCTTCTCCCACAATCATAGTAAATGCCGAGTCTGCAATCATACCTTTATACCCGACGCAAAGATCAAAACTAACTAAATCACCATTTTCAATTACTCTAGCTCCAGGAATACCATGAACAACCTCATCATTGACTGAGATACAAATTACATCAGGAAATCCCTCGTATCCTAGTAGTGCAGTATCTCCACCAAGTCTATGAATCTCTTTTTTTGCATGATCAGCTAGATATTTGGTTGTGACACCGACTTCAACTTGGCCTTTTAAGTACTCAAATACTAAGGCGATAATCTGACCACTAACTCTAATATTGGAAATTTCGTTGGCAGTTTTTACTTTTGTATACATTCGCTACTCATCACTATTAACGATTTTTAATTGAACAAGCCGCTCTTCAATTTGATCGTGAACCTGCCCTACGGTGCCCTTGCCCTGAATGTGTACCACGGGTATATTATTGGCTTTCATGAGTGAAGTTATCCGAGGAATCTCTCTGTTATATATATTAAGTCGTTCCTCGATTGCCTCTTCATTATCATCAACCCGTCCCCTAATCTTAAGCCGGCGAATGATCTCCTCGTGGGAAACATCTAAAACAATTACGAGTTGTATTTTTTGATTCAGATTAGATTGCTCAGAAACAAGCCACTCTGCCTGATCTAATGTTCTTGGATATCCATCTAGTATTACCTGATCAATTGATTTAGCTCGGGATATTGCCTCACCGATCTGAGAGTTTACTTTTTTTGATTCAATCAATTCGCCTGATAACATACCGTCGAGTACTTGTGGATCCCGAGAGTCGCGGAGTAATTGACCTGCAGAGAGCCATCTCCATCCATGTCTGGCTGATAAAATTTGTCCTTGTACACTTTTACCTGCTCCGGCTGGTCCAAAAAATATAATCATATCAACCCTTCTTGATATTAAATTAGCTTAGCTGTTGCTTAACAAGTTCGGCAATCTTTCCGCCATCCGCGGATGCCCCAGCCTTAGATTTTACAGCACCGATTACTCTGCCCATATCTTTTATTGTTACCTGCCCCATATCACCAATCGTCTGGCTGACTAATACTTTGAGATCTTGTTCTGACATCTGCTCTGGTAAATATTTTTGAATTAATTCGTATTCAGCCTTTTCGCCATTTGCTTGATCTTCTCTTCCGGCATTTGCATAAACAGTGCTAGATTCAAGCCTTTTTTTTGCTTCTTTTGATAGCAAATCAATAACTTGATCATCGCTTAGGCCACTGTCCCGCACACCAAGTTCAACTTCTTTATTTAAAATTGCAGCTTTGAGCATTTTGAGTGCCTCGGTGACGTCTGAGTTTCCTGAAAGCATTGCTGATTTCAGATCATCTTCAATAAGTTGTTTTAGCATTATTTCTGACCTAATCGAATGCGTTTCATTTTTTCTGCTTTGCGACTTTTTCTAATTATCGCTTTTTCTCTACGTTCTCGTTTGCTAAGAGGTTTGATGAAAAACTCGTTATTTTTTGCAGTTGCAATAACGCCGGCTGACGCAACCTTGCGGTTGAAACGGCGAATTAGGTTTTCAACACCTTCTTTGTTATCTTTTCTTGTTACTTGAATCATATTATGCAATTGTACTACAGATAGCGACTACTGACAAGTCTAAATTACTTACCCTGACTCCGCTGACTCTTTAGTACCATACTCTGCAGCTCTTTAAACAGAATAAAGTGTTTGTTGGTGTAATATATTTTACTATTTCCCTTTTTCTCTGAAATCAAAAATCCGATCTTCTCAAGTCTTTTGAGCTCTCTTTGTATATTACCCGGGTCTTCTCTGATTAACTTTGCAAGTCCACGAACATGAGTTTTAAAATCTGGGTATTTTGCATAGACAATGATGATCTTTCGTCTAACTCTCGATGTGATGAATGTGTCTAGCATTATGCTATTAGTATATCACGAGCACCGTAGTAAATTCGACACTGTTATTTCCAGTTTTTTATTGCATTCTTTAAGATTTCGATAATTGCTTCTTGGTTGGGAATATCGTCTTCTTCAAAATAGTGACTAATGTCCATAAGTGTATCCATAACAGTTAAGATGTGTATCTCGTCGGCCAAAACGTGCATTTTATCAACTGCCTGAACCGAAGCTAATGGCGTTACTATTACTAATTTTTTGATGGATATTTTTTTTAAATAATTACTGGCTGCAATTAGAGATAATCCGTTAGTAAGACCATCAGCAACCAAAATAACCACTTTGTTTCTTACAATTTCTTCTTTAAGGATCCCACCGTTACCTAGAATTCTATTTAGCTGATGCCACTGCTCCATTTTTTCTTGCTCTATAACCCCTCTATATTCAGATTCAAGGCTCTCTAGTTCTCCTGTGCTATACATATCGTTATAAGTAAACCCGCCATTTTGATCCACAACTCCGAGAACACTTGGTTCTCCTGGAATTTTAATGTCCTCCATTAGCATAAGCATTAGCGGACAATGAAGTTCAGCGGCTATCTGCGCTCCAACTACAACGCCGCCATCAGTGAGTGCAATTATTACAGAATCGGCCGATTTATAATCTTTTAGAAGAGCTGCTAATTGCTTACCGGCTTTTGTTCTAGACGAAAAATACATACTTAGAGTGTAACAAAAGTTATACTAAGATTGTGAAGTATTATTTAGTGAGCCCCGTAGGAGTGATCGCAGGAAAGCAGGATAGCCTGACATATTCTTCTGATGAGGATTTTATAAATGGTCAGATAGTCAAGATTCCCTTCGGCAAAACTATGCGCATTGGAGTTATGGTGTCTTTGACTGCCAAACCAAAGTTCGCGACCAAGCCTATTGATAGCGCCTTGGAGGGATCTGTTTTGCCGGATCATTTGATAAAGTTGGCGATTTGGATAAGTGAATACTATGCTACCAGGTTGCCTTTTGTTTTTCAATCAATACTTCCAACCGGTTTATCAAAGAATAGACGAAAAATTGCTATTGACGGGCCTACGATAAAAAGAAGTTCAAGCGTTCTTAAGCTAACAAAAGATCAGGAGAAAGTACTAAAGGATATCAGGTCATCGAGGCAGACGACACACTTACTACACGGAGTTACTGGTTCGGGTAAAACTAAAATATACCAAGAGCTGGCCCAAGATGCATTAAGTAAAAACCAAAGTGTGATAATTTTGGTTCCAGAAATTTCATTAACCCCTCAGCTGTCGTCTGAGTTTAAGCAGTTACATGAAAATGTTATGGTGCTTCACTCCAGATTAACAGAAGCTCAAAAGCACCAGAATTGGTTAACTTTACTGAATTCTGCAGAACCATGGGTGCTAGTAGGACCAAGGTCTACAATGTTCTACCCGGTAAATAACTTAGGGTTAATTGTAATTGATGAAGCGCACGAGCCAAGTTACCAACAAGATTCCCAGCCTCAATATAACGCACTGAGGGTGGCTAGAAAATTAGCCGATCTAACCACTAATAACACTAAACTTATTTTAGGCTCGGCCACCCCTTCTGTCTCGGATTATTATTATGCCGTGGAGACAAAAACACCAATACACCGTATTTCATCCCAGACTATGGCTCGTCAAACTGAAGTAGAGATTGTCGATATTACAGATAGACAAAACTTTGGTATACATTCGTTGTTCAGTAAAAAATTGATTAATGCTATGAACACAGCTGTTACTCAGAATGAACAAATACTCCTCTTCCACAACAGACGAGGTACGGCAAGAATGAGTCTTTGCTCAAATTGTGGTTGGTCTGCATCATGCGTAAATTGCCATGTTCCGCTACGCCTTCACCAAGACAAGAACACACTTCTTTGTCATATCTGCGGCTTAACTACCATTTTACCTAAAACTTGCCCGGAGTGTTCAAGTGTTCATATCGATTTTAAAGGTTTTGGAATCAAGAAGATTGAGTCAGAGATAAGCAAGCTGTTTCCAAAATTAAATGTAGCAAGGTTTGATAGTGATACAGAAGTTAAGCTACAGCTACAAAATCGATACCAAGATTTGTACGATAATAAAATACAAATAATCGTAGGTACGCAAGGTATTGCAAAAGGTCTTGATCTGCCAAATCTGTCAACAATTGGAATCATTCAAGCGGACACTGAACTATTTATACCTGATTATTCAAGTTCAGAGAGAGCCTTCCAATTAATAACTCAAGTTATTGGTAGAGCAGGAAGACAAGGCCAAGCCTCAAAAATCGTTATCCAAACCTTAAATCCTGATCACCCAGTGATAAAATTTGGGGCAAGTCAGGACTACGATGGGTTTTATAAATATGAACTAAAGGAGAGAATGTCAGAGCACATGCCACCATTTGTCTTCGTTTTACAATTGTCTATTGGCTACTCATCTATAGCAAGAGCCCAAAATGAAGCAACTCGACTTGCTAGCAGTATCAAGAAGGATTTTCCTGGATTATTAATTCGGGGCCCATCACCTGCTTTTCATGAACACAAAGGCTCAAAATTTTTTCAGCAACTTGTTGTAACTTCACCAGATCGATCAAGATTGGTTCAAATCGCATCTAAACTACCCGCAAGATGGCGTTTTACGCTAGATCCAATTAATCTTTTGTAGTCTTTCATATCTGTTATAATTTATGTAATGACAAAAGATGACATTGTATTTGTGCCAGAGCCTAATCTACGGCGCCGCTCAGTAAAAGTTGGCGTTATTACTGATGAGATTAAAAAGCTTATCGATGACATGATTAAGGCCACCATCGATTGGGAGAATTCACGTGATCACGAGGCGGCAGTTGGGCTTGCCGCTGTGCAAGTTAATAAACTATTCAGAATTTTTATTATTCGTAATGACTACGACGACATTAGTAATCAACAATTTACGGTCTTTATTAATCCAGAGATTGTAAAAAAACTTGGTCCTATTGAGGAGGAGTACGAGGGCTGCCTAAGCGTACCTGAAATTTATGGCAAAGTCGGGCGTCATCAGAGCGTCAAAATCAAAGCTATAAATGAGAACGGTGAGCCCTTTAGAGTCACGGCTCATGGTTTTATCGCTAGAATCCTACAGCATGAGACAGACCATACTCACGGAGTTTTGTTTATTGACCATATCAAAGACGATCCAAAAGCATTCTACAAAATGAACTCGGAGGGTGCTATTGAACCTCTAGATTACGAGAAGCACATTAAAGATAACTCGATTCTATGGGGATCTGACACACATGAATAAACCAAGTATCGTATTTTTTGGATCAGGTTCAGTAGCGGCCAAAAGTTTGACGAAATTACGGTCAGATTTTGAGATTGAAGCTATTATCACCAAGCCTTCAACTGAGCATGAAATGTCACAGTGCGTGCCCGGTACACCGATTTTTTCAGCTACCAACAGTAAATCACTGGATCAATTATTTATAAACCACAAATTTACGAGCGTGGTTGCAGTATTAATCGACTTTGGAATCATTGTTAGTGATACTATTATTAAAAGTTTTCCTAAAGGTATACTAAACAGTCACTTCTCAATTTTGCCCGAACTACGGGGAGCCGACCCGATCACTTTTGCAATCCTCAGTGGTCAAAAAACGACTGGGGTAAGCGTTATGCAACTTGTTGTAGCGATGGATGAAGGAGATTTACTAGGGTTCAAAGAGCTTGAAATCAAAAATGATGAAACCGAACCTACACTCACCTTTAAGCTGATTGAGCTCAGTGATAGTCTACTCAAACAACTGATACCTGACTATTTAAGTGGTGTACTTAAACCAAAACCTCAGTCTAATACAGGTCGCAAAATGTCATACTCCAGAAAGCTTACCAAGCAGGACGGGGTTTTAGATTTTACTAAATCCGCCATGCAGCTCGAGCGCGAGATAAGAGCTTTTATCACTTGGCCAAAGTCACGCACTGAAATTGCAGGCAAGGATGTAATCGTCTTAAAAGCGAGTGTTGATCAGTCGACAAATCTTATACCTGGTGCAATATCCGAGACTAACGATAAAAAAATATGTATCGGCACCAAAAGCGGTGGCTTGATTATTGAAGAACTAAAGCCGGCAGGTAAGCCAAGTATGTCATCTTCAGCATTCCTTGCTGGTAATCGGACTAATATTTAGATCAGATTAAGCAGCTATAGGTGGCTGTTGATCGAATTCAGTTTGATTCTGTGGCGCCTGGGGCTGCGGGGCTGGTTGACTAAAATCTGGCTGAGCAACATTTTGCTGTTGAGGCTGAGGGGTATTTGCCCCTGGCATTTGTGCTATCGCCTGCCCTTGAGTTGCTTGAATGATTTTATTAGAATCTTGCTTAATTTCACCCTTGAGCTTATCCAGCTCAGTCGCTACAACTTGTTTGTAGTCTGGGAAGTTAGTCTCTAACCAAGTCAAGGCGCCAAACTCTGATTTTACTGAATTCTCATTAAAGGCAGTTCCTCGTTTTTGTGCGTTTTCCTGTGCAGCAGATAACGCAGATCTATAAGCTTCGCTTTGTTGCCAACCAGGTTTTATGGTAGTCAAATAATTTTCTGTAAATGCTGTGTCGCCATCAATAAACCTTTCAAACTCATCAAGTTGCTGGTCATTCATTCGCTCAGCCAGCTTCATTCCGACTCTCATCTCGAGTGTTTCATAAATTTGCCGAAGCATGGCATCACGCTCCTCCTTCGGGAGAATCATAAGTCCAAGTTCTTCTAACAGGCTATCATCTATTCTAATCATATACCGCCCTTGTTTATACTTATATTATATCAGAACTAGAGAGTTCGCTGAATTTCTTCTTTTGTATAAAATTCTAATCTATCACCCTCTTCGATAATCACTTTCTTAAGTGGCTTGAGTTGTAGGCCGCACATTTCACCTTCAAATACTTCTTTTGCCTCTTGCTGTTGTCTTTGAACACTTTTTACCTCAACCTCAGAGATAACTTTTTTATCCCTAATCACTCTGGCTTTAGATTTTGGTGTCACCTTGCCCTTTGTCACTTCGCCTCCGCAGATAATCTCATCTTTAGTAGTTCTAAAAACACCCTTAACGATTAACTTTCCGATTTCCGTCTCTACAATCTCCGGCTCAAGTAGCGAACTAAGAACTGCTTTGGCATCATCGAGTAACTCATATATGACGTTAAACTCTCTAATTACTACTGATTCGCGTTCAGCTAGTTTCTTAACATTTGTTGGAGTCGCTACACTAAATGCATAGATTATCGCCTTGCTTGTTGATGCCATTTGAACGTCATTTTCTGTAATGCTACCGACACCCGAGCCAATTACCTGCATCCTCAACTCCTCATTCTCGAGCATTCTAAGACTATCTGTAATTGAGGTTAAGGATCCTTGTACATCTGCCTTTATAATAATTGGTACCTCTTTAATCTGGGCATTTTTGTTTATTAAACCAATCAAGTCACTACTTGTCATATTAAGTTTGCCTGTGACTTTTTTACTACGTGCTTTTTCGGCTCTTTCGCGCGCATCTTTTTCTGTTTTTGTCACAGTCAATCTGTCTCCAAACTGCGGTAGCTCTTTAAAACCAGTTAGTCTTACAGGGGTAGACGGACCAGCCGATTGGATCTCATCATTTTTGAAATCGCAAAGTGTACGTATTTTTCCGTAAGTCGAACCTGCAACTACAAAATCGCTACGTCTTAATTGTCCATGCTCGATCAAGGCTGAAACCAGAGCACCTTGACCTTGAGACATGTGAGCCTCAATTACAATACCCTCGGCACTTCCTTCCATATCTGCTCTAAGTTCTTCAATATCTGCAAGAAGTAGGACCATATCAAGAAGCTGCTCAATCCCAACCTTAGTTTTTGCAGAAACCTCAACCACAACTGTATCCCCTCCCCAATCTTCTGGCATTAATCCTGCCTCCGAGAGAGACTGCTTTGCCCTATTAGCGTCAGCATCGGGTTTATCAATCTTATTAAGTGCAACAATAATTTTTGCTTTTGCATCTTTGGCGAATTTAATTGCCTCAAGTGTTTGCGGTTTAACGCCATCATCGGCTGCCACCACCACAATAACCACATCTGTTAATCGGGCACCGTGTTGTCTTAAGGCAGAGAAGGCCTCGTGACCTGGTGTATCTAGTAATGTTATTAACCTGTCGTTATGCTTTGTCTGATAAGCGGAAATATGTTGGGTTATGCCGCCAGCCTCACCAGAAACTACCTTAAGATCTAAAATTGCGTCCAATAGGCTTGTCTTACCGTGATCAACATGCCCCATAACAGCAACAACCGGTGGCCGACTAGATGAAGTCGATGCTTCTACTCGCTCGTTTTTTTCTTCAAGCTCATTAATAACCTCTTCTTCAGCAAGCTCGAGCTTAAAACCTAGGTTTAGCTCTTCTACGATTATCTCCGCTGTATCAAAGTCAATTCTTTGATTAACAGTAGACATGATGCCGTTCTTAAAAAGCTCACCTATAAGTGTTGTGACTGGGATATCAAGTTTACCTGCCAGATCTCCAACGGTTATTGTGCTATCTACTTTGATGGTTTTTTCGTCCATAATAACCGCCTTTCTGGTTGTAAACCTTTACATAATATCTACTGTAAACTGAGTGAAATCTTACGATTTTCTCGATCAATCTCTAGAATTTTAAACTTCTTTTTTTCATTAAGCTTAAATAGTTTTTCTGGATCCGCCCCGTCACTATCTCCTAGCTCGGATACATGTACAAGTGCTTCAACAGAAGAACTAAGTTGTATAAATGCTCCAAACGGTGTGATTCTTGTAACCGTTCCCTCTACAACGTCGCCAGCATTAAATGCCTCTGACTCTTTTGCCCAAGGATCTGTCTGAGTTTGCTTCATACTTAGAGATAGTCGGTCTTTGTCGATAGCAATGATTTTTGCTTTAACGCTGTCACCAACTTTTACGTAATCCGAAGGGTTTTCAACTCTTTCCCAGGAAATTTCAGAAATATGAATCAAGCCCTCAATTCCATCAACATTTACAAATGCCCCAAAGTCGACAACTCCTGTAACTACTCCGGTTACAGTGTCCCCAATAGCTAACTTCTCAAAACGAGACTGCATATCATCTCTGATTGCCTCTTTCTCGCTAAAAATTAATTTATTAGTTTTTCTATCTGCATCCAAGATTCTAACTCTAAGAGGTATATTAACTAGAGCATTTAATCTCTGCAGAATCTCATCCTTATCAGAACTACTTACTCTTGGATAATGCTCGGCTGAGAGTTGAGATACTGGCAAGAATCCTCTTACACCCTCTAACTCAACTAGAAGTCCACCTCGGTTAGCATCGTATGCTGTAACCTCTAGGGCCTCGTCTTTCTCGGCGAGTTCTTTAACTTCATCCCAACCGCGATCTTTGGCGGCTTTTCTAAGGCTAAGCAGTGCTTGACCGTCCTCAAATTCAGGCTCAACTATGCTAGCGACAACTTTGTCGCCTACATCAAGCTTTTGTCCAAAGCCAATTTCTCTCTTTGGGACCATACCGATACCGTAGGTACCTAGATCAAGCCAAAGCTCATGTTTTTTAACTGTTAGAACTGTTGCCTCAACAACGTCCCCTGCAGCTAGTTGTTTATTCTGGACCTCATTTAAGAGATCATCCATTGTTACGTTTGATTGTTTTGCCATTAAAAACAAAACTCCTTTTCTAAATATATTTCTCGTTGGCGAACTAAATCGTCATAAGATTACACTTATTGTACCTCATCTGTTATGAAGATGTCAAAGCGATTATTTTTGACCCAAAGAGGCTTGCCGCTTAAGTTGATTATTGTAAACAATAAGATAAGTAACCAGTGAAATCATAGCTAAATATAGGGCAGGCAAGCCAATACCCGCCTCTGGAACTCTGGTAGTTTCTGAACTCACTGACTTATCAGAGGATCTCGTATCATCAATACCGCTTGGTATCGTTGTGCTAGCTGTAGGAGTTGAAGCTATCTCTTTATCGCTGTTTTTATCGGTATTTTGTTTATTAGATTTAGAATCTTTACTAGAACTAACTTCAGCTTCTTGTTTTTGCGTTTGAGATGACTGCTTAGAATTAGACTCAGCTATATCATTTGCTTGTCTGCGCGAATTAGCCCATCTAACAAATAAAACAATCAGACAGATAGCGATAACTACCGCCGCTACCAACCTGATGGTTCCAGCAAAATGACTCATCCTACCTTTATTCTCTTCCATACTCACTCCTTACTACTATCTATAGCATAGTACTTTTTAAGTATCATGTAAAATTTGTAGGTGTTGCCTGGCTAAGATTATCTATCTAGTGTTACAATGTCTACATGATTATTGGGGTAGATATAGGGGGAACGAAGACGCTTGTTGCCTCATTTGATTTGGCTGGAAGGATTACAAAAGAGCTATCTTTTGCCACTCCTCAAGAATACTCTGAGTTCTTGTCAGATTTAGAAGGCGTTTTCTCTGGCTTTTCAGATATGAACATTTCCAAATGCTGTGTTGGTGTTCCTGGACTTCTCGACCGTAAGAATGGCGTCGTCAAAAGTCTAGGCAATTTGCCTTGGGTGAATAAACCCATCGGCAAAGATGTGGCTAAAATTGTTGGGCTACCTAAAGTATCTATCGAGAATGATAGTAAACTCGCCGGCCTATCAGAGGTAAGATCACTCGATAATCCTCCGGCCAGAGCCTTGTATTTAACTATTAGCACCGGTATTGGTGGTGCACTTGTTGTTGATGGAAATCTTTCTACCGACATGATTGATATGGAACTTGGCAAAGCTCCTCTATTTTTTAACGGTGACTTGATGCACTGGGAGGAATTTGCCTCAGGCAAGGCCTTCTCTGAATCTTACGGAAAACAAGGCGATGATGTTGGAGATAACACGGCGATTTGGCAATCATACGCCCAGGAGCGACTGGGCCCTGGACTTGTTGTAGCGTGCAGTTATCTTCAGGTTGATACGATTATTTTTGGTGGCGGTCTCGGTCATCACAGTAATCACTTTTCTAGTTACCTAGGACCATATCTAGACGAACGACTTCACTCTATCGTTGTAAGGCCAAGTCATTATAGAAGCGCAAAACACGGCAAAAATGCAGTAATCTACGGATGTTTCGAATATGCCAAAGACCGCCACTAAGGACTACCTTAAGATAGTTAAGAAGTTCAGAGACTATAAATTTGTAGATTCATCAGAGTTCTACTGGTCAGCAATCGACAAAACTATTCACTTTGACAGCAGTCGAATGGACTCGGAGGAAGGACTATATAAACTAATTCACGAGATCGGACATGCCGAAAGTCATCACAAAAACTTTACAAGTGGCATCAAGCTTTTATCATTAGAGACCGAGGCTTGGGTCAAAGCAAAAGATATTGCATCAACTTTTGACCTCAATATACCAGAGGAATTCATCGAGCATAGTCTTGATAGTTACAGAGATTGGCTCCATAAAAGAAGTACCTGTCCTATATGTAAAACAGTTGGAATTGAATCTAATGAGAATCAATACAGATGCTTTAATTGCCGGCAAAAATGGGCTGTTTCAGGTGATCAAAGATCCAGATGTTATCGCCAGAAATCTACTCAACTCAAACAAAAAGACGCAGTTTAATGCGTCTTTTTGTAGAATCTACTATCTAATATCTAGTAAATTATTTACTAGCTTTAGTTCTACGAGAGATTCGTCCACCACGTGAACCAGCGATTCGAGCTCTTTCACGACCTGTTAAGCCATCAGCTCCAGGTTTATCACTAGCGAATCCGCCAGTTTTACTTTTTCGGCCACCTTTAGCACCGATAGATGCGTAAAAGCTTGAGCCATACTTTGTTTTGTTAGTTGCAGCAGCCTTACGACCACCAATTTTAGTTCCAGCCATCTTAATGACCTCCTATAAAGTTAGTTATTTCCACCTTTCATCAGTTCAAACGCGCAAAAAAGAGTCCTCGCCAATATGGCAAGAACCCTCCTATTTCACCTCTGAAATTACCCTTATGTTATCATACTATCACGCTTGTGTCAATACTATGCTTGTGGTTTTATACAAAAAGAAAAAGAGTCCTTTTAGGACTCTTTGTTCTATAATTCGGCACCGTGCTACCTTCCCCTTGAAGAGTATTATCGCCGCTACTGGACTTAGCTTCTGTGTTCGGAATGAGAACAGGCGTTTCCCCAGCGCTATGAGCACCGAGCGACAAGCTCTAATCACACGTCTTATAAGAGGTGGATGAGCTTGTGGCTCGGAAATCATACACTTGTATAATACTAGATTCTCTCTAGTATTATACAAGGTTTTTGGTCTAAATTTTTAAATTGGAACAAATTGATGTAATACTGTCAACATTATGTTAACAGATGATATACACCAATAACTGGTCAAACATTCTTTCGCCTTCACCTGCCTGAGCAGATTCAAACGAAAGAAGCATAAAAAATCGATGGACCTATTAGTACGCTTCGGCTCCATATGTTGCCACACTTCCACCTTGCGCCTATCAACCTGATCGTCTTTCAGGGGTCTCATAGGGAAATCTAATCTTGAGGTCAGTTTCGCGCTTAATATGCTTTCAGCGCTTATCTGCTCCATACGTAGCTACCCGACAATGCTGTTGGTACAACAATCGGTACACCAGAGGTATGTTCATCCCGGTCCTCTCGTACTAGGGACAAATCCTCTCAAATTTCCTAACGTCCACACCGGATATAAACCGAACTGTCTCACGACGTTCTGAACCCAGCTCGCGTACCATTTTAATCGGCGAACAGCCGAACCCTTGGAAGATGCTCCTCCTCCAGGATATGATGAGCCGACATCGAGGTGCCAAACAGCGCCGTCTATGTGAACTATTGGGCGCTATAAGCCTGTTATCCCCGGGGTAACTTTTATCCGTTTGCGCTGCCGATACCACTATCATTCAACCTAAGTTGAGGACAGCGGGTCACTAACTCCGACTTTCGTCCCTGCTTGGAATGTACTCCTCACAGTCAAGCTGGCTTATGCGTTTGCACTATCACTTCGATTTCCATCCGAAGCTAGCCAACCTTTGAACGCCTCCGCTACTCTTTGGGAGGCAACCGCCCCAGTTAAACTACCCACCAGACACTGTTCCCACACCGGTAATTACGTCCGACTATTTTCTATTTAATTCAAATAGAAGTCAGCCGCACTTAACGGTGCAGGTAAGAGTAAGATTACAACAAGGGTGGTATTTCACAGGCGCCTCCACAAATACTAGCGTATCTGCTTCAAAGGCTCCCACCTATGCTACACATGTTGCAACCCGACTCAATGTCAAGCTGTAGTAAAGCTCCACGGGGTCTTTTCGTCCTGGTGCGGACAGACGGCATCTTTACCGCCAATGCACTTTCACCGAGTCCTTCGTTGAGACAGTGCCCACATCGTTACACCATTCGTGCGGGTCAGAACTTACCTGACAAGGAATTTCGCTACCTTAGGACGGTTATAGTTACCGCCGCCGTTCACCGGGGCTTCAGTTCACTGCGTGAACAGATCTCCTTAACCTTCCGGCACCGGGCAGGTGTCAGCCCGTATACATCCACTTTCGTGTTAGCACAGACCTGTGTTTTTGATAAACAGTCGCGTGGGCTCTTTAGCTGCGGCCCCGTCACATTATCTATCACTAGATTCTGTAACCCAGGCTTAATCAGCTTCCTTTTCATTTGGCATTGTCTTCAACATTTTTCTCGATTTGCTGTAAGAAGTTTAAAACTTACAGACTTAATTCAAATTTTCAAAAAGAAAACTGGTAATACGCCTAGTCACAAGTGATAAACACTGTGACGGGGCAGACCTTATCCCGAAGTTACGGTCGCTATATTGCCGAGTTCCTTAACGAAGGTTCTCTCGTACGTCTTGGTCTACTCGACCTGAGCACCTGTGTTGGTTTGCGGTACGGTCGGCTACACCCACACGTATACTTGCTTTTCTAGTCAACACTTTCACCGGAATCTGACCTAAAGGTCATCTTATTCGTACCTATTTCTGATACTTAAACGGATATAACCATGAATCCGCTCCGACTAATATGCCGCGCACAGTATACAAAGTGTCGCCGGTACGGGAATATTAACCCGTTGTCCATCGCCTACGCTACGCGCCTCGGCTTAGGCCCGACTAACCCTGAGATGATTACCATGGCTCAGGAAACCTTGCTCTTTCGACGGACAGGATTCTCACCTGTCTTATGGTTACTCATTCCAACATTCTCACTTCCTCACGCTCCACCGAACCTCACGATTCGACTTCACCGCAGAGAGGAACGCTCCTCTACCGCTCATATAAATATGAACCCATATCTTCGGTACTATACTTGAGCCCCGTTACATTTTCCACGCAAGATCTCTTGACGAGTGAGCTGTTACGCACTCTTTAAATGAATGGCTGCTTCTAAGCCAACATCCTCGCTGTTTAAGAAATCTCACCTTGTTTCCCACTGAGTATAGATTTTGGGACCTTAGATGATGGTCTGGGCTGTTTCCCTTTCGTGCGACGAGCTTAGCCCCGCCGTACTGACTGCCGTGATAAAACACATGGTATTCGTAGTTTGTTAGGGGTGGGTACGCTTGCGCGCCCCAGTCCCTGACAGAGCTCTACCCCCATGTGCGAATTGCACGACGCTAGCCCTAAAGCTATTTCGAGGAGAACCAGCTATCTCCAAGTTCGATTGGCATTTCACCGCTAACCACAGCTCATCCAAACACTTTGCAGCGTGTCCTGGTGCGGTCCTCCACATAGTTTTACCTATGCTTCAACCTGGCCATGGTTAGGTCACTTGGTTTCGGGTCTAATCCTGTACACTTATTCGCCCTATTCAGGCTCGCTTTCACTGCGCATCCGTCAAATGACTTATGCTTGCGTACAAAATTAACTCGTTGGATCGTTCTACAAAAAGCACGCCGTCACAGAATAAATCTGCTCCGACTCCTTGTAGGCACACAATTTCAGGTTCTATTTCACTCCCCTCCCGGGGTTCTTTTCACCTTTCCCTCGCGGTACTCGTTCACTATCGATCATGTAATATATTTAGCCTTGGGAGGTGGACCTCCCAGATTCAATCAGGATTTCTCGTGCCCCGACCTACTTAAGAAAACACATATAAA
Source organism: Candidatus Nomurabacteria bacterium (assembly GCA_020631895.1). GTDB lineage: Bacteria > Patescibacteriota > Saccharimonadia > Saccharimonadales > UBA7683 > JACKGR01. The sequence goes on from JACKGR010000004.1 coordinate 90,115, forward strand.
GTCAGCTTCGTTTTCGTATACACGACTTTCACGTTCTCTGGTTAGTCATTCAAACTATTCTACTAACAAAGCCGATTTTTTACTTTACAGATTATACTTCCAGATAACCATCACAAACTAGAGGATTCGATAAATCGAAGACTCTAGCTTGATCATGTGTAATCTTGCAACCCCCTATAGATATTCGTCTGGTTACTTATCCGTCTGAATAAACAGACGGAAATCTATAAGGTTTAGGCTGATACCGTTTCGCTCGCCACTACTCCGGCAATCATTGGTTATTTTCTTTTCCTCGCCCTACTAAGATGTTTCAGTTCAGGCAGTTCCCTCTCGTTATCCTATGAATTCAGATAACGGTAATCCTGTATTACCAGGATTGGGTTTCCCCATTCGGATATTTCCGGATCAAAGCTTATTTGCCAGCTCCCCGAAACTTTTCGCAGGCTATCACGTCCTTCATCGGTATTACATGTCAAGGCATCCATTGCGT
>JACKGR010000005.1 GCA_020631895.1 Candidatus Nomurabacteria bacterium
GCATTTTGCCACTTGGGAGCCCCCAAAAGCCAAAGTATGGATTCTTTAATCTCTCCTGAAATAAATACTGCTTAACACCTTTAACTTCTCGCTCGATAGCCAAGATGACCGCACTTTTAGGCTGGCGCTCTATTGTATTGTCATCCGTATCCAATCGATTTGCATATTCTTTACCTTTTGAGCTGAGTCTATAGTGCCCACGTGCAACTTTCTAAACAAGCTCCAGCTCAACTAATCGTCCAATATGAAAATTAAAGTGGTCACTGCTAAGATTGGTAGACTTTTGAAGTTCTGCGAATCCTGCGCTAGGCTGAAACAACAACTCTCTCAAAATAACAGTCTGCGCTTCATGTATTTTTACTTCTAAACTCATCAAAAAATCCCTTTCGTTATATGTTAGCAGAGGCCTCTACAAGATAGTAGCCTCGTTGATACCATAAAACTAGTAAACTCGACTTTAGTACGATCGTGTAAACATATTGCAAAATTTGCAATTAAATGATAATATATTAAATATAAGTGAATATGAGGAACTATGGCGAAGAGGAAGAAGACAACAAAATCTGTAAAAACCACAAAAAGAGTGGTCAAATCTTCTGAGGCTACCAAAAAAACTCCACAAGTTAAAGTTAAAACAATCGATGAGGTTGCCAGCACTACCCTTAATCTAGTGAGTTTTAATCTTCACGACAGATATGCTTTTGAGTACACTTCAAAAACTAAAAAGAAGCTAGTAGCTTATGGACCTTGGCTTGCAACGCTATTTGTAGTAATTATTTCACCACAGCTACTTAACCTGTCAAAAAACGGTAACTTAATGACATTCTCTGGATTCTTCAACGAGATCTTCTTCAACCAAAAGTCTTGGGTTATCCTAGTTCTGATTCTTCTAAACGTTCTGTTTTTAGTTGATGGACTCAGTGATTTGTTCTCAAGAAAAAGTCGTGGATGGAATAGGGTATATATAACCGCGCTAATAACACTAGGCTACACAGTCTGGCAATTATTTTCTAACCTCTCTCAACCAGCAGCACCAATTCTCGCCATATTAGGTTCACTTGTTGCAGTATTCACAGTTCTAGACATCCGTAGTTACTACAAATAATCTAACTACAATAATTTTCGACCTAATTTGAGTTAAACTCTATGGTATGGAGCTTAATAAAAATCAACGAGAAGTAGTCAATCACAAAAGTGGCCCACTTCTGGTTGTTGCGGGCGCTGGAACTGGTAAAACTAGAGTTATCGTTGAGAAGATTGTAAAATTGCTTGACGAAGGGGTTGAACCAAAATCTATACTCGCGGTAACTTTTACTGAAAAAGCCGCCAGCGAAATGCTTGATCGTATTTTAGAGGCACGATCTGGCCTTTTGCTAGACTTGCCGGTCATGACGTTTAACGGCTACGGACATAGTGTTTTAAGAGAATTTGGTATAAACATAGGCTTATCTTCAAGTGCTAGATTACTTGGTCCACAAGCTCAAATTGTATTTTTTAGAGAAAGAATTGAAGAGTTTAGTCTAGACTACTTCTTGCCACTGGCAAGTTCACCAGATGGAATCATCGAGGACATTCTAAGGCTCATCAGTAGATTAAAACAGAATCTAGTCACTCCGGAGGCATACATACAATTTGCAGATAAACTCCCAAAAGATGACGAAGCTCAAGCTCTTGAAAAGAAGAAACATACCGAGCTAGCAATAGCATTTGATACATACATAAAACTCTGCCGTCGTGACAATGTAATCGACTACGATGATCAAATCTATTTAACAATTCAACTGCTCGAGAGTCGTCCGAACGTTCAAAAACAACTGCAAGATCGTTACCATACTATTTTCATTGACGAGTTTCAGGATACAAACCCAATGCAGTCAAGACTAATCGATCTGCTTGCAAGAACTGACGGTGAACTTGTTGTAGTTGGTGATGACGACCAGTCAATATACGGATTCAGGGGGGCTACCATACAAAACATTTTAGGCTTCAAAACTAGATACCCCGATGCTAAAGAAGTTGTACTAACTGAAAATTATCGGTCGCACCAAGCAATTCTTGACTCCAGCTACAGCCTAATAAAGCACAACAATCCTCATCGACTTGAGGCTGAGCTCAACATAAGCAAGCGCCTAACCTCAAAAGAGGTGGGTAGTGAGCCTCGACTAATGCGATTTTCTGACACCGACAGTGAGCTAGTATGGATCGCTAAAGATATCGCTAAATCAGTATCAAAACAAGGCAAAAAGAGTATAGCAGTTCTAACGAGGTCTAACTCAACAGCAAATGCTGTTCATTTAGCTCTTGATAATGAATCCGTTGAGCACCAGGTAGTTGGAGCTAGCCCTGATTTATATAAACAGCCAGCTATCAGGATGCTGATAGAACTTGCGCGTACACTGGCAGAGCCCGAGAACAATTCTAGCCTTCATCACACTTTAGTTAGTGAATTATTCAACATCCCAAATGAGCTAATCGCGCCTCTTGCTAGCAAAGCTCGCTATGAGCACGAGTCACTTGAAAAGCTATTGTCAAAAAACAACGACAAAAATCTGTTAGATGCGATTGGATTGATCAAAAATCTACGCGAACAAGCTGGGACATTAAGTATCGGCCAACTCCTTTGGAAGGCAGTTTCTGAATCCGGCTACAAAGATAGAATATTTAAAAAAGCTAGTGAAGATGATCAAGCCGGTAGCCTAGTTGGAGATCTGAATCAGTTCTTTAAATCACTTAAAGAGTTTGAGGGAATTGCAATTCAGCCAACTGCAGGCCAATATCTGTTATCTCTCCCGGCCCTAATGGCCGCAGGCGAAACTACTGACAATACGTTAGACATCAGTGAAAACGTAGTCACTGTTACGACTGTCCATAAGGCAAAAGGCCTGGAGTGGGATACGGTCTACATCCCATACTTAACAGAAGCATCGTTTCCGATGCGATCACAAGGAATCGGACTGGCAGTGCCAGATGATCTCAAAGTAGTAAAAGATGGACCCGCTGATGATCATTACCATGAGGAGAGACGAGTGCTGTACGTTGCTACCACTCGGGCCAGGCACAATCTAATTGTAAGCTACTCAGACAAAGGCAGAACGGGCACTACTAAAAAACCATCTCGTTTTATCGATGAATTATTCGGCGACGGTGCTTCGGTGAATACCGCCAAAACAGAAGTAGGTGAGGCTATAGATCAAATAGTTGATCAGATTGATCTCCCCCGAAAAGTATCAATTCCTAGTTCAATTTTAAGTGGTGATACCGTTCGGCTTAGCGTCTCACAGGCACAAGTCCTTTTGACTTGTCCTCTAAACTTTTACTATAAATTTGTACTTAGAGCTCCCGAGGAACCTACTCCGAGTACAGACTATGGGTCACAACTTCATACAATATTTGAGCAGATTAACGTAGGTAGACGAGATGGCAACATTCCTGAGCTAAGCACACTTCTAGAAGATCTAAAGTTGGGCTGGAACAAAGCTGGCTACAGTTCAAAAACCCAACAGGAGCGAGCTTATGATCAAGCTAGAAATACGGTCAAAAATTTTTACAATCAAGCGTTATCAGATCCAGCTCCATATCTGATTGAGCATCCATTTGAGGTATCACTACCAGGTAACATAGTACTGCATGGACGCATCGATGTTGTTTATAAAGCTGATGATGGAGTAGAAATTCAGGATTATAAGACTGGAGATAGCGTAAAAGATGATAAGAAGGCTAAGCAAAAAGCTCAATCCAGTCAGCAACTGACCATGTATGCGCTTGCCTGGCAAAAGCAAACTGGAGACATTCCAAAGGTTTCGCTAAGATTCCCTGATACGAATCAATTTGCCAGAGTAGCAAAACAACAAAAAAGCCTGGATACAATTGAAAATAATCTGAATAAGGCAGTTAATGATTTACGCGTTGGCAAGTTTCCGCCAAGCTCAGGTAGACATGATTTCTGCATTCACCCCGAGTTAGATTAAGTTTATTGTTGACTTATTTTTAATAAAGTAGTAATATAGGCAAGCCGATGCGCAGATTAATTGCAGCATCCGAGCACATTGACAGACGCAAGTGATCGGATAGCAAAATAAGTAGATACTCCTAAGCGGTATCTTTTTATTTTGCTATCCGTATTTTTTAGCGGACGCATCCATTCAACCCCGTTCTCTAGTAGAACTAGTTGGGTTTAAGGTTCGGGCCTCGTCACCACTCTCGTTTGACTTATCTGCTTTGAAGCTGCAGAAATTGCCGTCAAGGTAAATAAGCGCGAGAGTGTGACGAGGGCCGCCAGGGGGCATAGCTCAACGGCAGAGCAGGTGGGTTTGGTCCCTCCGCGCGTGGGTTCGACTCCCATTGCCTCCACCCGGGCCGGCTGGGAAGTTTTTTCACATTACGAGCGATCCTCGTCTTACGCCCAGCCGGCCCACCAATCTACAGAGTTCTTAAGCAATTATTGCTTAATTGGGCCAAAAGCCTAAAAAAGTCGAGGGGTGACTCGTGGTGGGTTGCCTCGAGAGGGAGAATGGGTGTGCTCATACGCGAGAGCACAGGAACGTCCGGGTAAGAAGTCATGAACTCTAAGCCCGCTACAGAGCACGGCGTCATGTACGCCGGTAGCCTCGTTCCCAGGCCAACGTCCCTCAAACGCGTCTGTCCATCTTCCAGAGCTGATATTGAAGAAAATATCAGTTGTGGAAGCTGATTTTATATCTGTTAAGGGTGTTATAATTTTAGAACAATGAATATATGGCAAAAGCTACCCGAATCTTTTTTTGTGCTGGCTCCTATGGAGGGGGTGACAGATCATGTATTTAGAAGAGTGGTTAATATAGCTGCACCAGCCGATCTATATTTTAGCGAGTTTACTAATGCAACTGGCTGGGTGCATGCCGGCGAGAAGGCGGTAGCTGGAAGACTTACGATTCATCCTGACGAAGATTATCCTCTGATTGCTCAAATATGGTGTTCTGAACCTGACGACATTGCAGATCTTGCAAAGTACTGTAAAAAACTTGGCTACAAGGGCATTGATCTGAATATGGGCTGTCCAGCAAAAACTGCTGTAAAAAACAGTGGGGGATCGGCCATGATTCGCCAGCCTGAACTAGCATCAAAAATTATCGACTCGGCAAAAACCGCTGGACTTCCAGTTAGTGTTAAAACTCGACTTGGCTACACCTCGGTAGATGAGTGGAGAGCGTGGATCTCACACTTACTCAGTCATGACCTTGCGGCATTAACAATCCATCTCCGTACCAAAAAAGAGATGAGCAAGGTGCCAGCACATTGGGAGCTCGCAGTTGATATAAAAAAGCTCCGAGATGATATTTCCCCCGATACTTTACTTGTAGGCAATGGCGATGTATCGGACCACGAACATGCAGAAAAGCTAATTGCAGAATCCGGAGTTGATGGCATCATGATTGGCAGGGGTATATTCACAAATGTTTTCGCTTTTGATAAGTCTGGAGTAGCCCACAGTCAAACCGAACTTGTTGACATGCTAAAAATCCACCTAGATTTATTCGATGATGCAAATAGCACCAAGCCATATGAAACCTTGAAGCGATTTTTTAAAGTATACATCCGTGATTTTGCTGGTTCGCATGAGTTAAGAAACCTACTTATGCAGACAACCACTACAGCTGAGGCCAGAGAGCAGATTTCTGAATATCTAAAAAGTTGATGTATACTTACACTATAAACAAAGGAATATTATGGAAAAAACCAATAAAGCAGATCTGCCAAAGTATGATTCAAATCCGTTTACACTAGCATTTAACTCCTTCGGGCGCCTATTTAATACAAACGCCGGTTGGGCAGTAACCCTGATAGTTCTTGGGGTGCTCGGTTTTTTCTGGCAAATGTTTGGCAACTTAATCCAGCTCGCGGGAAGCCCCGAATCATCATCTAGCACAACTAGAAGTGTCGAGATGGCAGATAAACTTCCGGCCGCATCGAGCGCAGCTTCATCATCTGATACAAACGTTGCAGCGGTTGTCTTAATTGTAATCGGTATTGTTATCCTTGTACTTATAATGATTGCAGTATTTTCCGCGATTAGCACTTTTATCAGCGGAATGTTTACCTATGTTGCCATAAAAAGCGAGCAAGGTCAGAAAGTTAGCTTCAGCGAGGCATGGAATGAAACTTCAAAGCGATTTATTAGATTATACTTAGCTCAACTCTTAGCTGGTCTAAAGATATTTGGATGGACTTTGCTATTTATAATCCCGGGTATAATTGCAGCCTTCAGATACACGTTACTTCCATTTGTGGTGATGGGTGATAGTGGTGATACAAAAGGAGCACGCACCGCACATGCAAGCACTAAGACTATTGTAAAAGGTAGGTTAATGGAGGTCTTCGGAATAGCAACTGTTGCTGGATTAATTCCATTTGTTGGCGACATCTTAAGGCTAACCGGCAACGCTGCCCTATACAGCCAGATGAAAATTTACTCTGATGCAAATGCCGAGAAGCCAAAAGTTCATTGGCTTAACTATCTTGGATTCATGCTTCTAGGTTTTGTCTTACTACTAGTACTGTTTATTCTAGCGATTGTTGCGCTAGTAGCAGTCGCAAGTCAAACCTAGATTTACCGTCGGCGTTTATATTTAGCGACGTTAAGTCGAACAGCTTGTCTGTCAATCATAGCCTGAGCCTTGTCTAAGCTAACCTTATCTTTGGCATTTTTGTAGGCTTCCTCGGCGGCAATTAGGGCTTTTTTAGAAGCCTCTTCATGAATATCCTCAGCATGAACTGCCTCGTCGGCTAAGATCTTGATAGTATTATCGAGAATCTCAATAATACCGCCATCAGTTGCAAAATATTCAAGTTTTGAGTTGCTATCACGTTGATCACGACGCACCATAATCACTCCAGGTACCGCCATCGACACAAGTGGCATATGATCAGGGAACACCCCAATTTGACCTTCAGGAGTAGGCAGTATAACCTCATATACTTCCTCATCAAACTTTACACCGGATAGCGTTACTATCTGAAACCTAATCATCTAAACTTACTGCTTCCCAGGTTTCTTGAGCTAAATTAGCGTCAAATTCTTCATGATGAGTTAACCTTGCAAAGTTCTCAATTGCTATAAGTTCAAATTGAAAACTTGGGTCTGTTTCGCATACCTGTCGACAATGCACACCCAGCAAGTACATACCGGCTTGTAGTTTTTCTGTTGCATCTGCTAAGGGGTGATCGACAATATAATCTTTCAGTGCGGTACGAGTATCAAGGCGTATCTGATTACGAACCAGTATGCCGTGAATATCTTCAACAGAGTCATCCAAATCGTCCATTCCTCTTAATGGAGAGAGGAAAGAACTGATTCCTAGCAGCATAAATTTCCTTCTTCCTGCTGAAAGTTGTTCAGGGGTTGCATCTTTGAATGCTTCGGCAAAATCCACTACCTCTGCCATACTATTTTCCCGTCACTCCAGAAATGTCGCCCTTCATGTAGAAGGCGCTTTCTGGTTTATCGTCGTGCTTGCCATCAAGTATCTCTTTAAAACCTTTAATCGTATCCTCTAGTTTCACGTACTGACCAGAGATACCGGAGAAGACTTCAGCTACGAAGAATGGCTGTGTTAAGAATCTCTGTATTCTTCGGGCTCGGCCAACTATCTTCTTATCCTCGTCTGACAACTCTTCCATTCCCAGGATGGCGATAATATCCTGAAGGTCTTTATATCTTTGAAGAATTCTCTGAACCTCCCGAGCTACATCATAGTGCTCTTGGCCAACAATCTCAGGATCTAAAATTGTCGAGTTTGAATCTAGTGGATCAACGGCTGGATATAGTCCAAGCTCTGTTAAAGCACGGTTAAGGACGATAGTTGAATCAAGGTGGGCAAAAGTAGTAGCTGGAGCTGGGTCGGTTAAGTCATCAGCTGGAACATACACAGCTTGAACTGAAGTAATAGAACCGGTTTTTGTACTAGTTATCCTCTCCTGCATTTCACCCATCTCCTGGGCTAGGTTAGGTTGATAACCGGCAGCCGAAGGCAGACGACCGAGTAGAGCAGAAACCTCTGCTCCGGCCTGAGTAAATCTAAATATGTTATCGACAAAAAACAGTACATCCTTACCTTGATCTCTAAAACCTTCAGCCATAGCAAGGCCAGACAAAGCCACCCTTAAACGGGCACCTGGGGGCTCATTCATTTGGCCGAAAACGAGTGAAGTTTTATCAAGCACGCCAGATTCTTCCATCTCATAGTAGAGATCATTACCTTCACGCGTACGTTCACCAACGCCTGCAAAAACCGAGTTTCCTGAGTGGAACTTAGCAATGTTAGCAATTAGCTCTTGGATTAAAACGGTCTTACCAACTCCAGCACCACCAAATAGTCCAACTTTTCCACCCTTTGTCATAGGAGCAATAAGATCAATGACTTTAATACCAGTCTCTAGAATTTCAATTTGACCAGACTGTTCTTCAAGACTCGGTGGCCGACGGTGTATAGGTGAACGCTCACTGAACTTATTTTCTTTTCCGTCTATTGGGTCACCGATAACATTAAACATCCGCCCCTGAGTCGCGTCTCCAACTGGAACTGAGATTGGCGCTCCAGTATCCTTCACCTCATCGCCACGCTTTAAACCGTCTGTCGACGCAAGGCTGATCGCTCGAATAGTTGACTCATCTAAGTGTTGAGCAACCTCAAAATATATAGATTTTCCGTTTAGCTCAACTTGAAGCGCATTGTATATTGCAGGTAAGTGGTCTTTATCAAACTGCACATCAACCACAACTCCCACAACCTGAGTTATGCTCCCGACTAGTGTTTTATTCTTTTCTGTTACTGCCATCTAAGCTCCTTTTCCTGATTTTGATCTATTTGAATATCTAACATTTATCATGGCATCTCTCATGATATTGCCTCCGCACCACCGGTAATCTCGGCTAACTCCTGTGTAATTGCTGCTTGTCTGGCGGTGTTAAGTGCGAGAGTTAAATCATCTACAATATCGTTTGCGTTATCTGTGGCGTTCTTCATGGCTAACATTCTAGATGAATGCTCAGATGCAGCAGACTCAAGCATGTACTGCATCATACTAACCTCTACAAATCTCTCGGTGACTTCTTCTAAAACCTGGCTAGTACTTGGTTCGAATATTGCATCTTGAAGATGCACCGGAATATCAACATCATCAAATGCAACAGGAAGTAATCGTGAAATTGTTGGGATCTGATTTATACTTGATATAAAATCCGTATATACAATATCAACCGCATCATAAGATTTATCACAAAATCCATTAATGACTGTTAGGAGAATTGGGCGCAGATCCTCAGCGGTGGGACTATCTACAAAATCGTGGTAAGCACCAATCACTTCAACACCGGAAATCTTTGCGCAAAATGCGGTAGCTTTTTTACCAACTGTAATTATTTTTGTTGAAACCTTATCTGCTTTGTCTTTTTTCAGCTGCATAGTGAATTCTTTAAAAACGTTAGAGTTATATCCACCGGCCAACCCTCTATCTGAGCTAACTAAAATTATTAATCTATTTTTAACGTCTCTCCGCAAGAAGAGTGGGTGAGTCTGCACATCTGTCATTTGTCGAATTCTTGTCAGTAACTCATTTGCGATCTTTGCAAAATCACGTGATGCCGAAGCCGCATCTTGAGCCTTACGCAGTTTAGAGGCCGCAACCATCTCCATAGCCTTAGTAATCTGTTTTGTATTTTTAACAGATGTAATCCGCTGTCGGAGTTGCTGCGTACTAGCCATCGTTTTCCGCCTCGTCTGTTTTAACTTCCTCTACAAAATCTGAGGCAACATCTTTGGCTACTTTCAAAATTAGGTCTTTTATATTGCCTTCAACTTTCTGGTCACCCTTATCAAGCTCGTTCATCTCTTTTTTATGAACAGCGTGTAGCTGATCTAGCAGTTCTTTTTGCGCTTCTTTGATCTTCTCGACAGGGACTGTATCAAATGCCCCTTCATTGGCAGCAAGCAAGGTAGCAGCTTGTTGCCAAATTGAGAGTGGCTCATACTGTGGTTGTTTGAGAATCTCAGTTAATCGTTGACCGCGCTCAATACTGGCTTTAGTCTCTGGATCAAGATCGGTTGAGAACTGCGAGAATGCCGCTAACTCTCTAAACTGAGCAAGAGAAAGTTTAATTCCGCCTGAAACCGATTTAATAGTTTTTGTCTGGGCTGCGCCCCCAACACGAGAGACCGAGATTCCAACCGAGATAGCCGGTCGAATTCCTTGATAGAACAAGTTAGTCTCTAAGAATATCTGTCCATCAGTAATTGAAATTACGTTTGTAGGAATGTAAGCCGATACGTCACCAGCCTGCGTTTCAATGATAGGTAGGGCAGTTAAAGAACCTCCACCTAGTTTATCGCTAAGTTTTGCAGAACGCTCTAGTAGTCTTGAGTGTAAGTAGAAGACATCACCTGGATATGCCTCACGCCCTGGAGGACGACGAAGAAGTAATGACATTTGACGATAAGCCGCGGCATGTTTAGATAGATCATCAAAAATTATAAGTGCGTGCTCGCCCTTATCTCTAAAGTATTCGCCCATGGCCGTTCCAGCATAAGGAGCAAGGTACTGTAAAGATGCTGGATCTGCAGGGGAGGTGGCAACAATAATAGATTGATCCATCACGTCCTCGCGTTTGAGTCTCTCAACTAGGCGAGCGACCTTGGCGTTCTTTTGGCCAATTGCAACGTAGACATTAATGACGCCAGTTTTTTGTTTAGCCTGGTTAATCATAGTGTCAACAGCAATAGCAGTTTTACCAGTCTGACGGTCTCCAATGATAAGTTCTCGCTGACCCCGGCCTATTGGTACCAAAGCGTCAACCGCAGCAACACCGGTCATTAGTGGTTCAAATACACTCTTTCTGTCGAGAACGCCCGGCGCCTCACGCTCAAGAAGCCCTGTTTGTGTAGTTTTAATAGCTGGCCCGCCATCAATAGGTTGTCCAAGTGGGTTGACGACGCGTCCGATCAATTCAGGACCAACTGGAACTTCGAGTACTTTTCCCGTTAAGTGGACTCGGCAACCTGATTTAATTTTTGTATCTTCGCCCAGAATTACAGCTCCGATTTCATCTTCCATTAAGTTCAAGGCAAAAGCAGTGATTTTGCTACCGTCAGTCGCATCGATTGTTAACATCTCGTTAAATCCTGCCGATTTAAGACCATAGATCCATGCGATTCCGTCACCGACTCTAATAATTACTCCGGTATCCTGCGTAACACCTTCGTTTTTTAGTTGATCAATCGCAACTCTTAGCTCGTGTGATAACTCTTTCATTGAAATTTCTGTCATATGCCTCCTTATGCCCTTAGCTTTGATAGTTTAGATTTTAGTGATAGATCAAGTTCCATATCTGGAGCACTTATAATCAATCCAGCCAATAGACTACTGTCAACTTCTTCGTTAATTAAAACTTTTTGCGCTCCGGTAGTTTTTTTTACTTTTTCTATCAACTTATTTTTAATATCAGATGATAACTTAAATGCAGTTTTAACATCTGCTTCTACCATGCCATGCTGAAGTTGATACTCTTTTGAAATATCAAGTATTATCTCTTCAATCTGATCGTGCATTCTCTCCTCGAGGAGTAGTGCTGCTAACTCTTTTACCGCATGATTAAGCCCATTTTTGTCAGCTTGTCTTACAAAAGCTTCGGCAATTTGTGGTCGATGAAGACGCATTACTTTGAGTCCTTTTTGTTATTATTGTGGTCAGTGATAGCTTTAGCAATCAACGATTCGTGTTTTTTTACATCAACAGTTTCACCGATTAGAGCAGTAGTAGCTTGAGCCACCAGCTCAAGGGTGTCTTTTTTCAACTGGTCCTGCACCTTCAAAACTTGTTGGTCTATTTGAGCTAAACCGTCGGCAATTATCTTTTCTGCCTTTTTTGATGCAGTATCCTGAGCCTCTTTTATAATCGAGCCAGCCTCTTCGTGACCCTTACCTATAATTAGTTCTGCTTCTTTTCTGGCTTGATGTAGGAGTTCATTAACTCGCTTCTCAGCCTCTTCGTTTTGCTTGGTTAACTCCTCGGCTTTATCAATACTACTTTCAATTGTTTTTCTGCGATCTTCTAGAACATTTACTATTTTAGCTAGTGCAAACTTTTTAATAATCAAAATGAATATTAAAAATGTCACTCCTTGTATAACAACGGCCTTCCAATCAAGCCCTAGAGCAGCAATTCCGCCAGATTCTTCGGTGCTAGCAAGTATATTAAATACGCCTAGCATATTTTATGCCTCCGAACGGTAAATAGGTGGTATACACTCAAAAAAGCCTCACTATTAGCTATTTCCGACTGTTCTACTATTTTGATCATATATCACCTTTGTTAATTAAAAATCATTAGAGTTTGGTGATGTACAAACATTGGAGTACATCACCAAATATTCTACTTAAGCAAGAATGCTCCGAGTAGGAACGCAAGTAGAGCTGTAACCTCGATCATAGCTGCAATAATAACAACCTGACCGGCTGCTTTTCCAGCTTCTGGGTTACGACCTAGTGCAGCCATGTATGAGCTACCGACCCATCCGAGACCAATTGCTGCCATACCTAGAGCAAATCCAAGCATTAGAGCCTTGCTCATCAATGGATCAAGTCCGCCTGCTGATGCAAAAAATTGAATCATAATTACCCCTGTTTTTCCCTTAGTTTGATTCTTTTTAATATCGTCATCACGTCCTCATAGCCTCGACCTTTGCATTAGGCATATCTGGAGCGTGATGTACTTCGTGTGTGTCGCCATGGTCTGCATGTTGCGTAGCCAAGCCAAGGTATGTCGCAGTCAAAATAGTAAAGACGTACGCCTGAATTCCTGCAACCAAAATTTCAAACATAAAAACGGGAATAACTAGTAGAGGGGTCCTACTATTTGATAGTACCAGGCTCGCGAAGACTGCTATAAGAATTTCTCCAACAGCTGTATTCAAGAATAATCTTAGCGAGAGACTCATTATACGAGTTAACTCACCAAGAACCTCTAGAATGCCTATAAAGAAGTTGATAGGGTTCCAGGGCTTATCACTAAAGTAGTGCTTAAGGTGGCCCTTTAAGCCTTGTTCTTTGATAGATAAATATTGGATATACAGTATCGCAATAACGGCCATGGCTATCGTGCCGTTTAAATCAGCAGATAGTGGCCTGAATAGCGGGCTGCCTCCTGACGAAACATATGATCCCACCCAAGGCAGTAAGCCCATCAGGTTGCTAAATATTATAAAAAGAAAGAACGTTCCAAATACAGGTGTATACTTTGCCGCTTTTGCTCGGCTACCAAACGGACTCTCAAGCATATTAATTATGAATTCAACTACATATTCGAGAGCATTATTTGCAACACCCTTTTTTGGGCGCAATCTAATAGCTCTAGTCAGCAAAATCAAAACAATCATTGCAAATAAAGCACAAATAAATCCATACAGAATAGAATTTGTTATCGTGACTGGGCCTATAGCCGTTATTGGCTCTGCTTTGAGACTTATGTGAATTGCTGATTCTGAAGCAAATAGTTTAAAGATATTACTCAAACAAAACCCCCATAACACAAAAAGAAGGCTGGTATAGCCTTACAAAATGTAAGTCGCATTTGGAATATGTTTCCATCTAATTAACAGTGTATCAATACGCAAGGTCAACTGCAAGATTGATGATGCAATATGTAAGATAAAGGTATTGTGTTGGACGCAAGTATTAGGAACTTGCATAAGTTTAAGTATTCACTTAATATTATAGTATGGCTAAAGAAGATTTTGTAAAGATATTTCGAGCACTTGGTGACAAGACCAGGTTTAGGCTGTTTCAGCTACTAGTAGAGAAACCCGAGGCATGTGTTGGCCAACTCGCCGAAAGCCTTAAAATAAGCTCGGCGTGTGTCTCTCAGCATATGAAAGTCTTATCAGATGCAGGTTTAGTTACTCGAGTTAGAAGCGGACAAAGGGTTTGCTACAAACTGTCATCCGGTTCAAACGACAAGGAGGCATTAACTAAATTAATATTTCAAAAATAGTATTAAAGGAGAATAAAATGTCAGATAAAAAAGATCCGATTGTAACAGTATACTCAACAACATGGTGTGGATTTTGCCACCAAGCGAAGAAGTATTTTGATAGTATAAAAGTTGATTATAAAGATGTTGATGTTGAAAAAGATCCTGCAGCAGCTGAAGAAATGGTGAAAAAAAGCAATCAAATGGGAGTTCCGGTGATAGAAATCGGTGATACAATTTTAGTAGGTTTTGATAGACCTAAAATTGATATAGCACTTAAGTCTGTCGGCTTACTGAAGTAATTATCTACAATAGTTAATTATTGGGGGATTTGTGAAGAAAACAGTTAAATTAGTAATTCTCGTTTTAGTAACAGTGGCGGTAGCATTTGGAGCAGTAATATTACTTAAAAAAGATAGCAGCGCTCCGGCAATGACAGATCAGGATACATCTTCTGATATAAAGACATCTGCCGAAAAAGCCGGTGAGCCAAGTGCGCAGATGCCTACTCTCTCACAGGGTCGCTATATCAATTATAGTTATGAGAATGTAGCGGATCAGGGATACTCACAAACAATAATCTTCTTTTATGCCCCATGGTGTCCAGAGTGCAGAGCCTTCAAAAAAGCTATTATAGAAAATAGTATTCCAGATGGTGTCCAAATATTAGAGACAGATTTTGATAGTTCAACAGATCTTAAAAAGAAATACGGCGTAACTCAACAAACAACATTTGTTCGAGTGAATAGTGCGGGTGAATTACAGAAAAAATGGCCAGGCTATGGCAAAGAAAAATCAATCGATTTGGTGCTTGAGGGTGTTAAATAAGTCATGGCACTGCTATTAGTTTCACTACTGGCAGGGATGCTGTCTGTCCTTGCTCCTTGCGTGATTGCTTTGCTCCCAATACTTCTTGCCAGAAGCTCTGATGGTACACGCTCAAGAAGCCCAATCTTCATCATCAGCGGACTCAGTGCTTCTATAATTATCTTTAGTATTCTAATAAAAGCATCGACACTATTAATTGATGTACCTACAAGGTACTGGCAAATAATTAGCGGACTTATTATCCTAGGTTTTGGTATCACATATCTCTTCCCAAATATCTGGGAGAGCCTAGCGATCAAGCTAAAACTCCAGGCAAAAGCTAATCAAATCTCGGGCAAAGCATTGCAGAAAAAAGGTAAAATAGGCGACATAGTGCTTGGCGCCAGTCTTGGCCCGATATTTAGCGCCTGCAGCCCAACCTATGCATTAATTGTTGCCAGTATACTGCCAGCCACGCCCGTACAGGGATTATTATATTTGTTAGCATTTGTTTTAGGGTTATCTCTTATGCTCGGTTTGATTGCGGTACTTGGATCAAAAATGGTGCAAAAACTTGGATGGGGGATTAATCCGAACGGGTGGTTTAAACGAATACTTGGTGTAATCTTCGTTCTTGTAGGCATTTTAATCGCTACTGGTGCAGATAAACAGATACTTGGCTATGTTGTCGAAAGAGGTTGGTTTGATTGGCAAGTTGCCCTAGAGTCAACTTTACAACGCTAAAATTAAAACTCTAGTTGTAATACGAATCTGTCTGCTACACTATATGTAGCGGAGGTATAGAGTAATGGCTACGCCAGAGCATGCATTTAATGATCCCGGTAGCAAGCCCAGACTACGGGTGGTTGATGGCAATGAAGCCCCATCAATTAGATCCGTTTTTGCTCCTTTTGCATCAACTCATCCTTCAATGCCACCACTTATAGAACTCGATATTGGACTTCTTTATGGTGGAGTTTTAGAGCCTACCTCAACCAGTAGGCTAAGGGCAGTTCTTGATACTCTGCGAGATACTTACCCCAAAGTTAGAGATATTAATGTCGCTCGTACTGTGTTAGATTTTGAACGGTTTCTAAATAGGACCGTCACAATTATGGGCGAGCAAATCAAATTTAGTGAACAAATTGATGACCCAGCAATCCCACGAGACTTTTTGGTCGCAAACTCCGACCAGCCAAGATACTGCGCTGTGTCCAGAGCAATGCTTGCTCTGATTGAGCTTGACACAAGCCGTAATCCTCAAACTGAACCTGTAATTGGATCGGATAAGCTCTTGCGCCTTGGTCATACCGCACTGTTCGCCGTCGGCCAACAAGAATACACCACAGGCTATCGCGAAATTATGAGAAGTCGAGCATCATCCTAGCGTGCCGTGTTGCACACATCGATTTTTGCTATCATACTAGCAACAATGGCATTTGAAGATTACAAGCAGAAAAAATCAGTAGTAGTTGTCTACACTGGAGACAACAAAGGCAAAACTAGTGCCAGCATCGGCTTGATGTGCAGGGCGCTTGGGAGGGGCCAAAAAGTAGCTTACATCCAGTTTATAAAGCACTGGGAGGTGGGTGAGCATACTTTTATTCATAAGATACAGCCCCTTTTTAAGGAAGAACTCTACTTCTTCAGAGGTGGCAAAGGTTTCTACAACGCGGGCGAACTTAGCGAAAAGGGGATAGATGAGGCCAGCCACAAAAAAGCCGCACAGGAAACTCTAGCAGTTGCCCAGGAGTGTTCAAGGAGCGGAGATTACGACATTGTAATCTGTGATGAGATCAACAACGCAGTCCATGATGGTCTGCTAAAAAAATCTGACTTATCTAAATTAATTAAAAAACGACACCCTGATACAAGTCTTTGTCTAACTGGAAGAAACTTTCCGGAAGATCTAGTAAAATTAACTGATATAGCAACAGAGATGAATAAGCTAAAACACCATTTTGACGATAAGTTCTTAGCAAATAAAGGCATTGATTACTAATTAAATCTACTAGACAAGTCGTAGTCTAGTCTGCTCTGCAGATTGATCGGAGCATGTTCCAGTAGAAGTAAATTCTCTAATTAATTCAGTCGTGCTTAGTTCATGATCTGTTTTTTCAGCGATTAAGTCTAGGAGCAGGAATGATGCACTTTTTACTGACTCAGACATATGTGCAGCCTGAGTTCCAGACCGTTTAGATACCTCATTAGCAAGGAGATTAATATTAAAATGTAAATATGATTGTTGAGCCGCCCTCTTTACAGCATCTATTCCTGAATCAAATCCATTCACAAGAAGTGCGTCGACGAATCTTTCTGCAATATGTGGAGTAAGTGCCTCGAAATAATCTAATCCAACAACTAACTTATGCCAAGCATCCCACTCCTGAATACTTATACCAAGAATTGTTCGTCTATCCTGATTTGCCTGAATAAGCCTGTCGAAGAATAGCTTGTTAGCAGTATCGAGTGACTCTAAATCATAAAAGTAAAAAAGCAACACGCCGGCTGCTTCAACACGTGATGCAATTTCAGCATCTTCATCCACGAGGACGTCCCTATATTCACTCGCTCTTTTTTGGAATGCCGCTTCTGACTCAGTATATGACCTAGACACATCATTATTTGTAAGCCTACCACTTGGACGTGGCAATTCAATCAACCTATCCAAGTCTTCATTATTTAATAGTCTGCTTCCGTCTGAATCCTCTCTTAGCTTGATTGCATACTGACAACCCGAGAAAGCTATTTCACTAGGTCTAAGAATGGGTACTACACCAGGAGAGTAAGCTTCTCGAGAATCTTGGTCATCTTGCTCTTTAATTAGAACGCAATGTCCGGCCTCAATAAAGTCTCGATAGAGTTGATATCTCAAATACAAAGGGAACTGCAATAAGCCCCTTCTTTCATCTTCTTCATCATTAGCGATGCAAAATAGCTGATTCTCAACATATGTATTGAAAACACCGCATCCATCATCTTCATATTCACCAGCACAAGGTGGCAACTGTCTATTTTCAGCACTCATTGACTAGATTATACAACTATATTGACTATAAATCAACATCTGTTATGTGCTACAATTTAACCAGATGAGTGAGCCGAGACCAAGACTATTCGAATCACCAACACTCCGGGCTAGTGGAGAGTTTATATTACCTACTGAGAAAGAGGCTGAAGAGAGGATCCTTGCCGTCTTTGAAAGACTACAAGACTGGGAAGTTCAACAGGGATTTGAGTGGTACTTTAGAGCTCATGATAAATGCGCAGAGCTTGTAGAAGAATTTAGCCAGTTTGGTTTGGATACAAATAGTATGGCAGGTCTCGTTGCCGCACTTTCGCCGCAAGCATCTTGGTCACAAAATTTGGTATACGCAAGGCTTCTGTTAACAACAGACCATGCTCCAACTCTCGGTCACTCTATAACTTCTGCAAGGCAAATTCGAGATGGAGAAGACCCTGTTGCAGTTTTACATCACAAAGATAAAAATAATCTAAAAGTAAGATCATTTCATCACAATATTGCAAATCCAGATACGAGCACAGAGGTTACTATAGACCGACATGCCTGGAATTTATTGTTCGATGATCCCAAAGCAACAAGGAAGGGGAGGCTATACATTAAGCCGGATGAATACAGGTGGGCGGCTGAAAGATACAGACAAATTGCTCATGGCCTAGGCTGTATGCCCCATCAAATACAAGCTGCCACATGGCTAGGCTGGAAACCCCCTGCAATAGGTGATAGACAGATCTACGGAGAGACTGTCCAAGGTGAATTAGATTGGCCAAAATAAGATTACCTCCTGTTTAACTAAAGCCTAACCCTTGCTCAACTATTGCATCACCCATAGGGTCAGTCTCACTTGGTTCATCTACTAGATCAGATATTGCTACTCTACCAGCCCCGATAGCGGTAACTATTTTTTCACGTAATTCTTCTACCGACATTTCATGTACGCCTTGACTGAGCGCTTCTAAGCCATCGTTAACTTGAGATATTCTCATTATTAAATCGGGGCTCCAATCGATTAGAGTATCTTTACCGCCATCCAAACGACCGACTTCAGCAATAAGTTGTGAAACAATATCACTAAGTGCCATTCGAATGATACTTCTCGCAACTGTCGCGGCTCTGTCACGCGCTCTTTTTAAAATAATGGACTCTGATTCTTGCGCCATAGTCATTTGCTCGTAAGATACAAGTGCAGCTGTTTGCTCGTTAACATACTTTAATGCCTTATATCGATGTTTTTTCTTTTCTGAAATTTCTCTAAAGTGATAATCTATGGAGTCTAGCCACTCGTCTTTTTCTTTATCTGTTAACTTTGATAACACATCAGAAATGAGAGATTTACCCTTTGCAAATCTGAATAGAAATTCGTTTACCTCATCTTGGGTGTATCTTTCTCGAGCTTGATTGAATGCCTTGGCGACCGCTATGCGATGGAGCTCTAACGCCAAGCTATAACTGAATGTGCCATCATACACTTGATTTCGAATACTTTCTGGCAACTCAAAAAACCTGTAGGCTTTGGAGACCCTCTCTGAAGGTATAGCTAAGTCTCGAGCACAGTCTGCAAAATTCTGATATTCACCACTCCTCAAGCCCTCTTGAAGAATCGCACTTACTGCAATAGCATCTTCCCATGATTCAGGCTTTTTATGGAAATTTTCTCGATACTGGGTTTTTATACCTTCACGGAATGTAAAATTGGATCCGTGCAGAACGTGGAATACTACATCTATCCTGCTGACATCTATACCTAGTTTTTTGGCTGCGCTAGCGATAGCTAATGTTCTTCTATGACCAGCTACAACGAGGAAAAAATATCTGCCATGACTGCCCGGTATCGGAGTGAGCTCATCTACAGTATGATCAGTGCCCCAGGTACTGTTTAATTTATCTAAATAATTACTAAGGTCATTTCTATGGAAATAACCAACGGTTATGGGTTGAATTAATTCTATGCGTTGCTCACCATCTGCGTCATGCACTATAAGCGCCTGCTCGAGCTCGCTTTGATCATCAGGGTTAATATCTTGACGAACCTGAGAGACCATATTAATGGCACCTAGAGGAGCTAATAAATCTTCTGTAGGACCGACTTCGATGCGGTCTTTGGGTGTTTCATCAGAAAGGCCTCTTACGCAATCCCATTCTGTTGGTGCAACTTCAATTCTAGGCGTCAAGACGCAACCCTCCTTTTTTGTTTCCACCCTTTACGCCTAATATAGCAGAAACAAGTGGTGCTAGAAAGTAGGCTGGTCTACATCAGCGGTGGTGTTTCTGTATCATCATCTAATATACCCTTGGGACCATTTATCTCTCCGAGATAAGCGGGTGTTTGATCTCCGCAAGGTGGAACTCGCTGAGCCGATCCATCGTTGAGATTAGAGGGTGAGGCATTTATGAATCTTGTATATAAGATGGGCTCGAACGGGTCTTCATCCACACTCGGCTCATTATCTAATACGTCAACTTCTCCAAATACTTCTATAATTTTACCTAAGACGGCGCTTGTATCTTGCGGGTCATCATGTGATCCAGTTTCAAATAGTCTTAAGGCTTCAGGCATTGCATAAGTATACCAAAAAATTATTAGATTAGGAGTTATACTCATAGACATATATGGACAAGCGCAATAAAAAGAAGTTGATTAGAATACTTAGTTCAATTTTTATTGCGCTGATTTTAATATTATTGCAGCAAAACGGGATGATTCCTGGACAAGAGAAGCTGGAGACTACTGTCGAGAATTCAACTCCCGGGCTTTACTCGGTTACAAAATTTGATGACGGTGACACTATTGGAGTTGATATGGAGGGTAAGACCGAGACTATTCGCTTTATTGGAGTAGACACTCCGGAAACGCACGATCCACGAAAATCAGTCCAGTGCTTTGGAAAAGATGCTGCGGCCTTTACCAAGGCCGCAATAGGCAGCCAAAAAGTTAGACTAGAGGCTGATCCAGAAAGCGACAATCGAGATAGATATAGTCGATTACTGAGATTTGTTTATTTACCAAACGGAGAACTTGTAAATTACGAGCTAGTCAAAGAGGGCTACGGTTTTGCAATAACTGGATTCCCGCACACTAAAATGGAAACATTTGTAAACGCAGAAACTGAAGCTAAGAATAACGGTAGAGGGCTCTGGGGAACATGTCAAATTGATAACAGTCTAGGTCACCCCCAAACTAACCCTGTCTAGGCTTGTGGTATAGTATGAAAATGTCCAACCCTGAAAGCAAGCAGCTAGTGTTTATGCCCAACGTTGAAGGGCTCGCACATATAATTCGATCTGCTGTACTTGCTGAGTCTATGTCAAAAATTGGTTATAAGTGCAAAATAATTATTCCGGTAGAACATAGCAAAATTGTCAGTAAGATCGCCAAGAACCTAATTATTGAAACAGTAAAATTTGATGATAATCCCGCACAGTTATTCCGAGATGTTGCTGAAGAATATGGTAAATCAAACACAGTATCAAGATCTAACTATGAAAAGCTAACAAAACCGTACCTGCATGAACTTAACAAATACCCTGATGCAGTCGCGATAGTAGATTCTCACCCGTTCGCTAGAGCGGCAGCAGTGTTAAATAATATGAACAATATTTGGATAGGCACCCCTGCAGCAATGCCATACATGAGTCATATACCGGGTTTAACAAAGAGTTTAGCTGGAAGAGCTTCATCCAAAATAGTTATATCATTGTTGGCAAAAGCTACATACAACTTTTTGTACATTATTTATAAATACATGGGCGAGGACGGCTACTCTAAAAAAATTACCGTTAAAGACGTGATAGAAGACACTGCACAAGTGCCAAAACTAGTTTTTACAACCAAGAATACAGTTTGTTTTGAAGCTGACAAGCCTAACTTTTATATGTCGGAGCCTTTATTCTCCAAACTCGAAATCGGTCACGAATCAGACATTTTGAGGTACAAGAAGTTAATTGATAATAGAAAAAGCATATACATATCATTTGGTGGCACTGGATACTCTCCAGTCATGATAAAAAAACTTATCATGGCCTTATTAAAAAAAGGTTTTGTTGTATTATGCTCAAGAGGAACAATACTGAAACCCGGTGATCTTGAGGATCATCCAAACTTGTTAATTGAAGATTTTATTCCAGGACTACCAGCAGCTCTTGCAGTTGATCTAATTGTTAGCCATGGATCTCAGGGCACAGTAGAGCAAGCCCTAGTTACCAATACGCCACTTATTGCATTTCCGTTTAATTTAGATCAGATAATATCCGTAGGCAGTGCCAATAAACCCAACATAGTTAATTACGCACAGCTAGATTTTCTAAAAATATCTAAGATTTCTAATCCATCAAGAATGTCACAATACATCGAGAGTATAAGTATTGATAAAATTATGTCATCAATCAACAAATTATGCTTGATTGATGAAGTTAAGCCAAGTCTTGGTACTATCAAACAATTAAACAATGTTAGAATCCGGCGCGCAACAAAAATACTAGAGGAGATCTTAGCCAAATATTTTAATTAATATTACCAATCTATTCCAGCAAACCTGACTTTTTTATGTTCATCAATAATTTTTTTATAAAGCTTTTCTAGTTGTTCCATTTGACCAATCTCTGAGAACTGCGCTGCTCTTTTTTGCGCTGCTTTACCTAATTTTTTTGACAATTCTTCATCATCTAATAATTTTTGAATTTGTGTCGCCATATCTTCCGAATCCTCACTTGACAGTAACCCCGTCTCGTCTTTAATAAAAACTTCTGACACTTCTTGATCACATAAAATTAAAGGGAGTCCGGCTCCTGCAGCCTCATGAACAACAAGTCCTTGAGTGTCTGTTGTGGAAGGGAACAAAAAGATACTTGCGCTTCCATAAGCAACACCTAATTTTAATCTAGGTATCCTACCCGGGAAGATCACCCTGTCGCTTATACCAAGTTCTTTTGATCTATCTTCGAGGTTCTTTCTATAATCAAAGTCGCCAACAAACATTAATTTTGTATTTGGATTTTTGATCGCAACTTTCTCGAAGGCATCGACCAAAAGATCAAGATTTTTCTCTCGACTAAGTCGGCCGACGTATAGCAATATTTTGTCCGTTTTATTTATACCAAATCTATTTTTAAAATCTTGAATTTCTTTAACAGAAACACTTGGTATTGGATCAACTCCAGTAGGCAGTAACGTGGTCGCTGTTGTGCTACCCCAACTATCTAATTGGTGCTGCATTTTTCTAGATAAAGCTATTACAGCATCACAGTTGTTATGAAGCATCACATGCATTCGAGCTACCATAGATTTGTGCCAGGCAGTAATGGTCTTCTCAGGCTTAAAAACACGCATCATTTTAATCGTCTCGCGAGGAGTCATCTTAAAGACAAATGGGGCTATTAGACTTAGAGCAATTGTGCCAGGTAGAACATTTGGATACTGCTCAACATAATGATACAAATCAGTAGAATACTGACTTACAAGCGGAATATCGAGTCTAATAGCAGCCGCTGCCCCCATCAAACCAATCTGGCTTGGTGTAAAGAAGTGGATCACATCAAGATCGAGTTTTTTGATCTTCTTCATGACTCTAGAAGGGAAGAAAACACTAGTTAGTTGCTCGTCGAAAAAAATCCCTTCGATTGCCGGGAACCTGAATATATGATCGTTATCGTCAGGCTCATCACCCCTTAAATTTGTTGCGGGTGCAAAAATATACACCTCATGACCAAGTTCCTCAAGATTTGCCTGCATAATCTGAAGAACATAACTAATTCCGTTAGTTGTAGGCAGGTAAGTATCAGAGAATAGTCCGATTCGCATAATTTATATACTACCACCGAATAGACTCACAGTCTTTAAGCAAGTGCGATAAAAACCGACTCGGTATCTGATATTTCTATCTATATAGTTATGATATACTAGTTTTTAAGCATAAGTAGATTATAAAAATGACTCAAAATAAAAAATCTAGCAAATCCGTGAAAAATCGTATCTCTAATCAAAAATTTGTTAAGTGGTTTAAAAATTTGAGAAAGTGGCAACGTATTGTTGCATATGTCTTTATAACGCTTATATCTCTGGTAGTTTTAAATACTCTGATATACAAACTTACACCGGAAGTTAAAAATCCAAAGTGGGGCACAAGCTTTTCAGCCCAATATGCAAAAGAGCTCGGAGTAGACTGGAGGGCTAACTTTACAGCACTTTTAGATGATTTACAGATCAGAAACTTCAGGCTAATGAGTTATTGGGATATCTCCGAGCCAAGTCCGGGTCAATTTAAATATGACGAGCTAGATTGGCAAATGGATGAAGCGGCTAAGCGAGACGCTAAAGTTAGCTTGTCTATTGGCATGCGTCAACCTAGGTGGCCAGAGTGTCATAAACCTAGCTGGGCAAAGAATCTAGGTCGCAAAGATGAAGACGCCGCAATTATGAAGTTTACGCTTAATACTGTAGAACGCTACAAAAACCATCCAGCTTTAGAGAGTTACCAACTAGAGAATGAGGCTGTTAATAATTGGTTCGGGGAATGTACGCCAGTTGATACAGATCAAGGACGTCTAGATAAAGAATTTCAAGCAGTAAAAAAAGCCGATCCAAACCATCCTGTATATATGTCACTTAGTGATCAGCACGGATTACCACTAAATAAACCCGTGCCAGATAAATATGGATTCTCAGTCTACAGAATCGTCTGGAACGACAAAACTGGACCATTTAAATTTTATCTTACTTATCCAACCCCAATTTGGTACCACAGTTTAAGAGCTAAGTGGATTAAGACTTTTAAGCAAAGAGATATCTTTATACACGAGCTTCAAGTTGAGCCATGGGGACCAACTGCAACCGTAAATATGACCGTCGACGAACAGAATCAATCCATGTCTCCTGATCAAATCAAAACCAACATTAAGTTTGCTAGAAAGATTGGTGAACCAGAAATATATACCTGGGGAAGCGAATGGTGGTACTGGCGCAAAGTTCATTTTAACGATCCGACTATTTGGGAAACTGTACGCGGAGAAATTAACAGAGACTAGCTCGGGTTTACTGACTTCTTACATCTGATGAAGTATACTTAGATTCAAGATGAAGAAGAAAGCAGACAAACCACCAATTGTAAATCGGCGTGCCCGATTTGACTACGAGCTAGGCGAGATAATCTCAGCTGGAGTTGTTTTAAGTGGTCCCGAGGTAAGGGGAGCGCGACTTGGACATGTCAGATTATCAGGAAGTTTTGCCAACTTAAAAGATGGTGAACTGTGGCTAACAAATATGAGTATTACCATACCCGATACAGCAAAAAATGTTACTGATGATAAGGAGCTAAGTACACCCAGAAAGCTACTGGTTACTAAAAAGCAACTCGCCCAGATAGAAGAAGCCAAAAAACAAGGTATGACAATCGTTCCGACTAGACTCTTCAATCATGGAAGATTTATTAAGATTGAACTTGCAATCGCAAAAGGTAAAAAACAATACGACAAACGCGAGACCATAAAACGCCGCCAGCAAGATCGTGAGTCAAACCGAGCAATAAAAAATGGCTGATCAAATAATTCAGATTGATGTACCAAACAACGCCACTGACATCGTCATTTTTGTTCACGGTTTTGGAGTCAGATACGATTCTCGCGGAATGTTCACAGATATTAAAGCCGGACTGCCGAATAATTTTGGAACGGTACTATTTGATCTTAATAACTTCTCGGGGAATGATGTTTATCTAGCCACAATTAAAGATCAAGCTATGGTCTTACAAAAAATTTTTAAACAAGTGACTATAAAATACCCTAAGAAAACAGTTCATATAATTGCCCACAGTATGGGATGTATTGTTGCTTCAATCGCTAAATTAAGTGTAGATGGTAATGTGATACTTCTCACCCCACCCGATAATTTTGGCGGAGATCACCTAGAGTCATATTTTCGAAATTATAAGGGGGCCGTTCAAAAAGGCAAGATTCTAACTGTCCCTAGAAAAGACGGCACTATCAGTCATATACCGGTTTCATTTTTTAAAGAGCTAGCAGAAATTGATCCAATCGGTTCGATTCTTGACTACGCACAAACAAAGATTCTTCACATAATACAAACCACTAGAGATGAGTTGATCGGGACTACTGACTACAGCAAGCTTTCAAAACTAACTAATATTACAAAAGTTTCTTCAGATCATAATTTTACTGGAGAGAATAGAGATAATCTCATCAAAACAATCTCTGATATCCTAAAAAAATAATGGTCTATTCTTCTTGATGCCCTTGGGCTGTATAATTAGTCGTAATGAAGTTATACAGTTGGAACGTAAATGGAATTAGAGCGGTCAATAATAAGGGCTTATTGATTCCATTTTTAGAAGAACATCAGCCTGATGTACTCTGCCTACAGGAGACCAAAGTCCAACCTGACCAAATTGATTTTGAAATACCTGGATATTATGTTTACTGGAACTCAGCAATCAAAAAAGGATACTCAAGCACAGCAATACTATCAAGAATAGAACCAATAAAGATAATCAACGGATTTCCGGAAAGTATAATTAAAAAACATCAAGTAACCGGCGACACATATGGTAATCCAAACGACGAGGGTAGAGTAGCGGTTGCTGAATTTGATAAATTTTACGTCGCAACTGTTTACACGCCAAACTCAAAAGGTGACTTAAGTAGGCTAAAGTTAAGATATAAACACTGGGATCCGGCATTTTTGGAGTACATGAAGGAACTAGAGAAGACAAAACCAGTTCTATTTAGCGGTGACCTTAATGTAGCTCACACCGAGGATGACCTTGCAAATCCAAAGCCGAATGTTGGTAAACATGGATTTACAAAAGAAGAGAGAGAAGGTTTTGATAACTTTGTTAAAGCGGGCTTTGTCGATACCTTCAGAATGTTCACAAAAGGTAATGGTCACTACACTTGGTGGACACACTGGGCAAATGCCAGAGCCAGAAATGTAGGCTGGCGGATAGATTACTGGCTGGCATCTAAGTCAATTTCGGACAAGATAGTCTCTTCCAGGATACATCCTGAAGTAATGGGCTCTGACCACTGCCCGGTAAGTATCGAGCTTTCTATATGAATTCCCCAACTTGGCTGCGACAATCAGACAAACCGCTCTTTGAACAACTAGATTGGGATAAGCCAGAGAGAAAAGACCATGCAGGGAAGTTACTAATAGTAGGAGGTCACGTACACGCACTCACAGCACCAGCCCAAAGTTATTTGCTAGCTTCTTCATTAGGAATAGGAATCCAAAAAGTTTGCCTGCCGTCAAAAACCAAATCAATCCTAGGCAAAGCACCGTTTGATGCTGTGTTTATACCGAGTACAACGAGTGGTGAATTTGCCAAAGAGGGTATTAATGAGTTACTAGAATATGCTATGTGGGCGGATACAGTCTTGCTATCTGGTGATATCGGCCGAAATTCACAGACAACTCTGCTGTTAGAGGAATTTATGCAATCTTATAATGGGCAAGTAGTCATAACCCAAGATGCGCTTGATACTCTGTCCGGAAGTCCAAAAGAAATTATAAATCGCGAGAATTCAACAATAGTGGCAAGTATCGCTGAACTCCAAAAGCTAGCAAAAAATAGTGGATGGGAGACTCCAATAACCTATACGATGGATCTAACGAAATTAGTTGAGATATTGGTTGAATTTAGCAAGAAGTTTTCAGCAGGTATTGTAACATTTCATCAGTCACAATTTGTGGTTGCTATCGACGGTAAGGTAAGCACTACAAAGTCTACTCAGGATATAGACGAGCCACAATCCTGGCGAAATGCATTCGCAACCCACGCAGCAGTTTACCAAACTTGGTATCCAAACAAACCGTTTGAATCGCTAACACACTGCGCATATCTGTTAAAATAGGGTTATGAAAGAATCAATTGTTCTCGGTGGCGGTTGTTTTTGGTGCCTGGAGGCAGTTTATCTGAGAGTTAAAGGCGTGACGTCAGTTACTAATGGTTATGCTGGTGGGACAAGCCAAAATTCAAGTTACTGGGATCTACATACATCCAAAAACGACCACGCTGAAGTTGTAAAAGTTGAATTCGACACAAAGCAAATTGATTTAGACACAATTTTAGGTATTTTTTGGGCACTACATAATCCGACAACCCCAAACCAACAGGGAGCTGACATAGGTCCAGCCTACCGTTCAATTATTCTATACTCTGACGACAAACAAAAAATACTTGCAATAGAATCACGAGAAAAAGTAGGTCAACCACTTTGGGATGACCCGATTGTGACTGAAATCAAACCACTAGAAAAGTTTTGGCCAGCAGAACCAGAGCAACAAAACTACTTTGATAATCACCCTGACCAAGCCTACTGCCAAATTGTGATAAACCCAAAACTAGTAAAACTAAAACAAAAATTCGCCCATTTGCTACAATGACTGTATGAATTTAGAAAATCAAAAAAGTAAGTCTAATAAAACAACTTGGCTAATTTTATCATTTATAGTTTTTATATTTTTGATGTTAGGAGTGTTTATATTATTTCTGTATAACCAGAATAAAGATACATTATCCCTAGATAGTAAAATCCCTAAACCAGAAGATATTGAAATTTCTGAAGAATATGTAAAGCAGAGGGTAGGGCAAATTAAAATGCCGGGGGATATAATACTTAATGATACTTACAACCAAGGTTGCGTAAAATCTCCTGGAGGATCAGGTTTTGTTAGTGAAACTGATACAAGATGTACATACAGAAACCTCACTTTATATTTAGTAAGCGGTGATGCCGATGCATTCCTAAGTCAATTAAAAGAAAAGATAAAAATGGATGGATGGGTAGGAAATGGAGAAGATACTAAAACATACAATCGTTACGATGGACCTGTTGAGAAAAGTTACAATGTCGATTTACATATTAAAATTTACAAAAAGGGCTCACTGTCTTCTGTGCGCAGCTCAGATTATGACATTTTTTACGAAGACAATGAGGATAAGCACATGGCTGCTTTATTTGACATGATTAAGAAGGAGCTAACATCTAACCCCGAGTCAACGTACGTTGTCATTGATCTCCAGTATGTGTACTTCTGGAGTCTTGATTAACTTTTAGCAAGACGGATCAAAGCATCAAAACTACATCTAGGATCCAGACCAAGCCTAATGTTAAGTAATAATGACCCAAAAATTAGTAAAACTAAAAAAATACACTCAACAGCTAAGTTTTTAAATTCTTATAGGCTTGTTTAATAATATCGTGCATGAAGTCTTGATCGCCGGCACTGTAGTTTCTAATGAATTCTTCAGGACTTATTATTACTCTCTCGTATGACATTTCATAAGATAAAGTAAAATCTAAAATTTCGTCTACTTTTGCTACATATATCAACATGTAGCTGGCATCTTCAACTGCATCACCAAAATAATTCGATCTTATAACCTCTGCAAGCTTAATATCTTTAACTGTTACGTTTGCCTCTTCCATCAGTTCGCGATGTAAAGTTTCTTCAGGAGATTTTTCATGCTTTTCAACATGACCCCCAGGTATATCTAGTCCTCGATTCTTCAGCCTAACAGCTATCATTTCGCCTGTTTCGGTTATAGGTATCACGCTAACGCTGGTAACTTTACTGAAAGGTGGTACATTTTTAACACCAACTCTTGTAAAAGTGACTTCTGCGTCTTTAATGGTTGTTTTGTAGCTTATCAAACCCATTTTATATCGTGATGTCTCAATTCAATGTTTAAGTTTGGTGGGCGAGGAGGGACTTGAACCCTCAATCCATGAAGGAACACGATTTTGAGTCGTGCGCGTATACCAATTCCGCCACTCGCCCAAGATATGCGCTAACACTTTAGTTTATAACGTAATAATTGTACACTATAGGGGAAAGATTAGCACGAGCGATAACTATATAATGAACGATGATACAAACAACAAATCACCGGCAAATCGGTCAATACCCGCTAGGCCATCGCCGAGCAGACCTCCTATTGAGTGGCCTAAAAGAGTAGCCCAAGCAAACACAAACGACAAAGCCACCGATTTTGCTCGCGGACAACTTGATCGTGCATACTTACGAGACGGATCACAAACAGCTCCCAAAAAATTAAAGAGCTCCCCAAAAGTAATTCAACCGGCTGAAACTAAGGTGGTGCAAACTGCCACTAACCCACAGGCTGGGCATACTCTTAAGAATGAACCGTATGACTGGCAACAATATCACAGCGCCTGGCAACAATACTACCATCAGTACTTCTACCGATACTATGCTGGGTGGTGGCAACAAAACCAACAAGTTGCAACTTTACCGGCCCAAAATGCTCCTCAAAATAGCGATACCATTTTTTCAGCCAACGAGCCGGAACAATTATCAAAACGACAACAAATCGCAAATGATATAAAAACCAAGATCAGAACTACTGTGCAAAAAAATGCCAAAAAAGTTCAATCAAGTTCACACTTTAAACCACTTTTAATGGCTTTATCTGTGGCTTCAGTCTTTCTCTTGATTAACTATAATCAGGTTTTAATCGGTGAGTTTAAGCAATACGTTGCGCCAGGTAATGTTGTTACTACGCCTGTAATTGTCGAGCCAAATGCAGCAGCCAGTGTCGGCCCAAACCCTAAGATTATTATCCCAAAAATTGGAGTTGAGGCTCCAGTAGTCTACGACGAGCCAAAAGTTGACGAACGTAGTTATCAGGCAGCGCTAGAGAGAGGAGTAGTAAGACTCGGCAATACTGCCAACCCAGGCACTATCGGCAACATTGTAATTGGCGGTCACTCGAGCAACAACGTATTCAATCCAGGCAAATACAAATACGTGTTTGTGAATTTAAAACGACTTGAAGTGGGTGATATTTTATACCTAAATTTTGAGGGTCAGAGATATACCTACAAAGTGACGATAGCAAACAAGATCGTTGCACCATCAGAAACCAATATATTAGCCCAGACTTCTACCCCGACCGTTACGCTGTTTACATGTGACCCTCCCGGAACTAACAAAAACAGGCTTATCGTTCAGGCAGTCCAAATTGATCCAAGTATAGATAAGGCCGTAAAAAACCAAAATGCTCCGACAGACGCTAACAAAGTAAACCCGCTACCAAGCGTTGCTCCTAGTCTATGGGACAGACTATTTAACAGTTAACAGCACTAAATCAAGTGTTGTCTTAGCACCCTCGGTATTAACTCTAAATGTGTTTCTGTAGTCTGAGCTATAAAAAAGACCAGTCCCCAAGTCAGATTTAACCAAACCAGATTTATTCATACCATCAAACTCAATTATAAAGTTCTGCCCATCAACCGCCTGATATGAGAGATGCGAGTCGTTCATCCAATCTAAACTATCGGATTTTATCTGTCTAGTGATTGAAAAATTAGAGCTTCTGACATTTTCAAAATCAAAAGCGGCGTAATTTGTGCTCGATCTGACAACTAGATACTGGTTATTAGGACTAAACTTGATAAAGTCAGCCGATACTATAGGTAACTTCACATAGGGGATTTGCTTTTTTAAAATTGGCTGATTGAGTGCATCTCTATAGACTCGGACTGCATCATCGCTCGATATTGCCAAATAGGTATGATCATCAAACTCACCGTAGGCAATCTTAGGTTTCACTGCTGTACTGTCAAACTGCTCTAAGACAGCCTTTTGATCAGACTTCAAAACACCGGCCTCAATTTTGTTAGAAGTAGGTGATAACCTTGTAAATGCGACGGTTTTGTCACCAAAATTCTGGTAGGACTGTACACCATCTAGGACAAAAGTTGATTCGCCATTTGCTAAATTGTACTGCCTTAAGATACCTTGATTTAATCCATATATAATATCGGTTTTTGATCCCAAGTAATTAACGTAGCTCGGAGCTATTTGTGCAAATCTATCAGTTATATTTACTGAATTTGCTGGATTATTAATATCCAAAGATACAACTTTATTAATTCCACTCGGTAAAGCTTGGTTAATCAAAACGTTTTTTGAATTTTTAGACCACTCAATTGTAGAGAGTGCACCAACTGACCCTGCTTCACGAGAAAAGGCTGCCGGAATGATAATTGACGTCTCAACAGGTTTATCTGGATTTAGATCGATGATCTTTAACGAATTATCAGAAGCAACGTAGTACACGAGATTCTTTCTGTTCGGTGACTGAGTTAGTAGCTGAGGTGAGCTTATTGTTATTTGAGGCGAGGCAGTAAGCTTTTTTGGAATTAGCAGTGGGTAATCGACTCGTTCAACAACTTCTTTTTTTATTTCAAAATTCTTCTTCCAACCTTTATATCCATCGAGCTCGAGGCTTATCTCGTATCGACCAATCGGAATTACGAATCTCCCCGGAGATCTGGAGTCTTCAAGTTTACCGTCGATATATATTTGGGCAGCTTCTGGTTTGTTGTCTATCAGTACAAGCCCGCTATGGATAACTTTACCGTCCCGATTGAATCTATAGCCAAGAGCAATCAAAAGGAGTAAAACGGTTGTCACAATTGACAAAAATATTGTAACTGAGTAGGCTACTACTCTAAGCGCAATCACTCTATTGCTTTTAATATTTACCCGATGCACTATACCATCATAACACTTGCGCCTAACTAATTTCAGGGTTACTATTATATGCAGAATCAAAAAAGCATAAACGTGATTGACGAGTCCTAATGAAATCAAACAATACTATACATATCAACGGTAAGTTATATGACGCTAGAACTGGCGAACTTATTGAAAAAATAAAGTCATCATCTGCCAAGACTCTTAAAAAACTAGTACCTTCACCATCATCAAAACACTCATCCGGATCAGCATCGAACAAACCATCTCCAGCCGTTAGTAAAAAGCGCGGCAACGGATTTGTGGACGGAATTGCAAAAAATCCAAATTCCCTCACTAGATCACATAATCAAAAAGTTAACATAAAAAAGCTAAATAAATCGCCGGTGGAGCCTAAGTCCACCGTTTCTCATGTTGTCGCACCTGTCCACCGCAACCTAAAGCATTCTTCAACACTAAATCGCTCCGGTGTTCGTCCGCCACGACTTTCAGCTCCCGAATCAAAAACTCATACAACTGCGCAAAGAAAAACCTCTAAACCACCCCTAAGGAGGATACAACGAGCCGAATCAACACACAAATCCTCAGTTATCTCCAGGTTCTCACATCCAATAAATAAACATGGTCAATCAACAGTTAGCACTAAGACTCCAGAGGTAAACCTATCAATGAAGAATATTGCAATTGCAGCAGAAAAATCAAAAACAACAAAATCTAACCACAAACTGATCAATGAGAGCCTGTCTGTCGATAACACAGTATCCAAAAAGATTAAAACACCTAGAGTGAAGCATAACTCTAGGATATTCCACTTTATGAGTGCCGGACTAGCAGCCGTAATACTACTTGGCTACGTAACTTATCTAAACGTTCCCTCTGTATCTATGAAGGTGGCATCAAGTCGGGCAGGTTTTGCGGCTACTTTGCCAAGTCAGACACCAGCTGGTTATAAAATGCAGGGACCAATCGCTTACAGCCCAGGTCAAGTTGTGATTAACTTTGGCTCAAATACTGACGATCGACATTTCACAATTCAACAACAGCCGTCGTCGTGGGATTCCGAGGCTTTAAAAGAGAATTTTGTAGCTAAAGAGAGTAATGCAGAACCATTAACTTACAACGATAGAGGCCTAACCATCTATCTTTACAACGGTGGGGATGCAGCATGGGTAGATGGGGGAAGGTTTTACTCAATAAAGGCAGGGAACTCACAACTTGATACAAACCAAATACTTGATCTTGCTACTAGCATGTAGCAACTTTACCTCTGTAATGATAGAATAATCAGATGAGCAAACCAGTCAGAACTCGATTTGCACCAAGCCCAACTGGGTTTCTTCATGTTGGCGGTATCAGAACAGCACTGTTTGCATACTTAGTTGCTAAGCAAGCTGATGGTACTTTTATACTAAGACTAGAGGATACCGATAAAAAACGTGAGGTCGAGGGCTCGGCCGAGCATTTGATAGAAAGCCTGAAAATTTTGGGAATCAACTACGATGAAGGTCCTGACAAACCTGGAGATCTAGGCCCGTATAGACAAAGTGAACGATTAGAGACTTATCAAAAGTGGGCAAAAAAGTTAATTGAATCCGGAAGAGCCTACGCTGATCCATATACTCCTGAAGAAGTTCAGGTATTTAGAGAAGATGCTCAGAAAAATAAACTTCCATTTTTATATCGAAATCATCGTCCAGAGAATCCAGTGGCTTGGGATGGCTCAAAGCCACTAAGATTTAAATCTGACCCCAAGGGCTACAAATGGAACGATGCGGTGATGGGCGACTTATCGACTGGACCTGAAGTAATCGACGACTTTATCCTGATTAAATCCGATGGCTATCCAACCTACAATTTTGCCCATATCGTAGATGATGCTGAGATGAATATTAGCCATGTCATCAGAGGCCAAGAATTTATTTCTAGCACACCAAACTACCTTAATTTATACGA
Source organism: Candidatus Nomurabacteria bacterium (assembly GCA_020631895.1). Lineage (GTDB taxonomy): Bacteria > Patescibacteriota > Saccharimonadia > Saccharimonadales > UBA7683 > JACKGR01. The sequence goes on from JACKGR010000005.1 coordinate 34,296, forward strand.
GGCACTCAATCTCGATCGTCCGATACTTGCCACAATGCCACACATACTTAATGAGACAGGCAACAAAAAACTAGGTAAACGAGATGGCGCCAAGGATGTTCTCGATTACATCAAAGACGGCTATTTACCAGTGGCTTTAGTTAGTTTTATTGCGACGCTTGGATGGAACGATGGAACTGAACAAGAGATATTTACTCGTGACGAACTAATCGAGAAGTTTAGTCTAGATAGGGTAGGGCGAAGTGGAGCACACTTTGATACCCGCCGTCTCAACTGGGTCAACGGACACTTTATCCGACAGATGCAAATTGATGGCCTATACAATGCTTCTGAAAAGTATTGGCCTGATGAAGCAAAATCGTCAGACGAGTCATACAAAAAGCAGGTTCTTGGACTAATTCAAGAGAGGTTGAAGTTCTTGTCTGAAATCCCAGAGCTTACTCGCTTCTTCTTCAAAGATTTACCAATTGATCTAAGCCTTATTGAATCCAATAAACAACTTAAAAAAATCGATAAGCCCGAGCTAGCCGATCTGCTATCACAATCAGTCAAACAACTTGAACAAAGTGACTTTACTTCAGCAGACATTCAGACTAAATTAAATTCGCTTTTAGAATCAACCAATCAGAAACCTGCAGTACTTTTTAGCATAATCCGAGTAGCCACAACCTGGTCCCCGGCAAGTCCAGCCCTAGCCGACACCCTAGCCGTTCTTGGCAAAGATAAGGCAATAGAAAGATTAAATAAGTCTATCGCGGCTTTGTCTCAGTAGGAAGCAAGTGAAGGATACCCAACTAATCGACTTGTTCCAAAAAGCTAGAGGAGATGATTCACTTGCGGTGATTGAAGGAGTACAAGCACTCAAGCATGCGCAGAGATTTAATGCCAAAATTCAACTCTATATCACATGTGATATCGAGTTTTTGAGGACTTTACTTGCAGAACTTGCAAATGATGTTAAGGATTCTATCCTAGAAAATACTAACGAAGTTTCGGAGGATACATTTAACAAACTTAGCCCTCGGCCTCATCGTACAAAGGTTATTGCTCTCGCAAAACGTATAGCATATGACATTTCAATGATTGATGATAAAAAGCCGATAATACTGCTCGAGGAACCACGAGATCTGGAGAATATCGGTGCAGTAATCCGAGTATCAGCAGCCGCAGATGCGGGGGCGGTCATTATTACGGGGCCGTTAGATATATGGCATCCAGCTATAATTCGTGGGGCAGCCGGTCTACACTGGGCGCTCCCGGTATTAAATTGTAAAAACCCGTCATCCCTACAAGGTCAAGAGTCCAGATTAATCATATCCTTAGACCCGACAGGGGAGATCATAACTAAAGCCAAGATACCGAATAATTCAATTCTCATCTTTGGCACTGAGCGCCATGGAATTAGTCAAAAATTTTTGGCTAAATCAGATAAAATTGTTCGTTTGCCGATGAAATCCGGTGTCAGCTCGCTCAACCTTGCGACTAGCGTGGCGGCTACCTTGTATCAGTTGTAGCCATCTGGTAACATAAGCAGTATGCAACCTGAAAATCAAAAACAAACAGGGTCTTTTAAACAGTTCGAGAATTACAGTCCAGGCCATCAAGTCACATCTGACGTCAAAAAAAAGCACTTTGTAAAAGTAGATGCTTGGCTACATAAATATCGCATACCAGTTTTAATAGTAATTATTATCCTATGTCTAGGTATTGGAGGTAGTCTTATCTACGGCTTCGGAAACTTAAAATTTTATAGCGAGACGGGCAGTGTACTGACTCTCAAAAAAGAAGATAAAATATATTCTCCTCTAACAGGCATGGAGGTTTCGGAAGCTGAAAGCAAACGTCCAGTTACGGCGATAATGATTGAGAATAGTCCCGACGCGAGACCTCAGAGCGGGTTGAAAGATTCCGGAGTTGTTTTTGAAGCTATCGCTGAAGGTGGCATAACTAGATTTTTAACTCTTCATCAAGAGGATCAACCGCAACTTATCGGCCCCGTTAGATCACTTAGACCTTACTATGTTGATTGGCTTGCCGCTTTTGACCCTTCCGTTGCCCACGTCGGAGGATCAGCTAAAGCACTGGCAGAAGTTAGAAACGGAAAATATAAAGACATTGATCAGTTCTTTAATGGCGGGTCATACTGGAGAGCAAAAGATAGATACGCCCCCCACAACGTTTACACTAGTTTTGAAAAACTTGATGCCTTAAATGAGAAGAAAGGTTTTCAAACTAGTAAATTTACGAGTTTCCCAAGAGTTGAAGAACAGGCAAATAAAAAAACTAAGCCTAAATCAAGTACAAAAGCGCCTGAGATACCAGCAACATCAATCAACGTAACCGTGAGCGGTCCATTATTCAATTCAAGTTATACATACGATCCGTCAACCAAACTATACGCTCGCTCGCAAGCGGGCAAGGTTCATACTGACCGCGAGAAAGGTGCAATAACTCCTAGAGTTGTGATTGTGATTGAATCGCCGATATCCCAAGTTTTTGAAGATGGCTACCGCGAGCAATATGCAACCATTGGATCAGGCAAAGCCACTGTTTTTCAGAACGGTATAGTAACTGCTGGAACCTGGAGTAAAGCCAGTAAAACTGATCAAATGGAATTTAAAGACTCTAACGGAAAAACCATTCCACTTGAGCGGGGTCAAACCTGGATCACAGTCATCGATCCGAGTAAGTCCGTAACCTGGAAGTGACTATGGAACAAACACCTATACCCACATCTAAAGCTCCGTTCATAAAAACTATTCTGCTGGGGCACATATTTAACATCGTATTAAGTCTTGGCATTTTTAGTATTATTCACTGGGTGCTGAACTACGACATTTACTATGCTGTTGGAGCGGTAGTTATAAGCGCTACAATTGTCAGTATAGCGACTTCTTTAATCGCCGGTAAAAAAATCCATCAACCATACAGACAAATAAGTCAGGAGCTAGACACGCTCCATGCTCAAGTTGTATCTACACATGCTGCCTACCAGGCAGAGAGCAAAACTAATAGCGCCTTAATCGAGAGGTTGCCTCTAGGGTTTGCGTTAATAAATACTACAAGTCAAAAAGTCGCATCGAGTAGTAACGTATCCGATCTTCTGGGTATAACGAGCAAAGTTATTCAAGTATCAACCCTACTTAGAGCACTTGACTCCTGTAATAGTAATGGTTCAGCTATAAATTTTAGTCAGTGGCTGAGCACACTAAAAACTAAAGACGCTCAAGAATATAGAGTTTGGCCTGGCGTTGTATTTGATAGTCAAAAAAACATAGTCACTCTGACTGGGATAAAGCAAACCACAGCCTGTACTCTGGTTGCTCACTACAACCCGCAAGATCCTGACGGCAATGACTTGGCACTAATATTTATCGATAGTACGGATGAATATAATCTTCAAGATAAGCAAATGGAGTTTGTAGCACTGGCCGCGCATGAGCTTAGAGGGCCTATTACGATTCTTCGTGGATTAATCGATATCTTGACTGATGAGTTAGATGATAAAACTAAAAAGGAGCAGGAGACCTTATTAACAAGGCTAACTGTTTCAGCCAGGCAACTTTCTGGTTATGTAGATAACATTTTAAGTGTATCCAAAATTAATCGTGACTCGTTTGAGCTTCAGCTAACAGAAGCAAAGTGGAATCAAATTATTGATATCGTCCAACCCGATCTTACGGTGCGGGCAAGAGCACATAAACGGACTGTATCTTTTAATACACCTGATAATTTACCAACAGTGGCTGTCGATTCAGGAATGATAGCCCATGTCCTAAATAATCTGGTTGATAACGCTATTAAATACAGCAATGAAAACGGCCAAATCACTGTCACCTCAGCTAGTAAAAACGGATACGTTGAGACGACAGTACACGATACCGGCATAGGTATCCCTGCGAGCGTAGTCGGTAATTTATTCACAAAATTTTACCGCTCACACAGGAGCAAGCAGGCTGTCAACGGAACTGGTCTTGGACTATATCTCTGTAAGGCCATAGTCGATGCCCACGGTGGATCAATCTGGGTTAAATCCACCGAGGGAGCTGGCGCAACTTTTGGATTTACAGTGCCCGAGTTCTCTACAGTCGCCGATAAAGTAAAGTCAGATAACAATAAACTGGGTATACTAAGAGGTAGTCATGGCTGGATTAAAAACCATGCAATGTATCGAAGATAGAAAGGGATAACAGATCTAATGAGTAAAATACTATGTGTAGAAGACGACCATTTTATAGCCGATATGTACGCCCACGCGCTCAAAAAGGCCGGTTACGACGTAACTGTAATCTCTAATGGAGCAGAAGCATTAAAAGAGCTAAAACAAACTGTTTACGATGTAGTCCTTCTAGATATCATGCTCCCGGATAAAACTGGTGTAGAAATTTTGAATGAACTCCGTGGCCCAAAAGGCGAAGGCCTTCCTCACACAAAGATTATAGTAACTACAAACTTTGAAGAAGCAGATGAGGACAGATCAAAACTCGAGGCCCTAGCAGACGGATATCTCATAAAAGCCGAAGTCATACCAAGCAAAATGGTAGAGCTAGTAAAGCAGATTACCGGGTAACTCAGGGTGAAAATTGATTTAGTATAATGTTGATATCATGAAAGCTGTTATTACTGATTTTTCGAGGGTTTTACTTTTTCCGAAAGACGATACTTTTACATCTAGCTTGAACGCTCTAAATAATCAGCTTTTAGACAAGAACCCGGATTATGACTTCTGGCGGTACTTTAAGATTAATCATGAGCTACTTAACTACTATAAGTCTCTAAACTTTCCGGTTTACATCTTCACATCAGAGACCATTCAAGATCACCCGGCAGTAAAAGCCTTACTGGAAGGTACCTTCAAGGACATTTTTAGCGCCAAGAAACTTGGATTAAGCAAGAAGGAGCCAAAATCATACGAAGATTTAGCCAAAATTACAGGTCATAATCCAAATGAAATATTTTACATAGACGATAATTACGACAACTTCACCGCTGCTAAAGATGGCGGATGCAAAGCAATATTATTTAAATCTAATGATGACGTGATAGGCAAATTAGAGATTACTTAAAATATGTTTGACCTCACGGGGAATACCTCCGGTGCGATCTGCAAACATGCTCAAAGTAAACTTTTGCGCGTGTTTTTGATCTTCGAACCCCGGGGTTCGGTTTCGCCTCCGGCGAATAACCAAGTAAAAAGCCCATCTTACGATGAGCCATTTACTTGGTGACCTCACGGGGAATCGAACCCCGATTACAAGAATGAGAATCTTGTGTCCTAGCCGTTAGACGATGAGGCCATGCGAGGTGTGTCGCGGACAAAATATGTTTACATATTTTTCCATGACCACGGAGCATGGTGCTAATACCGTAGGTATGGGCCGTGATTTGGAATTCATATCTTAGATATGAGCCATGCTAGAGTCTTTCAACACTGAACGACTCAAAAACTATACCATAACAGAGGTAGCTACTCAAGCCCGGTTATTGGTAAAGATAAGCGTAATCGTCTATACTACAGATAAGAACTATGCAACATGTTAGTCCGAAATGGTTAAGAAATTTCTGCTACTCAATTTTATCAATTGATATATTGTTTATTGCGGGCTACTTTTTACTAAGTTCAACAAATGCAACTCAATCGACTATAGATTACTGGGGCTTAACAACCCCGGTATTAATTCTTGCGGGTATACATATCGCTGTAACGCTTTTTGTTTACCCATTTATCAGAAAAATATCTGAATGGGCGGCGTTTGTAACGGCCATGATACCCTATGGTATTTTACTATCAGCTGTTATCGAAACAAGTGGAAACACCAACCTATGGTACCGAGTACTATTCATTATCCTTGTATTTTCCTTAAATATGGTTGGTCCATACTTAGCGATTGCGTCGGCCGTGGTTGCTTGGATTCTACTTATTTTCGATTTCTTAAACCTAACAAGTTCAATACCCGAGGCTAGAACATTAAATATAGTACTAGATGTTATTGTCACTATTGCAGCAGTCGGTGGTTGGTTCTTTTTTAAAAAATATTATGTGCGCGATAAAAAAACAGTTGAACTCACAAGTCAACTCGAGCAAGAGCAGTTTAAATCAAGTGTCATATTTGAGTCTATTAATGATGGTGTCATGATTATTAGTCCTCAAGGAACCGTACAAGTTATCAATAAAAGTTGCGCCGATATGCTCGGTTGGGATAGAGCAGAGGCTAAAAATCTAGATTACAGGTCACTATTCTCAGTTGAGGCAGAGCCCGACAAGCCCAATATTGCTGAAGAAGCAGACGCCATAACCCAAACTGTTAAAACCGGTAAGTCGGTCCAGCAAGTATCACTTATTCAAACACACCACAACAAGCACATATACGTTGATATAGTCGCCTCGCCAGTTGAAATCGAGACTGAGAGCGGTGGAGAAGTAATAAAAAAACTAGCCGGTGTTGTGGCAGTCCTACGTAATGTTGATGCCCAAAAGCGCCAAGAGCAACAAAGAAGTGACTTTATCTCCACGGCCAGTCACGAGATGCGCACACCAGTAGCATCTATACAAGGTTTTATAGAACTCGCACTCAATGATAAAGTTGCCACCATTGATGAAAAGGCACGTGACTATCTCACAAAAGCCCATGAATCAACCAAACATCTAGGAGAACTTTTTCAAGATCTGCTTACTGCCTCTAAAAGCGAAGACGGAAGATTAGTAAATCACCCCGAGTTAATTGACGTCGTTGAGTTTTTAAAGAACATAGTAGACCAGACAATACCTAGAGCGGAGGCCAAAGGACTAAAACTAACTTATGAGCAACAAGATTTAAAAAGCCAAAATGTTCACCCTTTAATGTACGTAAACGTAGACCCAGAGAGACTTGCCGAAATAGTCACAAATCTGATTGAGAATGCCCTTAAATACACAGAGAAGGGTGTCATCACAGTTGGCGCTACCCTCACTGATGGCGGGGTAGTTATAAGAGTCTCCGATACGGGTATAGGGATCGCAACCGAGGATATTCCTCACTTATTTCAAAAATTTTATCGTACAGATAACTCTGTCACTCGCGAGGTTGGTGGCACCGGTCTCGGCTTGTATATAACAAAACAAATCGCCGAGATGATGGGTGGAAAAGTTTGGGTTGAAAGCTCCCTTGGGGCTGGAAGTACTTTTTATGTTCAGCTGCCAAGAGTTGCACCAAATCAGGTTGATGCACTTAGACAGCAAAGATATCAAACAGATAAAACCATATGAGCGTCTCCCGATAATTTGTATTTAAGCTAAATAGTGTATATAAACGTTAGCGTATTTGTTCTAAGGGATACTATATTATGATAAGATGTAATTATAGTTTAAAAGGAACAATGAATGGCCAAAATACTACTAGTGGAAGATGACAGTAATTTAAGAGAGATTTACGGCGCCCGACTTGGTGCTGAGGGCCATGAAATTACTTCCGCAAAAGATGGCGAGGAGGCTCTAGCGGTAGCCGTCAAAGCCAAACCAGATTTAATCATATCTGATGTTATGATGCCAAAAATTAGTGGTTTTGACATGCTAGATATTCTGAGATCAACTGCTGAAACTAAAGACGTTAAAATAATAATGATGACCGCACTAAGTCAGGATGAGGACCGAAAAAGAGGAACAGATCTAGGCGCCGATCGTTACATCGTTAAAAGTCAGGTCACACTTGATGATGTTGTCGCAATCGTCAATGAAGTACTGAGTGCTAAGCCAACTCCGTCTTCATCCGATGATGATGATACATCTGCTGACTCGGGTGTCGGATCAGACGATAGCACCCAGGCCACCGACGATGAAATTAACGATCAAGTAGAAAAATTTGTCGCCTCAAGCCCACTTATGAACGGGACCCCGCCAACACCGGCCTCTGCTTCAGCATCATCTACTGTTCAGCCAGCATCAGAGGCACCAAGTCAGCCAACTACTCCAGATCAATCGCCGCCCGCTTCGCCACAAATACCGGTAGCGTAATGTCCAATCTTGTAAGGTTAAACAAACACCTCGCACACACACTCGGTATGAGTCGCCGAGCTGCCGACACCTGTATTGATCAGGGAAGAGTCCTAATTAACGGCAAAGTCGCCACCCTCGGTAATGTAATTGACTCAACTAGAGATGTAATAGAGATTGATAACAGCAAACTTACTCAGGACAAAAAACGCTACACCTATGTAGTATTTAATAAGCCCGTAGGCTATATCTGTTCACGCAGTCAGCAAGGTGATACGCCAACAATTTATTCAATCTTGCCAAGACAGTACCAATCGTTGAAAGTTGCAGGTCGGCTGGATAAAGATAGCTGTGGTTTAGTGTTACTCACAGATGATGGCGACACAATTTTTAAACTAACTCATCCAAAATTTGGCAAGAAGAAGGTCTATATTGTTAGCCTTAATAAAACTCTAACACCTGAGCACAAAAAACAGATAGAAGGTGGAGTACTGCTTGAAGACGGGACAAGCCAGTTTACAGTTGAGAAGATTGAAAACACTAAGGACTCAAAAAAGCGACCGAATACCTATAAAGTCACTATGCATGAGGGAAGGAACCGCCAAATCAGGCGGACCTTTGGCGAGCTAAGATATATGGTGACTCATCTACAAAGAGTCAAGATGGGACCCTACGATTTGGATAGCATCCCAACCGGAAAATACTTGCAATTATAGCCATTTTCATGTTATAATATTCGAATGTTTTCTCCAGACCTAGAAGAAGTTAGGCTCAAATACTTTAGCCATCGCGACCGTACAGCCGACTCGCAAGCCATTGCTCGTATTGTAGGAGGTGGCATTGGCAGCACAGATCAGACGTTCGAATCTCCTTTTGACAGTCAAAATCCAATACACCAAATTGGTAAACAGCAGTACACCGAGTTCCGTGCTGCTGCGCAGGAAGCAAACGAGATGGATCTGCCATGGTCAGAGGTAGAGCATGGTTTTATTGCTATATCAAGCGGGATAATTAAGTGTATTCATGCATATATAAGATATTGTGAAGCAATCTCAGAAGCCCATTACGATAAATCTCAGCTCAAGGCAGCATTAATAAACCCGCGGACAATCTCTTTCTTTTTGAAGATATCCAGTATATCAGAGGTTGAAAATCGAGAGTACGAGGCTTTTTTCAATCTGAGAACCCCGTACAACGACGGCGACCATGGAGAGTTTGTGTTCAACCCTGATAGTAACAGTTTTGATTCCGACCCAACGCTTGAGTCAGTTGCAGAAGAAGAGGCTGCCAATGCAAAACATGAGTTGATAAAACTTGGTATCGATAAATCTGAATTTGGCAATTGCCCTGCCACAAAATTCATCCCAACTTTCTGGAAGAATACAGTTGAGGTATGTGACAATTATGGCCTCCTCGACGAGCCGGTGCATGTAGATAAAACTTGTGAGCGGCCATCAGATAGGACATACTAGACGTAATGAGTAAAAAACTACCTGTTGTAGCTATTGTTGGGCGTGCAAATGTTGGAAAATCCAGCCTTTTTAATCGCGCGTTGCAGCGCCAAGAGGCTATAGTCGCTCGGGAAGCTGGTACAACCAGAGACTCTGTTTATCGAACAGTTAGTTTTGGACACCATCACTTCTGGCTAGTCGATACTGCCGGTCTTAAAGATGCCGAAGATGATTTTGAGGCAACTATCCAAGAGCAAATAGAGGAGGCATCAGATGCAGCCGATGTGATAGTAGTTGTTGTAGAAGCTCAAACTGCCATCACAGATGAAGATCGCAGAGTTGCCAAAAAAGCCTTGAAAAGTAAAAAGCCGGTTATTTTAGTCACTAACAAAGCTGATCAAATTGCCAAAAATGATTCTGACACTCCATGGGAGCGACTCGGTATCAAAACCATCGTCTCAACCAGCGCCACTCAGAGCCAGGGCATCCACGAGCTGCTCAGCGCAATCACAGCACAGATACCTGCCAAAGAGGCGACCGTAGAAGATGATGTTCTGAGAATCGCTCTACTAGGCCGTCCAAACGTCGGCAAAAGTCACCTATTCAACACTCTTGCTAAAAAGCAGCAGGCCGTTGTAGCTAATGTAGCAGGAACTACCCGAGATGTTAACCGAGTTATGGTACGTTACCAAGGCCAAGATATTGAGCTCCTAGATACTGCCGGAATTAGAAAAAGCGGTAAAATTGAGCGTGGAATCGAGAAGTTTAGTGTTCTTAGATCGCTACAAGCAATCGAGCAATCAGATGTTTGTTTACTGCTTATGGATGTAGAAGAGCACTCAACTGCACTAGACCAAAAGATTGCCGGGCTCGTTAAAGAGGCCGGTAAAGGTTTAATCATTGTAATCAGCAAGTGGGACAAGCTAAAAGCCCTTGAGGACGCCGCACCTGATGAAATCGATGAAGAAGTTGCACAAGAGGATCTATCTAAAAAAGATAAAAAACGTCTGGCAAAATCTCAGAGCTACATCAAAGAGGTAGTTACCAAAAATGCTTTTACTAGAGACGGAATTGCCAACAGAGTGACATATAACTTTCAATTTGTGCCCTGGGCTCAACTACTGTTTACTAGCGCCGTAACAGGACAAAACGTAGCCAAGATATTTGATCTTGCCATGGCAATAAATACACGACGAAAGCAAACTATCAAAACCTCAGAGCTAAATAAGGTTCTGGCAAGCTCACTCAGCGCTCATCCGCCAGCTGGGCTAAAAGGTAGACACCCTAAGCCTCGATATTTTGTACAAGATGACACATCGCCACCAACCTTTAGGCTTTACGGTGCCCACCTTGAGTACCTACACTGGAGCTGGAAGCGCTTTTTAGAAAAGAACCTGAGGCAGGCCGCCGATTTTGACGGTACCCCAATAAAGTTCTACATGATGAACAATGAGCGAAAATCCGGAAAAACCAAAAAATTCCTACCCAAAACTGACGAGAAAGACTAAAAATAGTTACTGTATAATCAAATCATGGCATTATTTCAGAGGTTTCAGAGAAACGATCAACTAGTCCAGGTTACTCATGATATTCCAGTTGCTAGCGCTGTCGACGATGGTTTTATTAAACTTATTGTAGGTCTTGGCAATGTTGGCAAAGACTACGACGGCACACGTCATAATATTGGCTTTGCCGTAGTTGATGAGTATAGGCAAAAGAATAAGTTCCCAACCTGGCAAGAGAAGTCAAAGTTTAAAGCATATATTTCAGAAGATTTTCAAGATGGTAAAAAGGTTGTCCTAGCCAAACCAACCACACTAATGAACGCTAGTGGAGACTCCGTTCGCTCCCTTAAAGATTTTTATAAACTAGATAACAAAGATATTGTAATTGTGCATGACGAACTAGATTTACCATTTGGAACTGTAAAACAGAAGCAGGGCGGAGGATCAGCCGGAAATAACGGATTGAAAAGCCTGATCAGCCAAATCGGTGAAGATTTCACTAGAATCCGTATTGGAATCAAAAATGAGTTAACCCAGAAGATGGACGCAGCCGATTTTGTCCTGTCTAAATTTTCAAAAGAAGAGAAGACTAAATTAAACAGTACCGTCTCTGAAGCTTGTAAAATACTGGACTAGTATATTTTTAGGTTTTTTGGCATAAGAATAGCGCTCCCGGTTGGAGCGCTTTTAGCGAACTCGAAAACTACATGATGGGATACCCCGGGTGGACCACGTTCTGGTGGTCCACCCGGGTATACCCGTCGCCTCAGGTGCCCATGTAGCTGAAGCGCGATCGCCTGCCGATGACGAGCGTCGAGGGGTCGAGGTCCTCCAAGGGCATGACCATGCCCTCGCCGTCCTGGTCGGGCACCAACACGTAGGCGTGGCCATCTTCGTCCACACCGTCCAGGTACGCGACCATCTCGACCTCGGTCACCGCGATGACGACCGCGCCGTTGCCGGACGATCCGCCGGCGAACGGAGGCATCGAGTGGTGGTTGGTGAGGGACTCGGCGTAGGCGACCGTGATCACGGCGGCGAGCTCATCGATGTGGTCCATCAGGACGTCGAAGTACACCATCCTGGCGCACAACGAGCCCCAGAGGTCCAGCCGCTCCTCGATGGCGGCGCCGCTGTTCACGGCCTCGACGAGTTTGGTGTAGACGGCTTCGATGCCGGGGATCAGCCGAGTCGCCTCGGCACACGCCTCGGTGTACTCAGCCGCGCTCTCGGGTCCAGCTGCCATCATGACACATCGCATGCACATGGCACGCCTCCTCCCAAATCGGTAAAGTTCGCGCCGGATTGCACGGTTGCTTTCCAAAAAGGGGTAGAAAAGAGATACTTAAACTTCTTCTCAACTCCTTTTTGGAAAGATATAGGCTGTAATTTTCAAGTTGCAATAGGAGCAAAATATTACATAAGCTCAACTATAAATGACATTATAGCATATTATGCACTATTTTGTCAATACTAGTTAATGGTAAAAATCGTTTCCATAAACAACGCCCAGCAGGGGTGGGCACTGCTGGGCGTTGAATTCACCCTTCAACCCACCCGGATGAAACGTCAGTACGTGTCTCTCTCGACCGTCTGCGTCTCTTGCAAAAGCAAGAATCTGTTATGACTCACCGTTGAATTACTCCAACCAACCGAAGATGGTAGGGGTAGGGTTAAAGGGGTTAGAAGATCCTCTAGACTCGGCTTCAGACGAACAAGTGTTCTTGCCTAAGTTAAAAAGTGGAGGGTAAAAACTTTATGACTATCTGAGAGGACTTCCTAACATTTTCCGATTACTCGGAAGTGTTACAATGGGGTATAAAAGGTACTAAAGCAGATATATTCCGCTTACAAAGTACGATATTAGCATACTGAAGGTACATTGTCAATGGTTTAAATAGATTATTGTATGAAAATCAATATTATTTCAAAGAAGCATAACCAGTATCCGCCATATCTGTTAGAAATCGCTCATCCACCCAAACAGCTTTACTGCCTAGGAGAGCCCCTAGACAACTACACACCGTCAGTAACAATTGTCGGCAGTAGAAAGCTAAGTAACTACGGCAAAGATGCGACTTACCGTCTCGCATATGATCTGGCACAAGCCGGCGTAACGATAGTCAGTGGCCTAGCCCTTGGTGCCGACGGCATAGCTCACCAGGCTGCTCTAGATGCCAAAGGGCGTACAATTGCAATCCTTGCAGGGGGTCTAGATAGCATTCACCCCAGAACTCACCGAAACCTAGCAATAAATATCCTAAAACAAAAAGGTACAATTTTAAGTGAATACCCGGAAGGGACAGCACCGCTGAAGCAGAATTTTGTAGCCAGGAATCGACTTGTAGCGGGCATATCCGATATTGTTATCGTTACTGAGGCTACAGAGGCCAGTGGGAGCCTGATCACCGCCAGATTCGCCATAGAACAGAATAAGTCAGTTTGCGCTGTACCAGGCCCCATAAACAGCCCTGGAAGCATTGGGACCAACAATCTTCTCAAGAGTGGGGCTCATGTAGTAACCGAGGCCCAAGATGTCTTGAATTTACTAGGGATAGAGTCGGAGGCCAAAGCCCACCAACAGGTGTTTGGTGACACAAAAGAGGAGCAAATCATCATCGACCTAATGAGATCAGGAATCACCGTACTCGAAGAGCTTCAACAAAAAAGTGATCTAGAGCCCGCAATATTCAGCCAAACCATAACAATGCTAGAGATAAGCAGTAAAATACGCCCCCTAGGCGCCGCTCACTGGACGTTGTCATAGTGCTTAGTTGATGGGGAATAGTAAGTAGTTTTAGGTAGAAAATGGTTTTCCGACAACGTCGTAATAACCTGAAACGACAACAAAGTTAATTTCCCTGAGGTCGAGGACGTGGCTGAAGCCACCTTCAGGTGGGTGAGTCCCGCAGACCCCAGAGAAATTAGTATTGTGGGAGTATCAAGTTATTACACATACGTTGAAAGTTTTATCACTTTTTCAAAAGTGAATCTAGTATGAGTACTTTGCTACTTTTTAAAAAAGTAGAATAAGCACTGACAAGCACCTCGTAAAATAAAAACAGGGTTTTGCTAACTGCGTAGGGTATCCCGATTTTAACTTTAGACTTTCGTTCTTTTGAACTCATCAGTATAGATACACATCTATAGAGTCTGCACCGAGGGTGCTCTGATGGTCGCGCTTTCGCGCGCTCACCTGAGCATCACCTCGGGGCCTACACTGTGAGTGTAGGACTTTTTGGACGGATTAGCCGCCCGCTTTTTGCCCCATTGATTGGGGCCGGGTTGGTCAGGCCGCCACGTAGCCGGAGGTGCGGGCGAGATCGCTCTCGCCGAAGCACGCCCGGAACGGGTGATCCGGCTCGGCTGCCACGTGCTCCGTGAGGATCAGCCGATGCTGGACTTCGACGACCGTGACGTTGCCGTCAC
>JACKGR010000006.1 GCA_020631895.1 Candidatus Nomurabacteria bacterium
TGTCCTCTTCTTTCTCGTGGCGTTCTGCGCTAATCACTAACGAATTTCCATCAACCTGAATATTGACATCTTTTTGTTCAAAATTTGGTAGATGAGCCTCAACAACAAGCTCATCATCTTTAGTGTATACATCCGTAGTCGGAATGTTTACCCCCTTAAAAGCTGACATAAAGTCATCTCCAAAAAATTGTTTTTGCAGTGTACTAAGTTCTGCAAATGGATCCCATCGTACAAGACTGCTCATAATATATCTCCTTTCGTTAATCTTTAACGTGGCGGAGAGCACATATGGCTCTGTACTTTCAGTATAAAAAATTAGCACTCGTAAGTCAAGAGTGCTAACTTAGACATAATGATTTTATACTCGACAGAGTTTTTTATTTTGTTTATGCTTAAACTATCTAAAAAGGAATGATATGAAGAAACTTGATAATAATGGGTTTAGCTTGATAGAGGTCGTACTTATTTTAGTAGTTATAGTTATGGTTGGTGCACTGGGTTGGTATAGCTACTCAAAAAAGCAAGATAATAAAAACGCGGATGGAGGCCCGAGCAATAATTCTGAAAAGTCTAGTGATGTCATATGGACAGGCAATGGAGAGGGGTGGTCTTCAACCGGAGGAACCGCCCCCGATTGTGGTGACGGTCCAGAATTTAAAATGCCAGTTGATATATCTAAAGTGACCTCTGTTTTATATCCTGGTCAAAAGCGTGGCGGTAACTATAAAGCCCATGGTGGTTTCTTGTTTGGTGGTAGCAAGCAAAATGAAGTTGAGGTTGTGGCACCAATTGATTCACATCTAATCAAAGCTAGTCGTTATATTGAGCAAGGAGAGGTGCAATATTTTATGGTCTTTAGTGTCCCATGCGGATTTGCATATAGGTTTGATCACCTGTTGACACTAACTCCTGAGTTCCAGGCGGTAATGGATAAACTGCCAAAGCCAGAAGTAGATAACTCAAGAACTACAAATATTGATCCACCGATCAAAGTAAAAGCTGGTACTAAAATCGCAACTGGAGTCGGATTTAAAACTAATACCGGTGTAGATTTTGGTGTTTATGATGTTAGGCAGCCAAACGAAGCTTCAAAGAGGTCTGATTTTGCAAAAGAACACGCTAATTTTAAAGAGTTTGACTACTACGGTGTCTGCTTCCTCAATTATTTTGATTCTTCTACAACCTCATTACTAAAAGCCTTACCCGGCGGCGATCAGTCTGCTGGTAAAACTAGCGATTATTGTGAGTAATCACCTTGTTTCAAGATTTCTAATAAATTAGGGATAAGTCCAAAGCTCCTAAGAAACCCTTTCTCTTCGCAAAAGAATGTCTTAGCAGATTTGGATTTAAGGGAAAGCATTTGTAGCGGTACAAAAAGGAGCGACGCAGGGGCCACCCGTCCGAAGACGGGTGGCCCCTGCTGAGCGGAGGCTCAGTCGACCGCTTGCCAGTCGCGTTGCGCCTCGGTCTCGCGCCTGCTGTCGCTGTCGTGACGAATGGCCTGGAGCTCCTCGACCTGCTCACGAAGCTTCTTGTGGGAGATGTGCGTGAACAGCTTGGTGAAGCCGTGCCACGTGAGCCAGGCGATGCACAGCGGCCCGCCGATGCAGATCAGCGAGATTGCGAGGTCATTGCCGACCCCGCGAACCGGCTGGATGGTATGGCCTGGCTCGATGAGCCAAAAGCTGGCGACCCACATCCAGCTCAGATAACAGGTTCCGCCCCAGATCAGGGCGAAGGCCGTGCGGTAGACGGCCGTGCTGACCTGGTGGGTGGTCTGGCACCAGGCGGCGATGTCGATGATCGCCTCCCGGACGACATCGGGCTCAGGGTGGCGCTTGCGGAACTCGCAGTACATGATGATTGCGACCAAGGCCGAACAAACGCCAATTGCCATGATGATGGGGGAGGGCATGATGCCCCTTTCTGTTGTGCCCGCGTATGAAAGCGGACTGTGGTTGGTGTGAGGTAGGTTACTAGATTGAACTTGTCAATTTACTAATCTACCTCAAACCTAAATGCTTTCCCTTGTTAAGCGTTCTGGGTTACCCCGAACAACACCTCGATCACCTCAGGCAATCGAATAGATACATAATATCATACAAACACTTATTTGTCAATGTAAAACCAATATAACTCTAGAGGCGTTGTTGGACCTGCTATTTACCTAGGGGTGTATAATAGGAGTAGATAAATAGGAGTTGTATCATGGCAATAGATTCAAACATCAAGCAGTCAAATAGTCAGTTAGCTGATCCTAAGCCGAAATCAAGCAACTCCAAAGTGATATTAATAGTTAGTTTAGTTATTGGTGGGGCAGTATTATCGTTCATATTTTTATTCATGATTTTAGTTTTCATCGGACTGTCAAAAGCTTCGGTCTCAACTTATAAGGTGAGCGATTTAGTACCGGTTTCAAACAGTGATATTACATTTACACGTCCAAAACAATGGGTAGATGCATCTTATGTTGATAAGCTAAATAAAGATTTTGGTTTAGAGTTATCCAACAAGTCTGCCTACGGAGATAAAATTGTAACTGATAAGAACGGACAAACTGATGTTGCAAATGCATTTGTGATTTTTGGTAAAAGTAGCGGAGATAAGACTGACATTGAGCTCACTAAAAAACCAGAATTTAAATCTAAGTTTGAAGAAGTAATGAACCAACAGCTTAACAAAGACAAGTTTAAATCAGATCTATGCGAGGACATAACCAACTTTGGAATGAATTTTAATTATGACTTCAACGGTTTCCCGGTATCTACCGCGGTGAAGTTTAACTGTCAAATTGCCCAATCTCAAAGGTCTAGTTATAACGCTGACTCGTTTGAGGCACGCATGGCTATGGTTATAGCTAAGGATGGGAACTCATACCTCTATATGCTCGTTGCCACAAATGAATCATGGGCTAAAAATGAGCCAGTTTACTTACAGATGCTTGAGGATTTTAAAGCAGTATAATATCGATAGAAGCACAAACTGTTTTAATTACGTAATTAATTGCTTTAGGTAATTAGGGGATATATTATTACCTTATGGCTAGACCAGATAATGACAATACAAGCTTAAGGTTTCTGAGTATGGTTGGCAAAAAAAGCTACGCGGTTAGCTTGCCGATTGAAATCATCAGAGTTCTTGGCTGGAAGAAAGGTAGCCAGTTGATGGTTAGGCGCCAGGGCAAGAAGATAGTAATTGAAAGGGTTGACTAATAATATGTGTGGAATCATGGGATATCTTGGTGAAAGACCAGCCAAAGATATAATTTATACAGGATTAAAAAGACTTGAGTACAGGGGCTATGATTCTGCAGGGGTGGCTGTACTCACCAAAGATGTTCAAACAATAAAGGCTGTTGGTGATACGTCCAAGCTGGATTTAACTAAACTTCCAAAATCAGCAACTATTGGAATTGGCCATACTAGGTGGGCGACACACGGTAGGCCATCAGCTCAAAATGCCCATCCTCATACATATGGAGATATTACACTTGTTCACAACGGTATTATTGAAAACTACCAAGACATAAAAGATAGTTTGAAACTATCAGATTTAAAGAGCCAAACCGATAGTGAGGTTTTGGCGGCATTAATTAATAACAACTATCAAAAAGGTAAGATTAGTTTAATCGAGGCACTTAAAAGGTCACTTGTTGAGGTGAGTGGGACATTTGGCTTGGTGGTTATGAGCCCACTGGAGAGTAATCAACTTTTGGTAGCTCGTCGAGGTAGCCCGATTGTTATTGGGGTAGGTGATATACAAAACTTTGTGGCAAGTGACCCTTCTGCAATTATTAGTCATACAGATAAGGTAATTTACTTAGAGGATGATCAGATTGCACGGGTAACTCGCACTTCTATAGAAATCTTTGATTTAAAGTTAAAGCATAAAAATCCAAATATTAACCGACTATCAAAATCTGAGGCTGAGGCAACTTTGGGTCACTACAAAACTTATTTAGAGAAGGAGATTAAAGAGCAGCCCGAGTCATTAAAAAATTTGATGAGAGGACGGGTGAGTCAAAAAGGTACAGTAAAACTCGGCGGACCAAATCTAGATGCAGATGATGCAAATAATCTTGAACAGATTTTGATTATTGGTTGCGGAACCTCTTACTATGCCGGTCTTTATGCAAAATATAAGCTTGAAGAGATGTTGAATATGCCGGTAATTGTGGAACATGCCAGTGAGTTTAGATATCGACACGGTGCTTATAAATCTAATTCAACCCTAGCAATATTCATCTCTCAATCTGGAGAAACAGCCGATGTGCTGGCATCGATCCAGGAAGCCAAGAGGCGTCATCTAAAAACAATGGGTATTGTTAATACTATTGGATCGAGTGTTGCTCGAGCAGTTGAACACGGTGGAATTTACCTCCACGCCGGACAAGAGGTATCAGTTGCTAGTACCAAAGCTTATAGCTCAATGGTATCAGCAATCCTGATGTTTGGTGCACAACTTGTATATCAAAGAGGTGGCAACAGCAACATTACAAAAGAGGTAGCAAAGGAGCTACTAATGTTACCTAGTGAAATAAAAGCCACATTTGAACTCCACGAGAATATTAAAAAACTAACCAAGCAAATCAATCATTTTGAAAAGTGGTTTTATTTAGGCAGAAACTCACTATATCCGGTTGCACTTGAAGGAGCATTAAAACTAACCGAAGTTAGCTACATTCACGCCCAGGCATTCCCGACTGGCGAGATGAAGCATGGTCCGATTTCACTTGTTGATAATAAACATATTTCTATTTTGCTTTTGCCCGAGGACGAGACTCTTTACGAGAAGGGTATTTCAGCACTTGAGGAGCTAATAGCAAGAGGCGGTACAATCTTTACAATTTCTACCAGACCAAAACCAAAGGGTAGTAACTATCATCTGCAAGTTACCTATGTTGGTGAATATACCGAAGGATTAATCTACAATATATGCCTTCAGCTTCTTGCGCTCGAAGTCGCCACAATAAGAGGTGTAAACATCGATCGCCCAAGAAACCTAGCCAAATCCGTAACGGTTGAGTAGAGATGATTTCTCTTATACCTGCTATTATATCTCTATAGTCTTTAATGATGATATGAGTGAATTTGCAGCATATTGGTATATAACAGAGAAGGCTAGTCTAGAAGAGCTAGAACAAATTGATACGGATACAGACCATTGGCCAGATACTTTTGATGAGTTCATGGAAGTGCATGGTAAGGCGATTAAACAGAATATTGGCCGTTCCGACGAAGACCTTTTGGAAGATTGGAAAAGAGGCGTATGGACTGGAGGTGTGGTGCACGCGATAGTAAAAATCAGATACGGTAAAGAGGACCAGGAGGGTCTTTGGTGGAACAAGTTATATGTTGATGAGGGAGTAATGTAATGATAAGTGTTATCATAAAGTAAATGATAGAAAGTAAGTTCAGTAGACACAAATGGTTTTTGGTTGGATTATTATCAGTTTTTTTGGCGGCTCCAAATTCGACGTTCACAAAATTTGGTACGGATTCTATCAATCCTATTTTGTATGTTGGTTTAAGATTTTTAGTTATTGGTATTGTGACTTTACCATTTGTAATTAAGGCAAAAGATAAGTTAACTCGGAGTAATTTTAAGCACACTTTAATCTCCGCCATGGGTATGGCGGTAGCGGTAATGTCTTATGTCGGAGCGATTAGATTATCTCAGGCAAGTTATGTATCTATTATTACATTAATAACACCAATCTTTTTTATAATCTTCTCAAACAAAATAACCGGAGAAAAAATTAGTAGGCGTGCTTTATACGGAATAACACTAGCAATGATTGGTGCGATGATTGTAGTATTACTACCTGTGGCAATTAGGCAATCGGGAGATTTTGTCTTTTATCCGCTTGCAACTATTCTTGCATTAATAAACACAATCTCATTCCCGATTACAATTATCTATTACAGAAGAGCTAATGATGAGGGGGTGCCGATTATGGCTCTGATGAATATATCATCCTGGGTGGTAACATTTATTAGCGTCGTTATGCTTTTTGTAATGACGATCTTCTTTAATGCCTCTTTCGAGACCCCTGCCAAACCGGCTATTATCGCAGTTTTCTACTCTGCAATAGCTGTAGCTCTACTATCTAGAGCAATGGGAATTAAGTCATATGAGTATATCGGTGCAGTCAGAACCAGCGCCCTTGCTTACCTAGAGACATTTTTAGCAATCCTTATACCGGTAGTTGTTTTAAGAGAAAGTTTATCAACAGAAATGATTATTGGTGGCATTGTTATACTACTGGGCGTATTTATTGTAGAGCATCACAAATCTATACATCATAAACACCACTTTATCTTTAGGAATCACTAAAGTCTGATAAAAGATTAGTTGCTTTCTAGTATTAAGATGTTTATGCTTATATCAAGTTCTAATAAAAAAGGATAAATATGAAAAAGGTGAATCGAAGCGGCTTTAGTATTATCGAACTAATCATAGTAATTATAGTGCTGGCCCTGTTAGCTGGTGCGGGATTATATGCCTATAATCGGGTGAAGATTAATCAGGAGACAAGCTCAAAGGGATTATCCATATCGGGTACAAAGGAACAAAAGGATCTAGTTTTTGAGGATGGGCTTAGGCTCCAGCCGAAAGATTTTGGTGTTCAGGCTGGAATGCCAGTAGCTGATGTTTCTGCTATAAAACTTGATGACGGCAGCTGGAGACTTTATGCTTTTGCCCAAAACAAAGGAGTTGTAAGCGCTGTAAGTAAGGATGGACTTAACTTTGTGGCGGAAGCTGGCTCAAGACTGCCTGATGGTTCTGGAATGCCAAGAGCGATGAAGCTAGAAGACGGTAGAATTCGCCTATACTTTATTACAGCAGGAGGAGTCGGTAGCGCAATTAGTAGTGATGGACTCAACTTCACGGTAGAAAAAGGTCTTAGAGTTTCTCCCCCAGCTGGTTTGAGCGAGATCTCGGGGATATCAACGCCAGTTAAGCTAGATGATGGAAAGTACCATACCTACTTCTCCGAGTTACCGAAGCCTGGGCAAATGATAAAAGCCGTACATATTTATAGCGCAACTTCGGATGATCTTCTTACTTGGGTCAATGACGAGGGGATTAGGGCTGGAGGCGACAGTGTGGCAAGCTCTGCCGAACACCCAGATGTTGCTGTTAACAAAAACGGAGACGTAGTGATGTACTTTTTCGTCAACGAACCGCAAAGTTTAGTCTACTCAATATCTTCAGACGGATTAAATTTTAGTAAAGCTCGAACAACAGGGATCAAATGTAACGACGCAAACCTAGCTCAGCTCAATGGTGCATCATACAGAATTTACTGTGGTGACTTTGACCAACAGATTGGTGGAGTAGTCAAGAGCGCCCTAACCGATCTACCTTTGTAATAATTACTTTTGAAAAGAGTATCATAACTCCGAGTTAAAGCGGAGTTAACTCGGAGTTTCAGTGGTATAATAGTTATGTTATTAAAACGGAAGGTTTTTATGGGCACAAGAAGATCTGGGGAACAAAATGTTCGAAACATTACAAAAAACTCAACTGGCACTTATCAAGTTTCTTTACCGATTGATCTCGTAAGAACTTTGGGGTGGAAGCAGGGTCAGAAAGTTGTTTTTAAAAAACGTGGTAAAGATCTAGTAATAGTTGACTGGCAAGAGTAAACTTTTTGCATCGTATCTGTTAGAATAACTGAATGGCGCCTTGGCCGAGTGGTTAGGCAACGGTCTGTCATGCCTCCCGCAGATCTCCCGAAGGGAGACAAAACTATTAATGATGAATGAAGATAAATATTACGTTTATGTCCTAAAGAGCGCCGCTCACAACAGAATATATGTAGGCTCATCTCAAGATGTAAATGTACGTTTAAAACTACATAACTCTGGGAGAGTTAAGTCTACTAAACCGTATAGGCCGTGGATTTTACTCGAAAAACATTCATATAAATCTAGAAGTGAAGCCGTGAAGTTCGAGAGGTTATTTAAAAGTGGACAGCAAAAAGAATATATTAAGCTTCGACATGGTTTATAATGTTCGATATGGCGCCGTGGCCGAGTGGTTAGGCAGTGGTCTGCAAAACCACGTACACCGGTTCAAATCCGGTCGGTGCCTCCAGGGCGAGTGGCGGAATTGGTATACGCGTTTGACTTAAAATCAAATGGTCTTATCGACCTTGCGGGTTCAAGTCCCGCCTCGCCCACCAGAATTTTAAAAGTGTATTGAATAGGCATATGAATGAAGATATCTACAAGACGGTCGAAGATGACTATGATGGAATCAATAGAGCTTTTCATGCCTCTTATGACACTACTACAGAATTTAAAGACGAAATTACTTTGTTTGTAGAAAGGCTTAGTAATAATTCAAAGATACTTAGTGTGGGCGGCGTTCCGGTTGAGTGCAACTATTTTCTAGATAAGGGCTTTCAAGTTGATAATGTTGATATTAGCCAAGCAATGCTGGATGAGATTTCTGATAAATCACCTGGAACCAATATTATTAAACAAAATATTAAAACCTTCCCTTCCGGAAAATCTTATGATGGTGTTTGGGCTTGCAGATCTCTAATTCATATTCCGCCACCAGACATAGAAATCACCCTTAAGAATTTACGGTCTATATTGAATCCTATTGGTGTAGTCGGAGCGGTATTCTTCAAGAGTTCAAACAAAAAAATTGAGGAGCAAGTTCTGCCTGAGGTGAACTCAGCAATTAAGGGATTAAAATACTATCGCGTTCTCTACTCTCGTGACAAACTTAATGAATTGTTCAAGAGGGCGGGTTTTAAGTATATTCGAGTTAAAGAAAGTGCCGATCAAGATGGAGATCCTACTATTTTCATACTCGCTGAAGCTGTTTAGTCCAATAATAAAACTTATTTATTGATATGAGACTACCGTAACTGGTGGTATAATTATAGGGTAGATAATAAGGAGAATAATCATGGTTTTATGGATTGTAGTTGGCGTTGTTGTACTGCTTGCGTTATTTGTTTGGGCAACATACAACAAATTAGTAAAGACAAATGTAAGGGTTGAAGAGGCTTGGAGTGATATTACTGTTCAGATGAAGCGACGTTTTGATTTGATTCCAAATCTAGTTTCTTCAGTTAAAGGATATGCTAAGCATGAGGCTAAGACACTTGAGAACGTTGTTAAAGAGCGAAGTGGCGCAATCGGTGGTTCTGTCAAAGAGACTGCCGAGACCGAGAATATGCTTAGCGGGGCTCTTAAAAGCTTGTTTGCGGTTGCTGAGAGCTACCCAGATCTAAAAGCTAACCAAAACTTTCTTCAACTTCAAGAGGAGTTAGTTGATACTGAGGATAAGATTCAGGCTTCACGAAGATTTTATAACGGTGCAGTTAGGACATTAAACACGATGGTGCAAATGTTTCCAACAAACATTTTTGCTAAAAGTTTAGGTTTCACCAAAAAAGAATTCTTTGAAGTAGACAATCAGGCTGAAGTTGAAAAAGCTGTAGATGTTAACTTCGATAAGTAAATAATAGAGAAGAACGTATTTCGAATGACGTATAACGCGGGAAAGCCACCCGAGAAGATAACCTCTTTTAAACAACTTCGTGTTTGGCAAAAGGCTAGAGGGCTTGCAGTTTATATTTACGAGGTTACTAAGGACTTCCCAAGCGATGAAAGATTCGGCCTTACCTCTCAAATAAGGAGATCCGCCACATCTGTTGCGGCTAACGTCGCCGAGGGGTTCTCAAGGGGCGGTCAAAAAGATAAGATTCGATTTTATCACATCGCACTCGGCTCGTTAACAGAGACTCTAAGTCATGCGTTCATATCAAATGATCTGCACTTTATAAAGGACAGAGAACTAGGTATTATAGAAGTAGAGATTACAGATTTGCATAAGATGTTAAATAGTCTCATTAAAAATGCACCAGAAAGGAAAGCGTAATTCGTCATTCGTAATACGCGATACGACATATGTATAGCCAGATAGCCGCCAATAAACGCAAAACTATATTCATTATGACTCTGTTTATTTTAGTGATCGGGGCTATTGGCTATGCTTATGGACTGGTCATTGGGGATACGTCGACACTCTATATAGTTTTTGGCTTCGCTCTAATTTACACACTGATTAGTTACTTTGCATCGTCGAGACTTGCCTTGGCAGTTAATGGTGCAAAGCAAATTGAGAAGAAGGATAATCCGCGACTATATCGGATGGTTGAGAATCTGGCGATAACTACAGGTCTACCAACACCAAAGGTTTATATCATGGATGACAAAGCTCCAAATGCTTTTGCTACTGGTAGAGACCCTAGTCATGCCAGTGTTGCGGCAACCACCGGTCTTCTTGAGATTATGGATGACAAAGAGCTTGAGGGAGTACTGGCTCACGAGATGGGGCATATTCAGAACTATGACATTAGAGTTATGATGATTGTTTTTGGTTGCGTTTCAGTAATCGGGCTACTTAGTGACTTTTTGCTTAGAATGGTATTTTTTGGTGGAGATGATGACAACAGCAGCCCGATAGGAATTGCCCTAGCCTTGGTCCTAGCAATCTTGGCGCCTATTGTTGCGCTGATGGTTCAGATGGCAGTATCCAGACGTCGTGAATTTTTGGCGGATGCAACTGGTGCACTGACTACAAGATATCCAGATGGTTTAGCTTCAGCTCTTAAAAAGCTAGAGTCACATCCAACAGTTATGAAGCGTCAAAATAGTTCAACCGCTCATTTATTCTTTGCAAATCCGCTAAAGCCAAAAAGTTTTGCTAAGCTTTTTTCAACTCACCCTCCAATATCCGAGAGAGTAGAAAGACTCGAGAATATGGGGAGTAGCTTGTAGATGGCTAAAAATAATAAATCTAGTAAGAGAAATAATTTAAGTCATGAGCTGGTCGTAATTCAGAGACTGAAGAAGTCCATTAAATCTTTACCTGCTAAACTTGAGAAGCTCCTAATTTATTTTATTACACCTTTTGTGAACTCTTATTCTCGATTTAAGGCATGGCGTCAAGCTGATAAAAAAGCAATTAGATATCGATCTTTCAGACTTCAAAAAAAGATTAAACCAGAGCTTAAGCCACTACCAACCAGTTGGGAGCTTGTAAAACAAACCTTCAGTTTTATATGGTTACATAAAAAAATCATACTTGGCATATTTCTTGTTCACTTGGTCGTTTATTACATGATTGTGCGAGCCCCAATTCAGCCTGATGTTAAACAAATTCAAAATACTATAAGTTCTGCTGTAGAGAAGAGCGGAACAAAAGTTAATAGTTTTGAAAGTAACGTAGTAACTGTTAGCGCTGTACTTGATTCTACCGGAGCTACTCAGCAAAACGGCACACTTGCAATGGTGGTGCTTGGTATTGTTGGCCTAGCTTATATTTGGGCAATCAGAATGCTTCATAACGGCAATAAGATTACCATCAGGGACTCATTTTATCAGGGGATGACACCTATTATTACTGTAGGATTTGTTTTAACGGTCGTAGTTTTAGAGCTACTACCTTTTGCTTTTGCAAGTTTTGTTTACACGCTTGCCAGAACTAGTGGGATATTCGTTTCAGGCTTTGAGGATTTGGCATTCTTCACTGTAACTATGCTGATTGGATTACTATCCTTCTATTGGATGACGTCTGGAATTATCGCGGTGTTTATGGTTGCTTTGCCTGGAGTTTATCCAATTTTTGCACTGAGTTCAGCTCGTAAGTTAGTCCAGTTTCAAAGGCTGAAGGTGTTTAGAAGAATGCTGAGCTTGCCGTTAATGCTAGGATTTACGTATCTTACATTACTCGTTATTTCAATCAGATTTTTCCCTAGTAAAACATTTATTTTTGCAGAAATTGTTCAACTTCTTTTTGTACCGTTGGTTTTAACGTATTTGTATAAACTTTATCGTTCAATGCTATGAGCAAATCTGACGCAAAATCTAGAATTGACTCACTCATTAAAGAGGTTTCTCAGTATGCGTATGAATACTATGTACTTGATAAACCGAGTATATCGGATGCTGTTTACGATGGCTTAATATCTGAACTTAAAAAGTTAGAGACAGAATATCCCGATTTAGTTCGTCAGGACAGTCCAACACAAAGAGTCTATGGCGAGGCTCTTGATAAGTTTAAAAAAGTTGAACATAAGTATCCCATGATTTCATTAAACGATGTCTTCTCGATAGAGGATGTTGAAGCTTGGGTAAAGCGTATGGATAAGCTTTTGCCTGGAGTGAAGCACGAATACTTCTGTGATACTAAAAAGGATGGGCTGGCATGCGCGCTTATCTACCAAGACGGGTTGTTAACACAAGCTGTAACAAGAGGTGATAGTAAGGTTGGCGAGGATGTTACCAGAAATGTAAGGACCATAAATAACGTCCCTCTTAGTCTGAGACGGGATGCAAAAAATAAGCAGTTTTTGCAAGGTAGAACTGAAATTCGTGGCGAAATTGTGATGTTAAAATCTGACTTCAAAAAACTTAATGATAAACGTGAGGCTGAGGGAAAACCACTATTTGCTAATCCACGTAATTTAAGTGCCGGAACAATCAGACAGCTTGATCCAAAGCTTGTAGCTGAGCGACCACTATTTTTTGTCGGCTACGATCTACTTAGAGATAATCCTAATGAGGCTCCAACAAACATGTTTGCCTACGAGTCCATGACCGATCTAGGAATAACCAGAAGTATGGAGGCCTCAGTATTCTCAAGCGTTAGTGAAGTTATGAAGTTTATTGATGAATGGTCAGTAAAAAGAGATAAACTGTCTTACATTACAGATGGTCTAGTAATAAAAGTTAATGATAGGAGCCAGTATACAAAACTTGGAGTAGTTGGTAAGAATCCTCGTGGCGCTGTGGCATTTAAGTATGCAGCCGAGCAGGCCACAACTGTAGTTAGAGATATTGTAATCAGTATTGGTAGAACTGGTGCTGCAACTCCGGTTGCGGTATTTGATCCTGTAGTAGTTGCCGGTACGACCGTTAAACATGCAAGTCTTCACAACGCAGATGAAATTGAGCGTTTGGATATAAGAAGAGGCGACACAGTCGTTATTTTTAAAGCAGGTGATATAATTCCTCAGGTTGAATCAGTTTTAACAAACTTGCGACCCAAAGAGGCCAAAAAGATTGATTATAAAAGCGAGCTATCAAGGCAGTACCCAGAGCTTGAGTTTGAGCGGCCTGCAGGCGAAGTGGTATACCGCGTAAAGGGATTAAGTGGTCCGATAATCTTAAAAAGATCATTGATGCATTATGCCAGTAAAGGAGCGCTAGATATTGATACACTTGGCGAGAAGAACGTTGAGGCGCTTGTTGATGCGGGGTTAGTCGAGGATGCGGCAGATATATACACTCTCACAGTTGATGATGTATTAAAGCTTGATAGATTTGCCGAAATCTCTGCTGAAAATTTGGTTTCTGCAATAAAAAAATCTAAGACTCCTAGTCTAGAGAGATTTATTTTTGGGCTTGGTATCAGACATGTTGGACAACAGACAGCAATTGATTTAGCTAAGCGATTTGAATCAGTTGAGGCTCTATCAAAAGCAAGTCTAGATGAACTGCGTGATGTCGAAGGGATAGGTGAAGTTGTAGCAGAATCAATTGTTGCGTGGTTTGCCGATGAGGATAACCAAGAACTTCTTAGAAAGTTTGCTGAGTACAGTGTAAAACCAAATTATAAAAAAACAGCCGGTGGTCCGCTTGAAGGTAAAAGCTTTGTTATAACTGGGAGCCTAGAGAGCATGAGTCGTGATGATGCAGCTGAAAAGATTAGAGCACTTGGAGGAACGTTTCAAACGGCAGTAGCTAAAGGCACCACCTATCTAGTTGCAGGTGGTAAAGTAGGGGCAAGTAAACTCGCAACCGCTAAGAAGTTCAAGACCGAGGTAATTGATGAGAAGAAGTTTTTAAGTCTTCTAAAATAGCTACTCAACTACTACGGAATCTTTTTGGTAATTTGACTCCGCATCTGAAGTCTTCTTGGATATAATTCCAGCGCTAAACGAGAAAACCGCAACTAGAACAATTATTAACAGACCCAATTTACTGTATTCTTTAGAGTCGTCCTTCTTCAGCCCTAATATGCCAGACACCAGGCTAATTAAAGATAATGTAACAAAGCAGGCAATAGCAGTTAATAATGTTGGTCTGAGATAAGCAAGGGCGTAAGTAATATCTACACCGTCAGGGTTTGATGACTTTAAATACCAAGCGACAATACCTGATGTTAAAAGTGTTAGTGGCAAGGTTAGGCTAGCTGATACTATCGATACTTTACCGAATTTGTTCATGAGTTACTCCTTTTGAACAACTATAGCACTTTAATTGGTTTGATGCAGTTAATTTCTGTATAATAACAGGGTTAAGACCGGGCATGGGGCATTGGCGCAGTTGGCTAGCGCGCTTCCATGGCATGGAAGAGGTCATCGGTTCGAATCCGATATGCTCCACCAAGATTTGAAAATTTATGAAGAAATATCTTAAAGCAATAATTGTAAAACTGCTTTGGCTCCAAGTCGATAGACTTAGGAGGCGCCATAATCCGACTGTAATCGCAGTGGCTGGAAGCATAGGTAAAACAGGTACTAAAACTGCTATTGCTACGGTTCTGTCTCAAGATAAAAAAGTTAGGTGGCAGGATGGAAATTATAACGATATTGTTAGTGTCCCCCTAATATTCTTTGGTCAAGCAATGCCGTCGCTTTTAAATCCGATTGGATGGATAAAGGTATTGGTATCTAATGAGGCCCAAATTCTTGGCAAATATACACCGGAGATAGTAGTTCTTGAAGTTGGTACTGACTACGATGGCAATATGGATGAATTCGTTGCTCGACTGCATGCTGATTATGGAGTTTTGACTGCGATATCGGCCGAACATATGGCAAACTTTGAGAGTATGGATGCGGTTGCAAAAGAGGAGCTAAAAATAGCTGATATGGTTGATGAGATTATAATAAATGCGGATCAAATCGACAAGCAATATATAAAAGTCATTAAAGATGCAATTACTTACGGCGAAGGAGACTACGATTGCAGTATTAATCCTTCAAAATTAACAAAAGATTTTTATAGACCAGTTAGTTTTATATTAAATGGTAAAGCTGATGCTATTTCAATTAAAACTAGACTGATTGGACGCCA
This sequence comes from Candidatus Nomurabacteria bacterium, assembly GCA_020631895.1. Taxonomy (GTDB): domain Bacteria; phylum Patescibacteriota; class Saccharimonadia; order Saccharimonadales; family UBA7683; genus JACKGR01. Next base: position 15,117 of record JACKGR010000006.1, read on the forward strand.
GAATCTTCCCGGACTCGCCTCTGCTGTCATTCTCGGAGAAAAACTAGGCTTGTCTAATTCTGATATTAAATCTGGATTAGAAAAAGTACAGCCCATTGCCGGGCGCATGCAGCTACTTTTGGGCAAAAAACAATCTCTCTTGATTGATGATTCTTATAACGCGAGTCCCGAGGCAGTAATTGCAGCACTCAATACGCTATATGAGATACCGTCTAGAAATCGGATCGCAGTACTTGGTCAAATGAATGAACTGGGTAAGTTCAGCGAGTCAATGCATAAAAAAGTAGGCCAAGAATGTGACCCAAGCAAGTTAGAACTATTAGTGACTATCGGGGATGATGCAAATAATTACTTGGCTGACTCTGCCGAGAAAGCTGGTTGTAAAGTGCTGCGGTGCCCAAGTCCGTATCATGCTGCAGATATTGTCAGTTCGTTACTTAAAAAAGGTAGTGTCGTGCTAATCAAGGGCTCACAAAATGGAGTTTTCTCTGAGGAGGTGACCAAAAAATTACTCCAAAATAAAAAGGATCAACAACGATTGGTTAGACAGTCAAAAGCGTGGCTTAAAGCCAAGGAGAGGCAGTTTGGCATCAATGACTAGAAGTAAGGTACTAGTAATTGGTGGCGGTCCATCGCTCGAGAGAGAAATAGCTCTTTTATCGGCCAAGGCAGTGTATGAAGCTCTTAAAAACCAAGATTTTGATGTAGTATTTTATGACTGGGATGGCAAAACTGATTGGTTAGATATCAATTTATCAACCTATGATGTAGTTTTGCCGATATTACACGGTAAGGGCGGCGAGGATGGTGAAATACAATCAATATTAGAGCGAAGCAATGCAAAATTTTTAGGTTCAAGATCACAGATATCAGCTTTGTGTTTTGATAAAGACAAAACATTAAAAAAGCTCCAGACAATTGGTTGTGATGTACCGGCTGGGTATACGGTTGATTTTGACCAGTATCTGAGTAGTCCTCTATCAAAAAAAGCACACGTACTTAAGCCATTTAAAGGTGGATCAAGTATAGACACATACATATTTAACGTCGCAACTAAAGTTCCAATTAAACAGATAGAACAATCATTCAACAAATATGACTCGATGTTGCTTGAGGAATATATAAACGGTATTGAGATCACAGTACCGATTTTAGACGGGAAAGCTCTCCAAGTTATTGAGATACACCCTCCGAAAAATGGTGTTTTTGATTATGCAAATAAATATAATGGCAAAACAGAAGAATACTGCCCTCCAAAGAATTTGAGCCCAGATCAAATTAGTCAGGCCAAATCACTAGGCGAAATGATACACTCCAAATTTGGCTGTAGTCATCTTAGTCGTATAGATATGATATATGTATCCGGTAAATTTTATGTTCTAGAAATTAATACAATGCCTGGTATGACAAGCCAGAGTTTGTATCCAAAAGCCGCAAGAGCAGAGGGGATCTCCTTTGATGATCTTGTAGTAAAATTTGTAGAACTAACACAGAGAGATGGAGTGAGATAATATGTCATTTAAGTTAGAAAATTCAACTGTATACTTCAACGAAGAATTTGTACCTTTTAATGATGCTAACCTTAGTATAGCTAGTTCTCCAGTTCTTTATGGATTAACAATTTACACGGTATTTAGCATTAAGTGGGATGACAATCAAAAGAAACTAAATGCCTTCAGGCTTAAGGATCATTACAAACGATTAATTAACTCGGCTAGAATTATGGATTTTCATGATTTTGCTGAAAGCTATTCATACAATGAGTTCGAACGGAACATGATTAAGCTAATCAAGCTTAACGCTATCAAAGAAGATGTCTTGGTACGAGTGGCCGTTTATATCGACGAGATTGTTGCTGGCACCAAGATACATGGCTTAAAAAATAGCGTCTCTGCGTATATATATCCTTTCGGACAAATTCTTAATCCAGGTGGTATTAATGTTTGTGTGTCGAGCTGGGTAAGAACTCAGGACAATGCACAACCATCACGGGCAAAAATCAATGGTAGCTACATCAATGCAAGCCTAATGAAGAACGAGGCATTATTAAATGGCTATGATGATGCGATAGCGCTTGATCACAATGGTCATGTAAGTGAGGGGACGGTTGCGAATCTATTTTTAGTCAGAGATGGGGTTTTAATTACCCCAGATAACTCGACGGACCTTTTGGAGGGGATAACGCGTTCATCAATTATGGATATTGCAAAAGATCAGGGTATCCCAACTGAGAGTCGAGCTGTTGATAGGAGCGAGCTATACATTGCTGACGAGGTATTTATGTGTGGATCAAGCGCCCGTATCGTACCAGTTCTATCAATTGACAAGCGACCAATCGGCAACGGTAAATCTGGAGAGATTACACAAAAGCTTTCAAAAATATACGACGATATTCAAAGTGGTTCTAACGATAAGTTCACCCATTGGATCAAATCAATCTAGATTATATTTTGCAAAATATTTATGCTTGCCCTTGTTGATATTATCGGAGTACAATTTCAACAATATAAATAAGGAGTCCTATGGCGGTTATCGAATCAAGTGGTTTAACTATTGATGGTACTAATTGGAGAAAATTTACAAACTGCGATGGTCTAAGTGAACCTGAATCTTTCCCTCCCGGCAAAGGTGAAAGTATTACCCAAGCAAAAATAATTTGTGTAGGTTGCGTAGCGGCAAGGCAATGTCTGGAGTTTGCAAAAACTCAAGAAGGTCGTGTTGGTATTCAGAATGTAATGAGTGATGAAGAGATTGATGCTCTTTTTGAACAAAGAAGATTGACCGAAGAAGCCTCGCTTAATGCCAACGATTAAACTATAAGACTTCATCTGTTACAATAGAGGTCATGAAAAGATATAGTCCAAAAGAGATTGAACCTAAATGGCAGGAGATTTGGGACGAGACAAACGTCTATACATCTGATTTGGGTAGCGATAAGACAAAGTATATTGCTATGAGTATGTTTAATTACCCAAGCGGTAATCTACATATTGGGCATGCGATGAACTTCACGATCTCTGATGTTAAAGCTAGATATAAGCGACAACAAGGATACGAGAGCTATCATCCAGTTGGATGGGACTCTTTTGGATTACCTGCAGAAAATAGGGCTATAAAGGTAGGGATGAGCCCGCAAGAAAGCATGGCTCAGCTGATCCCGGATTATCGCAAAGCCTATAAAGCGATGGGCTGGAGTAATGATTGGTCAAAGGAGATATCAACTCATTCACCGGAGTACTACAAGTGGACACAGTGGATCTTCTCAGAGATGTTCAGGAATAATCTGGCCTACCAAGATGTTCGTATGCAGTGGTGGTGCACCAAGTGTCAAACTGTTCTTGCAAACGAGCAGGTGATTGATGGCAAATGTTGGCGCCATGACGGTAAGGACGATCCAATTGTCGAGAAGAAAGAGGTCAAACAGTGGTTCTTCAAGATTACAGAATATGCAGATGAACTGCTTGAGGCAATTGATGATTTAGATTGGACCGAAAGCGTTAAGCTAGCGCAGAAGAATTGGATTGGCAAAAGCGTCGGCGCAGAGATTACTTTTAAAGTTGACGACTTAGATGAACAAATCACCGTCTTCACAACACGGGCTGACACTCTGTTTGGTGCGACGTTTTTAGTTGTCGCACCAGAATGCGACATCGTCTCAAAAATTACTAGTGAATCTCAAAAAAAATTTGTTGAAGATTATGTAAAATCAGCTACCAAGAAGACCGAGATTGAACGTCAAGCTGCAAAAGAAAAAACAGGTGTTTTTACAGGTTCATATGCGATTAATCCAATAAATGACGAGAAGATTCCGATTTGGGTGGCTGATTACGTATTGTCTGGTTACGGAACTGGCGCAATTATGGCTGTTCCAGCTCATGATGACCGTGACAATGAATTCGCTAAAAAATATGATTTGCCAATTAAGCAAGTTGTAGCAGAGCGCTTTGTAGACAATACAAGTCTTCACCGCAGTGATAAAGAATTAGTATCGCGAAACGTTGTAACATGTATAATTAAACATCCTGAAAAAGAAGAGTACATTATTGCATTACCAAAAGGTGGGGTCAACTGGTCTCCACTTATGGGGGGTATTGACGAGGGAGAGTCTGCATCTGAAACTGCAAAACGAGAATTAATTGAGGAAACAGGCTACTTTGACATCGCTAATATTAAAGAATGCGGCCCCATTATTGCGTCCGAATTCTTTGCTAAGCATAAAGACGTGAACAGAATTGCGTACTGTCAGGTTGTATATATCGAGCTCAAATCATTACAGGTTGATGAAGAAAAAGCCATTGACAAAGATGAGCAAGAAATTAAGTGGGTTAGTGAAAATGAATATAGATCCCATCGAGATTCAGGCGGGATGAACGAAGTCCTAGATATTGCGCTAGGTAATCGCAACGAGATTACAAATGAAGGTAGATTGATAAATTCTGCAGATTTTAATGGAGTTTTAAGTTCTGACGCTCGAGAAAAAATAGTTTCTAAATTACTAAACCAAAATGCGGCTAAAGAAAAAGTAAATTACAAAATGCGCGATTGGAGTGTTAGTCGCCAGAGGTACTGGGGAGCACCGATTCCGATTGTTAATTGTGATAAGTGTGGTGTTGTTCTAGTACCTGACGAGCAGCTACCGGTAATCTTACCTGAGTTAACTGACTTTAAGCCGAGTGGTGACGGAAGAAGTGCTTTGGCTCGAGCAACAGATTGGCTAAAAACAACTTGCCCTGATTGTGGCGGCGAGGCGGAGCGTGAGACAGACACACTTGATACCTACATTTGCTCTAGTTGGTATATGTTTAGATATTTTGATCCGTTCAACAAGGATAAAATTTTTGATAGTAAAATTGTCAACAAATGGGCGCCAATTGACTTCTATAACGGTGGGGACCACGCTACGGCTCATCTACTTTACGCACGCTTTATTGCTAGATTTTTTACCAAAATTGGGCTTGTTGATAATCCTGAACCATTCAAGCAGATGCTATTTAATGGAAAAGTTGTTGCGAGTGATGGCCAAAACTTCAGTAAGACACTTGGTAATGGTCCAGATCCACTGTCGATTATTGATCAGGGCTATGGCGCAGACGCTCTAAGAACCTATTTAATGTTTGCTGCACCGCTTGAGCTTGGGTCACGCTGGGACCCACAGGGCGTGCCGGGTGCTCACAGGTTCTTGGTTAGACTTTGGAACTTGGTGCAGGAGTATCTAGATGCATCAGAATCTGACCCAGGCGACAAACTTAAAGCTGATTTAGCTCGATCGAGTGCAGCTATGATCAAGAAAGTTGATGAAGATCTTGAGGGTAACAGATATAATACCGCAATTGCAGCAATAATGGCCGGTCTTAATGACTTGTATAAGCTGAAGAATGATAAGTTTGTTAAATCAGATGAATGGCAGCGAGCGATTGAAGCTGTCGTATCTTGTGTAGCCCCATTTGCTCCTCATATTGCAGATGAGCTTTGGCAACAACTTGGTCATAGCAATAGTATCCATAAAGATTCGTGGCCAAAACTTGATATTAGCGCTTTGGTACAAACTGAAGTTAAAATTGTCGTGCAAGTTAACGGTAAAGTTAGAAGTACAGTCATGGTCCCAGCTGACTCAGACGAACTAGTTGTGACTGAGGCAGCAAAGGCTGATGAAAAAGTATCATTATTCTTAAAGAACGAACAAATAAAAAAGACCATAATGGTCCCTAATAAACTTATAAACTTTGTAATCTAGAAATATTTGAACAAGGAGTCGGCTTTAAGCAGAGCGGGGGTTGTGGTGGATCACCGTCTTGATCGACGGCGATCCACCACCCCACATTCTTCACGACTGATCGTAGTGCTCCCGTTCCGAACTGTCTCGAAGTCTCTCGAACCATTTTGGATTGCGGTGGAGCAGGTCGTGGAAATCGATCAGGTCATCATGGGTAATGGCTCTCGCAGTTGGATCGTTTCTACGCGAGGATGAAAATTCATCAGGGAGTAGAGAGGTTGCTTGTTCTGCTCCTGATGCGAGTAGCAGGTCGATTGTTCGAGGTTCAGCTGACTTCACCACGGTGACAATGCAACCCGGACAGCGGAACGAGTAGGTACCGCTACCATCCTCTGCACTAATCCTAACTTCAACGTCCCGAGCGGTGAATTTCACAGCACCACAGTCGGGACACGAAGCACTTATTGTCGACATGTTCCGACTCCTTGTTCGGTCTTGCCGGGAGTAGTTACTCCCAACACTGAGCAAATTTTACAACAAAATCAATAGTTGGTCAAATCATTGGCTTAACATAAGCGTGTTACTACTATCTCTGATAATTGCACTTTAAACAAAAAGATACTAAGATATGGTTTATATGATTGAATCGATAAGCAGACTGGATTCAGTAAAGCAGTCCTCATACTACACTTGGCTAAGAAATGCTTATACCAATTTACCTAATGATGAAGTAGATGATTTATTTGAGCCTGTGGTACTTGCCGGTCCTGAAATTGACAGGCTAGAGGCCACACAACAACTTTTACAGGTTGCTCTTAAAGCGCTTCTTTTAAATTATCAATCATCTGAAGATTTACAATCTCTTGTTCCCGTGAGTACAAGAACATTGGATTTACTTGGTGAGCTCGAAGATGAGCCACTTGAAGGCCAGATTGTCAGGCCTGACTTTGTCTACAGACCAAATGGTGCACCACAGATCTGTGAGATAAACGCAAGATTTATCTTCAATGGACTATATCTTACCGTTAACTCTGCCAATGGACTCTCAGAATTCGGCAGAGTTCCGGATGGTACCGTTGAACTTGAACAGTTTTTAAAAAGTAAGCACTCAGGCAAGCGAAGCTATGTTATCAAAGGCAGAGAGCCTGACTACGACATGTTTTACTATAAAGAGAATAACGATGTAACGGTTATACCTCCTGTTGATGAAGCAATTGACGGCATAGAAGATTGTGATCAAGTTGTCCTTGAGCTCCATCAAGACGAATTAGAGTTATGTCTAGAATCTGTAGTCAAACTAATCAAGCGCGGATTTAAAGTTATTAATGACCCACGGGTTATCATGATTGGGCATGATAAACGACTTCTAGCTGCGATGTGTAGTCCGAGTCTAATGGGTCAGTTTATTGACCCAGTTCTAGCACCTAAACTGTCTTCCTGCATCGTACCAACTTGGGTGGATGGGTGGAGGGGTTCAAACCAGCTAGGAGCTGCTCTCAGTTATCCAGAACGATATGTTGCTAAACTCGCTATTTCAGGTAAATCGGATGGGTTCTATGATTTTAGATTTTTTGACCAACAGGATATCAACGATATCAGGCTTATATCTGATCAAGTTGCGATACAGGAGCGAATAGAGCAAACGAGGATTAGTGGTTCTGATCAATCGCTTGAAGTAGCCGGTACCCTACCAATGACAATATGTGAAGAAACTTTAGGTCCTGGTGTAATGCGTTTTTACAAATATGGCGCGCCTTATAAATTTGAGGGTTATTGCCCAGTTTTGGAGTCGCCAGAGTGATCGTTGAAAAATTGCATGAAGCTGGATTTGATGAATTATGTCCAGGTGTCCACGTTTGCTCTGAGCCACGCGTAGCTCTAACCGAGTTACCACAGTATGTCGGCAGAGCGCTATTGCCACATGATTCGGTCGGTACTATTGTTTGGGATATAAAAGTTGATCAAAGTGACTCAGCAAGATCGCATGGTTCGGATGATTTCTCTTTGCATACTGATGCAGCTTTTGACGAGAATCCTCCTCGATATGTGGCAATGGAAGTTGTTCAGCTAGATAAAATGGGGGGAGGTTTACAGTCTTATCTTTCATTAGACGATATATTAAAAGATTTAAATCCCGAGGTTATTGAGATTCTAGCAACTAGATTTGCCTGGGATGTTCCTGCTGAGTTTAGAACATTAAGGGCTAGAAACTTTTTACCCATACTTTTTATTGGAGGAGATCAGCTGGGTATCAGATATCGTGAAGATTGTATCGATAGTTCAGTCGCTACCACTGCTCAGAGGATTGCATTAGATAGTCTTGGCTCAGTAATTAAAAACTCAGATAGATTTGAGTATCGTCTTGATACAGTTGGTGAGCAGATAGTTGTAGACAACTGGACTGTACTACATGCTCGAACAAATGTAATTGATAAAGCCAGGCATTTAAGAAGAATTAGATTTTAAGACAGAAGTAATCTTAAAATTATGCGGACCTCGCCCGCGACCGTTAAGTCGCGAGCGAGGTCCGATTCGTGGTTGTGCTGCCGCTACGCCGGCGGCCGTGGTCTTGGCCGAGGCCTGGGCCTCGGTCGACGAAGACCGATCGGGTTCGGGCGCACACCCTTGTCTGGTTGGATTTCGGCCAACTCCTTACCTCCATCGTTTGACGATAGTAAGTTTATATTACCACCTTTTGTTATTTAATTGTAAATTCTAGCGAGATATTTTAACTCCACAAATAATTACTAGATTGTTTTAAGTCCAATTTTACGCTATAATAGCCATTAATAACTATCAGATATAAACCGTAAAGGAGCAGATTTTTAATGGGTAAACCAAAGAAGCAGACTAGCAAACGTAAAAAAGGACTTCGCCGAAGCCACTTAGTACTCGACCTTGCCAGAAAAGTTAATGGCAAAAGTCCAGTAAAAGTCTATACGACCAAGCGTGAGAGCGCTAAAAAAGTTGCAAAAACTGCAACCACTGAAGCTAAAAAATAAAACGCTAAATCGGCGTGCACTTTAAGTCAAAGGTAGTACATGATAAAGACAACTTTAAATACTACAACCCGTTCTAGCAAGACCTTCTTTAAAGAGGCGGGTATTTAATGGCGTCCAATCGGCACCTTGGTAGAATAGTTGCACTACAAACTCTATATGAGTATGATTTTCGCTCACGTTGTAATGATGTTCCAGAAGTTGATGAGCTAGTTGAGAGACATATATCCCGCTACACAGACACAATTGATGACATGTCATTTGTAGAGGGACTAATCCGGGGTGTCATCGAGAAGGCTGACGAGCTTGATAAAAGAATTCAGCCACTGGCAAAGGACTGGCCGCTCGAGCAGATTGCAAGAATTGACCACATGATTCTGCGACTAGCGTTTTATGAACTATTTGATCTTGATAATGCCGATATTCCACCAAAAGTAACGATTAACGAGGCTGTTGAGCTGGCGAAGAGCTTTGGTGCTGATAAATCGAGTAAGTTTATCAACGGTGTACTGGGTTCAGCTTGGCGAGCGGAACATCCTGATGATGAATCAAATAAAAAACCAGCTAAATCTCAGGAAACCGAAGTAGAATCAGAAGTTGATAGTGAGACAGAAACAACAACTTCAATTGTAGAAGACGAGGTCAGCTCGGAGGATAAATCATGACACCGAAGCAACCATTCAACAAATTTAAAAAGTACTTCAAAAAGAAGCCGGCTATTCAAGATATATTGAGAGAGACTACAGCTGGAGGAGTCGTATTTAGACGTGATAAAAATAATCAAGTTGAAATACTTCTAGCTCAAGATGCCAAAGACAGATGGACGATTCCAAAGGGCCATATAGAACCAGGTGAAACTCCCAGGCAAACTGCTGAACGTGAGATTCAAGAAGAGACGGGTCTTAAAGAGATGGACATTTTAAACCATCTTGGTAAAACTCAGTTTAGATATCGTCGTCAAAATAGCCTTGTTCTTATGACCATGCATGTTTTTTTAGTAAGAGCCAAGGGCGATACAAATAAACTGGTTAAAGAGGAGTGGATGAACGGCCTTAAGTGGTTCCCATTTAATGAGGCGCTTGATAAAATTGAGTATGAGGGTATAGAAAAGCTCATACTACTTGGTAGTAAAGAGATCAGACAAGGAAAATTATAAGATAAGGAGAATCTCAGACCATGGAGCACGATTACCGAATTGGTGTCGTACTCGATAGCCTGAGCATAAAATCATGAAGATAGACACATCACCATATGTACAGTTTGCCAAAGAAACTTTGGGCCTAGAATTTAAAAATATAGAGGTGTTAATAACAGCATTCACACACCGTAGCTATGTCAACGAACATAAAAAGACAGTTCAAGAACATAATGAGCGCTTGGAGTTTTTAGGTGATGCAGTTCTGGAGCTTGCTGTAACCCGGTACTTATACAGCAATTTTGAAGAGCCAGAAGGCATTTTGACTAATTGGCGGAGCGCACTCGTTAGAACGGAGAGCATCGGTGCAGCAGCCGTACGGCTTGATTTTGAGAAGATGCTTCGTCTCTCAAGAGGAGAGAAGCGGGGGTCTGATCGTGCCAGACAGCAAATTCTAGCCAACAGCTTTGAGGCTGTAATAGGTGCAATTTATCTAGACCAGGGATACGACACGGCCGAGAAATTTATAACTGATCATATCGTTTCAACATTACCAACCATCTTAGAATCCGGAAGCTGGCGAGATTCTAAAAGCTATTTGCAAGAAGTTGCGCAGGAGAAGGACGGTCAAACCCCAATATACAAGGTATTATCAGAAGACGGTCCGGATCATGATAAGATTTTTACGCTCGGAGTTTTTATCGGCAATCAACTCAAAGGTAGTGGTAGCGGAAGTAGCAAACAGGCAGCACAGCAGAAAGCTGCTGAGGAAGCTCTAAAATACTACGACGAGATGAAATAGATTACTAACCGAATCCATCAGTTGACAATAGGGGTCGGTATCTGTATAATTCATTCAAGATTGTGTTATATAGGACTTTCACACTTTCTCACAGCAACAGTGAACAGCTAGCTGACTGCAAACTGTCTACCTTTTCTCGATGTAGCCTTGGCTACCTCTCAAAAAGTTAAACAGTTTTCGTTACAGCTATCAGCACACTGTTATCTACGAAAAAAGTATGAAAGCCCTATAAAATTTTAAGTTTGGTACAACATAAGGAGATAGATTTTTAGATGTTAGCAATTCGTATGCAAAGAACTGGCCGCAAAGGGTACCCTACATATAGGGTCATTGTTCAAGAGGCTCATCGTCAGCCAACTAGTGGCAAGGTTGTTGCTAATATCGGAAACTACAACCCTCATACTAAAGAGGTTAACGTTGATAAAGAGAAAGCCGAATTTTACCTAAAAAACGGTGCTCAACCATCTGACAGAGTTGTATATGTATTTGAATCAGAGAAAATCTCTTTACCTGAATGGGTTAAGAAGACCTCTACAAAAAAGCAAAAAACTATAAAAAATCTCGAGAAGCTTCGCCGTAACCAACCAGAAGAAGAGGTTGTAGCTGAAGAAGCGCCAGCAGAAACTGAAGAAGAAGCTCAAACAGAGACAGTAGTTGATGAAGCCCCGGCTGAAGACGCTGTAGAAGAAACTACTGAAGATAATGCACCAGATGCCGAAGCCAAGTCTGTAGAAGAAATCGCAAAAGCAGAAGTCGCCGATGGTCAAGTTACTGCTGAGGAAGAAGTCGCTTCAGACGCTGAAGCAGCTGATCCAACAGATACTGCTGAAGACCAAGCCGAAAAACCTGCTTAGTAGGTTGTAGGGATTAGGTGGGAGGTTATAGATAAGTAGGGGGGTCAAATGGGTAATATTTCATCTTATCAAGATCTTAATGTTTGGAAGAAGAGCATTGCTTTAACTAGCAATGTTTATCAATTATGCAAAGAGTTGCCAGGATCAGAGAAATTCGGAATTTGCTCACAAATACAGCGATCGGCGGTTTCAATCCCTTCAAACATTGCAGAAGGTCATGAACGACACAACTTAAAAGAGTATATTCATTTTCTGGGAATTGCTCGAGGTTCTGCCACTGAACTTGAAACTCAGCTGATAATTACTAGTAATGTCTATCATTTAGACACGGCCGGCTTGGTCGACAATCTAACTGAGATTCGAAAAATGCTAAGCAGCCTCGTAGCAAAGCTAAGAACAAAAACCTAAACCCCACCACCTACAACCTTATACCTATAACCTAAAACCTATACACTATTCTCTATTCAATATATAATTACGTTAGTAATAAAGCTAAGGAGGCAGTATGTCAGCAAATATAGATCAAGATTTTGTAGAGTATGTCGTAAAATCACTAGTCGGAAACCCAGATGCAGTATCAATTAATAGAACAATTGATGAAAAAGGCGTATTACTAGAGTTAACAGTTGACCCAGAGGATTTAGGCCGTGTAATCGGTAAGCGCGGAGGTACAGCCCAGAGCATCAGGACACTGCTTAGAGCACTTGGAACAAAAAATGATGCTCGCTATAACTTAAAAATCGTCGATACTGATGGTGGCAGTGGATCTACGCGCAGCCAGGCACCTTCAGACGATAACGCCTCGAGCTCAGACTCATCCCAATCAGATGATACTAGCCAAGACTTCGGTTCTGAGCCTAATGATTCAGACGATTCAACTGAAGATAACCCTGACCAAACTAGCGATTCAGGAAGTGAATTTGAAGATACTACAGCAGTAGAAGAGTCGGATGACAACCCTGTGGAAGAAGTTGAGCCTGAGACTGTGGATAACGAGTCATCAGATTACGCACAAAAGACTCGAAAAGACCTTGCTGATCTCGACGACCTTGATATATAATAATAAGCAGTTCAGGTGATTAGCACCAAGAACACAAAAATAAAAAAAGCTCGGTTGCGAGACTGAGAAATCAGAGAGCTTTATATGTGTTAAAAATAGTACGCCACGGCGTACTATTTTTAGTTTACATCATTTTTATAACAAGGGTAGTGCGGGCTCGTGCTCGTACAGAGCACAGAACCCGCTGGAACAATTCCCTACCCCGGGGAGATCAGCTTTCGCTGCCCCAGATGAGCTTGGCCTCCGCGCGGTAGCCGTGGCTCACCTTGACACTCGTGGGGGTGACCCACATGTTGGTCTTCCAGGGCCAGCCCATCATCGGCACCTCGAGGTGAGCACGCTCAGCGCACTCGACCAGGATCATGTCGGGGCTGTAGTCCACGCCGAGCGAGATGTACTCGCGCCCGGCGTCCACCAGCTCGTTGACGACTCGCGCGACTTCACCGGCGAAGAGCTCGAGAGCTCCTGCCGAGGCGGGGCTCTCCTCGGTCATTCGATCGGCCAGGGCACGGGCCATGATGTTGGCGGGATCGTCGGCGCCGTTGTCGTGCTGAGGGGACTTGAGGGCCCCGGCCCACCAGATGCCAGCCGCGTCGCCCGCAGTGGGCGCCGTCTTGAGGGATGCTTCGATGAGATCGAGGTCCATTTCTGGTCCTTTTCATGGTAGGTGAATTGTTCAGGTGCCTGCGTTTCGAGCAGGATAAAACCATACTACACTAAAATAGTAAATATGTCAATAATAATGTATACTGTCAACAGATGAATCCCGTTAGAGCTAACTATCAATACGTGTATATTCTACGTAGCCAAAAAGATGGTAAGTTTTATACTGGCTGTACAAATGACTTACGGGCACGTTTTTATCAGCATCAATCCGGTGAAGTTGTATCAACCAAGAGTAGAGGTCCATTTGAACTAGTGTATTATGAAGCATGTACTGATAAAAGTGATGCATATGCTCGAGAAAGATATTTAAAGACAGGAATGGGTAAACGTTACGTGAAGAACAGATTAAAGCGTGCCCTAGCTCTAACGGGATGAAGATTCAGATAATTACACTTTTTCCGGAGATGTTTGATGGCGTATTTGGTGCGTCCATGCTCTGGAAGGCTCAAAAAGACGGAATTGTTGAGTATAGCTGTATAAATCTGCGTGATTTTGGCCTAGGTAAGCGCAAAACTGTTGATGATACTCCTTACGGTGGTGGTGACGGTATGCTTCTGATGATAGAGCCACTTATGAAGGCAGTTGAGGCGGCAAAAAATAACGATTCAAAGGCAAAAGTACTTCTGATGACTCCCAGGGGTAATACCTGGCTTCAGTCTAAAGCTAAAGTATATGCAGATGCCAAACAGGGCTTAATCATCATATGTGGCCGATATGAAGGCTATGATGAACGGATTACATCTGTAGTAGATGAGCAAATCTCGATTGGCAACTATGTTTTGACTGGCGGCGAGATACCGGCAATGATTGTGACGGATAGCATCGTAAGATTACTACCAGGTGTTCTTGGCGGTGAGACTTCTGCAGAGGTTGAAAGCTTTGTTGCCGATGATAAAACAGTTGAAGCGCCCCAATATACCCGCCCTGCCGAGTTCAACGGGATGAAGGTGCCAGAAGTGCTACTTAATGGCAATCACGCTGAAATTGATGCCTGGAGACAAAATAATGGTGGTTCTGGTATAGATGAGTAGGAAAGTTCTAATTATTAGACATGCAAAGTCGGTAGGTGGTAGACACGATAAACATTTATATCCAAAAGAGGGGGCACCGCTGAGTGACCAGGGATTGAAAGATGTATCAAAAATCAGAGATTATCTGATAGAACTAGGTGTTGATATTGAAAGTGAGCCAGTAGCAGTCTCTGAACTTATTCGAACAAGGCAAACGGCCGAAGTTGCTGGATTCAAGACAATAAAATCATACTCGGTACTTAACGAGGTTAATACTGGTTTATCTCCTGAAGAGTTAGAAAGAATGTTGCAAATTAAACTAGTGCCTAAAGAAGCGATAGATCGAGCTAAAAAACTGTTAGAAAACCCTCCTCTTGAGAATATATGGGTTACTCACGGTCTCCTTGTTGCAGGTTTAGCGGAGCTTTTAAGAATACCCAAAGAGCAACTATATATTCCTGATATGGCTTCCGTAACCGAGATTACACTTACTTAAAGGTTGTAAAACCGTGGAAACAACATCAAACAAAATAGTCCCGGATTGGCGGGACTATTTTTATATAAATGAGTTGTTGTGGTGATAAGCTCAACCACAGGAATGAAACTTTTTTGTTTTAGCTTTTTATTTTCCTATGAGCTTGCATCAATAGTATCAATTACATAAGCTGTTTGTAAAGAGTTATTTATGACTTTTTGAGACAAAATTAAGAGTATACTATATATGGTATAGGCTAGATAAAAGGAGACACCATTAATGAAGATTCAATTGATTAAACAAGTCAAAGCACACTGTGATGTTCCATGCGGAATTTATGAGACAGATTCAATGTCACATGCGGCAGCAACCTGCGCTCGAATGGTAGAGAAGATTGAGGCTCTTGGCGAGCTCGATAGCGTTGAGAAGCACAATAACTTCACTAGAATGGTTATGACAAAAGAGGAGTACGCCCAGAAGTGTAAAAATGAGCTGTATACTCTTTGGAGCGATTACTTTAAACCTGAGCATCTTGAGAAGTTCCCAGACCTTCATGATAAGTTTTGGCAAGCTGCCAAGCAATGCGGAAAAGTAAAACAGACAGTCAGTGCTGAGGAATGCAAAAAGCTAAGTGATATGGTGCATGAGATTGGCCATATGTACGCCGATAGCAAATGATTATAGGGTTGCGGCGAGTTAAGGGGCCAAGCATGTTGCCAACTTATCGTGACGGCGCATTGGTCTTAGTATCAAATTTAATTAGGCCAAGGGTTGGTTCTGTAGTCGTTGCAAAACTAGCCTCTGAGGAAGTTATTAAGCGAGTTAGATCGATTACCGAGGCCGGTAAATTTTACCTGGTTGGAGATAATCACGCTGAGAGTGTTGATAGTAGAGAATACGGACCAGTCAGACGATCAGATATTATTGGTGTAGTTTTAAGACTTCGACGCGCATAACTAAATTACGGGATTTTGTAGAAGGTGTTAACTACCTCTTTAGCTATGCTCTGAATCAGTTGAGTGTGAGCTGTGTAGGTTGTGCCGAAGGTGTTTCCACCGCCTTTGGTGTAGATAACTAAGATGAGTGGTCGTTTTTTGTAGTCAATTATTGCCCCGTCGTGCAAGCGATCTTCGAGTTGACCGTATTTGTGATAAAAAGTGGCGCCGGCTGGAACCACCACAGGGATCATGTCCTCATTGTTGGTATTTTGCATATAACTTAGCATCAGAGTTGTGTGTTCCTCGTTAACTAACTTGCGGTCGTAGACTTTCTGGAGAAGTAGAGCCTGGTCTGACGGCTTCATCAAGTTGCCAATGTATTGATAAGAGGCGATACCGTTATCGTGAGCGTAGCTTGTAAGCTGACTGTATCCTACAGCGCTGTTAAGAGCGGCCCATGATTCATTATTGCTACGATTTAACATCAATCTCAGATGCTCATTTGCAGACCTTCCGCCCAAGGAGGTGTTTAAGGTGTATTTGCCTTGTTCGACTTGATGTAAGAATGCTGCAGCTGTCAGTACTTTTGTAGTACTCGCTCCATGATAGGGCTCTTGGAGTCCGTAATCTTGCTTGACGCCGGTTTTGTCATCAATTACAGATACGCCGATATTAATAGCCGGATTTGCAGCTATGATAGCATCCACCTTCTCTCGCATGTCACTCCAGGTGTTGTCTGATATTGGCACAGCCTCAACCTTCTTTTTAACAACCTTCTTACCTACGGGTTGATCTGTAGCATTGGACTTACTCGAGTCTAAAATAAAATACTTAAAACCAATTGTGCCTAATATTAAAATGCTTATCAGAACAACTAATCGGCGTCCTATATGTTTTTTAGGTGCCCGTTTGTTTTGTCTTGGCCGATTATAGACAGGTTGGTAGGTTCTATATCTATCTATCACATAACTACTATATCAAAACTGATGATTCAATAACTGTTATAATAGGATAAATGCGGAGTATCAACGAGAAGTGTGCTGTGATTGGGGTGAGCAATACACGTGATTTTGACGTGGCTCGACTTGTTTATCTCGGCTTATGGTCACTCCAGCACAGGGGCCAAGACAGCTCAGGAATTGCTTCATTCGACGGAGTAAAGCTACACGTACACAAAAAGCATGGTCTCGTAAGCCAAGTTTATGAGGAAGAATCACTCGATGGCCTTAAGGGGCAGGTGGCCATCGGTCATAATCGATATTCTACCTCTGGCGGAAAAGACGATGCCTACAACCAGCCGTATTACTACATATCTATAAATTTTGCATTTGCTCATAACGGTAACTTACCGTTTACAGATAAGTTAGAGGAATATTTGTTGCAAAATGACGTATCACATGAGGGCTACAACGACACTGGCTTGATGAGTTTGGCACTCCGGCAAGAATTAAAAAAGACAAAATCAATTGAAAAAGCTGTAACAAATTGTTGGCCCCTATTCACTGGAGCCTTCAGCTGTGTTGGGTTATATGAGGATACATTATTTGCCTTCAGAGATTCGCACGGAATCCGACCATTATCGCTAGGGAGAACAACCCACGGCTATGTAGTTGCCTCAGAGACTGTAGCTTTTGACATTATAGGCGCTGACTATATTCGTGATATTCTCCCGGGTGAATTAGTTTGTATCAAAGGTGAGGATTTAGAAAGTCATCAGATTGCAAAAGGCGAGGAGAAGATTGATGCTTTTGAGTTTGTATATTTGGCCCGTCCAGATAGCCGAATTGCAGGAATGAGTGTTTACACAGCTCGTTATAAAGCCGGACGAGAGTTGGCTAAAGCTTCACAAACCAAAGCCGACGTAGTTATCGCAACGCCAGACTCTGGGCTTTCAGCTGCAACTGGCTATGCTCATGAATCCGGCATACCTCTAGAGTTCGGCCTACTAAAAAATAGGTACATTGGCAGAACCTTTATCGAGCCAGAGAAGATTAGAAAGAATAGTGTAGAGTTGAAATTTAATGTGATTGTTGAGAGTGTAGCCGGCAAGAGAGTAATTTTAGTTGACGACTCTTTGGTAAGAGGTAATACACTTAAGCATGTAATTAGTCTTCTTAAGAGCTATGGAGCAAAAGAGGTTCATGTTAAAATTGCCTCCCCGCCAATAAAATACCCAGATTTTTATGGTATAGATACACCAAAAAATAACGATCTGATTGCTAGCGAATATTCTGAAGAGGAAATTACTAGAATTATCAAGGCCGATAGTCTTGAGTTCTTGGTCCTAGATAAATTTATAGAAAGTACCGGCCTACCGAAGAGTCGCCTGAATCTATCTAGTTTTAATGGAGTATACCCGATACCTGTTCCAGAAAATAAAAAGAATACAAACTAGACTTATATTTGATTTATTGCATCTTGTAGTTTTGATTGATTGAGAGAGTAGTGTTTTTTGGTACATCTAATAATTTTACTTGTCTCAAGTTTTTTAAGTTCTGTGCTGGTAGTCTCTCTGGTGAGACCAATAAAATTGGCAATCTCTTGTTGAGTTAGGGGTATTTGTATCTCAGTAGTATTAGACCCAACTTGTTTGCCGAAACGTTCTGCTAAATAGCTAAGCGTAAGTAAAATTTTACTAGAGGCTTTGGTTTGCTCCAATGCCAGAATTCTACTCTGAAGGCCGACAAAATCCTCTGCTAGATCTTTATAGAAGCTCATCGCTATTTTTGGATGAAATCGCAAATACCTTAAAAAATCTAATTTTCTGATTGAATAAACCTCACAATCTGTTTGTGCTTGGTAAAAATATTGACTCTTTTGTATCATACCTAGCGCTAAACCGATTGGAAAAATTTCTCCCTCGATGTCTAAGGCTACAGTTCTCTCTTCGCCCTCAGCTGTAATGTCGTAAACTCTTACAACTCCACTTTTGATAATGTAGATATTCTCAAGCTCATCACCTTGCATGATGATTGATTCAGATTTTTTAAATCGCAGGATTCTGGCTCGCCCGAGATATTGATTCCAAAGTTTATTTGATAGTGATTTTGCAACTCGGTTCATCCTGGTATTAACTTATATCAATTTTGATAAATATGAAAGTCAAAAACAGTTCTGATTAAGATTTAATACAAAAATGTTAGATTTTTAATAGAAGCAACTCAGTTTAGATGTCTAAATGGTCGTGCTGCAGGGTGCACCTACCTGCAGAGGTAGCCAGTGGAGGTAATAAGTAAATAACGGATGGGGGAATGTTTATGAATTACAAATTTAAAATGTCCAGAAGAGATTACGCACGCAAATTATTTAAACCAGAGCTAGAGTTCGGTCTGAAGAGGTCAGATTTTAGTAGTAGAACCTATACCAAACTTAAAGGTTTTTTCAGGCCAAAAAATCGTCAAGTCTTCACGAAATTTAGACTGAATGAATAAGTTATAAATTAGTAATTAAATAAAAAAACCGCGGATTAAAGCTCCGCGGTTTTCTTAGAATGTAGATTTTTTTACAAGTCTACTTCTAGCTCGAGACCTTTGCTTTCAGCAAAGATGAAGTTAAGTACTACAGCTGCTAGAGCGCCTTGGATCCATCCAAGAACGTAGCCTACAACTGGTAGAAACAATACTGACATACCAAGTACAAATACGCTGACGCCAAGAGTTTTTACAAACCCTGTCCCCTCGTTAATTGAATTTGATGTCACAGCTAGTGTTAGGCCGAGTCCGTAGACAAAACCAAACACAGCTTGTACCACACCCACTACTTTAGCAAGTGAGCCAACGCGCACTCTGTTTATTGTTAGTACTTTCATAACGCCTCCCTTGGGTTATTATTAGCACTTTAATAATACAACTTCCTTGAAAGTTTGCAAAACAAGTGATAACGCTTATGTTTATCTCCCACTTCTTGGCTATGAATTCTTGTGGTATACTTCAATCTGTTAATGGGATGTAGCCAAGCGGTAAGGCATCGGGTTCTGGTCCCGTGACCGGGGGTTCGAATCCCTCCATCCCAGCCAGTAAAAATTTGAGTAACCGTAAAAATCGTTATAGCGTCTCAGTGTTATAATATAATTATCAAATAATCCAAAGGAGTTGTTCGATGCTCAAACCGTACACAACGACACAGCTAGGGCATGAAGTTGGCGAAGTAACGACGCGAGTGGTTGAAGCGGCTAGAGAGTTGCCGCCACCGACAATCAATGAAGTCATGGATAGCATTGATACTCAATTTGATGAACGAGCTATTCGTTCTGGTATATGGGAAGCTATCTCAAGCGGAAAGGTTCAGGTAAAGAGGGGTAGCATACTAGTTGCAGACAACTAAAGCTAATAGTGCGTAGGACTTTACAAATCACGTCGCTCAGACTACGACTGAAATTAAAAAGACTCCAATCGGAGTCTTTTTGTTTGTTATGATCATATTATGAAGAAATACAAAACCGTTGATGAGTTTTTGAACGATTTGGATGATGCTAAAAGTAGCCAAGTTATTAAATTAAGAGACTATATTAAAAATGTCGCACCCACGCTTGATGAGCATATTAAATGGAACGCTCCGAGTTATGTACTTGGTGGCGAAGATAGGATCACGTTTAATGTGGCGAACAAGCAAAATCTCGTAAAGCTAGTACTTCACATGGGTGCAACACGTAAAGAAGACAAAAAAGCTAAACCAGTTCTGCGGGATGATTCTGGCCTTGTAGAATGGGTCTCTGATATTAGGGGCTACATTACCTTCAATGATCTGCAGATGGTTATAGATAGCGAACACGATGTTAAAAATCTAATTACAAAATGGCTCACAATCAATTAATGGAATAATTGTAAGCTAAAAACAATGCTTATAGTTTGATATGATATGTTTATGAAAATACTATCAATACTTACAAATATTCTTTTATCGTTTCTAATTGTTCTCTCGGGGTCAGCTTTTGTAGTGCAGAATGTAACCCAAACTAGTAGTCTGCAAGACGCCGCAAAGGAGTCGGGAGTCTACAAAGGTATCTCAGAAGTTGTTAGTAAAAAACTGACAGATACTTTGGAGAAAGAGGCAATCATGGCGGGCACGACGACAACTCAAGACTTCTCTAATATAATTGACGAGGCTTATGTTAGCGCCAAGGGAGAGCAGCTTGCCAAGCAAATTGAAGATTACAAATCTGGTAAAACAAATAGCATTGTTCTAGACATATCTGATATATCCGAGCGAGCAAAAGCTCAAGGTGTCAACATCGATTCAGCAAACTTAAAACCGATTGAAATTGTGCCAGCACGTTCAGAGGCACAACCAAAGAAAATCTCAAACTCTATTAGCAGTGGTCAAATAGTACTATACGTCCTGACAGCTCTATTATTTGTAGCATCTATTGCTTTTGGAGTATTAAGACGAAACCTGTTTGGACTGTCTATAGCGCTTTTAGTAAGTGCAATTACTTTACTATCATTTGCCGGTGTATCTAGCTTAATCGGTACTTTAGTTGCCAATAAGCTTTCACTCCCAGCAGAAGTATCGCTACTAAATCCTTATGTCCGAAAGTTCACCAATACGCTACTCGGTAATGCGAGTCGGCTATTTCTTATTCAAGCGCTCGTACTACTAGTTATTAGTATTGTCGCTGGTGTAGTCCACCGATTTATCCGTAAACCAACTGTAGAGGAACCAAGCCAAGATATTGAGCCTAATAAGCCTTCAGAAGATGATCGCGAGGCACAGCCTAAACCCACAAAATTCACAGACAAAGCAAAATAATTAATCTCTAAAATTGATTCCTCAGTATAATAACGCATAGCAATTGCAGAGGATACACTCAATTAGTTGCTATACTGGGTTTATGAATCAATCCCTTGGAGATAGCGAACTACCAACACCTGGACAGCAGGTGATTACGGCATGTGCCTT
The DNA here is from genome assembly GCA_020631895.1 of Candidatus Nomurabacteria bacterium. Taxonomy (GTDB): domain Bacteria; phylum Patescibacteriota; class Saccharimonadia; order Saccharimonadales; family UBA7683; genus JACKGR01. The sequence continues at coordinate 36,667 of JACKGR010000006.1, forward strand.
TATCCATCAGCAAATTGATGGTGAACATAAAGTTTTTATGGCAAAGCGGTCTGATAAAAAGAAGTTCTTGCCTAGCGTTTATGAGCTCCCAGGAGGCCACATAGATTTTGGCGAGGAAGTGCCAACGGGCCTTGTACGTGAGATTCAAGAAGAGTTTGATATGACAGTTAAACTTGGTGATCCGTTTGCGGTATTCACCTATAGCAACGAGGTTAAGGGGTCGCATTCAATTGAGGTAATTTATTTTGCTCAATTTACGGATGAAGTTGAAAACATAAAGATGAATCCAGATGATCACAGTACCTACGGTTGGTTTAGTGAGTTAGAACTTCCGCAAACATTTGTTAGCTCAAAAGACGCAGATGATGATGAGGTAAAAGCAATTTATCGTGGTTTTGCTCTACTAAATGGCGAATCATTACAATTTTAATCTCTAAAATCTACTTAAATATAGGCAGTGTTATTGAAATGAGGATTCTATTTGACTCTCTGTCAGGTTCTCAAAAGATAAACGAGGGTCCATATAATGGCGAGTTCTGAAGATTTTGCCGTTCTTAATGCTGCATACCGAAATTTGCGGAGTTCTATAAATCTGGCCAGTTTTTGGATCGGGATATGTCTCTATAAATTCAACAATAACGGTTTGAGATTCCTCATCTGCCAGGACTGACTTAAATGTGTATTGCCTACCTTTAGTTTTGAACGCCAGCTTCATCAAATCTCTGAGTTTTTTGCCTGAAAGCGACGGTAAATGATTACCGTCTTTGGATGCAACCATTTCTGTCACTTTAAACTCCTCGTCAACGGATTTCAGTCCAGCCTGGATGTCCATATTTTTCTCAGCTATAAAAGAGTTTAAAACTAATTCTTTTAGTTCTTGAGCACTAAGTTTATTGCTTCTATTCATATTAATTTGATAATACAGCAACTACTAATAATGATAAAGAATACCACTATCTAATACTATTTGTCTAACCGTAAAATTACTGTTAGAATATGTATAATGCTAACAGTAAAAAATCTCGGTTACGAAGTTGATGGTAGCGATATATTTTCGAATGTAGATATGTCAATTTCAACAGGTGATAAAGCCGGGCTGATTGGCCCAAATGGTGCAGGTAAAACCACACTGCTAAATATTCTTGCTGGTGAATTAAAACCCACAGATGGAGACGTAATTAAGGAGAATGTAGAAGTTGGATTATTGCCACAAGATTTAAGTGATTGGCTTGATCGTAGCGTTTATGATTTTCTAGAAGAAGTAACCGGCATCAAATCTGTTAAAGATGAGTTTTCAACTGCTGAAGAACTATATGCCAAAGAGCCTGGTGAGAACACACTCGTTTTATTCTGTGACGCCGCGGAGCGACTCGGTCATTATGAGGTAGATTCGTTTGACGGGCGTGTTGCTCGGTCTCTAAGAGGGGCAGGGCTTAGCGATGATTTTGTAAGTCGCGAGATAGGGGATTTATCTGGGGGGCAACGCACCCGGGTAGCACTAGCAGCAATAATGTCAGCACCATATGACGTTATACTGCTCGATGAACCTACAAACAACCTTGATATGGAGGGTATAGTAATTCTTGAGAAGTTTATTAAAGGCTCTAATGCTGCTTTTCTCATGGTATCTCACGATAGACGCTTTTTAAGGAACGCAACCTCAAGGATAATTGAGCTTTTGGGTGGAGACAAGGGAGTTAATCAATACGGACTTGGTTATGACGAATATGTCGAGGCGCGTGTGGCTGCATACGAGTCAGACAAAAGAAGATATAACGAGCATCAGGTTGCAGTTAAGGGTGTTCAAGCCAGAGTTAGAGACCGCAAGGTGCAGGCGAATTCTGCAGATCGAGGCGGTAGAGCCAGAAGCGATAATGATAAGCTGGGCGCAAACCATAGAGCAGGTAGAGCGGCTAGTCACCTGTCGTCTCAGGCAAAAGCGCTAGAAGCGCGTTTAGAACGCATGAAAAGCGAGGCCCCTAACCAACCACAAGAGCCAATATCTCTAGATTTTATGTTCCCGGAGGCTGAATCGAAAGGTAATAGGCTGCTGATCGTATCCGATCTTGAAGTTGTTTACGGTGCCGATGAGTCCAGTCCTGTACGGTTTGGGCCTTATAGCCTTGACGTTAAAACAGGCGATAAGATTGCAATTACTGGAGCTAATGGTACCGGTAAGTCTACTTTGATAAAAGCTATTATGGGAAAAGTTAAAATTTCTGGCGGCTCTAGTAAATTAACTACGACCGCAAGAGTAGCATACATAGACCAATCCCAAACTTTGCCAGAGCCCGATAAGACACCCTTGGAAAACCTGCTCTCACTTGCTCCAGAAATTTCTAGAGAAGAAGCAATGCATCTACTTGTGAAGTTTAATTTAAAAAGAGATACACTTACCACAATGGCGGCTAGCAAGCTAAGTGGTGGAGAGAGAGCCAAAGTCCTCTTGGCTTCGGTAGCCGCAAAAAAAGCAAATCTACTTATTCTGGATGAACCAACTAATAATTTAGATATTCCTACTATCGAGGGCCTCCAGGAAGCTCTAGCTACCTATAACGGGGCAATCATATTAGTCTCACATGATAGAGAATTTATTGAAGGTATCGGAATTGATACCACGATAACTCTTTAACTCCTAAAAATTAAAAAACACCCAGCTGGGTGATGGTGCAAAAGTATGATCACCGTCAGGGGTTGCGCGCTGACCTTGCGGTCATCGCGCTTCCCCCGACGGATCTTGTCCCTGGATCGGTCTTCAGCCGATGTTCGCCGACGCACGCGAGTGCGTCAACAGGCTGCCCGTCTGGGTGTGGTGGTGGTGCACCTCCGTGCAGATCGCCGCCGTCGCCGACCAGAACGCCACGGCGTTGGTCATCGCGGTGAGCGCGGCCATGTAGTCGGAACGCCACGACGTGCGGTTGTTCTCGACGTTCTGCCAGAAGTACCCCTGGGTGCCTTCCGAGCCCTCGATCATCGGATCGGTGGTCTCGCAGAGCGCCCGGACCTCCGTCACCGCAGCCTCGAGACGGTCCTTGATCTCGAAGAAGATGCCCTGGTAGCCGGTCGTCTTGGCGACGGTGATGGCCGTGCGGACCTCGGTCGAGTCGGGCAGGATGCCGGCGGCGATGCAGGCCTCGATGAGCTCCTCGGCGTCGATCGCGCTGATGTCGAACGGCTGGTACTCCGCGTTGCCGACCATGTCGGTGATGCGGGCGACGTACGACAACGCGATCTGCAGCTCCGAGATGGACATCTCGAAGTGCGAGCGCGCCTGGATCAGCTTCTGGCGACCGACACCGAAGTGCGTGGTCGTCGTCAGCTGGATGAGCTCCTCGATGGAGCAGTTGCCGAGCAGCAGCTCGGCGTGAGCCTTGCTCAGCGCACCGGCCGCCGGCACCGACAACGCGATGCTGATCTGGCTGGTGGGCTGGTGGTTGATACCCCCCATGGGGGACCTCCTTGGTACGTGGTGTGCTACTTATGTTTCACACTCCATTGACAGATATTATTAATGATAATATAAAAAAATGCAAGTATATTTTGTGGATGTATGCCACCACTTTGCAAGATTAAACCTTGTAATGGTAAATCTATTGACAATGGGTCTGTTAGTGCATATGCTTAAGCCAACAGTTTCGAGAAAAAACAAAAAGGGGTATTAAAAAATGGCAGTTAAATCAACCAAGAAGAAGCCGGTTTCAGGTAAAAGCGATTTATCAAACAAGTTAAAAAGTCTTAAAGAGAAGAAGATACTTTTGGCACTATTAATAGTGCTGTTTCTGCTAATGCTGGGAGCAATAAAACTAACTCAACCTAGGTATTCAGATCCAAAAGGGCCATCAGTTCATAAAACTGAAGACGGCACAGTTGTATTAGAGGACGGGACAGTAGTTAAGTCTGACCCAGAAGCTCCGGCCACAGTTGCCGCAAAACAAGAAGAAAAGAAGAAAGCCGCTGCTGCGGCTTCGACTGGTTCTACCGGAGCCTCAGCCGGAAGTTCGGCTTCATCCGGTGGGGCATCTACACCAGCCCCAGTTGCAGAAGAATTCAGTATCGGCCCTCCATTTGGTCAGGTTGATGAAAGCTATGCTTGTGGTGGAAGTCATACCTTCAATTTTACCGCCACAATCACATCTAATGGTCCCGGGTCTATAACCTACCAATGGGCCTTCAGTGACGGCGCGACGATTCCAGGCTCACTTACATTTACCAGCGCAAGTACGAGACAACTTACAACTTCATGGACGCTAGGTCAGCAAAACTACTACGGCTGGGCCAGACTTGAGGTTCTAACTCCATTCGAGACCGCCTCTAAAGCTGACGACGCCGACTTCACAATGGACGCCATCTGCACATAAAATAATTAGTACAAGCACTTTTATAAATGCGATTTCCTGCTAGTATACTTTCTATAGGACTAATGTATGGCGAAAAGTGAAATATTTACTGCGATTAATTATCCAGGAGATGGCTGCGAGATTATAACAGACGCGACGGGGTTCGGCTTTATGTCCGCCCTTTTTGAAACTGCCGTTACTGATTTTGGAAACGATCAAGCAGCAAGTTGGCCATCATATACGGAAGAAGATGTGAGATTCACAGTTCGTTATGACGGCCAGGGAACGGTTGTTCAAGAAGGCACAACTTGGCCAGTTTGGATTTTAGAGTTTACTGGGTCCGGAAAAGACAAAATTTTAAAAGTTGATATTGCCACGTGCTCATCCGAAAGATGGACAGACGAGGGCTTTGTGCCAGGATCTTTCCAGGATAACTCCGATTTAATTGCAGCAGCAATCAATCTCACTAAATTCTCAAGTGACAGACTTGATGAAGGCAATGGGCCACTTGCGGTTTACCGTCGTACCTTAAAAGGTATGATGTGAGCTGATAGCTAAAACGTCTACAAGGTTAAACCTTGTAATGGAGAATGTTGGACCTTGCAAAGCGGAGCGAGTAGAATGTTGGTATGAACATTCTACTTTTTGGCGGTAATAGTCAACGCAACAAAGACTGGATACACGAGGTTGGTAAGTTGCTTGAGCCCGAATTTGATAAATGTGTAGTACATGATTATGAACATTGGGACGGTAAGGGTGAGTTCATTGATTTTGATCTGGAGTTGTCACGACTCCCAGATGAAGTAGCAGAACTAGGTGACTATGTAGTGTTTGCAAAATCTGTTGGCTCAGTTCTGTCCCTTAAAGCGATTAGTCAGGGGATACTAAAACCAATAAAGTGTGTTTTTGTAGGGCTGCCTATCAAGTTAGCCGAGGAGGATAATATTCCACTTGATGAACTACTAAAGGATAATAAAACCCCAACTCTAATTATGCAAAATACAACCGATCCTGTTGCGTCCTATAAGAAGGTTAAAAGTTACATTGAAGAAAGCAAACTAGATAATTACACACTATTAGAGCTAGAAGGTGACACCCATAGCTATGATGATTTCAAAATAATGAAGTCGCAAATTGAATCATTTGTTAGCTAGAATAAAAATCAAACACTAAAAATAGTTGATATACTCAAAAACAAATGAAGCTAATAATAAAGGAGAATATATGAATCAAAAAATTGTAGCTAATCTATGGTTTGATGGCAATGCTAAAGAAGCTGTAGAGTACTATGTCTCGGTATTTCCAAATACCAAAATACTTTCAACTGCAAACTATCCTGAATCAAAAGAGGAGGGCTTGGCAGATTTTCAGTTAGAGCTTGCCGGTAAGCCTCTAGCAATTGAGTTCGAGCTTAACGGCCAGCACTTCACTGCAATTAACGCAGGTCCAGAGTTTAAGTTTACTGAGGCTGTATCATTTGCAGTCTACTGCAAAGATCAAGAGGAGATTGATTATTACTGGGACAAACTGTCTAGTGTACCTGAAGCTGAGCAATGTGGCTGGTGCAAAGATAAGTACGGTTTAAGTTGGCAGATTGTGCCTGAAAATATGGAAGAGTTAATGAACAGGCCAAATGCCTTCGCTAAAATGATGGAGATGCACAAATTAGTTATCAGCGACTTTTAGAATATCGTTTACTAGGCTGGACCTCGCAAGGAAAATAATGAATTGTTGAAGAGAGTAAGAATCTGCATACTGTATGCGACTCCCTTTTTTCTCTAAACCTCAGAAGAATCCCTACCATAAGCGTAGAATCAATCAATTTGAAATCAGCATAGTTATTTCACGGTATGTAAAAAGACCCTACTGGCACTTGCTCAATGATGAGATCGTAACAACTTAATGCTACAAATAGTGTTTTTCGGGTCTTTGCCCAGAGGGGACGAGGAGACGACGGTCTCAACTCTATTCTACCCCTCCGGGAGACTTCTCGCGTGATCAGATCTTGACGACCACGTAGGGCATGCCACCGGGGAACGCGTTCCACATCTCACGAGGGAGCAGGAAGGAGGCCTTGTCGATGGCGATGCCGAGCGTGAACAGCTGATCCATCGTCTGTTGGAGGCCGGTCCACTGGTTGCCGTGTCGATCCAAGCACGCGTTGAGGAAGGACATCCCACCCCCGCGGCTCTCGAAGAACGCATCCGGCAGCTCGGCCAGCATGGCCTCGATCTCCTCGCGGTGCGATTCGAGGCGTGCGGGGTGGAACCCCACGGTGGCCATGATCCCCTCGGCCTTGACGTAGCTCGAGGTGTCCTCGCCGTCTTGGAACAGACAGTCGAGGAAGATCTCCTCGACGCGTTGCGGGTCGAGCACGAGCGTATCGCCCATGTCCCTATCCTTTCACTCGATTTCAAGGGTTCTCGGTTGAGAACAAAAGTATATTAACATAAACAATACAAATAGTCAATTATGATATTGATGTAATGATTAGATTTACTCGTGCTTGGGTTTTCAGATATTCAGGTTGGGAGTAGAATGTTGGTATGAAGTATTCAAAAGCACAATTTACAAAGTGGATGAAGATAGATGGGTTGCTTTGGCTTAATGCATTCTCGGCCATAAGCGGTGGTCTGGCGTTGATGGCAGGCACAATTGAAATGCCAAAATCATATCTTGAAGGCACCGGCTTCACAAGTTTTTACTTCCCGGGAGTAATTCTTTTTGCGGTAGTTGGCGGAAGCGCCTTGTTTGCAGCCATCGCTCGACTCAAAAAACTACAAAACGCCAATTTAGTTGCGGTTCTATCAGGCATAATCATGATGTTCTGGATAGTAGGCGAGATTGTCTCAATCCAAACCCTAGAAATCCTCCAAGCAATCTACTTTCTCTCTGGTCTTATGATAGTCATTAATACACAGCGTAGATCTTAAACCGTAATATCCAAAACTTAAAAAACTTACTTTTGAAGGTGTGTATTGCCTTGAACTTTGTCTATAAATAGTATAGAATATATATTTAATTAGGAGATAATCAAAGTGAAAGCACTTAATACATTCAGAAAATTTAAAAGCTATACAATAGCGTTAATCTTTGTGGTACTTTTTGTATCCGGCATAGGAGTGAACTCACTTATCCCAAGTACCGTAAATGCTACTGCCCAGCCTGAAGCAACTCCTAACTGGCAATATCTAGGGCCTGAAGGGAACGTGTTTGTAAAAGTCTGCAAACTTGGAGCCTATCCAGCTGATGGCTTTATTATGCAAGCCAAACGACAAACTAGGACGCCTAAATATCTGTGGATGTCCTTCACTGGCGTTAATAGTAGCGGGGATTATGTAACAGTACGCTTGGATGATTATAGTCTGCGTCGACCAACTAGTAAGTGGGGTCCAGTTAAAACTTATAAAATGTATTCTCTCGACAATACGATAATTGTAAATATGAATGTCATGCATAACAATTCAATCTACTCACACGGCACACTTGGTTTTAAATTCAAAAACATTAATTACTGCCAGTAAGTAATACAGGCGTAAACCCAAAGACTAATATTATAGATTTTTCCATGTGACCTTACGGCATATGGATATGCTGCTAACCACAGCAGCAGGATGAAAGTAGAGTTAATCGTCCACTCTCTTGTACAGCCTTAACGTTACTTATAAAAAATCCTCCAAGCAATCTACTTTCACTCTAGTCTTATGATCGTCATAAACACCCCAAAAAAATCTTAGATCATATCCCCCAAATCCTAGAAAAACCCCTTTTTATCGTCCAAGTTCAAGACACTAAAGCATACACAATATGTTATAAACTATTCATATATACCTAAATCTGTTATAATAAGTTTTATGAGTTATTTTGAAGAGATGAGCTATTGTCCAATTCAGGAATACGAAGCTTGGGAATCGTCACGACTTACCCCAGACAGTATTATTGTTGATGAACGATATATGCTTATGATCTTGCTTAGCCATCAGGTAGGTGGGCACAACGCATTTAAATTGCCCACACGGGTTAAACATCTTGAGAAACAGTCTGACAATATCCATGTAGTTAGGTTTACGCCTGAACTCCCTGGTATGACGGAAAAAGTACCACCCGTTGAATCTGAAATGCGAGATGGCTATATTGGTAAACTACAGTCTGGTGCCGGAAATAAAATAAGTTTTAACGGTATTACGGCAAAAAGAGCCTACTTTAGAGGCCATTTTGGACCCGAAGGTGGTATTGATGACGAACTCAGAAACATATTAGACGCCGAAGAACCGGTTCTTGTTTAAACCCCTAACCCTAGAAAAACCCCTCCCATCAGAGTAGAATTACACTAAATGGCGCGTATTAGAAAAATCAAAGATATCGCTAAGATTGATAGGCCAAGGGAGAAGCTGAAAGCTAAAGGTCCGGGGGCGCTTTCGGACTTCGAGTTGTTGCAGGCACTAATTGGTAGCGGAAACAAACAAGCTGATGTCGGTCAAATCGCTAAAGAACTGAATAAACTGCTTCAAAAATTTGGTGCCAACGTCACGTATGGCCAATTAGAACAAATAACTGGTCTTGGTTCTGCAAAGATTACTGAACTTCTGTCAGCGATTGAGCTATCAAAAAGATATCTAACCGAGAACGAGCAGCCAATCTTAGATTCACCAGAAAAAGTTGTCGAGCAGTTAAAAGATATCAGAGACAAAAAACAAGAATACTTTGTTTGCATTACCCTTGATGGGGCAAATCGGATGATTTCAAAACGAACAATCACAATCGGAACGCTAACAGCCAGCCTAGTCCACCCCAGAGAAGTCTTCGCCGACGCCATCACCGACCGAGCTGCCAGCATCATCGTAGCTCACAATCATCCAAGTGGTAGCACTGTTCCTAGTAAGGCGGATATTGATATTACCAATAGACTTCTGAGTGCAGGTGAACTATTGGGTATAACTTTGCTAGAACATATAATTGTGTCAAAAACAGATAATAAACACATAAAACTCTACTGATTGAGTAAATTGCAATTATTGTAATATAGGAATACAATAATTGTATGGATAAGAACCCAGGCCCAAAAAGACGAGTAAATCTTTTTGGTTATCTGGATGAAACCGGCTTACTTCATACTCCAGCTACAGATAAAGTTTTCGGCCTTGGGCTGACAGTATGCCAGAACCCAAAAGAACTCCACCGCAGTATTATTAACTTCCGTAATAAGCGTAGATATTATAAAGAGTTTAAATTTTCAGATATTCGACAGACTAACTTACGGATATACAAAGATTTAATTGATATATTTTTCAACACTAACAACTCAACTTTTTCATGCGTAGTTTATGATAAAAAAGATCTAAATCTTAAAAAGTATTTCAAGGGTGATTATGAGAGAGCATATGGCGTATTTGTAGCCCGGCTTATTTCTAATACCCTTGAAGCCCATGCAAGTAAAGGCAGTAACTATATTGTTATTCTTGCTGATGACGTTTCTACTAGTAAGGACGACAGATTTGAAAAAGTTGTTAAAGAAAAAGTGAAAATGCGCCTTCGGCGCAATGCCGTCTTCGGTGTCGCACGCTTAGAGTCACATGCTATTACAGAGATTCAAATGACTGATGTACTACTAGGAATAGTGGCTTATAGCTTTAAGGTAAAGTTTGGCTTAGTAAAAGCTAGCGGTGCTAAACTAGATATTGTGAAATACCTTCAGAAGAAACTGCAGGTTAGCAAACTTTCAGAAACTCATAGTAAAAAGCTTAAAGGTGGTATGTACATGATGATTGAGGAATATCATGCGAAGTAATCAGCAGAGTTTTGAAACAAACAAAAATAGATGGCGCTTTGGGTGCAATGATCAT
>JACKGR010000007.1 GCA_020631895.1 Candidatus Nomurabacteria bacterium
TAGCAAACAGATACCAGCTAGTATTGAGAGCGCTGGCGCCAAGCAGGCGAGAGGCAAAAGCTAAATCTCTTGGGTCCTCTAACGATGTCAGTATATCTGCAGTAATTGCGATACCGTCGCATTGTTCGTCAGCCATTAATGTACCGGCTGGCCTTATTCTTCTACGAGCAATTTCTTCCTCGTCTCTCGCCTTTGGCGGGACATAGTCCGCTCCTTTTGGTTGATGTCTAACTGGTAGATCAAAATCTTTAAATATCATAATTTTCTCCTTTGTAGGATTCATTATGATAAAGACCTAGATCAAATACAGTGAACAGTTTTTCACTAAAATTGCGCTAGTTATTTATAAAGTTGTATAAAGCGTCGATAATTTTTTCAGTTACTTCTTCAGTTGATGGGCTGCCATCTACTTTTATTAGTAATTTCTGATCATCATAGTAGTTTAGGACCGGAATAGTATCACTAGCAAATCTCTTCAGCCGCACCTTAAGTGCGTCTTTGGTATCGTCTTGGCGCTTGCCTCGATCGTTTAGTGACTTTGATTTGTCAAAGCGCTTCCATACTTCATCCTCTGATAGTTGTAGCCAAATAGCAGCTTTTATAGTGTGCCCCGACCTCTTTGCTGCTTCGATTGTAGGCTCTTCCTCACCCTCGAGCCTACCTACTGAACTTAAGATTAATGGGTGGTCTGAAAATTCAGATTTGCCAAGGTAGGGCAGGACGCTTTTTAGGTAAAAGTCTGCTGGCGCTAAATTGCCCGATCCGATAGATTGCTTTATGTCGTCAGACTCTTTTAGCGATCTTAGAATTCTGCCACCTGAAATCAGTTTTGCTGAGAACAGCTCAGCTAGTTGTTCCCCTTGGGTATCTTTGCCTGAGAATGGTTCACCGAAAAGATTAATTGAACCTGTTCCTAGCCATTTTTTTATAGCATTTATCTTCTCGTCCATATCTCACTATTATACACATCATTTTGTTGATATTTAGGCACACGTTCTTTAAAGATAAGAGGTATAATATAGATTGTTACAGTTACTTTTAAAAAGTTAGAAGGTTATTAATGTACAAACACATAAAGTTTTTTAAAAACATTACACTCCCAGATATACCAGAGGTCGGTGGAAAGAATGCCTCGCTTGGTGAAATGCGTAGCAGACTGGCGCCGAAAGGTGTCAATTTACCAAACGGATTTGCTACTACATCCTCAGCATATTTTTACTTTTTACAGCATGCTGGAATATCTAAAGCTATTAAAGAAGTACTAGCAGGGGTTGATGTTAAAGATGTTGCTGATCTTAGGGTTCGAGGTGCTAAGATTCGAGGTATAATTTTAAAATCTAAAATTCCAAAAGATTTTGAGGATGAGATTAGGCGTGGATATCGAGAACTCAGTAAAGAGTGTGGCAAAAAGAATTTGGTTGTAGCAATTAGATCCTCAGCTACTGCTGAGGATCTGCCAGATGCTTCTTTCGCGGGGCAGCAAGAAACCTTCTTAAATATTAAAGGTGAACGTAATGTGCTGATTGCTACAAAAAAGTGTATAGCCTCGCTCTTCACCAACCGTGCAATAGCTTACCGAGTTGAGAACGGATTTGACCATATGTCAGTTGCACTTTCAGTCGGTGTTCAGCAGATGGTAGCAGTAAGATCCAAGGCTGCTGGAGTTATGTTTACGATTGATACCGAAACTGGTTTTAAGAATGCTGTGGTCGTTAGCTCAATCTATGGACTGGGCGAGAATATTGTTCAAGGCCGAGTGAGCCCAGATGAGTTTACTGTGTTTAAGCCGACAATGGCTATTATTAAGCGTAGTGTTGGGTCTAAAAAAGAGAAGATGGTGCCTGCATTTGGAAGTAAAGTTAAGAACAACAAGGTGTCTTTAGCTGATCAGGAGAGATATTCAATAACTGATGAGCAAGTTACTACTCTCGCAAAATGGGGCATGATTATTGAGGACCATTACGGTAAGCCGATGGACATCGAGTGGGCACTGGATGAGGACGATAACAAGTTATATATCGTTCAAGCTCGGGCAGAAACTGTGCAGTCAAGAAGAAGCGGGAATGTAATCGAAGACTACCGCTTGGATCAAAAAGGTAAGTTATTAGCAACTGGTACTCCCGTAGGAGATCATATTGGTGCTGGAAAAGTCCGGAAAATAATGAGCGTCAAAGACATCAACTCGTTTAAAGAGGGGGATGTACTTCTCACCGACATGACCGATCCAGATTGGGTACCGATAATGAAGAAGGCAAGCGCAATTATCACTAACAAGGGTGGTCGCACTTGTCACGCCGCAATTGTATCAAGAGAACTTGGCGTACCATGTGTTGTAGGAACCGGAAGTGCCACCAAGAGAATTCCAGATGGAAGTTTGGTGACAGTGAGCTGCGCAGAAGGCGATAAAGGTTTTGTTTACGAAGGTAAGCTAAAGTTCACGGTTCACTCAACTGATATTAAAAATCTGCCAAGACCTAAAACTAAAATCATGATGAATATTGGTGCACCGGACCAAGCCTTTGCCTACTCAATGATTCCTAATGACGGAGTTGGACTGGCCCGAGAAGAATTTATTATTGATTCCCATATTAAGATTCATCCGATGGCTTTGCTCCACTTTGATAAAGTTAAGGACAAAAAAGTACGGGCTGAGATTGAGAAACTCACTAAAGGTTACAAAAATAAAGCAGATTACTTTGTCGATAAATTAGCCGAGGGCATTAGTATAATCGGTGCAGCTTTCTATCCGAACGACGTAATATTTAGGTTCAGCGATTTTAAAACCAATGAGTACGCCAACTTAATCGGAGGAAAACAATTTGAACCATTAGAGAACAACCCGATGCTTGGCTGGCGTGGCGCAAGCAGATATTACTCCGAGGAGTATCGTGAGGCATTTGTACTTGAGTGTATGGCTTTTAAAAAAGCTAGAGATGATCATGGACTTACAAACATTAAAGCTATGGTCCCGTTTTGTCGAAACTTAACTGAGGCTAAGAACGTTCTTGAGATTCTTGATAAAGCAGGACTTAAACGTGGAGTAAATGGCTTTCAGGTGTATGTCATGGCTGAGATTCCGGCAAACATTATTTTGGCTGAACAGTTTGCCGATCTGTTTGATGGATTCTCGATTGGATCAAACGATTTAACTCAATTAACACTTGGTGTAGATAGGGACAACCATACAGTCTCTCATGTGTATGACGAGAGGAACGAGGCGGTTAAGGAGCTAATTCGACAGCTCATCAAGGTTGGCAAAAAGAAGAAAGTTAAAGTAGGAATCTGTGGGCAGGCGCCGTCTGATTATCCGGAATTTGCAAGATTCTTAGTTGAAGAAGGGATTGATAGTATATCGCTAGCACCTGACACAATTGTAAAGACGACAATAGATGTTGCAAAAACTGAAAAAAAGCTCGATAAATAACCTATTTAGATAACGCTTATGGTTTGCTACACTAGTAGTAAATGACTGAAAAGTATAAATCGCCAGTTTCGTCGTTGGCTGCAGCCACACGTACCAAAATTCTTGCTACGATTGGTCCCGCGACTGATGATTATGAAAAAGTTGTCGCCATGATCAAAAATGGTGTTGATGGTTTTAGAATGAACTTCTCTCATGGTAGCTACGAGGAGCGACAGCGCCAGATAAAATGGATAAGAAAAGCTAGTAAAGAACTCCATGTTCATGTCGCCATAGTTCAGGATATTCAGGGGCCAAAGATAAGACTGGGCGATTTTGAGGGGTTTATAGAACTAACTAGAGGACAAGAGCTCCAGTTGGGGTATGGCGTCGAGCATAAATTGGGTGGCCCGATACCAGTACAATACGATCTATCTAAAAAAGTTAAACGCGGTGATCGATTGTTTATGTATGACGGAAAAATAAAGTCTGTCGTTACGAGTGTCCGAGACAAGATGGTTTCAGTCCGTCTAGAGAATAACGGGATAATCACTAAGCGAAGAGGAATTAATTTACCTGACACAGATTTCACTGGAGATATTATTACCAAAAAAGATCGTGAAGATTTGGTTTTTGGATCAGAGCAAGATATTGATTGGGTTGCCATGAGTTTTGTTCAAACTCCAGATGACATCAAAGAACTTCGTCGTCTACTCGGAAATTTGAAATCTGATGCAAAGATTATTACCAAAGTTGAAACTAAGCTAGCCATAGATAATCTTGAAGGAATTGTCGAGGCCAGTGATGGAATAATTATTGCTCGAGGAGACCTTGCGGTAGAAACTCTACCCGAGAGTGTGCCAGTGCTACAAAGGAAGATAATTGGTTTATGTCTAAAGCACGAGAAGCTCAGTATTGTAGCGACACAGATGATGTCATCGATGATGGAAGAACCGGAACCCACAAGAGCAGAAGTATCAGATGTCGCGACTGCTGTAATCGTTGGAGCGGATGCAGTAATGTTATCAGATGAGACCGCAACAGGTAGATATCCAATTGAATCGGTGGCGATGATGCAGAGAATAATTCTCTACACTCAAAACAATAGTAATGTCAGAGCTCAATTTACTGATCCACATGAATATAATGTCACCGAGGCAATTGCCTCTGTAATAATCGAACTAGCATTAAAAGTTAATGCAACAGCAATTGTTGCAGAGACACAATCAGGCAAAACGGCACAATCTATTAGTGGTTGGCGTCCGAGCTTGCCAATTTTGGTAGTAACTCCAGAGGCTAGAATTGCTCAACAACTAGCTCTACTTTATGGCTCGGTTTGTTTTGTTAGGCCACCGCATACACATGCTGCAACTAGATTAACCGACTGGTTGCTTGAGCAAAAGATTCTTAAAAAAGGAAACAAGATTGTCACGGCATCAGGAAAGTACTCTAGCGTCGGGGGGACCGACACGATTAAAGTTAGGGTTCTAGAATGACCAAACACGCAGGATATGTTTTTAAAAAGAAGACTATCCGTGACATTGAGGTGCACGGAAAAAGGATCCTACTAAGAGCTGATTTTAACGTACCTTTAAATAAAGACGACAACTCAATATCAAGTGATTACCGAATTAGTCAGACTATTCCAACAATTAAATATCTTATTGACCGACAATGCGAAGTCGTAATAATCTCACACCTTGGGAGACCTGACGGCAAAAAAAATTCCAATTTATCTTTGGAACAGGTAGCCAAGAGGCTGGAGCAACTAATTGAGACTCCAATTAACTTTGTCTTTGATTGTGTAACAGATGTAACCACCCAGGCATTGAAAAAATTAAATCCAGGTTCAGTGACCGTTCTTGAGAACGTCAGGTTTCATGCTGAGGAAGAAGACAATGATCCAGAATTTGCTAAAAAATTAATAAAAGCAATCAATCCAGACTATATTGTGCATGACGAATTTGGAGTAATTCATCGGGCACACGCTAGCACCGAAGGTATCTCGCATCTTGTACCCGCTGTGGCTGGGCTTCTTCTCGAAAAAGAGATTACTACTCTTCTGTCGGCCGTCGAGGATCCTGCCAGACCGCTTGTCGCTGTACTTGGTGGTGCAAAAATATCTGACAAGTTGCCCTTGGTTGAAAGATTTTTAGATACTGCCGACTTAGTACTCATTGGTGGAGCGATGGCAAACAACTTTATAAAATCTAATGGACATAATGTTGGGAAGAGTTTGATTGATGATAATGGCGGGGTTGAGGTGAAAGCGATTGTTACAAAAGCAAAACCAAATCAACTAGTCCTACCGAGTGACGTGGCAATATCAGATCAGATATCTGCAAAATCGGATCGACGAGATTGTGGATTAGACGAGGTGGGTGATAAGGATATAATTCTAGACCTCGGCTACGAAACCATGAGAACATATCTCAAACATATAAAGAGTGCCTCTACGGTAATTTGGAATGGAAACCTCGGTATGACTGAGCTTACAAAGTTTGCTGTAGGTTCTGAGATGATGGCCGAGGCCCTATCAAAGCAGTCTGGTTCAACCGAAACTATTATTGGGGGCGGTGATACTGCTGATTTTGTGCTCGATTGGCTTACAAAACATCCAGAGGGAAAGTTTAGCCATATATCGACTGGCGGTGGCGCTAGCTTAGAGCTACTTAGCGGTAATAAACTACCTGGTGTCGAGGCCCTGCTAGATGCTTAGGGGTATTGTGGTACAATTATTAACAAGCATAAACGGATTAAACTTATTATCATGAGTGGGCGAAAGAAACTTATATTTGCAAATTGGAAGATGCATTTTAGCGTCAAACAGGCCACTGCATTTGCTAAAAAGTTATCCGAGAAAAAGATTGATGAAGGTGTGGTTGTAGCTGTAGCACCAGCAACCATATCATTAAGTCCAGTTTCAGAAACTCTGGCTAAATGCGACATCGCAACAATTGCTCAGAACGGCTACCATCGGGACGAAGGTGCGTTCACTGGTGAGACTAGTATGCCAATGCTTAGGGGTATAGCAAAATTCGTATTGGTTGGCCATTCTGAACGTAGACATGTTTTCAATGAGTCGAATGAACTTATCCGAGCAAAAATGTCAGCTGCAGTAAGAAGTGGAATAAAGCCAATACTTTGTATAGGCGAAACATTAATGGAGAAAGAACATTATCACACGAGTACAGTTATATCTAGTCAGCTTGAGGTTGGCCTCGCAGATTTAACAAGTGATGAGGTTGGTGATGCAGTAATCGCATACGAACCAGTTTGGGCGCTAAGTAATGGCAAAGATTTTTCAAAACATAAGATGCCAGCCCCAGACGATATTAAAAAAGCTGTTGATTTAATCAGGGGTAATATAAAAGAGCTCTACGGAATTGACGCAGCAAGTAAAGTTAAGATTTTGTATGGTGGTAGTAGTAATGCTGATAATGCGACGGCGATACTTTCAGTTAATGGTCTAGACGGATTATTAGTAGGCGGTGCTAGTCTAGGTGTGGCAACTTTTTGGCCTATGGTAGAAGCTGCAGGACGGGTGTATAAAGATAATTTAACGGATAAAAAGTAGGCCAAATATGGTACTTAAAAAGAAACCATCAAAACCAAAAAATGTTTCAGCATTACCTGCTAAAGAGGATTTTTCAGTACTAGACTCAGCGGTAAGTGAGCTCGCTAAGCAGACCGAGGAACTTCTCGGTAAAACTGGTGAAAAAATGTCAAAACCAGTCCTTCCAAAGAAACAGCCCAGGTTAAATTCAAAAGCTAAAAGTTTTGACATAATTCATAATGCAGATCAAAAAGTAAGATCTGAATCGCTACTGAAGGCTCCGCATCCTGGACAAAAATTGCTAGAAGCCGATGAGTCTGAGAATCCAAAAGCTACAGACAATAATGTAGTCGTTAAAAAAACTCCTGAGGTGGAGAGTACGGCTGGGTTATCTGCACACACACCTGGCGCACTGAAGTTTGCAGCAGAAAAGACGATTGAGCCAATTGCAGATGATAAGAATGCAATAAAATCAGACCTAGACTCTCAAAGTAAAAAACCAGCCGATACTGATAGCACTAATAAAGCTGAAATTGACGACGAGCCAAATTCAACACCCGAAGATTTGCAAGTCGATATAGCAAATCAGACCCCAGACGTTAAGACGGATAAAGACGCCATGAATGACGAAGAATCAAAGTCGGATCTTGAAGTCAATCATAAGGCCGAAAAAGAACTGGCAGAGGTAAGTTCGGATGTTTCAGTTATCAAACCAGTCAATGAGACTGACGACAAGTTGGAGAATCAAGTCGATTTATCAAATACAGACAAGACTGATTCTTCGCAAAAGGTACAATTGTTCTCCGATAATTTAAACGACTCTAAATCTGAAGATGATGATGACGATGGTGCTCAGCCTAAAATATTTGATACTGATGAATATCATCCAACACTTCATGATTGGTCAAAACTTGAGCATCACTCAAGTGCACCAAAAGTCGTACTTCTAGTTCTACTAGTGGTTTTAGCAGCTGGAGTTTACATAATAGTCAGTGGTGTTAAGTTACCATTTTTGCCATAAAACAGTGACTTTAATCCAAAATAGAGCAGCTAATTTTGTTATACTTGTTAGGTGAAAAATCTTCTTGAGGGGCTAAATCAAAATCAACAGGCGGCGGTTGAGCAAACCACTGGACCTGTTTTAATTTTGGCCGGAGCCGGAAGTGGCAAGACAAAGACTTTAACTCACAGAATTGCGAACTTGTTGCAATTAGGTGTAACGCCTTATCAAATTTTGGCTGTGACGTTTACAAACAAGGCAGCTAAAGAAATGCGCGAAAGAGTCGCAATTTTAATTGATACTAACGGATCTGATCGAAGTTTTATGCCGTATATGGGCACATTTCATAGTGTTTGTGTCAGAATCCTCAGACAAGACGGCGAGTCTTTTGGCATTCCAAGAAATTTTGTGATTTTTGATGAATCAGATCGTCAAAGTGCAATCAAACAGGTTTGCAAGCAACTCTCAGTAGATGAGAAGCAGTTTAAGCCAAGTTCAATCAGCGGATTAATCAGCGCGGCTAAAAATGAACTAATTTCTCCAGAAGAGTATTTAGGAACGGCTCAACTTCCGGCCCAAAAAGTAGCCGCCAGTGTATACCCTCTTTACGAGAGAAGCCTGCGTGACGCAAATGCCCTGGATTTTGATGATCTTATCGGTAGAACAGTGGCGATGCTTAAAAACAATAAAGAGATTAGAGATAAGTGGCGCACTCAGTTTAAATACATACTTGTTGATGAGTATCAGGACACAAATAATGCACAGTACACACTGATTAAACTTCTGTTAAACGACGATAAGAACATCTGTGTTGTTGGAGATGATTGGCAAAGTATCTATAGCTGGCGAGGGGCGGACTTCAGAAACATTCTTAATTTTGAGAGGGACTTCTCTGGCGCAAAAGTTATTAAGCTAGAGGAGAACTATCGGAGTACCAAAAACATTCTAGATGCAGCCCAAAAAGTAATTACCAAGAACGAGCAAAGATCATCAAAAGAGCTCTGGACTCGAGCAGGGGCTGGCTCACCGGTAAATATCGTGCAGGTCCAATCCGAGGCCCATGAAGGCGAGAGCATAATTAGCAAGATTAAGATGAAGGTTGATCTTAAGGCTCGACAGTACAACGATTACGCAATTTTATATCGCACCAACGCTCAGAGCCGTGCGCTTGAGGAGGCATTTCTTCGGTACGGTATTCCGTACCGAGTTGTCGGAGGTGTTAGATTCTACGATCGTAAAGAGATTAAAGATGTGATGGCTTATATCAGGCTTATTTACCAGCCGGAGGACACGACAAGCTTCCTGAGAATCGTAAATGTACCTGGACGAGGCGTCGGCGCAAAAAGTTTAGAGAAGTTTTTTGACTGGGCTTCGGATAGCCAGCTAACACTTAGCCAAGCGCTAAGACAGGTTCAAACTTGCCCAATCTTATCTGGTAAAGCATACCAAGGGTTAATTTCTCTCAGTAATCTTTTAAACGATCTTAGAATTCAAAAAGAAGATCTTGGGGTTGCTCCATTTATCGATGCAGTTATTAGAAGAACAGAATATTTAAAGTATCTTGACGATGGCACAATTCAATCAGCTGACAAAGTTCAGAACGTCAAAGAACTTATTAGTGTCGCCAAGGAGTATGAGAATCTCGGACTTGATGGATTTTTAGAGGAAGTGGCTCTAGTATCAAATCTTGATGGAATCGATGAGCAGTCACAAGCCGTAACGCTGATGACATTACACGCCGCAAAAGGCCTGGAGTACCCGGTTGTATTTATGGCAGGTATGGAGGAGTCAATCTTCCCGCACTCTAGAGCTCTGTTTGATGCGGCTGAGATGGAGGAGGAGCGCCGGCTTTGCTACGTTGGCATGACTCGAGCTCGCGAGGAGCTGTTTATGTATCATGCCAATAGCCGTATGCTTTACGGTAGCTCACAGCACAATCCCCCATCCAGATTTCTATCAGAAATCGATGGCGAGCACGAGGCTGATGCACCTTTTGCCGCGGCAAACTTCAACACCAAATTACCTGAGAGTGAAAGCCACTTTACGCCAGATAACGCTATTAATATACCAATCGGTGCAAAAGTTAAACATCAACTATTTGGAATTGGAACAGTAGTAGAAGTAGATGGTGAGATGCTTTCAATAGCTTTTAAATCGAAGGGTGTGAAAAAGTTAAATGCATCTTTTGCTCCACTGGAGTTAGTTCAATGAACAAGCTATATGGTTGGCTAGTGAAGATCATATACTCTCTGACGTGGCCTTTTACAGGATTGATACTGCATAACTCTAACCGAGTTAGAGTTTATGTTATGTCAGAGGGCAAGCTGCTACTACAAAAAACCAGCTACTCAAGTCAGCACTGGAGTCTACCAGGTGGTGGAATCAGCAAGAAGGAGTCACCGCTGATGGCAGCCAAGCGTGAATTAGAAGAAGAAACTGGACTAATGGTAGACCAAGCGCAGTTTAAAGAGATTGGACAAGCCAGAGTCCCGATTAGTGGTAGATCATGGCCGGTTATGAACATTACCTATTATGAAGTTAGATTGCCAAAAATACCCAAAGTTAATGCCCCACGGCCTCTAGAGATTATCGATTTAGGTTGGTTTAACTTATCAAATCTGCCGGCTAAATTAAGTCAGAATGTACGGGTGGCTCAAAAGCTACTAGACAAAGAGCACTAAGCTATATAACCACTACTGTTCGTGGTATAATACATGTACTAAAGAGGTAGAGAATAGTTAGTATATTTTTCGATCTCTGTTTATTTTTTATGAAGAAACGAATTTTTGTAGCTATAGTCGTAATAATATTTACATATATGGGGTACGTTGGTTTTTCAAAGAACCAACTTGTTCGTGCTACTAACACCAGAGTTGTGACTGTGCACGTTGACGGTCAAGATAAAGTTATTGCGACTAATGCTAAAACAGTTGGTCAAGTGCTCAAAAAACTTGATAAGCCAGTCAGCTCATTTGATAAAACAGAACCGTCAGCCGAAGCTGAAATAACAGGAGTAGAATTTAAAATAAATGTTTATCGAGCGCGTCTTGTTGCTGTTGTTGATGGCTCAAATAGCTATACAGTTATGACGGCTGAGAGAACTCCAAAAAAGATTGCAACCGAGGCTGGCTTTAAAACCTCGCCTGAGGACCAGTTTGCATTCTCCAGACAGGACGATCCTTTTGAGGGTACTCCTGGTACCGAGATGGTAATAAAACGAGCCAAGACAATCAACTTTGATCTGTATGGCACGACCTCGAGTATTAGAACTAATGAATCGACCGTAGAAGAATTTTTAACTTCACGAGATATCAAGCTAGGCGAAGGCGATGAGCTTAGTGTGCCAAAGGAATCTAGGATTACCGAGGGCATGACAATTAGCCTAGCGCAAGTCGAGCGTAATTTTGAGACTGTAGAAGAGGTAGCACCGTTCCCCGAGCAACAGATTAAAGACGCTCAACAATCTACTACTTACAAAAAAGTACAAACTCCTGGCGTTGATGGTAAAAAGCTAGTTACTTATGAGATTGTTACTAAAAATGGTGGAGAACCACAGCGTAATCCTGTCAAAGAAGTCATAACCTTACAGCCTACAACCCAAGTTGTAGTAGTCGGTGCGAGAACTGGCTTGCCATACACGGGCGGAGGTAGCAAAACCGAATGGATGATCGCAGCCGGTATATCGGAATCAGATTTTGGATACGTCGACTTCATAATTGGAAGAGAAAGTGGCTGGAACCCTAATGCCGTCAATAAATCATCTGGAGCCTGTGGGCTTGCCCAGGCATATCCATGTAGCAAAGTTCCGGGTAATCCGTTAAATCCAGTCGATTCTCTTAAGTGGGTTAATGGCTATGTTAACCGATATGGTGGCTGGGCTGGAACCTATGCGCACTGGCAACAGTATCATAGCTACTAATCAATCTGTTAGAATCATAAGATGAAGTTATATCCAGGCAAAGAATATCGCGCAACCAAAGACTGGCCATATTCAATAGCATCTGGTTGTGTTGTATACCGAAATCTTGATAACGAGGTTGAGGTACTTCTACTTATTAGAAAAGCAGGAGAGTTCCCAGATTTGATTGGTAGTGACAAAGATTCATACCACTTACCCAAAGGACATCTTAATATCGGTGAAACTCTTGAGGAGACCGCACTTAGAGAAACGGCTGAAGAAGCTGGTTGTGATGCAGAAATTCAAACATATTTAGGTGCAAGGTTAAACCAATATGTGGATGTTGGAATAATGAGAGATAAAATAATTCATTACTTTGCAGCCAAGTGGATTAAAGACTTAGAAGAAGCTGATCAAGAACACTCGGGTAGAATATGGCTACCTGTCGATATGGCGATTGAAAAAATCAAAGGCGCAAACCCTAAGCACGAAGATGATATTCTTGTTAGATTTAAGAAGTTTTTGGAATTAACAGATGAATCCTAAAAAATCGCTGGGTCAGCATTGGCTTCACGATTACGCTTCACTGACGGCAATGGTTGAGGCGGGTGAGGTTGGAACAACCGATACAGTCGTCGAAGTTGGACCTGGTCTGGGCACTTTAACCAAAAAGCTCGTAGAAGCCGCTAGAGAGGTGATTGCAATTGAGCTCGATGAACTGCTTGCTGTGAATCTAAAAGGCCGTGTAGGGGCTAAAAACTTGTCTGTAGAGCAAAAAAATGTTCTAGAATATGATTTTTCTTCTGTTGAGCCGGGGTATAAGGTGGTTGCCAACATTCCATACTATCTGACATCTAATTTGATCCGAACACTTCTCGAGGCATCAAACCCGCCATCAGTTATGGCTCTTTTGGTCCAAAAAGAGGTGGCCGAGAGGATTGTAGCCAAGCCTGGTCAGATGAGTATCCTATCTGTTAGCGTCCAGTTTTACGCCGAGGCTAAACTTCTACAGGTGGTACCAGCTGAGTTATTTACGCCTCCACCTAAAGTTGATAGCCAGATTATTCAAATCAAACGACACAATGAGCCGCTTTTTACAGATGTAGATGTCGATCAATTCTTTAAAGTAGTTAAGGCTGGCTTCTCTGAAAAGCGGAAGAAGCTTAGATCTAGTCTTAGCGGTGCTCTAAATATAAGCAAAGATGAGGTTGATTCATGGTTAAGTAAAGCTGGAATTAACCCTGATTCAAGAGCTCAAGAACTTACACTAAACGACTGGCATATGCTTTGTACTAACTCTCGCTAGATATTTCCAGAGATTCTCGTTCTTCTTTCAAAATAGTTTCAATCATTAATGACATTTCTGGTTCACTTGTTGGGTCTTGCAAAAATCGAGCAGTTGCTTCAATTAGAGGTACGGTGATACCCCTAACTGACTCTTGTACAAATTTTAAAGAATAGGGTAATGATTTTGAAGATAAAAATTCATCCCATGCCAACGTATTATATTCATAATAGGCTCCATCATTATCAATCCTTAGGCATCCATAAGTTTCAATTTTTGGAAAAAAACTGCTAGCTTCCAGGAAAATTTCTACATATCTTCCCACCCTTTGTAGCTCGGTTATTGCAGCATCGATACCTACAGTGCTCCGTCTATTTGGGTCTACAGATTGATATCCTTTTGCCAAACCTAGAACATAAAATTCAATTGGTGCTGGTGCAGGAACATAACCTTGTTCAAGATACCATTGAATTAATTCACGATCCTCAGTACCCAGAGAAGCAAAAAAATCAGTTGCAACCCCATCTGTGTAGTCGGGTATACCAAGCATAATGTCCGGTTCATCGTCCGGAAAAGGGAATGCTTTATCTAGAATTTTATTACTATGGACTTCAGTCATATTTAAACTACAATACAATACTAGTTACTATTAGTCAAAAATATTTATAACCATGTTGAAATCTTTAAACAATGCTGTAATCATAATGCGTCAATAGTTCTCAGGACATATCCTTAGAATACTGGAAAATGCTGACAAAAATCGGTATAATTTAAGCCATTACTTAAAGATAAAAGAAAGCGAGTCAATGAGTAAAACCAAAAAAACCCATGAGGGTAGAGCGCTAGCCATCGTCCTGTTCACTGTATTTTTGGACGTTCTAGGGGTAGGAATACTGTTCCCAGTATTGCCTCAGCTTATATACACAATATTTATGCCAGCTGGTCACACCCTAAATGCTTCACTGATTATACTTGGTTGGTTGACGGCCATTTACCCATTGATGCAGTTCTTCTCAACGCCGATTTTAGGCCAGTTATCAGATAGATTTGGTCGTAAGCGAGTGCTGAGTCTAAGTATCGCCGGCACAGCACTTGGTTATATCGCGTTTGCTATTGGTATCATAACTAAAAATATTCCACTGCTGTTTGCATCGCGTGCATTTGACGGCATAACTGGGGGAAATATAAGTGTAGCTAGAGCAGTTGTTGCTGATGTCACTCCGCCAGAAAAGCGAACTAAAAACTTTGGTTTAATGGGTGCAGTATTTGGAATGGGATTTGTATTTGGTCCATATATTGGAGCTAGGCTTGCGGTTCCAAATGCAAGTTTCTTCGGATTATTTAATACCCCAAGTTGGTTTAGCTCGGCGACCCCATTTTGGTTTACGGCAATTTTAAGTCTTATCAACATGGTGCTAGTTTTATGGTTGCTTCCTGAGACTCATAAGCACATCAATGCAAAGCTTAAGATGGCTTGGGGTAAATCTATCGACAATATTAAAAAAGCTGCTCTTGCACCAGGCCTGAGGGTTATATTTGCGTCAGAATTCTTATTCTGGGGTGGGTTCACATTCTTCACAACTTTCTTCGCAGTTCTACTGATTCAAAAGCTTGGCTTTAAAACAGCCAACGCTGGAGACTTCTTCGCCTACATTGGAGTATGTATAGCTCTATCTCAAGCTGTAGTAACGCCAATTGTTGCTAAGTATTTAAAGAATCACCAGGTGCTACGATTTAGTTTGTTAGGTTTAAGTGGAGCCCTTCTTCTTCAGCTGTGGCCACAAAATACAACCCAGCTACTGCTAGTTGCACCACTAATTGCATTGTTTCATGGATTAACTATGGCAAATGTTCAAAGCCTCATCAGCTTATCGGCTGGTCCTGAGATTCAGGGTGAAATCTTAGGCATAGACTCTAGCGTGCAAGCGCTAGCTCAGGCGATTCCAGCTTTAATCGCAGGTTATATTGCGACTATGGGTATTAATGTCCCGGTAATAGTGGGTTCTGGCTTTGTGTTCTTGGGCTGGGCAACCTACATGCTGTTCTATAGATCAAAAAATCACGTTTTGCATCAAGAAGTCGTTTAGCTCAGCTGAGTTTCTAGGTGGAGCATTTCGGTCAGAGTCTCGCGGCGACATATCTCAACAAACTTGCCATCACCAACCTTCATAACTTCTGGACGGAGCGGGAAAGAGTTGTAATTCTGCGCGCTCATGTAGGCACAGTAGGCTCCGACCCCTTCAATTACCATCAGATCACCAATCTCAGCTTTCTGTAGTAGTCTATCGTTAATAACTTCAGGATCTCCGGGATAAGGTGTAAGAGTATCACCGGATTCGCAACAATGTCCTGCAACTACATATTTTTGGTGGTCTTCTGGTCGGTCGTTAACAACAATCAGCGGATGCTGCGCTCCATAAAGAGCTGGTCGCATAATCTCAGTCATACCGCTATCAATTTTTAAGAACGTGTATCCAGCTTCACCGGTGTCAACAATATCGTGAATCCTTGTGATAAGTGATCCAGAGTTGGCCACCATAAATGTTCCTGGTTCGATCTCTAGTTTTATCTTGCGGCCAGTTTCTTTAAAGAACTTTTCTAGTGCCTCAGCAATAACAGGGCTTATTAAGCTCAGATCGGTGCCTATCTCGTCTTTCATGCGTGCAACCTTAAATCCTCCGCCCAGATCAAGCGAAGTTACATCCGGGAAGGCTTTAACTTGTTCGAGGCTCATTGCAGCCACTTTTGTCCAGACTTCCGGATCGCTTCCTGAGCCGATGTGAGTGTGGAGCCTGGTAGTCTTCAGGTTATATTTTTTGGCGATATCTTTCACTTTATCTACGTACTCATACCAGATTCCAAAGCTTGATGATGGCCCGCCAACATTTGTTCGATTTGAGTGTCCCGACCCTAGACCCGGGTTAATTCGGACGCTTACCTCAGTACCAGGCAGAGCTTTACCATACTCCTCAAGTTGATTTAGCGAGCAGGCATTAAAGTTTACGCCGCGCTCCACAAGTTCAACTAGATTTTTTGGGAGCTCCTGGCTGGTAATTAGAATTTTTTCAGGTTTTACTCCTGCAAGAATTGCCCTCTCAGCTTCATATCCAGAGCTGGCATCAATTTCGATTCCTTCGCTATCAAGAACTTTCAAAATGTGGCTATTTGGATTAGCCTTCATGGCATATCTTACTGTTAGCCCATAAGGTGCATCAAAAGCCAGAGCTTTTTTCGCTTGGGCTCTAAGCGTTGCCTCGTCGTATACAAAAACAGGGGTACCAAAACCCTCCGCCACTTTTGCCACATCAGATTTAGTAAGAAAGTTAAGTTGTTCTAATTTTGTCATAAACCTAATTCTGTCTTATTTATTACTGTTCCGCAAGTTAACCTTTATTCATTAATGGGCTTATGGTATAATATATATTGTAGAACTAAGGTTCTAACTGCGGGGATGACATAGCTTTAGACGAGGAGACCTTAACAATCTGACCTGCGTGTTGACTAGTGAACACAATTCACCATTTAACTGCAACAAAATTGCAACAGCTAGTAGCTTCTGTTAAGAGTCTTGTTACTCCTATGCAGACACTAGCGATAGCTGCCTAATATAGGTACGCCATCGGTCGTACGACGTCAGATAGTGCGTTCGCCGGTGTCATATTCATCTGACTTGGTTTACTAGGGCCTCTCAGCCTAGTCTTCGACATTTTTCTGAAAGCGAGTGACTGATTTTTTGTTTGTTTTTCCGACTCAGTTGCTCG